>JAJFLH010000003.1 GCA_021772775.1 Mariprofundus sp. | reverse complement strand
GCAGCATCTCAGAAAAAGATGGAAAAGGGCTCTGACCCGAATGGCACTAACTTAAGCCGATTCAGTAAGTATAATACAAGTGTCAAAGCCTGACTAAAATTGTATAATATTGTATGAATAATAACATCTTATATCTCCCGTTTCAGCTACCCAGACCACGTCGCAGTCCACGCTCCGCCCAACAGATTATGGCAGAGGAAATCCGCCAGCTGAAACAGAAATCATTCTGCCAACTGAGTGAATGTCTGGGTAAGTTCATACCCGCTCAGTTTCTTTACCCAGCCTCATCCGGACCATTGAGTCGGCGCAGGATTTACAGCAAAGAAAATACATTCTGGGCATTCCTCTCTCAGGTGTTGGATGCTGATGGCGGGTGTAAGGAAGTAATCCGCAAGGTACAGGCTTTTGCCGCATTGAAGTTGGAAAAGCTGCCGTGCTCATCCACGGCAGCTTATTGCAAGGCTCGACAAAAGCTTGATCAGGACTCCCTTGAATCAATACTCAGTCATACATCGCACACTCATATTGAAGCTGATCTGGATCGTCTGAACGGGCGTCGGGTTATTGTTGTTGACGGCACAGGTGTCAGCATGCCGGACACTGAAGAAAATCAGAAAAAGTGGCCGCAACAAAAGCATCAGAAGCCAGGTTGCGGGTTTCCTCAAGCCGCCATCTGCGCCTGCTTTAACCTGCATAATGGAACCCTTCTCAGCTATGAGATCGGCAATAAGAAAAGTCATGAGTTGCCGATGTTGCGCAAGCAGTGGGACGCCTTTGAATCTGGTGATATCTTCTTGGGAGATAAGGGTTTTTGTAGTTATTATGATATTTCCGGATTTAAGAATAGAAGCGTTGATTCAGTTGTCACACTTGCCCGGCGCAAACCGGTTTCCAATGCCGATGCAGTCAAGGTTCTGGGCAAAGATGACCTGCTGATAGAGTGGAAAAAACCGCGTAGAAACAAGCGTTCCAGCTATTCGCAAGAGCAGTGGGAAGCTCTACCGGAAAAGCTGTTGCTTCGGCAAATTAAAGTCTCTGTTAGTCAGCCCGGTTCCAGAACTGACTCATTTCACATCATTACCACTTTGCTGGATGCCGAAGAATATCCAGCTAGCGAAATCGCCGATCTTTACCTTCAACGATGGGATGTAGAACTGTTTTTCCGGGACATCAAAACCACCATGGATATGGACATTCTGCGCTGCAAAACACCGGAGATGGTATGTAAGGAAATCATCATGCACTTTATTGCCTACAACTGTATTCGCCGCCTTATGCTTGGGGCCGCAGAGAAAAAAGACGTGGCTGTGCGACGAATCAGCTTTAAAGGCAGCGTACAGGCTTTGCGACAATGGGAACCGCATTTCAATCAGGCCAAAATAAGTCGTGAAGAGAAAGCTCGGTTAATCCAGCTTCTTTATGATTCGATTGCAGCATATATCGTCCCGGAACGGCCCGGAAGAAGTGAGCCCAGAGCGGTCAAACGAAGAGCCAAACACTATCAACTGTTAACCGCACCAAGACACGAGATGAAAGAGATTCAACACAGAAGCAAATATCGTGCAGAATCAGCTTAAGTTAGTGCCATTCGGCTCTGACCCCATTTCTTAATCTTCTGATAGTTCAAAAATCCAACCTATAGAACTGGCCACCTCTTCATAATGCTCTTCTTCCAATAATGAATGCTCTTTATCAAGCTTAATAACTCCTCCACTTTCTTTTAAAGGGTTTAACTTCTCAGAGTCCATTCCGCATAAGAAAACTTGAGCTTCCTCTGGTGCATTATTTTTTATTAAATCAACTATGCTTTCATAATGTTTAGCAGCCTGTTCATGTTGATTGGGTGTATCGATAATCAAAGGACTTAACGAAACTTCACTATATTGATGAATCAAATTATATGTGACTAAATAATATGCCAACATAGCTCTTGTGCTCTCAGCAGCCCCTCCACTTTTTGCTACTTTCCCGTAGTTCATTGGGCTTCTGACTGAGCTAGAATTTACACCAAAGGCTTTAAGCTTCGCCGTATAGCTTGGAAATGTGTTTTGAAAGTATTTATTGATATTCTTTCTAGGCTCTATCGCTGTGCCTTTCCGTTGTTTTGTTAGTCTGTCCTCATCATCTTTTAAATTATGATACACATCTGATTTGTTTTTCTTATGCTCCTCAACCTTGTGTTTTACCGAATGTGAAGCAACGCTATCTAGGATGTTTTGTAAGGTGAAAACAGTCTCTTTTTCTTCCTTATAATATTTTTCATTTAACCGTTGAATTCTGTCTCGAACAGAAGACAATTCACTTTCTTCGACAGTAATTTCCTTATCTAGCTTTAACAAACAACTCTCAAATCGTTGCACAATTTGTTCAGCCTGATCCTTATCTTCTAATAATGAAAATTTATTAGTTAAGGAATTATCATGTTCAACACCACAAGTAGGACAAATCAATTCACCGTCAGCATCTTGAGCGAACTCATAGTCACTCTGTAGCTTAACCACAGCCTTCTTTGCTATTACAAGCTGACTTTCCGAGTGTGCTTTCTCTGATTTCAATGTTGCTAGTTTTTCAAATATTACCTCTTGAGTTTCATGCAATGATAAAACATCAACTTTGAGCTCATCTCTAATTTTTGCTAATTCTTGAATATCTAAAGTTGTATCTACGTTAGGGACAAACTCATCCACAACGGAAATAGCAGATGTGATTCGCTCTATCTCTTGGTAGACCTCTTTACTCTCTTGTTTAATAGAAAAAATATCTTCCGTTAAATCAAAATATTCCTTTTTAGTAATTCCGATAACGTATGGAACGATCTCTTTCTTCCAGTCAGAAAATTGACCTAATCCTCCAAAGCTAGCCCAAGCATTTGCCCAGCTTAACTTTTGATCAATATAAAACGCTGTAAAATAAAAGGCTGGTGGAGGCACGATCACTAAATCCTCTCCTCTTTTTGGCAGCAGAGCATTAAAGTTAACTATTTTTGCAATTGTTTTAGAATATTCCCCACCAATTCCTAAAAAGCACCTATATGAAATACCATCTTCCGATAAAAAAATCCTATTGGCATGTCGAGCAACCCAATACGGCTTTCTATCAACCTCAAATTCTAGCAGTGATTTACTATCTAGTTCGTCCCATTTACCATCAAAATTTGGATCACACCCAAGGCTCCAAAAAATATTTTTTACTACCGACGTTTTACCAACACTATTTTTTCCATCTGCTAGAATCAGGTTGAACCTGCTTTTGAACTTGAACTGCGCCGCCTTTCCTGTTTTGTTGCTCAGTATTTTTAGACTCTTGAATTTCAAGACGCTCATCTGCTTTCTCCCTTAAATTCCTGATTAGTTGCTTATAGTTTTCATTATTCATTGGATTCCCCTGCTATTAACTCATAAAGGAATGCTCCTGTGATCTCATCGTCGGAGTTGAATGCCGCTTTCACATGTTCTGAAAGACTGTTTGTGATTATTTCGTTCAACGCAAATGCATCTTCACAATCATCGCGAGAAGTATTTATTAACGACCGGATTTCCCTTGATACTTCTTCAGTCATTGAATCGCGTGAATTTAATCTATTAGAGTAGTATCGATTAAAACCGTTTATGATCCTTCGGCGTTTAAGCGATTTTAACTTATATTCATCATTTAAAATTTGAGAAACTTCACCCATCAGCGCTTCATCGCCTTTTCTACTAACATGTTTTCCTATAATTTCATTAAGTTGCTTGCTAG
This sequence comes from Mariprofundus sp., assembly GCA_021772775.1. GTDB lineage: Bacteria > Pseudomonadota > Zetaproteobacteria > Mariprofundales > Mariprofundaceae > Mariprofundus. Next base: position 20,249 of record JAJFLH010000003.1, on the reverse strand, counting down.
TAACAGCTTTCTTTTTTACTGCATCATCCCACTTATTGTAATCAAATTCATTTTCCCCTTTGCTGTATAGGTCTTCTATTACACAGGTATAAATATTCCGTGAATTACAATAACAACCAGGAGAGATTTTATCGATGAGCTTTCCAATTCGACCTTGTACTACATCTTCGAAGCTCTTTTCTGGAAGATTAGGAATAACAAAAGCCAATTTATCCATTAAGTCATCATTACCAACTTCTTTGATTAAGCTTACTCTTACCTTATTTGACTCTTCTTTAGATAAACTACCTGCTTCGATTGCTTCAAACTTATACCCTTTTTTCTTAGAATCGAAACTAAAGCCACCGGTTGAAACTAAATTAACTTTATTGATTCTTGGTGAAAATGATTTTCCAATTGCTCCAGAAGCCATTTTTCCCAATAACGAATTAGGGGCTTTTGTTGTAGTCTTTAATAATGAATCAACGGTGTGCGTCTTGCTTGTCTCTTTCACTTGATTGAACTCAAAAAGAGCAATCTCTCCGTTTAGAGAGTTCGCCAGCGTTACATCCTCATGCTCTTCAATGAATAAGGCGTATTCATTACCTGAGTCATGTTCATCTAGCATTCGACAAAACGCCCAATGATATTGATAACGATATTTTCTAAACGTACTACTTCCCGATGTTTCTCGTTTAGGGTCGGTAGCCAAGGGATTAAGAGTGTCAGCCATATTTATATTCCTTTAAAGATTCCATGAAAACATTAAACACCTTTTCCATTAGAGCTTTCTATTATTATGGTAGTATCAAATTTAAACGTCGATGTCCGATTATTTTTATGATCAAAAATTGAAACCATTGATTCTGAGCTAGTCACAAGAAACCCTGATACATCTGCTTTCCCTTCTCTTTTTACTAATGGAGGCGAGGGGTCAGGACTTGTTTTGCGCATTTTTCAGTGCCTGGCATGATTTATTGAGTTGTTTCATCGGCATCATATGAGACTCGCTTCGTTCACAGCTGCAACCGATCCGCATTTGGAGAAATCGGAGGTGAGGGGTCAGGACTTGTTTTGCGCATTTTCTAGTGCCTGGCATGAATTATTGAGTTGTTTCATCTGCATCATATGAGACTCGCTTCGTTCACAGCTGCAACCGATCCGCATTTGGAGAAATCGGAACAGCCCCAAAACTGGTGGCCGGCTTCTGAAGCTTTTTCGGCAGTATGCAGTATCATTTTCCGGCCACATTTCGGACATGCTTTGACTGGAGCTGACTCTGGCCGTTCTTGCTTCGTCACCATTAGCTCACGCACAGACTTGCGTTGGCTTTTGATGGATGATTTCAAGCCGCCATCGGCAAGCTGTCGAATGACCTGTTTTACTGCTGTTTCTGTTAGCAGAATAGTCCCCTTTGATTTGATATAGAGCATGTATCCACGCTCATCTGTGATGTTTTCAGGCATCTCTGTTTTAAACTTACTGTCACCCACAAATACAATCACGGAGAATAGTTTGCCCGGATCGAGAGCCAATGCGGACTCAAGAGCTTTGCACTGTTTGTAATTATGTTGCAATGGATTCGGAAACTGCTGCGTATTTTTCTCTGTTTGCTGCGTCCAGGTTTGCTGGTGCGCATTACCAAAGATCCAACCTTGCACCTTGTTGATTTCAACAACAAAGATGCCATAGCGGGAGACAATTATTTGATCAATCTGAATCAGATCGTCTTCGCTAGTGATGCTGATGTTGCTTATCCGATGATAATCATCTTCACTCAAACAATATGTGGCTGCCAAATTGACAATGATTTCACCAATGAAAGCTTTGAAGCTTGCTGACTTGAACCATGCCGCAATAAACAAGATTGGCAGCAGCCATCCGAGTGTGGGCAAAAGATGAGGATAGATCATATGCGCAACAAACAGGCTAAGAAAAAAATCATGGCCGCGATCCATTTACAGGCGGAGCAAAAACCAGAGCCCCAGCAAGAGTCAAAACAACTACAGTAGTTACTATCTTCACAAGGCCTCCTCTTCGATTGAGGCTTAACGAGAAGCAATAGTTCGAACACCTCCGCACAGGTCTATAAAAACCTGGGGAGGAATTGGACCTGTGCGAAAGTGTCGAACATCCCCGCTCCGTTAAGCAGCGACCGATGCTGACAGCTAAAAAAAGTCTCCACATCATCAATATTGATGATAAAACGCATTTATTTTGCTTTATTTTAAGATTTATTTTGCTCGAACCCGGAAAATCAGACGAAATAGCCCGTCGCGATGACTAATCCGCGTATGTGGGGCGAGGGATTTCCCGATAGGTAAGCAGGTCGAGATGGCAGATCGGACAGCTACTTTCCGGTATTTCTGTGACCGTTGCGCCACACACATCATTGACATAATAGTGACTCGGATTAGTTCGAAAATAATCCAGCAAACTGCTAAAAAACATACCGGTTGCACCTTTGATCTCTTTGATCAATGCACGATGCTGTTCTTCAGCCTGCCATGCATACGTAATCATCTTGATCGCTTCAACATGCTCTTCTGCTTTTATCCGCTTAAGATAACGCGGATACTCTTTGTCTATCTCACTCAACTCGACTTCTGTGGCAAATTTCAGATTGGCTTGGGTTGTAGCAGGCTTGATCGACTCGGTATCAACCAAAGGCGGCTCCACATCCAGCGACTTTAGAATAAAATGATAACTCTTGGCATGCACTGCTTCAGAAGCAGCCATGGCAGTTAACATGTGGGCAATATTGTCATAACCCTCTCGAGCAGCAGCTTTGGCATAGAGCTCATAACGATAACCCGCTTTGACCTCGCTCACATATAAAAGCTGCAAGACAGCAACCGTTTCGGGGTATTTCTGCACACTGGGTTCACCGGCCTGCACAACTGCACAGCTGCCGAAGATAGCAAACAAGGCTGCAATAAATGATGCCCACATAGCACTCTGAGTCGTTGTCCTGTCCATAGTAAGAGAGAAGATACACCTGACTGAATTTTAATGCATCCCCTACATTAAACCCTAGTCTGTGCCGCGATTTAAAAGCTGATAGGCATACAGTGATGGATTGAGCTTCAGTCTATAAAAGCCCCCGTTAGCAGGCCGCCAATCTTGGTTGTTTATGGATGGATGAGATCGACGGAGCCGTAACCGGCTATAAATGACGGAGATTGGGAACCCATAGGGCAGGCTGGTTTGGGGCGGCTTTCTTTCTATTGCCGCCAAAGAAAGGACAAGCCTTCGATCACTAATATAGCAACTCACTACATCAGTTCAGCCAAGCAGGGCTACTCCTGAATGCGCGAGGGGCTTGCGGTTGAGCCATGCCGCTACGGCTTGAGATAAACCAAAACTTTCGCGGCCCAACTATTCCCGATGAATCCAATCAGCTCCAAGTGTGCCGTGCAGGCGCTCCAGATAATCCTTACTGGTTACCCTCTCAATCATGCAATCAGTCTCGCTGATACGCTCAGCCAGCTGTAGACGCCTGTCGAACTCATCCTTATCAAGGCTTTGCATCAAACTATTGAGGTTTTCCCGATGCTGGAGCCAGAGTTTTGTATCGCGCTGATGTTTGATATGCAAGCGCTCCTGATACCAGTCACTCTGCAACAGATTATCGCGTGTGAACATCTCACGAATCGACTCATCATTGATGCTTTTTCCTTCATAGTGGCCCTTGGCCATGATATGCAACAGCGCCTTGAGTGGTGGGCAGGCATCATTGATAGAACCATCGGTAAAGTAAGCCTGTGCCACACGTTGGTGGGCTTCACAAATATTGTTAACACCATCGACAAAGGCATCCATGTCCTGAGTTTCAGGTTTTAACATCGCTTTATCGAACACCGCTACCGGTATATCAAATATTTTACCGAAATGATTACGCACAAATCGCTTGGTGATCCGGTAACCGAGGCGGCTGGCCAGAACGGTTTTGCCATTATACTCAAAATCCTCCAGCTTTTTCAGATATCCCCATTTGATCATATGCTCAGGCTTCTGCCTGTCAGCTGGCAAACGGCACCATATTTCCGGAATCAACATACTGATATCGTGATCAATACGCCGCCGTGCACCGATAAAACCGGCAGCCGTAGAGAAACCGTCATAGCCACACAACATAAAAGATACCAGTGCAGTATTCAGATCAGCCGTGGCTGAAAGTGAATTGAACGGCCCTTTGGTCAAAGCGCCTTCCGAACCAGCTCCTGTTGTTGATGGTGATTTACCGGTCAAACTACAGATGAAGTCCATAAACAGCTCAGGTAACTCCTGATAGTGAATAGGATTATAGACTGCCAATGATCGAATGCCCGGCTCTGGCGGATTATTTCGGCGCCCCGTGAGCACTGCATTAACAGGGAAGTAGACCGGTTGTTCCGGTTCCAGCCCACGCCGCAAGCGGGTACTAATTTGTGCCAGATAACTGGAGTACGGATCGACCAGATCAGGGCGGTCCTGCAAATAGCGTACATTCAGGCTAGCTTTGCCATCCACAATCCTGGGATGAGCTGACGAGACAAAATACAACGACTCAGCCATATCTGCTGCATGGCTGATCAGCGACTGCATGGGACTGCTGAACTGCTCAAACTGCATCACATCATCCATCAAATTCTGTGCATCTTCAGACTGCATCGGTTCAAAATTGGAGATGAAGCTGTTGCCACCGGAAAGATCGGCCTCCGTCTGCAGATCTGAGCCTCGATTGATCGCCTCATCAGGGCGCTGAAACAGTTTCATTTCGCAGTTATCCACCAGCTTGATACAAGGGTGATCATACTCCGCATTAAGCCCGCTGAGATAGTGGCTAGGGATAACGATTGAGGCGCTGATATCGTCTTCCATCTGTATCTTGTCCGATGCGATAAAGTCCTGGCGCAATTTGAACAGACGCCAGCTGCCATCATCGTCAAAACCCACCCGCAAATAGCTGGAGGTCAGCTTGCGACCATGAAACCTCAGTTCATTACCCGGTTTACCATTGATCGTATCGACCGAGAAATGCTCATGCCAGTTATCGCCCCATGCTGTCCTGTAAAAGCGTTTGATCATAAAGGCCAAAGCGAGAATTTGGGGCGGGATACTTTTCAGCCATGCATTGTACTCATCTGAATAGTCATTCACTGAAGCCGTCAGCATCTTTATCACCGAGCCCAGACTGCGCTCTTTACTCAGCAGGCTGCGTTCATCGCGCTCCTGAGACTCAGGGTTACGGAAACGATTGGAATAGTCGCGTTCGAAAATCGCCCGTACCTGTTTTAGGTCCTGTTCGAAGTTATCCACATAGGTTGAGCCTGAAATGACTGCGCCAGCGATGGATTTGGAGATTTCCGACTTGCCGCCGCCGGATACTGTACTGGGTTTGTGACAGAACGTTCCCTCACCGAGGGTGCCAATCAAGTGCCAGCTAGGCGAATGCGCATGGCGAGCCATGTGTACCCTGAAACCACTCGGATAGATGAAGGTATGAGCGGCTAACAGCTTGAGATGTGAACGCTCTGTTCCGGCATTCCAGTAGACCTCCATGTCATGAAGACTGATGGCAGCATCTTCGGGCAGATAAATGATCTCGGGATATTGTTTATCAACCGCATAACCTTCTTGCCTAAGCTCAATACTATCACCCAGACGATGGCAGAGATCGCCAAAGCTGTGGTTATCGAGCATATCACTGGCACGTGGAATATAGACTTCACCAAGATTATAGCGCGGGAAAGCCAGTGCTCCTCCTGCATGCTCTTCTTCACAGCCGCCAAAAAGATTCGCCGAGTAACTGATCTGCGATTTGATCTCTTTCTTGCTGTAGCCGAAATAGTTATCGGCAATAATGGTGACAATCACACCGCGTTTATCACGACAGACCACTTTGAATGCATTGCCATCATTGTATAACTCATCGTCATGCTGCCAGCACATGCCATCACGGCGCTGACGCTCTGTCGCCTCATCAAAAGACGGCAGCCCCAAATCTTTTTTCTTCAGCTTGATCAGATGCGGGGCGAGAATGATGCATCCGCTTTGACCGGTCCAGTGTTCAATATCGTGTGCCGCATCATTTTCCGTCAGGAAGGGATCACCACCATTGCCAAAGATCGATTCGACAAAGTCCAGATTGGAGACCAGGCCACCGGGGGCAAACATGCGTACTTCCATGCTCTTATCCGACATCTGCCCTGCCACCCCGACCACACCGGGTACTCCGGGTCTTACCGTTGGGCGCAGCAACAGCGACACCCATAACTCAGCTTTCTCCGCCTCCATACTGGTGGCAGGTAACTCAAGCAGCGCGCGAGGTGGATCCAAGGCTTCTTTTAACAGGGCACCGTAAACAGCGACAGGCACCTCCAGCTTATCGGCCGGAACCGGCAAACCTCCGGCAGCAATGTGGAATACACCTTTGGTGGTGCGACGATCACTTTTAGGATTGTGTAATACACCTTGCAGCAGGCGATAAGAGTCCACCAGATCCGAATGGAAATGGTTGCCGTTAAGCGGTAGGGACATTTCACGTGCCATGCCAGGTTTATCCACGATGAATGTTGTGCCGGGCAACTCCACACGCTGGTCGGCACCATTCTCCGCCAGATACGCATTGAGAAAATCCTGAATACGTTGATCGGCCGGGCAACGGTAGGCCGACAACAAACGCCTAAGGCGCGCATGACGTTTAAGCAGGCTATCGGCAATGGTCAGATAAGATTGATCCCCACTCTCCAGATGACACGTCGGCTGCCCGAATGCTGCCAACCTTAAATTAATCTGCTGGTGCCACTCCTGTACCGGAGGAGAACCTGCTGATTGCTGCTGTTTAAATTCATGATCGCTCATCTTATACACACCCACTATATTCTTGAATCACCTGACTTCAGCGCCATTCTCATGATATCCATGCACCAAGTCACTCCCTGCGATGAACCCTTCCCATGCCACCACTTCCCGTAACGAGAAGCACATCAAAACTCAGCGCTCGGCTGCTACGATAACAGAGCCTAAACCCTGCCTGGGTAAGCAGTCAGCATAAAGCTCATCCGTTTATTACAATCTCCGCAACGTGTAGAATTACAATATGCCCTAAGCTATCTGTACAGAGAAAATTACTGCGACTATAATCTATCCTATAACAAGTACCAAAGCATGAGGAGGCTGATATGCAAAAGCTGAATCTTCAATATGACCTCGGTTTTATGGATCTCTATCATCGGCAAGGTTTAAGCCGCATTGATGCCCTGTTTATCAATCACCTTACAAGCAGCGACGCTGAGCTCTCTCAGCGTTATTTGGCAGCTCGCAGTAACGCTTCAGCACTGGAGGCAAAAGCTGAATCCGCGCTATTGATTGCTGTCGCCCCCCATCTTGAAACATTCCTCAGTGAACTCTTTGATATTCAGGCCGCGATGGAAGCGCTACGCCTAAAGCAGGCAACACTATCGGTGCTCTATGCCTGCAAGAAACAGTTCGTGCAGCGTGTCTGTAAAAAGTCGGCTAGTGATTGTATTAACGATGATGAAGCCCGGATGCTGGCTGCTGAGTTTGGAAACATGTTTGATGAAAGCTTTAGCGAACTTGCTTTTGCCAAACATGTGATGGAGTGGCTGCAAAATAAGGAAACAAATGCTGAGCTACTTGATAAAGCTGCGGCTTTTACCGTTTGGGCCGTACACAGCGAGGCAGGCCGCAACTATCATAATAGTGGTGTGTTATTCAAACTGGCCGATTCGGTTGATCCCATGCAATTTGTGCCGGTAGAACATACGAAAATCCATTGTTCGGACAGCGGGTCGACCGAGGCCATGCAAGGGCCACGTGAATCACTGCGTTTACGTGAAGGCTTCAAACTGACTGATCAGGGTACGGATCTGAACGGTGCGCTCGATCAGGCCAATTATTGCATCTGGTGCCACAAGCAGGGACGAGACTCCTGCTCAATCGGCCTGAAAGACAAAAAAACAGCTGAATTCAAACATAGTCCATTTGGTGTGCAGCTAGCCGGTTGTCCTTTGCAGGAGAAGATATCGGAGATGAATTTGCTTGCTGCAGCCGGTCATAGTCTTGGAGCGCTGGCCGTGGCATGTGTGAACAACCCCATCGTGGCAGCAACCGGCCATCGCATCTGCAACGACTGCGTCAAAGCATGCATTTATCAGAAACAGGAGCCTGTGAATATTCCTCAGGTCGAGTCGCGGCTGCTTAAAGAGCTGTTGGGCCTGCCATGGGGGTTCGAGATTTACAGCCTGTTAACGCGCTGGAATCCGTTAAACCTGAAACGACCACTGCCTAAAAAGGATTCCGGTTATAAAATATTAATTGCAGGCCTTGGCCCGGCGGGATTCACACTGGCTCATCACTTGATGAACGAAGGCCATGCAGTTGTTGGACTCGATGGTCTGAAGCTCGAACCACTGCCAAGCGAAATAGCCGGCGGCATGGTCGAGGGAGAGTTTGTTGATTTTGAACCAGTTCATGATGTCTCTGATCTTTATGAATCACTGGATGATCGCATGATGGCCGGATTTGGTGGCGTTACCGAATATGGTATCACCGTACGCTGGGACAAGAATTTTCTTAAAATCATACGCCTGTTGCTGGAGCGGCGCGATCAGTTCGCCATGTTTGGTGGTGTGCGTCTGGGTAGCACCATTACATTTGATGAAGCCTTTGATATGGGTTTTGATCATATCTCGCTCTGTCTGGGTGCTGGAGCACCAACGGTCATCTCCATGCCCAATGGCATGGCTCGCGGTGTACGGCAGGCCTCTGATTTCCTCATGGCCTTGCAACTGACCGGAGCCGCCAAAAGTTCATCCGTGACCAACCTCCAAATCAGACTGCCGGTTATCGTGGTTGGGGGGGGACTGACCGCCATCGATACCGCCACCGAAGCTCTGGCCTATTATCCCCTGCAGGTAGAGAAATTCCTCAGCCGTTATGAGATCCTGGTAAGAGAATCGACTAAAGATCAGGTGCGCGCAGTCTGGGGTGAAGAAGAGACGCTTATTGCTGATGAGTTTTTAGGTCATGCCAGAGCTATTCGTGACGAGAGGACAAAAGCGACTGCTGAGGCGCGTCAGCCTGATATCCTGGGCCTGCTTAATGGCTGGGGTGGTGCCACTGTCGTTTATCGCAGACGTTTGATTGATGCCCCCAGTTATACGCTGAACCACGAAGAGATTGTCAAAGCGATGCAGGAGGGCATTCGTCTCTCTGAACTGCTTTCGCCACTCTCGGTTGATGTGGATCGTTTCGGCCATGCCGAGGCCATACAGTTGCAACGCACACGTATGAATGAAGAGAATCGTCTGGAGGCAACAGATGAGACCGTTCGACTGCCTGCGCGTGCTATCATTGTCGCTGCGGGCACCAAGCCTAATATTGTATTGCAGGAGGAGTATCCCGATCAGCTGCATCTGGATGGTAAATTCTTTCAGGCTGTTGATGCCGATGGTAATCATGTAACAGCTGAGCGTAGCACCAAGCCAAAACAGCCGCACATGCTCACTAATATTCGAAAGGATGGCCGAGCCATCAGCTTCTTTGGCGATCTGCACCCCTCTTATGCCGGCAATGTGGTCAAAGCCATGGCCAGTGCCACACAGGGTTATGTAACGATCAATCGCATGCTTGAGAGACGCCCCGCCTCAAAGGTGGCAGCAGAAGATATCATGCATCAGTTAAACCATGAGTTGCCTGCCACAGTACATGCAGTCAATCGTATGACACCGAATATAATTGAAGTGGTTGTACATGCCCCGCGTGCGGCGCGCAGCTTTCAACCCGGCCAGTTTTATCGTCTGCAAAACTATGAAGCAAATGCCAAACAGGTAGATGGCACGGTTCTGGCCATGGAGGGTGTGGCACTAACAGGTGCTGAAGTGGATATCGAAAAGGGGCTGATATCGCTGATTTTGCTGGAGATGGGCGGATCTTCCAACCTCTGTGCTCACCTTGATGTGGGCGAAGCGGTTATTTTGATGGGGCCAACAGGTCATCCGACCGAGATCACCAGTGGAGAGAATATATTACTGATCGGTGGCGGGCTGGGTAATGCTGTCATGTTCTCCATCGGTTCAGCTTTTAGAAAAGCGGGATCGAAAGTATTGTATTTAGCCGGTTACAAGCAGTTGATTGATCGCTTTAAAGTCCCGGAAATCGAGGCAGCATCAGATCAGGTTCTCTGGTGCTGTGATGAAGCACCCGGTTTTGAACCGGGCCGACCACAGGACAAAGCTTTTGTAGGTAATATGCTGCAAGCATTGCTGGCATATGGACAAGGTGAGCTGGGCGAAACGGAGATACCACTGGATAAAATTGACCGCCTGATTGTGATCGGTTCAGCAGGTTTAATGTCTGTCATTGCCGATGCTCGCCATGGTGTACTTAAGCCCTATCTGAAACCGGGCCATATCGGCATTGGCTCCATCAACTCACCAATGCAGTGCATGATGAAAAAGATCTGCGCCCAGTGCCTGCAGCCACACAAAGATGCCAAAACAGGTAAACAGGCCGGTGTGGTGTTCTCCTGCTTCAATCAGGATCAACTGCTCGATGAGGTGGATTTCAAAGCACTCATGCAACGTCTACAACAGCAGTCGGTACAGGAGAAACTCACCAAGCAATGGATTAATCGCAGTCTGCGCCAGCTCGGCGTTCGCTAGCGATTGATCCATACGCGTCATTTTCTCTGGCTTCGCAGTCACCTAATCGGTATTCACCTTCAAGCGGGACAAAAAGGCGAAGTCGTTTGAACAGCTGCAAGCCACCCGCAGGGTGAAGCGCAAAGTGCCAAATCAATCCAGTCACTCAACGTTTTCATGGATACCCGATCAGGTCTGGTATGGCGAAATGATTTAAATGGGACAGCAATGAAGCCTGCATTGGCTTAAATCTTGCTAATCCTATGATCTGTTTGGCTGTATATATGCTGGAGTTATTCCAGGGGAGAAATCTATTCCATTGTCTGAGATAACCGGCTTTTATGATATAAGCATAGTCACCCTTTCTGTATTGATAGCGATAATGACGTCCTATAGTGCACTTGGTCTGGCAGTCCATCTTAGTGGTAAAAAAGGCTCAGAAAAAGTCTCTTGGTTGATAGGTAGTGCCGTAGCCATGGGTGGTGGTATCTGGTCGATGCACTTTATTGGCATGCTAGCATTTTCTATGCCTATGCCAGTTCAATATCACATTGATTTCACCATCTATTCACTTTTCATTGCCATCTTCGGCTCCGGAGTCGGCCTCTATTTTACTTGCCGGGTGGAACAGGGGAAGTCTTTTGCATTAATCATCAGTGGGCTACTCATGGGTATAGCCATTGCTTCGATGCACTACATCGGCATGGAAGCTATGCATATGGCCGCAGAGATACATTACAGTCCATGGCTTTTCTGCACATCCATCGCGATCGCTATTCTTGCATCCATCGCGGCACTCTACATCGCATTTTATCTTCGCAAGAGTCAGCAAAGTTCGCTGTGGTTAAAACTTGCGGCATCGCTTGTAATGGGCTTTGCAATTGCAGGCATGCACTACACAGGCATGGCAGCAGCCAACTTTATAGCCACTGACGTTGGCTCCCTGCAGATCAACGGAATTGATACAACTGTGCTTACGATTGCGGTTACCTTGATCATTCTTCTCATTCAGGGGTTTGCGCTCATGGCTCTGCTAATGGATGCTCAAATAGAGGCCGAGAATCGCTACCACATCATATCAGATAATATTCTCGATGGCTTAATCACCATCAATAACAAAGGTTTGATCGAAGCATTTAATCCCGCCGCTCAAAATATTTTCGCTTATTCAGAAAAGGAAGTGATTGGAAAAAGTGTTAATGTAGTCATGCCTGACTCTTATAGGCATGAGCATGACAATGATCTGGAAAAATATCAGCGCATAGGCATTGCTCAGGAGGTGTCAGGGCTTCGAAAAGATGGCACTCTGTTCGCACTCGATCTGGCTGTTTCCGAAATGTTCGTGGGCGAGCGTATGAGTTTTATTGCGGTTGTACGGGATGTTACCGGACGAAAGCGTGCTAAGCTCAAGTTGGACGAGAGCATAGCACGCTACGATGATCTGGTGCTGCATATTCCTGTTGGTGTCTACCTCTTCGGCTTTCATACCGATGATTCGATGGGCTTTGAGTATGTCAGCCCGGTATTTTGCCAGCTATTGGGCATTGATGAAGATGCGGTGCTACGTGATGCCAACGTCGCCTTTTTAGCTACTCACCCGGACGATCTGGATAGTCTTATTTGTGCCAACAATGAGGCGAAAGTAAGTATGAAACCCTTTCGCTGGGAGGGCCGTTTTGTTGTCCGTGGTGAAACACGTTGGATACAAATCGAATCTGATCTCACAACACAGAATGATGATGGAAGCCTGTGGAGTGGAGTGGTCAGCGATGTCACCGAGCGCCGAAAAGCAGAAGAGGAGCTTAATGAGCAGGCCATGCGCACACGCCTTATCCTGCAAACCACGCAAGATGGTTTCTGGATGGTTGATCTAAAAGGCAATTTACTCGACGTCAACGATACCTATTGTCGCATGAGCGGCTACAGCAAAGAGGAACTGCTTGATATGCATGTCTCTGAAGTTGAAGCCAATGAAACGCCCGAGGAGACAAAAGCACACATTAATACAATCTTGGAAACAGGCTTTGACTGTTTTGAGACGCGTCATCGCTGTAAAGATGGCAGCCTGCTTGAGCTGGAAGTTAGCACTTCACTGGCCGGGCTTGGCGATAATCGTGTTTTCTTTGTATTCATACGCGCTATTCATGACCGCAAACAAGCTGAGGCTAATCTTCGTATCGCAGCAGCTGCCTTCGACTCGCAAGAGAGCTTGATGATCACCGATGCCAACGGCGTGATTCTACGGGTCAATCAGGCATTTACTGAAACCACTGGTTATACAGCTGAGGAAACCGTGGGACAAACGCCAAGCATGCTTAAGTCTGACCGTCATGATGCAGACTTTTATGATGCCATGTGGGAGTCCATCCATCGCAACGGAGCCTGGCAGGGAGAAATCTGGGATCGGCGAAAAAATGGCGAGGTCTATCCCAAATGGCTCAGTATATCAGCCGTAAAGGGCGATGATGGTTCAATCACCCACTATGTCGGATCTCACATCGACATTACCGAACGTAAGGCTGCAGAAGAAGAGATAGAGAACCTGGCCTTCTTCGACCCGCTTACTAACCTGCCCAACCGACGCCTCCTGCTTGACCGGTTAAAACAGGCCTTGGTTTCAGCTGCTCGTAATGACCGCGAAGGTGCGCTGCTGTTTCTTGATCTGGACAGTTTCAAAACACTTAACGATAGCCTCGGCCATGATATGGGAGATATTCTGCTGCAACAGGTTGCCCAGCGCTTACTATCATGCGTACGTGAACATGATACCGTCGCCCGGCTTGGTGGTGATGAGTTTGTGATATTGCTGGAGGAGTTAAGCTCTCACACCATCGATGCAGCTTCGCAGATAGAGACTGTTAGTGAGAAAATTATCGCTACCCTTAACCAGCCTTACCAGCTTGGGCCACAAGAGTGGCATAGCACCCCCAGCATCGGTATTACCCTGTTCAACAACGGCCATCAAAAAGCAGATGAGTTGTTCAAACAAGCTGATATTGCCATGTATCAGGCCAAGAAAGCAGGCTGCAACACCCTGCGTTTCTTCGATACCAAGATGCAAGAAGCGGTCAATGTACGCGCCGATATCGAAGGTGATTTGCGCAATGCAATCGAGCAGCAGCAATTCCAGTTGTATTACCAGATTCAGGTCGATAATGCCGACCACCCCTTAGGAGCAGAGGCCTTGATTCGCTGGATAGATCCTGAACGCGGCTTTGTATCTCCGGCTCAATTTATTCCGCTGGCGGAAGAGACAGGCTTGATCCTGCACATCGGACAATGGGTGCTTGATACTGCATGTGCCCAAATCAAGGCATGGCAGCAAGATCCCCTCACCAGCGAACTGGTTCTGGCTGTGAATGTAAGTGCCAAACAATTTCATCAAGTAGATTTTGTGGAGCGGGTACGTGAAACCGTACTGCGTCATGATATCAATCCGATGCTACTAAAGTTGGAACTGACTGAAAGTATGTTGCAAGATGATATCGAAGAGACCATTGCGAGCATGAACGCATTGAATGAGATCGGTATCCAGTTCTCATTGGACGATTTCGGTACTGGTTATTCATCCCTGCAATATCTCAAACGTCTGCCACTCGATCAGCTCAAAATTGATCAATCATTTGTGCGCGATATTGCCACTGACAGCAGCGACAAAGCGATAGTCGGCACCATCATTGCCATGGCGCATGCTATGGATATTGATGTCATTGCAGAAGGGGTAGAGACGGACGAGCAACTTCAATCCCTAAAGAAAAGTTGTTGCACACACTACCAGGGATACTTATTCGGCAAACCGGCTCCTATTCAAGAGTTCGAAGCACAACTGAGGCAGAGTTAATTTGGCATCGGTACTCTGCTTAAGCGAATGATGACATTTAACTATCAACCAGCTGCTCCTGAATAATCTGGCTCAGTTTCTCGATACTGTACGGTTTTGTGATAACTGGGTTTCCACCGATATCCTTAGCATCGAGCACATCTTCTTTGTCATAACCGGTGCAGAAAATCACCTTTGCATCCTGCTTGTGTTTCTTGATCGCCAATGCTGCTTCAACACCACCCAATACAGGCATCACAACATCCAGAATAGTCAGAACAATGGAACCTTCATTTGCCAGGAAAATCTCGATGGCTTCAGACCCATTTGAAGCTTCCAGGATCGAATAACCCAAAGACTCCAATACCTCTCGACCCGTTTCTCGAACTTCAGGTTCATCATCGACGAACAGGATGCATTCACCATGGCCATGGGAAAGTTGTGCATCATGCTGATTCGGATGCAACGAAAAACCCGCAGCCAACGGTAGATAGATCTCTATTTTTGTACCTTTGCCCAACTCCGAGTTTACTTCAACCATACCATTGTGCGTTTTAATAGCGCCATAAACCATAGCAAGCCCTAAACCAGTTCCCTTGCCAACATCCTTGGTTGTAAAGAAAGGATCAAAAATCTGAACTTTATCCTCATTCGAAATGCCGCAGCCATTATCCTCAACCGTTAAGTGAGCATAGCGTTCGCCGGCTTCTGTTGAATGGACATTGACGAATAATTCATCAGCTTCAAATAACCCCACAGAAACAGCAATAGCGGGTTTTTCGACGCTATTCACTGCATCACGTGCGTTATGGAGAAGGTTCACCAATATCTGTTGAATTTGAGTGGCATCCCCCTTAACAGGCAGTGCAAAATGGCTGAACTGTGTGTTCACAGCAATATTCTCAGGAATACTGAATTTATGAAGTTTAAAGGTCTCTTTAATAAAAGCAGTCAGATCAAAGTTTTTCATTTGTACCGGGCTCTTTCTTGAAAAAGCCAGTAGCTGTTGAATCATGACAGCAGAGCGATCACTAAGCATAGATATCTTATCGAGATGTCGGATAATTTCATGATCATTCGCTGCTCTGGATTTGGCTAAAAACAAGCGACCTGTAATGCCTGCCAAGGTATTGTTAAATTCATGGGCAATACCACCAACCAGTGTACCGATTGATTCCATCTTTTGAGCCTGAAGAAACTTCTCCTCTAGCTCCTTGAATGCGGTGATATCACGAGAGATGCCGATCAAACCGATCACTTTACCAACACCGTTATAATATGGGGTCTTTAATGTATCCAACAGGACACGGCGACCATCAGGATAGTTTACCCACTCCTCATTTCGCTGCGTGTCACTTTTGCATAACATTGATTTATCTTTTTCCCGGAAAAACTGCGCCAGCTCTCTGTCAAATAGATCAAAATCGCTGAGGCCAACAATATCATCAGGAGAGTTCTTACCGATAAATTGGCAAAACGCCGTATTACAACCCATATAGACACTTTCGGTGTCCTTATAAAAGATAAGATCAGGTACCGAGTTAATCAGACTCACCAGCAGTGAATGGGCCTCTTCCAGCTCTTTCATATGGTTGAGTTCGATCAACTCCAACTTGGAAGCCGCTTGCTCTGAAAAAGGTATGATTCGCTGTGCCAGTTCTATCGCTTCACGGCTAAAAGCTGCGGCTGTTTCTGCCGTTAAAATCAACATCCCCGTGGATGTCGAGAGCTGAAGTGGCAGATGTAGAGCCGAACGAATATCTTCCCGATGAATACCATGCCACTCAGGAACCTGTGTGACATCGAAGGCGTTGAGCACCCCACCATCCATGACACGGGTAAAACCTTTACCAATGGGAAAGGAGAGCTCAGTCACATTAGAGATCAGGCGATCACCATGTTTAAACATGATCCAGCATTCACTGCAATCAATGAGTCTCTGAAATGTTGTACGCAAAACCGACAACACCTCTTCACGACTTGCCGCCCCGACCAGATCCGACAGACCTTTGAGAATGGCATCACTCTCTTCCCTTAGTTTCTTCTCCTGACAAACTGTCTGCTCCAGGCGAAGCAGCGCCTCCTGCAGTTGCTCAGAGTATTGCAAAGATGGCATTAGTCAGACCTGTTTGAAAAGATAACAACGGCAATCATCAAATTGGCATGACGATTAATGCCATCTGTGAAACAGCCCTGTTCACCAAAAGTAAAACTGCCCTGAAAAGGCTTACCACCGAGCGCTTGATGAATGCCTTCGCTGACCTGGCCCATTCGCTCACGAATACCAAGCATGCAACCAGCGCAATAGATCACCATGGCACCAGCCAATTGATGTTCACTCCAGTTATGCCGTTCAATGATGCCCTGAGCTACAGAACCCGCACGACTGGTCAGGCTTTCAGGAGAACCTTCCATGAGCCTGATATGATCACCCGTACGAATATTCGAAAACAGGGTTATAGAACCATCCTCCAACACCTGTTCCGGATGCATCAAAGCATAATATGGAATGTTTTCAATTCGCCCGGCTTCAAGGCCGAGGGGAGAAAATGTACTTGTGGCAAGAATATTTCCACCAGCCAGGTTATAATCGATCAGACCATTCGTCCATCTGTTATACACTTCAGCTGCTGGTTGGTCATCAATCGTATGAATCGTGCGGCCATTCGATTTAGTCACAAGGCCTGAATTTAAGGTAGGCGCATAACCACTATGAAATGATATGCCAAGTTTGCACTCTGGATACATGGCAATCACCAGCACACCATCCTGCTCAACAGCCTGCATAGAAAATTGCCACCATTCACCCGAGATGGTGTTGTCACCGCTACTACCGCCCACAACAGGTACGTTCGGACCTACAACTGAGGCGATACCGGCCAGCACATCCTCCTCATGGCCGGGGGCAGCACTTAACCATATCAGATCAGGTAATTCCCCTGGTCGATTGGCATTATTGATCGCTTTGGCAACCGCTTCTGCTGCAGCCTGCGCCGGCTTATCTCCCTGGCTCGATAGAGCTATGCCAAAATCACCCTTATCATCCGAAAAAGCAATAAGGCTGAGGCCAAGTCCATCCTCTGTATGGAACCCATGATCATTCATCACACCAAGACATGATGTGGAGCCGGCAGTTTTGCACCCCTCAGGGGCCAGACTGGCCAATTGAGTACAAATTTGATCGACCTGGTAAGGTGCACTGGCATTACAGATCAGCAGCAAGGGTTCACATGTCAGGCTTTCCATCATTTGCGACCATGCTTCTGCTATCGCAACGGTTGTATTGGCTTGGGTACTACTTCCGGTAGAGATCTTCATACGATCACTGCGCCGGGAACAGGCCGTTGTATGAAATGCCCCGTCGCGGCTCAGCCATCATATCAGCGACGGTTTCGCGCCAGCTCAGGTAGTGTTCGGTCTGTTTGTGTGCAGCGGCATCTTCAGCACTCGCATAGGCTTCATAAAGAATAAACTGGCTCTGATCATTCGGGTTATGCAACAGATCGAAACGCCGGTTCCCAGATTCCTGAATTGATGCCTCGTGATTCACCTGTGAAGCTTTGATGAAATCGACAACGCACTCAGGTTTAACATTTACATAAACAATAGTTGTATGCATAAATTCCCCCTCATTTATGATGATTGATTATCTATTCCGATACAAATCAAGATCCAGTATAGCATGCTTTGGGACTACTGCATTATATGCCTTCGAATAGCTTCTCGATGCTGAAGCTCAATCGAACGGTCTAAAAAGACCCACCAGTAAACTTGCAAAGATCGTGGTATCATACGCTCAGGATATGCAAGCCACTACCTTGTTTGTTCTTTAAGAACCAATTTCAACGAATAAAATGGGAATAAAAGAGACAATCACCAGCTTAAATATTGGCACCAAAGGAGAAGCAGATGGCATATTCAAAAGACCTACTCATACTACGAAATGGTCAAGTTTTAACGGGCAAGGTTCTGAAAAATGAATTTAAAATAAAAACATCATATGGAGATGTGACTGTTAACAAAGAAAAGATGGTTCATCTATACTTTATGCGCCCTGATGGCACAGGCTTCCCATCTACAGATGAAGTCAAAACAAGTAGCGGTGATGATATAAAAGGCCAGCTGATAAAGACACCAACTATTTCATTTGTATTGGCCGCAGACAATCAAACGGCAAGTGTACAAAAAGACAAAATACATGGCCTTATTTTCCTTAACCCACAACCGGCTGATGCTGAATGTGGGTTGGAACAGGATAACTTATGATTTGATGATTCATATTCATTTGTAGGTGAATCACACCTCTATCTTAGTCAAATCGATAACGATAAAGAGTCAACTCCACTTGAGGTATATGTGCATTGAATTATTAGCCGCGTTGTAAGCAATGCTTCTTATTGCTTATGGCCGTGAAAGATCGATGATCCTGTTGATGTCATAATCTTTGGACCCACAGCCTGCTTGACCCGGCCAGCCATGCTCGCATCAAGTATTGAACACTGGCTTATGCAGAGCAAGCCCACCGGCTCTTTATCGTTGAAGTTATAAACCAGACGCATGGCGGCATAACCCACCACGTACCTCAGCGGAAAGGTTTTAAAGGCAAACACTACTAATCTGGAACGGGCAGATACCGAAGCAATACTATCACCACATTAGATGATGCTTTTCCCAGTCACCAGCGATACTAAACGTCAGATTATGCTTCATTGGCATCGCTATACCACTAAGGCAAGTGGTCCAAAAGGCTGCAGTATGAATAGTCAGCGCTGAGCGGCTGGTACAGGATGAATGAAAGCACAGCTATCAGGGTTTTGGAATTTCTCGAAAAGTCGTGAGTGGATTGTGACAAATCGGGCAGTTATGGTCTGGAAGTTCGGTGACAGTCGAACCACACACATCATTCACATAATAGTGGCTTGGGTTAGATCGGAAGTAACTGAGCAACATACTAAAAAACATGCCTGTGCCACTCTCTATCTCCTTGATTAAGTCCCTATGCTGTTTCTCAGCCTGCCATGCATAAGCAATCTGTTTAATCGCTTCACTGTGCCCTTCTACTTTGATGCGTTTCAGATAAGCCGGATAGTCCCTATCGATTTCTCCCAACTCCACTTCGGTAGCATACCTTAGGTTATCTTTTGTTCGCGACCTCTTGATTGAATCAATATCTACCTGCTCAGCTTCCACGCCAAGCGCGCGAAGAATAGCCTTAAAGCTTCTGGCATGAACATCCTCAGAAGCCGCCATAGCAGTCAGCATATGAGCAATATTATCATGGCCCTCTTGTTTCGCTGTTTGAGCATAAACTTTATAACGGAATCCCGCTTTCACTTCACTGGCATAAAGTAGCTTCAAAACAGTAATCGTTTCAGGGTAAGTATGTTTAATGAGTTCACTAGCATGCAGGCTTAAACTGCCAGTGAGAAGTAGCAGCAGTGTAGAATATGCCCAGAGAGTGGCGTATGCGCGAGAGCGCCCCATAATAAAATGATAATAGACCAATAGAGTAGATAAATCATCTTGCATGAAATTTTGTAGGGAAAATAAAAAAAGCCCCACCTGAGCGTAAGCTCAAAGGTGGACTTTGGTTTACAAATCGACAGGAGAGTCGATTTGAACATCCGTAGGATGGGGGGGGGGATTAGACGCTCACCCCCTACAAATCATTGAGTTCCGAGCATAAAAAAAGCCCCCTTGGAGATTTCTCTCAACAAGGGGGCTTTGGGTTAAATTCCTGGCATCGTCCTACTCTCCCGTAGCGAATGCTACAGTACCATCGGCGCAAAAGAGCTTAGCTT
>JAJFLH010000020.1 GCA_021772775.1 Mariprofundus sp. | reverse complement strand
CTTTCGCTTTACTTGGGTCACCCAACAGGGTCTCAACTTCGGCAGGTCGGAAATAGTGTGGATCAATTCTGACCACGATATCACCTACCTTTAGTAGTGGCGCATGATCCCCTTCAATAGATTCAACCACACCGATCTCATCCACGCCTTCACCTTCAAAACGTAGAGAAACACCAAGCTCAGCAGCTGACCATTGAATAAATTGACGCACCGAATATTGGACACCCGTTGCTATAACAAAATCTTCAGCCTCATCCTGCTGCAACATCATCCACTGCATACGCACATAATCTTTCGCATGCCCCCAATCTCGCAAGGCATCAATATTCCCCATATAGAGACACGGCTCCAAACCCTGAGCAACATTTGCCAAGCCTCTGGTGATTTTACGTGTCACAAAGGTTTCACCGCGGCGAGGTGATTCATGATTAAAAAGAATACCATTACAAGCATGCATACCATACGATTCACGATAATTCACCACGATCCAATAGGCATACATTTTTGCAACACCATAAGGCGAACGAGGATAGAATGGTGTTCTCTCTGTTTGAGGAGTCTCTTGAACTTTCCCATACAGCTCTGATGTAGATGCTTGATAGAATCTGGTTGTTTTATCCAGCCCAAGCAGTCGAATCGCTTCCAACAAACGCAGCGTCCCCATACCATCAACATCCGCAGTATATTCAGGCGATTCAAAACTAACCGCCACATGTGATTGCGCCCCCAGATTATATACTTCATCCGGTTGAACCTCTTGCAGAATTCGAGTCAGATTAGATGAATCGCTCAAATCACCATAGTGTAAAATGAAATTCTTATCCCCTACATGTGGATCCTGATAAAGATGGTCTATGCGCTGAGTATTAAAAGAAGAAGACCTGCGCTTTATACCATGAACCTCATATCCTTTTCCCAGCAAAAACTCAGCCAAATAAGAGCCATCCTGACCAGTCACACCTGTAATCAATGCTTTTTTCACAAACACCCCCAAAAGTCTCCCCAATCATAGACAATCATTCGCCCGTTTGTAAGCAATCACAGCCAAACAATTCGCTCCATCCCATATAAATATAATTCCTCATTCCAAGCTTTTACGCCCTGATATCATCACCAACCTTGAATATAAAACAGAATATCCTTATACATTAGCCATGCTAAGAATTTTATTTTTACTTTTCATCTCTATCCCACTGCTTGAATTATGGGTTCTTATCGAAGTTGGTAGCGGCATTGGCGGGCTCTCCACCATCGCTTTATGTCTACTTACTGCGGCACTCGGTGGCTTCCTTATTCGCTGGCAGGGCATGAGTACCCTGCTTGATGCACAAAAACGCATGATGCACGGCGAAGCCCCTATTGAGCATGGTTTACATGGTCTGATGATTGCTTTCTCTGGTCTATTACTATTCACACCAGGTTTTATTACCGACAGCATGGGCTTTCTACTGCTTTTTCCACCCTTTCGCAGACTGTTGATCAATAGAATTCCAACTCAAAAAATGAACCAGCCGAATAGCGCCACAAGCAGCAAAAGGGGCAATTCGGAGATCATCGATGCCGAAATAGTCACACACGACAAACATATTTTATAATTCCTGCACAGCCGCATCACTTGACCTATATCAATAGCACCGTACATTTCAGTTCAAGATCTTTAGCATCATCAACATTGGAGGCAACACAATGAATCAAGCAACAATGACAACCGGGCAGGTCGCCGATGATCGCATCGGCTTTTTAGGCAAAACCTATGGCATGCTCGCACTCTGCATTGCAGCCGGCAGTATTGGCGCATACATGTCGATGGGATTAGCCTTTCCACATGAACACCCCTTTATGATGTTATTTATCATGATTGGCGGCATCTTCCTGGTTCAGGCCGTTCGCCACATGCCAGGCATCAACTTTGTCGCTCTACTCGCTTTTGGTGCAATCACCGGCATGGCAATTTCACCACTGGTTGGCATGGTCGCCGCCAAATCAGGCTCTTTGGTTACACAGGCATTCATGACTACCGCCGTAGCCTTTGTTTCACTGACTGCTTATACATTCATCTCCCGTCGTGACTTCTCCTTCCTTAAAGGCTTTGTCTGGACTGGTTTGATTGCCATTATCGTACTGAGCCTATCCAATTACTTCATTTTTGAATCATCAATGCTATCGCTAACCATTTCTGGTGTTGGCGTACTGCTATTTTCTGCTTTCATTCTATATGACACATCCAATATCCTGCG
Source organism: Mariprofundus sp. (assembly GCA_021772775.1). Taxonomy (GTDB): domain Bacteria; phylum Pseudomonadota; class Zetaproteobacteria; order Mariprofundales; family Mariprofundaceae; genus Mariprofundus. The sequence goes on along the minus strand of JAJFLH010000020.1, from coordinate 165,262 downwards.
TGACTATCCCAATGACGAATACATTTCCGCAGCCCTTACCCTCTATCTCGATGTGTTTCTGTTGTTCCAACATGTACTAGCAATGTTCGGCATGCTTGGTAACGACGATTAATAGAAAAAGCTTCGCTTAACAGTTAGAGAATAACACCGCATAAAATGCAGCTCAGCAATGGGCTGCATTTTTGTTGAGGCCTTTTGTGCATAACGCTAGCCTCTGTTTTTTATAAAGGTTTAAACTGGAGTCAAAATGCTGGATAAAGCGTTGATGGAAATCTTAGCCTGCCCCAAATGTAAGGGTGATGTACAATACAATGCTCAAAAAAATGGGTTAGTTTGCGACACCTGCCAGCTTGAGTATCCGATTCGGGATGACATTCCGGTCATGCTTATTGATGAAGCCAAGAGCCTGACCGCTTAATTCATCGCCGCCATCATGGCATTCATCGTTAAAATTCTGTTCTACCTGATTCGTTGCCTGCCTGTACGTCTGGCTGGCGCTATTGGAGCTGGCCTGGGACGTATGGCTTATCTGCTTGACTCTCGACACCGCAGCATTGCCATGCGCAACCTTAGCCGTATCTACCCGCAACAGAATGAGGCTTGGAAGCGTAAAACAAGCCGTGAATCGTTTGCCGAACTGGGACGCACCTCGTTTGAGATGCCACATGTTTTCCTTCGGTCACAGCAATTTCTAAAATCACGTATCGAATTCGTTGGTTTGGAGGAGATCGCCAAAGCCCACCAAGATGGCCACGGCGTCATATTTACAGCCTGCCACCTCAGTAATTGGGAGATCGGAGCTTTATCGGTCTCTCTCATCGATTTCCCCAGTGCTCAAATGTATCGTGCTGTGCGTCAAAAACCTCTCGATAGATTTCTCAAGCAGTGCCGTGAACGTTTTGGTAACAGACTGCATGAGCGGCGTGAAAATATGCGCTGGCTACCCAAAGCACTCAAACAGGGTCAAAGTGTGTCCATCATGATTGATCAGCATCTATCTAATGGCATCCCCATTCCATTTCTAGGTCACCCGGCCCGCTCAACCACACTGCCGGCAGCCTATGCCCGGCGTAACAATGCGACCCTATTTGCTGGACTCGTGCATCGTATTGATCACCAGTTTCGATTTCGTATCGAATTCAAACGCATAGAACTTCCCGAACAGAACCCGAATACAGAGCAAGATGCGATTGCATGCACATCAGAACTTCACCAGGCCTATGCTGAAACCATTCACCAATACCCGGAGCAGTGGTTATGGATTCATCGCCGCTGGTTATATCTGGATGAACAGGAGCAGGTATGAGTAAACACAAACCCGTTTCCCATGTGCGCTGGCAAGCATCACTTAAGCACATCCTGCAACGCTGGGGTAAAAAAAACCTGAATGCCGAAAGAGAACGCCTAGAACATTCTGTACTACCCACTTTACAGCGTTATGCCGAACAATATCCTAAACACGGCAGTGTGCTCGAAATAGGCAGTGGTCCATGCTGCATTTCTCGACTGCTTTCATTTCAAAACACAAGCTACCTCGATCCTCTGATTGATGACTTCCGTCGTTTATTTCCCGGTGAATTGCCAGAAGACGCCGAATATTTGGCAACTACGGCTGAGCGTATCCCCAAACCCGCCAACAGTTATGATCTAATTTTATGCCTGAACATGATCTCCCATTCGCTTAATCCAGAGCTTATTCTGCATGAGATTGAGCGCCTTCTGAAACCCGGCGGCACGCTAATTTTTTCACTTCGCACCCACAGCCCTCTAGAAGCGCGAATACATTATTGGACGCAACAGGTTTGCCCTTATCTGTGCAAAAAAACGCGCCCGTATTACTATTCACTGATAGGTATCCAGAATACATTGAAGCGCCACTTCCATATCAGCAGTGAAACGAACCAGCACATTACCGCCCTTTCAAACCCTTACCTTAAACGGGAATGGTATCTATTTGTCTGCACCCATAAGGATAGCAAACAGCAAACAGACAGCGATATATGAAATCAACCGAACACCTATTATTAATGCCTCCGAACTGGATTGGCGACGTCATCATGGCGCAACCCGCTCTGAAAACTATATCAGAGTATTACGCACAAAACGGCGGTACAAAACAGATATCCGTATGTGGCAGAGCCTGGTTGAAGGATCTACTTCCCTATCTCGACCTGCCCAATGCGAAATATCAAGCTGATATTCCAAGTGCCGATACCGCATTACTATTTCCCAACAGTTTCCGTTCTGCCTGGATGTGCCGTCGAGCAGGTGTAAATAAAATCATCGGCTATCGCGGCCAGTGGCGCAGCCTGCTTCTCAGTCAGGCGCTACCTCACCGCGTTGATACGCTGCATGAACATCACCGTGATTTTCATCTCGATATTGCCCGACAACTGAACATCCCGGTCAGCAACAGTGAGGTCACCCTTTCAGCCCCAGCCGGTGCCAAAACAGTGGCCCAAAACATCATGCAGCAACATGGTTTAAACCCGGAGCGTGTAATTTGTATTGCACCTGGTGCACAGTTTGGTGCTGCCAAGTGTTATCCGCCTGAGGGTTTCCACTCGGTAGTGAAACAATTGAGCGCAGCTGGCTGGCAACCGCTTGTTTTAGGCATGCCTGAAGACCATGGCGTTGGTCAAAACATCCTAAACGGCATCAATGCAGCCCACTGGAACGCCGCTGGCACCACCAGCTTAAGTGAAGCACTACAACTGATCAGCGCCTGCAATTTAATGCTATGCAATGACTCAGGTCTGATGCATGTCGCTGCTGGTCTGGGTATTCCCACCGTCACTCCGTTCGGAGCCACTGATCCTGCCCGCACATCTCCCTGTGGCCCGCATGTGAATATATTGTATCAACCTGCCGATTGTAGCCCATGCCTGAAACGTGAATGTTCTGCGACAGGACACCCCTGTATGGCAAATATTAGTTCCGACATGCTGCTGGAAGCCTGCAGCTCTATGCTAAATCAAAGTCACTGAGATGAAATTACTCATCGTCAAACTCTCAGCCTTTGGTGACATTATTCATGCCCTACCCGCTCTGCATGACATACTTGAGCGGCCGGAAGTGGATGAGGTGCACTGGCTCGTAGATCAGCGTTATGGCTTTGTCACAGAAGTTTTACCAGCCCGTGTAATCGTGCATCAGGTTGCGCTCAAGGGAGAGCGGCCTATCCGTTCTGCTTGGCATGCCATACGCAAACTGCGCCCTATTGGTTTTGATGCAGTCATTGATTTACAGGGACTCATCAAATCAGCGGCACTAGCTCGCGCTTGCGGCTCTCCTGTTTATGCTTTTGACCCACAGTTTTTACGTGAAAAAGTCAGTATGGTTTTCACAAAGAACATTACCTTTCATGCACAGGATAAACATGTGGTGCAGCAATATCGACGCATTGCATCAGCCCCCTTTATTGCATCACTCAATAGCGCCGCAGATGTTATTCCCTACAGTCCGCCTCAAATCAACATTGAGAACAGCAGCTGCAGACCGGACAAAAATTTACTCAAACAGCTCAAGCTTGGGTCTAACAGCTATGTCATCCTACATGCCGCTGGCGGCTGGCAAACCAAACAACTGCCAGAACAGACATGGATGAGCGTTGCCCGCAGCCTGATCGACAACAACATTACCCCTCTGTTTAGCTGGGGAAATCAAGCTGAAGAGACACAGGCGAAAAGGCTGGCCGCCCAAAGCAATGGCTACGCCTTGCCGGAACGCCTGAATATGTCAGCATTGGTCGCATTGATTCACTCTGCTCGAGCTGTGGTGGGTGCAGATACTGGTCTATTGCATTTGGCCGCAGCTTTGAATAGGCCGACTATCACATTCTGGGGACCATCTGCATCATGGAACTCAGCGCCGTTGACAGTTGAGCCCATTGAATCAAACACGATCGAAACAACGATTTCAACGAAAGGAGTGAAGCATTGGCATATCGAATCCAGTCCCACCTGTGGCCCTTGCTTCAAACGCACCTGCAAGCAATTCATCTGCATGGATGCAATCAAACCTGAATCCATTACAAGGATATTACATGAGCTCTGAACAAACATTCGCACAGAAAATGCATAAGCTTTTATTGCGTGCCCGTATCCCCGCCAGCATACTGATGGGGCTTGCCATTGTCGTATTCGCCCACCCCACCCTATCCAGCTGGCTCACAGGTTTAGGCATCATTATACTCGGTGAAGCGCTGCGCATATGGGCTTCCGGCCACATTCACAAATCAGCTCAAGTCACCTCCACTGGACCCTATGCAATGGTACGCCATCCGCTTTATCTCGGCCATTTCCTGATCGCAACTGGCTTCTGCATTACCGGAGACAGCCTAGCTGCATTTATCATTGTCACTGTTTCATTCTTCATCATCTATATGCCAACATGGAAGAATGAGGAGAAAAACCTTATCGCCCTGTTTGGTGATACATATAGTGATTTTATGGCCAAGACCCCTGCCCTGCTACCGCGCTGGAATCGCGGTGTCTTCAGTGGTTCATTCTCCTGGCAACTGGTGAGTCAGCATCGCGAGTGGAAACATGCCGCAGGCCTCCTCGCCGGCATGATCGGCATGGCAGGCCTAGCCTATTGGGGCACATCTATCGCTGCATTCTTATTCTCCTTGGTAACGAAGTAACTGAACAATGAATCGTTTTTTTTTCACGACACTGTTTATCGCTTGCTTTCCCGCTCTAACAATTGCAGCTGAGATTACTCAAGCGACAGATACGGATAGCGTTATAAAGCCTACTGCTGTTCAAACTCAACAAAGCAGCTCTGAAAAAAAAGAGAACCCGACAGCTCAAACACCAAAGCCTGAAACTCAGAAAAAAGAAGCTCCGGCAGTTCAATCAGAAAAATCCAAAGCTCCAAACAAACAAGCCCCAATAGCTCAAACAGCCAAAGCTACACACAAAGAGACTCCGATCGCTCAAACACCAAAAGCTAAAGTTCCAAGCAAAGAGACGACGACAACTCAAACGTCAAAACCTGTAGCTCCAACAAACAAGCAACAAAGCCCAACAGATTCGAAACAAAAAAACAAAACAGCAGCAAATCTTTGCATGCCATACATTGGCGAGCACCTGAGTTTCGATATCGGCTGGGAATTTATCAATGCAGGATCCACCACTCTGGATATTAATTCGACAGAGAGTGGCTGGCAGGTCCAGACCTTCGCCCGCACCAATAGCTTCCTGGATGCATTCAGAAAAGTACGTGACCACATCACTGCCGAAGGCCTCTGTGTTAATAATAAAATGCAAAGCACCCTGTTTGATGCTGATCTGCATGAACGCAAATACAAAGCCCAGAAACGTACCGAATACTTGTGGCAAGAAAACAAGGTCACCCACACGCAGAACCAAATCACGGAATACTTTGATGTGCCAGCAGGTCATCTGAGTGTCATCGATGCCTTTCTTGCCGTACGCGGACTAACACTTAAACCGGGTCAAACGGTCAATATCCCAGTCTTTGATTCACGCAAACAGTATGAAATTGAAGTGAATGTTCTACCCAAAAAAGAGACCTTAAAAGCCCCGTGGGGAAAGCGAGTCAGCTGTATTCTTGTTAAACCCAAACTCAAAACTGCCGGCATTTTTGCCAGCAAAGGTGAGATGCTGTTGTGGATGACAGATGATGAACATCATATTCCTATTAAGATGAAGGCTAAAATAAAGTATGGCAGCATCTATGCCAAGCTCACCGCTTATTCTAAAGATTCACCCGCAGCATTGTTGGCCAAAAGCGATCCAAAAACAGCGGAACCAAACAACGCGTCATCCACCCAATCGAAATGAACATCGAGGCATATCACCCATGAGTACATCAACAGAGACCATATTTAAACATTGTCCCGTTGGCTGCAGTTGCACGCTTGAAGATACTGACATCAAGCTACCCGAAGGTGTTTTAAAACGATGCCCAAGCTGTGGCCAACTGTTAAGCTCTTGCAGCAAGGCATGGTTTGATGAATCCATGCAGGAGTTCGATGTCCCTCTAGGCACACTCCCAAGCGGCAAAAACAAACAACGTTATCACCAGCGCATGGGCAAAATACTCAACAATGCCAAGATAGTTACTGGCAATCAAAACGGTGATCTACTTCGCCTACTCGACGTCGGCTGTTCAAGTGGTGCACTACTGCGTGTCGCCAAAGAGTGTGGTTATGACGCCCAAGGTGCAGAACCGGCTACACAGGCCGCTGATACAGCGCGTGGGCTCGGCTTTGAAGTATTTCCAGGCTTCCTTCAAGACGCCGGTTTTCCGGATAACCATTTCGATGTCATCACCCTGTTTGAAGTGATTGAACACCTTTTAGACCCGCAGGAGCTGCTTGTTGAGATATTTCGCATTCTCAAACCCGGTGGCGTGCTTCTTATCGGTACTGGCAATGCTGACTCATGGACAGTCGGTTTTATGGGAGCGGAGTGGGAATATTTTGATATCCGCAGCCACGGTGGTCACATCAGCTTCTTCAACCCCAAAAGTATGACTTTATTAACCGAAAAATGTGGTTTTGAGGTAGATAACATCTCAACCAAACGGGTTAATATTCGCGAACGCAAGCATGCATCCAAACCGATGTATGAGCTGGTAAAAGTATCGCGTGAAATCCTCGCCATTCCGGCGCGCTGGTCTGGCAAGGGTCACGATATGCTTACCACCCTGAGAAAACCTACATCGTGAGTGTAGCCTCACTCGCTGTTGTTATTTCGACCTATAATGCGCCACACTTCTTAAGCTTGGTGCTCGATGGTTATCGCCAGCAAACAGATAATCATTTCTCTATCTATATTGCCGATGATGGATCCAGCCCGGAAACAAAAACACTGATCGATAAACTATCACAGCACTATCCTATTCCCATTCATCACATCTGGCAGGCCGATGATGGCTTTCGCAAAGCTCGCATCCACAACAAAGTCATTCAGAAGATCAGCGAACCCTATGTACTGCTCACCGATGGTGACTGTATCCCTCTACCCGGATTGGTCGAAGCCCATCGTCGCTTCGGAACAAACAGACATTTCATCAGTGGCAGTCGGGTTCTGCTTTCCCAATCGTGGACAAAAGAGCTGTGCAAACGCCCCACAATGCATACCCGAAGGGCACTCAAATGGTGGCTTAATCAGCGATTAAAGCGCAACATCAATCGATTTCTCCCGCTTCTCTTACCGTCTCGCTTATCAGCACCCAACAATCAACTCGAAGGCATCCGGGGCTGTCACCTCTCCTGCCCTACTGAAGCTCTGATTCGCATCAATGGCTTCGATGAAAGCTTTGAAGGCTGGGGGCGTGAAGATTCCGATCTCACAGCCAGATTGCTGCATACAGACCTCAAGCGCCGCAACCTGCGTGGCCAGCCTGTGCTACACTTATGGCATGAAGAGTGTTCACGAGATCAACTTAACGATAATGATGTCATGCTCAAGGCATGTCTGGATGAACATCGAGTCGAAGCGATACACGGATTAAAACAATTAGCTGAATAACTGAAAAAAGAGACATTCTCATGATAAAAATCAAACATAGACCATAGTCGAAGGCTTCTCATAGGTAAAATAGTAAGCCCTTCCCTCCTCCACTAAACAGCGATCCATTCACTTCTTGCCTGAGCAGCTTAAACAAACTAGCAATGGACTATTAATTCTAATGAGAAGTCAGCAACTTCAACGGTACACCCTGGGGAGGGAGATTCATGAAAAGTTTGACGATAATCATCCATACCGACGATGAGCAAGAACTGATCAATTACCTGCGTGCAAGCAGCCATGTTCGAGGCTTCACCCTCACTCACGTATCAGGTCACGGCGTTAAACCCGAACAGGATGCCTTTTTGGCGGCCCGTGAGCAGGTAGTTGGAGCCAGCCCCCGCCTGAAAATTGAAATTATAGTGCACGATGAGGATGAAGAGACTCTGCTCATTGCGCTACGTGGGCTCAAAGAAGCAGATAAACTACAGGAAGCATACTACTGGATTACACCAGTTCTGGGCGAGGGGCATCTATAATGGCCCTGCAGCCACTGCATCGAAACAACAGCAGCCTCTCCAGCACTGTAACAACCGGCATAGGATTAATGGCTCTGATACTCTTCACTGGCAATGCTTTTGCGCACGGTATGTCAGAAGCGGACAGACAGATCATTGCTGATGGCGGTAACCTCCAGTACCTCTGGATTGGTGCCACCCATATGTTAACCGGTTACGACCACCTGCTTTTTGTGTTCGGAATCATCTTCTTCCTCAGCAGCTTCCGCGATATTATTAAATATGTTTCAGCCTTCACGATTGGTCATAGTATTACATTGATCTATGCCACTTTTCAGGGCATCCAACTCAATTATTATTTCATCGATGCCATCATTGGCCTGAGCGTCTGTTATATTGCCTTTGCCAATATTGATGGTTTCCGTAAATATCTGACCATCAATCCCCCCAATATGATGTTAATGATCATCGCTCTGGGTCTAATCCACGGCCTTGGGCTATCCTCCCGACTACAAGAACTGCCTTTAGACCCTGATAGCCTGTTGATGAATATCATCTCCTTTAATATCGGCATAGAACTGGGCCAGATCATAGCCCTCACAATCATGCTTCCGTTGATTTCCCTCTGGCGCCACCGCCACTCATTCAAGGCCTTCAGTCTGATCGCCAACTATGGTTTAATTTTGGCTGGTGGGCTCCTATTTCTCATGCAAATGCACGACTACTCGCACAGTAACGAAGCAACGGCAGAGCCCACCATAACTACTTCAGGCGGTGAAATCGCTACCGGTGATGAAGCAGTCCTGAATGAGACCATTACAGTGGAGGTTCCCCCTCGCGGTGATATCGAGTACAAGATACTGATGAAGAAGAGTGCCTCCCTGCAATATGCATGGAAAAGCGACGGAATCACGCTTCAATACGATTTTCATGGTGACCCTAAAGGGGATAACAGCGGCTATTTCAAAAGTTATGGCACAGGCAACTCAGATAGTGACAATGGCTCATTCAGCGCCCCCTTTGAAGGCAAGCATGGATGGTACTGGAAGAATAGCACTAACAAAGCCGTACATGTCCAGCTACACCTTGATGGAGCCTTCCAATTTATGGAACAGCCCTTACATAGCAACAGAGAACCGACCAATCCACTGGAAGGCATACAGCCGGATAGCGACTTCATGAATCTGGAGCCGGCACCAGCCGAATAATCAAAAAGAGAAATAAGGAGAAACAGGTGATAAAAATTATTTCAATCATATTTGCAGGGATGCTCTCCTGCACAACCATCACCGCAGGCAATGCTTGGGCACATGGAGCTCACGGCGCACATTTTGAGAAGAGTGATGCCATCGATCTGGCCTCTCGCTATCTGGTCACTATCGTTAAGAAAAAAACACCGGTTGAGGGTAAGGTATTGGATCAGAGTTGGCTGAACATCCCCATCTCAGACAAGGCTGTAACCAAAGAAGAGGCATGGTATTTTATTGTCAGCATGCACAATAGTGGCAAGGAGAAAACACTCTATATGCTGATCTCCAAAAAAGGTAAACTCTACCAAGTCAACTTCAGCGGTAAATTTCCCCAAGTAGAGTAGCAACGCTACAAAGCATTACAGTGGCCGTTTGCTAACTGTAATCGGTCTCCGAGCAACTTAGAACAGCACGTCATTCTAAGCCCCCATATCTGACACGAATAGCACTACTAACGCAGGTTTAGAGTTTTATCGCAACAACAGAATTCCTGATAAAACTGTCTACTAGAAAGAGAGTACATCTGAGGGTGGTCGCATTAAAATATCCTGAGTTATATACAGTTTCCCACTTCCTCCCAATGCGTCATGCCCCAGGGCAGCCTCTCTGCCACAAGCGCCATTCACCTTGCCCGATAAAAGCTCGGAAGTGACAATGATTTGAGTATAGGTTCAAATCATCGCCGACTTTTAATGCGATTACCCTGGGGTATATCCCGCCAACTCGCTTAACATTCAAGCAAACATAACAACAGTTATCAGCTATAATTGGATACAAATAACCTCATATAATTTGATGATACCACTTTATGCTCATCTCTCTCGCATTGTTTTTTTCAACCCCATACTCATGTTCGACTATTATAAGCTGATTGATTTGGCACGAGCCTTGCTCTTGAGCTGCTTCATAGTATAATGCACGCAAAATATTTATTCACTTGTTTGTGGGTTTAAAAAAGAGGTTTTTTAAAAATGAATAGAAGTATCGCAAAACGTAGCCTGCTGGCTATGACATTGGCTTGGTTCAGTGTCTCTCCAGCACTGGCCGAAGAGAACACTAGCCCACTTTCTGCAGAGCTAAGCTATCTTGCTGAATCTGTACGCAATTATTCAGGTGGCCTGCAGAAAGGCACCAAGAACCAAGCGACAGGAACGGCTGCAATCAGTATCGATGTGGAGAAAGCTGTCGGTTGGCCTGGTGCATCAGCCTATGTCGAGTTTATTGTCAATCACGGTAGAGAACCAAACACAACATTGCTCGGTGATGCCCAAGGTGCCAGTAATATTGCTGATGGTAATCGTAATCGCCTGCAACAAGCATGGTTTCAGCAAAATCTGATGGATGATGCCATCTCTCTGTTAGTTGGTACTCACGATCTTAATTCTGAATTTTATGTGTCTGAATATGCTGGTTTCTTTACCAATTCATCATTCGGTATCGGCCCTGAAATTGGGGGCAATGCTGGTACATCTTTATGGCCTGAAGCTGGCTTAGCAGCCCGTGTAGCGCTACAATTTAATGAGCAAATCTCCCTGAGAGTGGCTGGTTATGATGGTGATCCTGCAACGCGTGCTTTGGATGGTGGTGTAGAAGGTTATATGTATATTGCTGAACTGGCATATGTTGATGGTGATGCAGCATATAAAGTGGGTGGATGGAAACATACAAAAGCAGCAACTGCTAATGCTGGTCAGGGCTTGAGCGGTGGTTATTTGATTGTTGATCAGCCTGTAATGGATTGGGATGGTGGTAATCTGGGGGCCTTCCTACAAGTAGGTGTTGCACAGCGCGCTGCTGAAAGCTTCAAAAACTACATAGGTGTCGGTGTCCATGTTGCAGGTTTGATTCCAGGTCGTGCTGATGATGAGTTTGGCATAGCTATGGCTCGTGCTGATTTTTCTGACACTTATTTAACTGCCAATGCAGGATTTTCGAAAAATGAAACCGTTTTTGAAGTAAGCTATCGCGCACAGTTAACTGATTGGCTGGCTATTCAGCCTGCATTCCAGTTCATCAAATCACCATCAGGCAACACAGGGCTGCAGGATGCTAAAGTAAGCTTGCTGAGAGTTGAAATAAGCATGTAAGACAAAGCAGGCAATTGCCTCTTTGCATAGCTAAAGAACAAACATTAAGCGGGCCATTTGGTCCGCTTTTTTTTTGATCCACCGCGCAAGCCAGAGAAAAGCGGCTCTGATTTGGAGTAAAAGCTATTCGTGATAGCGAAACCTATAAAAACATCGGCCTATTCTCTTTGTTCCTATTTATAAAAACACTGGCCTTGAGATAGCCGTTCTGGACTCACGACTAATCGAAGGAGACAGCCTCATAACCGTTTGACAAACGAACAAGAGATCCACCTGCCTCCCATGACTTGTCTTCACCACTAAGCCCAGCTTTGTTTACACCCTCTTCTGTCGGCGCATAGCAGAACAAATTCAACTGATCTTTCATCAGACATAAATGCAGCCCCTACCATTTGAAAAACTGCTCACCTGACAGTTTTTTCTGATTTCTTAGAATGGCAAGTCGTTGCGTTTAATCACGTTTCAGGCTGATTGGCTTGAACCAATCGCGCATGAGCAATCACCTCATGGCTAACAACAGCTCCAGTTGTTCGAGGTTACACCGCAATAACTACAGTGAACCAGACAACCACGATACTTCAACCAAAGCAGGCCGTCGAACAGATCACGTACGCCTCATGAGCGCACTATGAATGTCAGAACAAGAATTGACTTAGCGCTGACAATTAAGAGCCCCTGAGGAGAGAGCAGTAAAGTGTATTCACAAGGAGGTGGAGAGAATCGAGAAAGTTGAAGCTTGAAAGCAACTATAGTCAGGAGACGCAAGCTACAGCAACATCCTATGATAGGAGCCTTAAACTGCTATCACTATAAAGCTTATTTCTCTTTATCCTCGATGAAGCAAAAAAAGAGCGACTGAAAATCAGTCGCTCTTTTAAAACATGAGGCAAAACACACCTCTAAATGTTATTTATTCAAGCACATTTCCGTACTCTTTCATGAAATAACCAGCCACGCCTTGAGTCTTATCTTCAAACAGCTTATACCAAACCAACTGCTCATTAACTGGAACGGATGGAATAGCAACCAACTTACTGTTGCCTGTAAAGAACACTTTACACATGCCTGAAACAGCCCAGTCACCTGTAGCCGCAATGGAAACCTGACAATTCAAACCGAAGTCTTTAAATTCACCACCAACATCACGCAGTGTATCATTCTGCAAGTTCAAAACATCACCGTCGCGAATTGACGCGGAGTGAGCAAACAACATCATCTCAGCTCCTTTTTTCACCATAGGACCTTCGATATCATCACCTTTAATGGTATCGGGAAAATCTACACCCTCACCAAGAAAGGCTGCAAAATGGCCATGCGTTCCCTGTCCTGCAATGGCAAAATTCGGTATCATTGCTAATGCAGCCACAAAACATATTGAAACAATTTTCTTTATCATTTTCTACTCTCCCCGTTCTTAATTACAGTGTAATTCCCTTCTTAAATACTTCGAATCGCATAGATAGCGTCTTCCATCATCTGCTGGATTTTAGTATCCATAGCACGACGCATACGATCCACATCTTTCTTTCTCAAACCAGCTTTTTCAAGCTCGTCGAAATCTTTCATACTACCCATTGCATCGCGTAGCTTTTTGATAATAAGTGTAACACGCTTCATGCCTGCACTAGCTTCTGAAGTAGCGGCCTGTGATTGTTGATAACCATGCGTGACACCTGCGCCAGTCATAGTAAGTGGAGCAGCTATCGCAATAGCAGCAGCCAATGAAATTGTAATTATGCTTTTTTTCACCGAGTTCCCCTTCAATGTTAACAATAAAAATTCATGCCGAAACATCTATTGTCAGAGCCTTTTGTCAAGCTCGGCATACAATTTATATAATAACTCACTTCTGTCCAGTGAAACATTTATAAAATGTAATTCTAGCTAACTGACTGATATTTCGATTGTTCCCTGTGGCCTTGGTACGATTAACAGTCCAAAGAAATACGCTGTGTAAAACAAACCAACAGTACGCCTGCTAAACATTTAGTTTGCCACAAATGGTTTTAAGAACAAAAATAAATAGTTAAAAGCGAAACAACTAGACTATAAACAACCTGTGTTTATAGCATATTCGCTGATTCCGAATAGAGCTCTATCAATCAACGCTGTTTATAGAGCTTGGTTAACCCCCTAGCTATTTGTCCAATGTCATCGCTATTATAAATAATTTCTTTCCTATCCTTTTTTCTCTACTACTTTTTTATTCACCATATAACACTGATTCTGGGTAGATGATTCAAAAAAATTTCTTTTCACTATCTGTCGCCCTAATCCATCGCTAAGCTTGGGCGCATGGATATTTCAGGCACAATTTTTGCGCATTTAAAAAATTTCAATTCACAAGAAGCGTTACAGAGACTGTTTTTTATCACTCTGTTTCTCACTATCCCCATGCAAGCTCTAGCAGAAAACAACAAACCTGACGGCACACAATATGTCAGTCGCGAAGAGCTCAGCATCCAGCTGGCTGCAGAAATCCCTTATACAGCCCATGAAATCCTCACAATTTTAGAACAGGCCACATTTCAACCAAGTATTGTTAAGCGCATGAATGGCCAATGGGAAGCTCAACCCTATGTGAAATATCGACCACTATTTGTCATTCCCAGCATGCAGAAGAAAGGCCGCGATTATCTGCATCAACACCGTGATCTCTTCGCCAAAATTGAAGCAAAGTATCAGGTCGATTCGGCTATCATTGCTGCGATTCTTGGCATTGAAACACGTTTTGGCCGGCTGCCAGGTACCCGTCCCGTTCTTGACTCCCTCTACACCCTCTCAACTGGTTTCCCACGGCGAGCTAATTTTTTCCGCAAACAGCTCGGTGCCATTATAGCGATCAGTCGTCAGGATAAAATCAAACTGGCCAGCCTTAAAGGCTCATATGCAGGTGCGTTTGGTGCCATTCAATTTATCCCAACATCCTTTCGAGACTTTGCCATCGATGAAGATGGTGATGGCATCCGTGATGTATTCAATTCCAAAGCAGATATCATTGCCAGCGTAGCCAACTACTTCAAAAAACATCGCTGGCAACATAGTCGCCCTTCCGCCTATTGGTTACCTGTCGGTAGTAAACTTACACCTGAATGGACCAAAAGAGCTAAGGGGAAATTAAAGCACTGGGTAACACTGGCTGATCTACGCCAATCCATGCCTAAGTTGTTTAATACAATTCCACAACCATGGCTGGACAGTGATAAAGTCAGCATCATCGAAATGGAAACCAGGCATGGAAAACAACTCGCGCTAGTGCACTTCAACTTTAAGGTCATCATGCGATATAATCCATCCTATAATTATGCCATGGCTGTCACTGAAGTTGCTGCTATGCTGGAGAGAACAACATTCGCCGTCGATTAATTCACCTGCTTGCGCTTATGCTTTTGAGCCTTGCCATACCTGCCTGCTCAACACATATAAGCAAAGATTCTGCACCCGACACCATTCCTGTTGGCGAGGCACACCTGCCCAATGGTACAGGAGGCATCAATAAAACAGGCAATCCTTACCGCATCGCTGGTCAATGGTATACACCGATGGAAACCGAAGGCAGTTATGATAAAACAGGTGTTGCCTCATGGTATGGTAAGAAGTTTCATGGCCTGCGTACTGCCAATGGTGAAGTCTATGATATGCACGCCCTCTCTGCGGCGCATAAAACCTTACCCCTACCAACTCTGATGCGCGTCACCAATTTAGAAAACGGCCGTAGCATCATCGTCCGTGTTAATGATCGCGGCCCATTTGTGAAAGATCGTTTGATTGATCTATCATATGCTGCTGCCAATGCATTGGGTTATGCCAAACAGGGAACCGCACACGTCCGTGTGCAGTCTCTGGAGATCACCCCAACCGCAATTCCAGACAGCCTTGCGATGGGAGCCAAACTCAAAGCTGAAGATCACCCTAATATCATCACCGTCTCCAGTCCTGAAACTTTAACTCTGCCAGCCACCTCGCCAACTGGAAAAATTTTCGTACAGCTCGGAGCCTTTGGCTCAGAAGATAATGCGGGCAAACTACAAACCCAGTTAAAACCCAATTTCCCTGCCGCCCATACGATAGCCATCCAAATAGCTGAAAAAAAACTCTATAGAGTACGCATTGGCCCATTTGAAGATATGGTCAGTATTGAACAAACTGTCCTATCTCTACAACAAAAAGGTTTTGATAAACCCATGGTAATTATTGAATGAACTCACACAACAGATCAGCACCTACTCGACCACGCCTTGCCGCTTTTGGCTCATCACGCATCGGCAGTGAAGCAGCTATATATCAGGATGTCGTTCTACTCTCCAAAAAAATTGCCCAATCGGGATGGGACGGCATGACCGGTGGTCACCAGGGTATGATGGCAGCATTTTCAGAAGGTATGTTTGCCGGTCAGGGTCACATCCAGGGCATCACACTGGAGCGCTTCCCTACCCCGCCCGGCAGCACATTGAGTGAAGAAATTCGTGCGCATAACTTCTTTGATCGTATGGGCACACTGATCGAGCAGGCTGATGCATGGCTGGTACTACCCGGCGGCCTTGGCACCCTGGCCGAACTGGCTATGACATGGGACTTGATTGCTATTCGTGTACTCGAACCTCGCCCACTGCTGCTCTATGGTGATATGTGGGAGCCCATTGTCAGCACGCTATCCGATCAACTGGTTTTATCCGCTGATCATGCCTTTGACTCCATACAGATATGCAAAAACCACCAGGATGTGCTTGATGCACTGCACTGCTCATGAGTACGACCACACCTAATTTCCAGGATTTGCGCGCCGTTGCCTCGGCAAAAGAGCATGGCCTACGATTGGATCAAGGTTTAGCCCAGCTATTGGGTCTATCCCGACGCAGAGGCCGTCGCGCCATTGATGAAGGCGGCGTATACCTTAATCAAAAGCGCTGTCGGACAGCCGGACGCACACTACAATCCGGTGATAAACTCCGCGCCATCCTCTTGGAGAAAGAGAAACTGACACCGTTTGAACCGCAGCAGATTGTCTGGCAGCGACCACCACTCTATTTAATACATAAACGCAGCAATCAATATTCTCAGGAAGCTCTGCACCGCAGCCGTGGTACACTACCATACGAACTGGCCCAGCATCTGGCTCTAGCGCCCAAAAACTCTGCCAATTTGCGACCTGTTCATCGCCTGGATCGCGGTACCTCCGGTCTTATTTTATTCTCATCCAGCCCTAAACAGCTACAGGATTTACAGTCGCTTTGGCACTGCTGCACCTTCAAAACTTATCTGGCTGTTGTCGAACCTGCCCCATCATGGGATGAACAAACCATCACACTCGCTATCGATGCCGAACGCGATAAAGCTGGTCGCTATCATATTTCCGAGCTTGGACGCGCCTGCAAGACTGAAGCAGAAGTGGTTGAACGGCAGGGCAATCGCGCTTTAGTTAAGCTGATTCCGCACACCGGTCGCACCCATCAATTGCGCATTCATCTGGCGGCCTTAGGGTGTCCAATTCTCGGCGACACCCGCTATGGCGGAAAAACACATGCACGTTTAATGTTGCATGCTGAGAGTTTAAGCATTATCAAGCCTGCGCTAGGGCAGGATATTCAATGGAATGTAGCACCTGGGGAGGATTGGACATGGTAGTCACAATGTTAAAGAGCACACACACTGGAGGTGGGGCACGCCTCATCGCACTGCTGTTTTCCATGCTGTTCTCTACTCTGCTCTTAAGCTCTACTGCACTTGCTGCCTCATGGCCTTCATCGCCAAGCATTGAAGCCAAATCATGGGCTATGATTGATGCCCGTTCGGGTCAGGTGATTGCAGAGCACAATGCTGATGAACAACTGCCGCCTGCCAGCCTGACCAAAATGATGACACTTTATCTCGCTTTTGAAGCAGTTAAAGAAGGTCGACTAGACCTCAACTCAAGGGTGAAAATCAGTAAAAAGGCGTGGAAAATTGGTGGTAGCACCATGTTCCTGGAACCACGCATGTCACCTACAGTCAATGAGTTACTGCATGGCATTGCCACCCTCTCCGGCAATGATGCCTGCATTGCTATCGCCGAACATCTGGATGGAAGTGAGGAGTCCTTTGTCGAACGCATGAATGAAAAAGCCAGAGAGTTAGGTATGCTGCATAGCCAGTTTGCCAATGTCACAGGCTTCCCCGCCGAATTTCATCACAGCTCAGCCATGGATATGGCCATTCTTGGTGTAGCGCTATGGCGTGATTACCCGACCGAATATAAATTGTTTGGCGAACGTGATTATACCTTTGATGGACGTACCCAACCCAATCGCAATCGCCTGTTATGGAGTTTTCCAGAGGCTGATGGCATCAAAACAGGCCACACCAAAGCAGCCGGATATTGTCTGGTTGGCTCAGCAGAAAAGGGGTCAACGCGCTTCGTTACTGCTGTATTCGGCGCAAAATCAGATCGAGCCAGAGCGAAAGAGTCCAAAAAACTACTCAAGTTTGGCTTTAGAAACTTCACTACACTGCGCCCTACGGAACGTGAAATTCGCCGACAGGTTGAAGTCTATGAGGGCATCCACGACGCTGTTTGGCTTAAACCTACCGCACCAATCTGGGTAACCGTGCCTGAGAAAAAGAAAAACAAGCTCTCCTTCCGTCTGCGTTATGATGCACCACTGAAAGCACCGATCAGAAAAGGTCAGCAACTTGGCACAATCGAAGCTGTGCTGGATGCTGATCAGGGCAAAGGCACTGTCATCCGTTCCTTCCCTATGGTCGCTACACAATCAATCAAACTAGCATCCTGGATGAGCCGCCAGTGGGATGGACTGCGTCTATGGCTTGGAGACACTTCAGACAACCTGCTTGATGAGGTAAAAGGAGACACTGGAGCCGAGTAGTGACTTTAACCGCTTGGGTGAACGGTCAATTCCTGCCATTGGAAGAGGCTACCGTTCATATTGAAGACAGGGGGTTTCAATTTGCCGATGGTGTCTATGAGGTTATTGCCTGTTTCGGCGGCACATTCCTCGATGTTAAAGCGCATCTGCAGCGGCTCGAACAATCGTGTCAGGCGATCGACGTTGTACTACCGCTTAGCCTCAATGAGTTACAGTCGCTGATTGAACAAACTTATCAACGCAATCCCTACAGCGATGCCATGCTCTATATTCAAATCACGCGTGGTGCAGCCCCCCGCTCCCATCTGGTAAAAAACAGGCTCACACCAACAATCGTTATCACCTCTCGTGAGCTCCCCATACCGACAGATGAAAAACTTTCCGAAGGTGTCAACGCCATCACCTTAACTGATATTCGCTGGAAGCGTTGCGACATTAAATCCATCGCGTTGCTCGCCAGTGTCATGGGGAAACAGGAAGCCAACCGACGTGGAGCGGATGAAACATTCTGGCTGGATGAACACGAGCATGTGCTGGAAGGTTGTGCTACCAATTGCTTTGCTGTGATTGATGGCAAGCTGGTCACCCACCCATTGGATCATCAGGTACTCGGTGGCATCACCCGCAACATGGCTTTACAGGTTGCCAGAGAACAACACATCGTCGTTGAAGAGCGTCGCTGGAAATTAAACGAAAGTGGACTCTCAGAGTGCATGATGAGCAGCACCACCAATGCCATCATGCCGGTCTGCCATATCAATGATGATAGCATTGGAGATGGCAAACCCGGCCCTATAGCCATATTACTGAGGAAAGAGATACTCAATAGATTCGAGGCTTTAAAAAACAGTGAGTTAAAGCTATGACGACGCCAAATATTGAAGCCGTACTGTTTGATATGGATGGTACCATTGTTGATGCTTTCCCCCCCATCATCCGAGCCCTGAACCAGACTTTTATCGAGTTCGACCTTCCAACGATGAGTGATATCGATATAAAACGTCATACCGGCAAAGGTGATTGCAGTATGATTGCGCTGTTTGGCGATCGCAAAGAAGAGGCCGGCATTCGTTTTCTGGAAATCCACGATGAAGACTATCTCGATCATATCAATCCACTTACTGGGGCGGTAGCACTGTTTAATTGGCTGAAAGAGAGAGAGATCCCAATAGCGATTGTCACCAGTAAGAGTCAAATCAGGGCTGAAGCACAACTCGATGCATTAGGCTGGTCACACTATTTTGATACCGTCATCGGAAAAATTGCTGGTAGAGCAGAGAAACCCGACCCAACGCCGGTCTTATTGGCCTGTAAAGAGCTTAGTGTTGCTGCTGGCTCATGCATCATGATTGGCGATGGTCTTGCCGACATGAAAGCGGCCACACGAGCAGGCAGTCGTGCACTGGGTATCTGTGATGGGTTTTCCGCCGATGAGCTAACAGAAGTTGGTGCATCACACTGTTTTAATTCATTAATTGAGGTTCATTCATGGTTGAAAAGTCAGATCAGTTAATTCGCTTTCTACTACCCGACTCACGCAGTCGCGGTGTTATTATTCGCGCTACACATATCTTTGAAGAAGCCAATCGTCTGCATGGCTTAAATGGCAATATCGCCTGTTTGTTTGATCAAACCCTGTTGGCATCCATCTTACTACTCTCAATCAGTAAAGGCGGCACACGTCAGGTGCTACAGCTAAATCCCACTACTACCGCGCCAGTGCAGAAGATCATATGTGAAGCGCGTCAGGGCAGTGTGCGTGGTTATATTGATTGGTCTGAAGGTCAGGCCATTCTTCATCACCAGAGCGGTGAGAACTTATCTGGTTGGTTAGGTAATCCCATTCGTCTCTCCACCGTACGCGACTTGGGTTTTGGCCAGCCTTATATCTCAACCATCGAACATGAATCCGACTTTTTAGCCGATCATCTGATTCACTACCTCAACCAATCGGTACAGATCAGAGCCGACATCGTGTTGCATGGTGATATGGCGATCATGATTGAAGCGATGCCCGGCTGTGATGATGAGGATTGGTTCAAATCGGTCGAAGCCTTGGCCAAGATCCCCAACAATGCACTTGAGAGCGAGACACCTGAATCCATACTTCTCTACTTTAAAGATCTCAATATTAAACAGGCTGGCACCGATTCATATCGCTACCACTGTAACTGCAGCCCTGAAAAAATGATGTTAGCAATCAAGGATCTGGCACCTGAGGAGCTGGCTTCGCTGGCTGATGAAGACGGCAATATCACCACATCCTGCCAATATTGCGAAAGCCACCACATTATCTCACTAAACCAAACATAAGCATATGATAGATATTGATTACAGCGTTATTCGTAGTCCCAAACGAAAAACGGTGAGTATTATCATCCGAGCCAACAATCAGGTCGATGTGCTTGCGCCCAACCACGTCCCAGCGGCACGCATCCATAGCTTTGTACAAGACAAAAGCAACTGGGTGCAAAAGAAACTACAATTCAATCAGGATGTAAGAGCTCGCTATCAAGCCAAAACATTTGCCGAAGGTGAAGCTTTTGATCTGTTGGGAAAAAGCTATCGCCTTGATATTCTTGAACCAATGACCCCCATACATATTACCGATGACAAACTTATCGCGCCCTCACAACAACCGGATAAACTCAAAAAATCACTCATTACATGGTACCGCCAGAAAGCTGAAGAACATTTCCAGCAACGCTGTGATCATTTCGCTGCAAAGATTGGTAAAACACCCGCTTTCATCGGCGTAAAAACCTACAAGAGTCGCTGGGGTAGCTGTCATCACGATGGCCGCATCTTTTTTAACTGGCGGCTGATCATGGCTCCCACATGGGTGATTGATTATGTCGTCGTGCATGAGCTCTGCCATCTGATTCACCACAACCACTCCAAGGCGTTCTGGAATGTAGTTGAGCAGACCATGCCAGATTATCGCCAAGCCAAAGATTGGCTAAAAACCAACGGACTGATGCTTGAACTCTGAAGCACAAACTTCTTAGCTTACTACAACCTTATAAACTACCCAGCACCTCGAGAGCTAATGCTTGTCTGATATGACTGAGCAGCAAATAACTGCTCATAATCAGGCTCAGATACCGTCTTGGTCGTCAAACTTCGAATTAAATCATAAGTCGGTTTAATGCTTATTTCTACTTGGCAGATCCAACTAAAAAATAACGATGACTCCACCCTGTGCCTGCAATGTTCGCATTAATCTAACACTTTGCTCATTGATCAACTCATCGGCGCTTTAGCTTATTCAGAAGAGACAGCTATAAGCTTGCCATGTTCAAAAAGTAGTATGGAAGATATGCCGGACTCTTTATCGTTGTAAAACCACTTCACCACCTTTTTAGATACAAATAGCTCATATCCAGGCATTTGATCTATGATTTCCATACGCATCTCAATGGCTTTCATTCGGCTGGGGGTACCACATTTATGCAGTGTCAAAAGAGTTGTGCCAATACTATCTCTATCAATGACAGGGTATTGGCAAAACTTAGCATTCTGTTGATATTTGCGGCCTCGTTCTCCGGTTGAAACAGTTGCCAGCTTGCCATTCTCAAAACGTAACAGCCTGATTAACTGATTGCGGCCTCTATTGTAAAGCCAATTTTCTTCATCAACATAAGTAGTACTGGTTTCTAAACGACTGTTTTTTATCATATATTCTATTTGTCTGGTTTCAAACAGTGTGGGGGCTCCACAACTGTTTCGCACTTTGGAAATAGTGTCCCCCTGAGTAATCAAGAGATTCCCACAACGTAATGCGTGACTCTCTGTTGCATACGTTAGTGATGTCATTGCGAGTAATATAATCAATACATGCATATGCGCCTCTCATTACACCTGAATAAGACCACTAGAGTAGTGGTCACACGTATTGTATACGATGAGCACTAAAAAGCAGATATCATTGTTCTGTTCTCATTTGAGATAGGGAGTGATGCAAAGTCACAGCACTCCCTTTTTACAGTTGCTACAAACAGCGTCATAGTTCTTCTATGAAAGTTATTACTGCTAATCTGAATGGTGTCCGCGCCGCTACCAAAAAGGGATTCTGGGACTGGTTCGACAAACAGGATGCAGATTTTCTCTGCCTGCAAGAGTTGAAGGCCCATGCCCATCAAATACCGCCAGAAGCGACACCCGATGGATATCATTACCATTATCACTTTGCTCAAAAGCCGGGTTATTCCGGTGTTGCGCTTTATTCGCGTTTAGAACCCGATGCCGTGTATGTCGGCTTCTCTGCAATTGATCCTGATACAGACTGGTCGGACATGGATGCTGAAGGGCGTTTTGTTATGGCTGATTTTGGTAAACTCTCTGTCATCAGTGTCTATTTCCCGTCGGGCTCCAGCTCAGCCATTCGCCAGACTATCAAGATGACTTTTTTGGAACGTTTCCTTCCGCTGATGCAGCGCTTAAAGAATGATGGGCGAGAGCTCATAGCCTGCGGTGATATCAATATTGCCCATCAACGCATTGATATCAAAAACTGGCGTGGCAATCAAAAGAACTCTGGTTTTTTACCTGAAGAACGCGCATGGTTTGATCAGTGGATTGAAGCAGGTTTCACAGATGTGTTGCGGCAGCTTTACCCTGAAAAAGAGCAGTACAGCTGGTGGTCAAATCGCGGGCAAGCCCGAGCTAACAATGTTGGTTGGCGTATTGATTACCACATGTGTACAGCTGCAACGACTGCGCGCATTGAAGAAGTTACTGTTTTCACCGACAACTGGTTTTCTGACCATGCACCCGTCAGCGCCAAATTCAGGAGTCATGATTGAGCACTTTAGAGACAGAGCAGGAAGTTCTGCAACAGGCATCAACACTCTCCAGCATTGCCTTTAACAATGATCATATTCACCTGCTTATTATTGGCGCCGGCCGAGGTGGCTTGGCCATGCTTAATGTGATGCGTGATTATGATTGGGTAAATATTTACGCCATAGTCGACCTTAACGAGCAAGCTTTTGCTTTTCCTCTGGCCCACTCTCTGGGTATTCAAACTTCGACCGATCGACATCAAACCCTCAATGAATTTAAAGGTGATATTGTCATTGATGTCACAGGCGATAGCAGCCTGGCTGCTGAGCTCACAACAGAGCTTGAAAACCGACAGACCGAATTGATTGCAGGCAAATCAGCTAAGCTTGTATTTGATCTTGTGCACCTGCAATTAAATCACACACGCACCATCCACTCTCAAAACAGGCGTTTGGATCTGCTCGATAGCATGCTCGAAATCACCACCCAACTGGAAAACCAGCCACAACTGGCTGATATCCTGCATACATCACTCTCATGTTTGCAAAACCATATACAGGCAGAACAGAGCTTAGTAATGATGTTTAACGCCGATGGAACGACTGAAATCACTCATGCAGAAGGCAAAGAAAAAACATCATCATCAAATCGAACCATCTGCAGCAAAGCCCAAGCTATTTGCTCGAATATCAACCAACATCACCGCTTTAAAGTTTTAACTCAGCCAATTATTGATAACACCATATCGTACAATATTATGATTCCGCTCTGGCATCAGGAGAGCATTACTGCGGCTCTACTTATATCTATTCCAGGGGAGCTGGACAGAGAGCAGCGAACAGCACTGAACATGTCATCAGTTCACTTAAACACCGCTGTAAAGACCTTACAACAATATAAACAGCTGGAAAGCATGGCCATCAATGATGCCTTAACCGGCTTGTATAACCGCCGTTATTTCGATCAAAAACTACATGAGGAAGTCAACCGCATTCAACGCAAAGAGCTTGCCACACTTAGCTGCGTCTTTGTTGATGTTGATAATTTCAAAGAGATTAATGATCAATATGGTCACCAAACGGGTGATACCGCCATCAGAGAAATTGCCAAGAGCCTTTTACACAGCATTCGCGATTATGATACATGTGCACGTTTCGGTGGTGATGAATTTGTTCTGCTACTACCCGCAGATTCGCTGACAGAAGAAGTTCATATCGAGCATGTTGGCCTTCGCATGCTCCAACATATTTCTGAAATCAAGATACCCCATGCACCTGAGCTCAAGCTTAGCGCTTCTATCGGTATCGCCACACAGTCATCTGAAACATTGAATGGGGAGACACTGCTGAAGATGGCTGATCTTGCGGTTTATCAGGCTAAAGCGGCGGGCAAAGGCTGTTTGCATATTCATATCGATGAACAATTTCATTATTCTGAAAAGAACAGCTAAAACTGATGTTGTCTGTTATCCCTCACCCACCTGAGCCACAATTTTAAATCGCCCACCCTTTTTCAGCTTCGCCAAGGTTAATGTATTACCCCACACACAGCCCGTATCCAAACCCAACACATGTTCCTGGTCTGCTACCAGACCTTTCGCGGCCCAGTGACCATAAACCACATTGGTATCAGCCCGCCAATTTAACTGTTTATGCTCAAACCATGCTTCATCTATTTTATTACTGCTTTCACCCGTTTTCACATTCCAGTTAAACACACCATCACTGCTGCAGTATCGTGTGCGTGTTAAGACAGCAGTAGTAAACAGTAAGCGGGTTGGATCAGATTTTTCCGGTTCCGATATAGGAAATTTCACATGATGTAACTGGTGACAGAACTCATGCCATTGATCACCTTGCAATTGCGCCTCAATTTTCCGGGCTCTTTTTTTAGCTTGTTTCAACGACCAGCCGGGATGCAGGCCAGCATGCACCATCGTCCAGCCCAAAGCTTCATCATGATGCAGTACAGGCTGGCGGCGCAGCCATTCAATCAGCTCATCGCAATCATCAGCCTCAAGCACCTGCTCTAAACTGTCGCGCCATTGATGGTTATCATCACTAGCCAATTCAAGCAGGTGTAGATCATGATTACCCAATACACAGAGGCAGGCATCACCCAACCCTTTTAAGAAGCGCAATGTTTCTAATGAATCAGGGCCACGATTAACCAGATCACCAACACACCAGAGGTGATCCTTCTCGGCATTGAAATCTACTTTATTGAGAAGCTTTCTCAGGGCCTTATAACAGCCCTGAATATCACCAACCGCATAGACTGCCATGGGAAGTTATGCCTCTGTATCCAATGCAGCCAATAGCTCAGGAATAAAACCAGACAGTTCAGCGACCATAATTGTGAAATCCGCATCGAAACGGCTGAGCTCGTCGCCACCGGATTCACCTGCTTCATCGAGCACTGCTGAATCAAATTTCAAACGACGCACCGACATATCATCGTGTAAGATAAAGGACATACGCTCACGCCAGTTCAAAGCCATTTTTTTCACTCGACGCCCCAGTGACGCATGGGCGCGTACTTCAGCAGATGATAGATCCACATATTTGCAGCGCACCACACCTTCAGCGCCCTCACCGGCTTGCAGTTCACACTCATCTTCCACAGTAAAACCTTCAGGCAAGGCGGCATCGTCCATCAACCAGCGCGTCATTGCCGATTCTGGCGACTCTTTGGTGGCTGGCAGCACAACATTCAATGTACCTATTGTTTTGCGCAGCAGTTCGATCAATGATTCTGCTTTACCGGCATTGGAAGCATTCACAACAAACCAGCCCTGTTTCGGCATAATGCAGGCATAGGTGTGGCTGGCACGAACCAGCGCCCTCGGCAACAGCTCCTGTAAAACCTGATCCTTTATATCCCGCTTTTCCTTACGACCCACAGGCCGACCAGCTTCCGCTTCAATCTGAAGAGACCGTTCAACAACCTGTTCATTGACCAGCGACGTGGGCAACACCTTATCTTCGCGCCTCAGGCAAACCATCAGTGCCCCATTGCTCTCATGCACCAGCATTTGGCCGGCGTGCCCCAATGGCTTCGCCCAACCTTCACAGGCCATCTCCATCTGCCCACAATCACGTGCCTGGCGCCCTTCTAAAGCCTCATGCAACTGCATTGCATTCAACTTAAAATCATCCTCAAACTTATAAACATGAATATTTTTAAACCACATGGTGCAAACGTCCTTTTCACTTATTTGAAAATTTCAAAACTGTGCCGCAATGTATCAAAAGCTTCACACTTCACAATATCAGTTGTGCGTTGTTCAACATACTCCGGGAAAACTGTTCATAGACAGAGTCCCGATAGAACTGCTTGAGTGAATATGCTTATTAGCGATGAATAAGTCCTGCAACATTCACCACTAATTCAAAACTGAATCTTATACTCTATATGTACTTTCAGCAGCTTTTATCAGAGTGATCTGCGGCAATTCAGATTAATCTTTATTTTTTTGTCTTTATCGCTACAATGCGCGACCGTTTTGGCAAGGCTTTTGCCTTTCAAACCTCTGGAGGAATTGATGATCAAACTGTTTTCTGATGCCCACTGCCCCAATTCGCATCGTACCCGTATCGTATTGGCTGAAAAGGAGCTACCTGTCGAAACGACAGAAATAGAAGCAGACAACCTCCCCGCTGATTTCTTAAAAATCAATCCTTACGGTAAACTGCCTACAGTCATTGACCGTGACATCGTGTTTTTTGAATCCTCAGTGGTCAATGAATATCTGGATGAACGTTATCCTCACCCGCCGTTGAAACCAGGCTCTCCAGCCGAACGTGCTCAGATGCGTCTGGCTGTCCTGCAGCTTGAACGTGAACTCTATCCTCTCTATATTGATACCCAGAACAGCCGCAAGAAAAAAGATGCGATTGGTAAAATCAAAGTTTATTTGACCTCATTGGATGTCTATCTCGGTCGCCAGCAGTTCTTCATCGGTGAGCAGTACACTCTGGCTGACATCACATTGGCTCCTATTTTATGGCGTCTGCCATCCATTGGTATCGATACCGCAGCATGGAATAATCTTGAAGGCTATATGGACAACCTGTTTGAACGCCCAGCTTTTGAGCGCTCTTTATCTGAAATCGAACAGATGTTACGCGATTACTGATCTCAAGCTGTTTTTTTTGTTTCACTATTGTGACCCATATCACTTCTAAGCAGCAACACAGCATATACCCTCCCCGACGCTTTATAGTCGGGGATGGGTAATGAGAATGGGAACAATCGGGTTCGATCAACGTGTTTGAAATTTTGGATCAAGATCATCCTGAACGAGAACAGGCGATCGCGTTTGTATCGCAGGTATTTCAACGTGCATATGGTGCTGATGTCCAACACTTCATGCCTACCTTGATGCGCGTATATGACAAACATGAACAGTATAAAGCAGTCATGGGCTACCGTGATGCAGCCCATGAACGGCTATTTCTTGAATCTTATCTGGACGAACCGGTCGAACAATCTATCTCACGCTATCTCGGACATCCGGTAAAACGCTCAGAAATTGTTGAGGTCGGTAACCTGGCAGAAGCAGCTCCAGGTGATTCTCGCATGGCTATTATCGGAGCCACAGCTTACTTGTACGCCGCAGGTTATCGCTGGGTGGTCTTTACAGGCGTCCGACGGTTCCGCAATGCATTTGCCAGACTTGGTTTATCACCCAAAGAGTTAATTGTGGCTGATAAAAACATGTTACCTGAAGATGTTGTTCAACAATGGGGTAGCTATTATGACGGTGATCCCGTCGTATGTTTTGGTTCACTGCAAGATGGTCATGATTATTTGCAGGAGTTATGGGAAAGCCTGCGTGATACATGGGCCGCAGCCGAAGAAGTCGGCGAAAAAACAGCTGGCAACAAAAAACAGTCATGAGCCAGTTAATCACTGCAATAGCTCAGCATGCACAAGATAGACCCGATGCGATAGCCATTGAAAGCGCCCATATTTCACTGACATACGCAGCTTTAAACAGACTAAGCAGATCTCTTGCTACAGAACTTTCTAATCATGAGCTGCATGTTGTTGCCCTATTGGCGGATAATGGCCCAGCCTGGTGTATCGCAGATCTAGCCTGCTTACAGGCAAAGATCACACTGGTTCCCATCCCGCATTTCTTCTCACCAAGCCAAATCGCACATCTGATTAACAGCGCTGGTATTGATGCCATTATCACCCCGCAAGCTGAACAGCTGCAGCAACTTTTAGTTGCTTTACATATCGATAGTGATGCCGCTGTGCCCTTATCCATTGAAGGAGAAGCATTCAGCGTGATTCGTTTGCATGTTCCCAATCGAGAACTGCCCGACCCATGTGCTAAAATCACCTTCACATCCGGCTCGACTGGCGAACCGAAAGGGGTCTGTTTACAATCATCTGTGATGCAAACAGTCAGCGTATCACTGGCGCATGTTACCGGCGCAAATAGCCATGACCGGCATCTATCCCTGCTTCCCTACGCCACCCTCTTAGAAAATATCGGAGGGGTTTATGCCCCACTGCTTAGTGGCGCGACCGTTGTTTCACCATCACTGGGTGAAATAGGCCTGAGTGGCTCCAGCGGTCTGGATGTGCAACGTTTCGTGGGCATGTTGATTCAATCACGTGCCACGACCTGCATTATGATTCCACAAATGTTACACGCGCTGATTGCTGCTGTTGAGGCCGGTGCCCCAAAACCGCAAACGTTGCGTTTTATCGCCGTTGGTGGCGCGCCTGTATCCGAGCAGCTGTTGCAACGCGCTGCTGCACTTCGCTTGCCTGTTTATGAAGGTTACGGATTATCGGAAGCCTCCAGTGTAGTCGCAGTAAATAGCCCTGCCGCCCATAAAGCTGGCAGCGTTGGCAAACTACTACCGCATGTCGATATGCTATCTGCTGATGATGGTGAAATCCTCGTCAAAGGTGGGCTTTTTTCCGGTTACCTTGGTGAAACAGCATTTACCGATTCATACTGGCCAACGGGTGATATCGGCCATATGGATGACGATGGTTTTGTTTATCTGAGGGGCCGTAAAAAACATATTTTTATCACAGCATTCGGACGCAATGTCTCACCGGAATGGGTCGAACGTGAGCTAAGTTTAGAACCCCCTATTGCCCAATGCTGTCTGTTTGGTGAGGCCCGCCCGTTTAATGTTGCCGTAATCGTTGCACAAAACCATGCGGATGCTCAAATGATTCAAAACGCCGTAAATAGTGCCAATGCACAGCTGCCCGATTATGCATCCATTTCGGCTTGGATAATGGCAGAAGAAGCATTTAGTATCGCCAATGGTTTATGGACAGGCACAGGCCGACCACGACGCCAGTTTATTCTTGAGCAATATGAAGAACAGATAGAACAACTATACAACGACAAGACAAACAAGGAGACCTGAATGGCTTTTTACGATGAGTTGGTTGCAGCAACAGAAGATGCTCGCAATGATCTATTATCCATTCCATTTATTCGCATGGGTAGCGCAGGTCAATTGAGCCTAGAGAGCTACACTGCATTTTTAACTCAGGCTTATCATCACGTCAAACATACTACCCCATTATTAATGGCAACCGGCAGCCGCATACCTGAAAGTAGCGAATGGTTGCGTGAAGCAATTGGTGAATACATCGAAGAGGAGATGGGGCATCAGGAGTGGATTCTTAATGATATTGAAGCCTGTGGAGTCGATAAAGAAGCCGTGCGCCACGGCACGCCATTGCCTGCGACTGAACTGATGGTCGCTTATGCTTATGATACTGTTCACCGCAACAACCCTATCGGATTCTTCGGCATGGTACTGGTACTCGAAGGCACCAGCGTTGCGTTAGCAACACATGCCGCCAGCAATATTCAGCAGGCTCTCAACTTACCAACAGAAGCTTTTTCTTATCTGAATTCACATGGCTCTCTTGATATCGGCCACGTTGATTTTTACGAAAAGCTGATGAACAAACTGGATAAAGATGGAGATAAACAGGCAGTCATCCATTCCGCCCGCATGAATTATAAGTTGTATGGCGATATATTTCGTAGCTTACCAATAATTACTCGGGAGGGGTGATGGAAATCAACAATAAACGTATTGTATTAACGGGTGCTGCTGGAGGCATGGGATCGATACTTGCTGCTGAGCTGGTTAAGCGTGGTGCTAATCTGGCCATGGTTGATGCCAATGCTGATGCACTTACCTCAGTCGCTGCAAAGTTATCTGGCACACATCCCATCGCAGGTGACCTATCATCAGCCAATGGCTGTCGCACAGTGGCAGACCACTGCTTGGAGAAATTGGGCGGCGTTGATATGCTCATTAACCTGGCTGGCATCAATAGCTTTGCAGCTTATGAAGATGAAAGCCCTGAAAAAATAGAAGCTATGATACACGTTAACCTGTTAGCTCCTATGTGGTTGGCACACGCTTTTTTGCCTGTTATGCAGAACAATAATGCAGGAACTATCGTAAATGTCGGTTCTACTTTTGGTTCAATTGGATTTGCCTATTTCAGTGTTTATTCAGCCAGTAAATTTGGCCTGCGCGGTTTTTCCGAAGCCCTGCGCCGCGAAGTTGCAGACACCGATATCAACGTGACCTATATTGCACCACGTGCTGTGAAAACTCCGATAAACTCCGATGCACTGATACGCATGGGTGAAGCCACCAAGATGAATATGGATGCACCTGAAGATATCGTCAAAAAGATTATTTCGGCCATCGAGAATAATCGCAAAGATATCTATTTTGGTTTTCCTGAATCATTTTTTGTCCGCATCAATGCCATACTCCCCCGTTTGGTGGATAATGCTCTGGCTGCACAAAACCGCATTGCACGTGCCTTTGCAAAAGGTGAAAAATAAGCTCTCTTTTCACATACCAAGCCCGACTCATCATCTGGAGTAATAGCATGAAAAAAATAGTTTCAATAATCACTCTGTTGATGATCTCAGCACTGAGCATGACCTCTTCAGCTCAGGCTGCAAACTCAAGCATTGAGCTTGCACAACGCTGGGATGCCATCAAATATCAAATCACGCAAAAAGATGATCGCATCGTAGCTTATGAAACACTCATTGCTGATGCCAAAACGATGGCCGCTGCTGATAACAACAGCCCTGCCCCAAAAGTGTGGGCAGCTATTACACTCGCTACTTTAGCTGGTGAGGTCGGTGCCATGGGCGGAGCACTGGATAAAGTAACTGAAGCCAAAGCATTGCTTGAAACTGCACTTAAGCAAAATCCCAACAGGGAAGTGGAAGCCTCCATTCACACCACTCTCGGTAGTCTCTATTATCAGGTACCGGGCTGGCCTATTGGTTTCGGTGATGAAGATAAAGCGGTTAAACATTTGAAAAAGGCACTCGAACTAAGCCCGCAGAGCCTGGCGGCAAATTTCTGGATGGGGTCATATCTGCTGGGTGAAACCAGAAAAAGGGAAGAAGCAGGCCAATATTTTATCAAAGCCATAGCTGCTCCCGCTAGAGCTGGCCGCGCGCGGGCTGATAAAGGACGCAAAGCTGAGGCTGCCGAAATATTGGCTAAAATTGAGAAAAAGCTTCGTCACAAGATCAAACTGGCTCATGTAACAGATCAGACCAAACACTAAGAGCTGCATTAGCGATTCATATTTTTCACCTCGATAGCAGAACAAACATGTTGACTGGCGATGAAAGGTTCTATGTAATAAAAACGTTTCATTATAGAGTCATGCGATGAACTCCGCTGACAAAAATTTTGGGTCATATCTGCTATGCCTATGGCCGTTGATGTTTATCTTTTTGATTGGCCAGAGCCTGATGCGATTGAATGGCAACGCTGCGGAGCTGGGCATCACAACGGCTCTATCGATTACCGATACTGTGGTCTTCTTGCTACTGTTCTGTGCCACTGCTTGGTGGACATTCCAACCACTTAAACAGTGTTTAAGCCCAAAAGGTGACATCGAAAAGCATCAGCGTGCTCTTGAAACTGTGATGTCTGCATTCCCCTGGCGCGCATTAAAATTCTTCTGGTTGGCCGGGCTGATTTTTGCTGTTTATTTGATCATCATTATTCCACTGGTTGCAATCATGGGGGACCATCAACTCAGCTGGCGTATGTTTATTACCCTCACGCTGAACTTCTTGTTTGCTTCCGGCATTTTAGCTCCCGCTCTCGGTGTTACACTCTCAATTGTATATGCCGCTCGATTGCGGCTGCAGATGTCTAGACAGGGCCTTTTTAGCGGCGCACTGAGTGACAGACATGCACATCGACACATCACTGAATCCAGTCACCGTCCATGGTTGCTGTTTCTGGTGACTGGTCTCGTTCCTACGCTCATCTTATCCTTATATATCTGGCTAGCTCAGGGTGGCAGTGAAACGGAAGCACAATTCATCCTTTCGCAAGCCATCGTGCTACTGGCTATGTCGGTCAGTGCCAGTCTGCTGTTGGTCTGGCATATTACCCAAACATTAAAAACAGTCACATTGACACTGGAAACAGGACTCAGGCATTTGGCCGATGGGCAGTTTGATGAACATGTTCCGGTTCTCTTTGATGATGATTTTGGTGAGCTGGCGCGTGGTCTGAATACTGCCATGCTGGGTTTACAGGAGCGGGAAGATTTAAAAGATTCGTTGTCGTTAGCATCGGAGATTCAACAGGGGCTATTGCCCAAACATGAACCTGTGATTCCTTTTTACTCCTTAAAAGGTTTTCAACAGACCTGTTATGCCGTCGGTGGTGATTATTACGATTATATCAAACTCGAAGATGGTCGTATCTGGTTAATGGTCGCCGATGTATCCGGTAAGGGTTACCCAGCAGCACTCACCATGGCCAATTTACAAGCCATGCTACGCGGTCTGGCAACTTTAGATTGGCCCATTGAACAGGCGGCTGGTTATCTGAATGAGGCCCTCTGCGACACGTTGACAGCCGGTCGTTTTGTCACCCTGTTTATGGCCAAACTTCAGCCCGAATCGCACTCCATTGTTTGGGTCAATGCTGGCCATGTGCCTTCGCTGTTATTGCACACAGCAGAATCAGGTGATACAAATATCACCGCACTGCCAGCCTCGTCCCCGCCTTTGGGGCTGGTCAAAAATTTACAATTCGATGTTGTCAGAACCGACTTTCATGCCGGTGATACTCTGTTGGCCTATACCGATGGGGTGACCGAATCATCAAGCAGGATTGGTAAAGAGATGTTTGGTGAAGCTCGACTCAGGGAGTGGCTAATGGCCCATGCTGACGAATCACTCGATACCTTACCGCACACACTGCTTGAGGACTTAAAAACATTTGGCCGCAATGATCAAGATGATGATTTGACACTTTTATGTGTCAAAAGGGAGAAATAATGAACAACAACAAGATGATTTCAGGATACCGAACTGAACGAGACTCCATGGGTGAAATGCAGGTTCCTGCCGATGCCATGTACGGCGCATCGACTGCACGTGCAATCGAGAATTTTCCGGTTTCAGACATACGCTTCTCTCGTGAATTCATTAAAGCTGTTGCCCATATCAAAATGGCTGCAGCCTCCGTCAATAGTGATCTGAACAGGGTCGAAGAGGCCAAAGCACAACTTATTGGCAAGGCAGCCCTGGAGGTCGCCCGTGGTGATTGGGATACTGAATTTGTACTCGATATTTTTCAAACAGGTTCCGGCACTTCAACCAATATGAATGCCAATGAGGTCATTGCACACCGCTGTGGTCAAATCAATGCGGATGAACCGGTTCACCCCAATGATCATGTTAATCAAGGTCAATCATCAAACGATGTGATCCCAACGG
Source organism: Mariprofundus sp. (assembly GCA_021772775.1). GTDB lineage: Bacteria > Pseudomonadota > Zetaproteobacteria > Mariprofundales > Mariprofundaceae > Mariprofundus. The sequence continues at coordinate 131,486 of JAJFLH010000020.1, read as the reverse complement.
CCATTCATCTTGCTGCCAGTGATCTGTTGGTACATGGCCTTATGCCTGCCGCCAATCATCTGCTGGATGTGCTCAAAGCAAAAGCTGATGAGACCGCAGATGTGATCAAAATTGGCCGTACCCATTTGATGGATGCAACACCGGTCACTTTAGGTCAGGAGATATCTGGCTGGGCACGCCAGATTGAGTTAGGCATTCAGCGTTTAGAGTCCTGCCTGCCACGCATCACAGAGTTGGCCCAGGGTGGCACTGCCGTTGGTACAGGCTTAAATACCCATCCCGAGTTTGGCGCGCGCATGGCAGCCAGCTTATCCGATGCCTATACGATTAACTTCACGGAAGCAGAAAATCATTTTGAAGCACAAGCGGCACAGGATGCAGCAGTAGAACTCTCCGGTCAGTTAAAAACCATAGCGGTTTCCTTGATGAAAATAGCCAATGATGTGCGTTTCTTGAATATGGGCCCGCGCTGTGGATTAGGTGAAATCAGTGTGTCTGCCGTACAGCCGGGTAGCTCGATTATGCCGGGCAAAGTAAATCCGGTGATTGCGGAATCGATGGCGCAGGTATGCGCGCAGGTGATAGGTAATGATGCCACTATCAGTGTGGCCGGTAGCACTGGTCTGCTGGAGTTAAACGTTATGCTGCCAGTGATCGCGCATAATCTGCTGGAGTCAGAACGTTTACTCACCACTGCATGCCTGATGTTTGCCGACAAATGTATTCAAGGCATTGAAGCCAATAGGGAGCGCTGTGCCGAACAGATCGAATGGAGCATGAGCATGGTCACTTCGCTGGCACCTGTCATCGGTTATGATCGTGCCTCACAAATTGCCAAACAGGCGGTCAATGAGGGTAAAACAGTGCGTCAGGTTTGCGAAGAAGCTGATATTCTACCAGCCGATGAACTGGATAGGCTGCTGGACCCCAGATCCATGTTAGCTCCCCAATAAGCTGCGCTAAGGTTAGTATCCACCACATGACCGATTTCCCACATCACGCCTTTCGCGAATATGATATTCGAGGTATCGCAGCAACGGATATCACAGAAGCCCTTGCCTATCAGCTCGGTAGAGGTTTTGCTGAGATGTTGCCAGCCAATGAGACACGATCAATTATTGTTGGACGCGATGTGCGACTATCTGGACCGGCACTACAAGCGTCGTTGATCCGCGGACTCAATGACGCAGGCGTGAATGTGATGGATATCGGCATGGCACCAACCCCTTTAGCCTATTATGCCGTGCATCAACTACAGGCGGCTGGAAGTATTCACGTTACCGCCAGCCATAATCCAAGAAAATATAATGGTTTTAAAATGATGATTGGCACATCCAGTCTTCATGGTGATGATATCCAGCGTCTAAAAACACTTATGCAGCAAAAGTATTTAAACGTAAAATCTGTCGGTAAAACTGAATCGTTCTCCATTACAGAAAACTATTGTCAGTTTGTTGTTGATGACTGCCCTTTATCGCGTTCGTTTAAAGTCGTTATTGATGCTGGTAACGGCCCATCCGGCGTCATTGCCGCCCCACTCTATCGCCAACTGGGCTGTGAAGTGATTGAGCTCTACTGCGAGCCTGATGGCAACTTCCCCAATCACCATCCTGACCCCACCATCGCAGAGAATATGATCGATCTGGCCAACACCGTGCGCCAGCATCAGGCAGATCTGGGCATCGCCTTTGATGGTGATGGTGACCGCATCGGCATTGTCGATCAGCAAGGTACCATCATCTGGAGCGATAAGCTGTTACTGCTGCTCTCCCGTCGTCTGTTGCTGGAACACCCCGGTGCCACCATCATTTCAGAGATCAAAAGCTCACAAATGCTCTATAACGCGGTTGAAGAAGCCGGTGGCAAAGCGGTGATGTGGCGTACCGGCCACTCGCTAATCAAAGCCAAGATGAAAGAGACCGGTGCACTTCTGGCTGGAGAGATGTCCGGCCATCTTTTTTTCGCAGATCGCTTTTTCGGTTTTGATGATGCCACCTATGCCGGTGCGCGCATCATGCAGATGTTGGCCGATACGGGCTGCACTTTTGCAGAACTGTTAACCGATGTTCCTGAGACGGTCTGCACACCGGAGCTTCGCATTGATTGCAGTGATGAAGACAAATTTGATATCGTCAATGATGCCATCACCCATTTCAAAACACTTGCCTACGACATCATCGACATTGATGGTATGCGTATCCGCTTTGAAGATGGTTGGGGACTGTTGCGAGCTTCCAACACACAGCCTGCACTCGTGATGCGCTTTGAAGCTCCTAATCACAAACGACTGGCTGAAATGCGTGATGTGATTGAATCATGGCTTGCAGACAAGAATTAATCAGTCCATTACTGATATTTTATACGCCTAAACGTTAGAAATAATGGACAAATCATTCACTCAACTCATTTAGTCTAATCACAGCATGAATTTACGGGTGAATAATATCAACGAAACGTATATGCTGCGCCGCCTTTATATTTTTAATCACAGGAGTACACCATGGCTTTAAACGTCTATTATGATAAAGACGCTGATCTTTCGATCATCAAGAGTAAAAAAGTAGCAATTATTGGTTACGGTTCACAGGGCCATGCTCATGCAACCAACCTTAATGATTCTGGCGTAGACGTTACTGTCGGCCTGCGTGCTGGTTCTTCTTCTATTGCTAAAGCTCAAGCGCACGGCCTAAAAGTAAGCGGCGTTGCTGAAGCTGTTGCTGGCGCTGACATCGTCATGGTACTGACTCCTGATGAATTCCAGTCTGTGTTGTATCGTGATGAGCTTGAACCAAACCTGAAACAGGGTGCAACGCTTGCATTCGCTCACGGTTTTGCCATTCATTATAATCAGGTTGTTCCACGTGCCGATCTTGACGTTGTTATGATTGCACCTAAAGCACCTGGCCACACTGTTCGTTCTGAATTCGAAAGAGGCGGCGGTATCCCTGATCTGATCGCTATCCATCAGGATGCAACTGGCAGTGCTAAGGAAGTTTGCTTGTCTTACGCATCAGCTATTGGTGGCGGCCGTACTGGTATCATCGAAACTACATTCCAAGATGAAACTGAAACCGATCTGTTCGGTGAACAGGCAGTTCTTTGTGGTGGTGCTGTTGAACTGGTTAAAGCTGGTTTCGAAACACTGACTGAAGCAGGTTACGCGCCTGAAATGGCATACTTTGAATGCCTGCACGAGCTGAAATTGATTGTTGATCTGATGTACGAAGGTGGCATCGCCAACATGAACTACTCCATCTCTAACAATGCTGAGTATGGTGAGTATGTAACCGGCCCTAAAGTGATCAACGAAGAGTCTAAGAAAGCAATGCGTGAGTGCCTGGCAAACATCCAGTCTGGTGAATATGCCAAACAGTTCATCCTGGAAGGCGCAACCAACTACGCTTCTATGACTGCAGCGCGTCGTAACAACGCTAATCACCCAATCGAAGTAACTGGTGAGAAGCTTCGTGCGATGATGCCTTGGATCAACAAAATCGTAGATAAATCTAAAAACTGATTTATAGGAGTAACTCTCCTCGATTCAATCAAGGGAGCCGTTTGGCTCCCTTTTTTTTAGCCGTCAAAAGCCCTTATAAGAATTGGCATTATTATTGCTCTAGCTAACTTCAAGTGACGTTTTGTAAAACGAAGTAAAAATAGGCATGTCTGATTGATAATTCATATAACAGGATGGCTCTGATTATGGCTAATTTAAAAACAAAATTCGATAACCTAAAAACAAAACAAAAATTAACCTTTGGCTTAAGCGTACCGATCATAATTTTAATTATTCTGGGGAGCTTGAGTTTATCCAATTTACAATCCATATCCAAGACTGCTAACTGGGTAGATCATACACGCATAGTGCTTGCTCAGGCCGCTGGCATCATTGGCTCTGCCGTAAATATGGAAACAGGCATGCGGGGCTTTCTACTCGCTGGCAAAGAGGAGTTCTTAGAACCTTATAGATTAGGAGAGAGAAGCACATACACTGAACTCGAAGAGCTCCAAAGCATTGTAAGTGATAATCCCAAACAGGTTAACCGCCTTAGAGAAGCAGAAAAAGTTCTGCGTGAATGGCAATCTAAAGTGACTGAACCAGCTATCGCCCTACGCAAAACAGTTGGCGACACTAAAACCATGGATGATATCGCAAAGCTTGTGGGTGAAGCGCAAGGCAAAGTTTATTTTGACCAGTTTCGTGCCATTATGGCTGATTTTTCCGATGAGGAGAGAACACTCATGGCAACACGACAACAAACAAACATTGAAACACTTGGCAGCGCGAACGTGATCACTATCATGAGTATCATATTCGGCCTGACTGCCGGCTTACTGCTGATCTGGTTGATTGGCAATGCTATCGCTAAACCCGTCTCCCATATGGCTATGGCCATGCGAAATCTGGCTGATGGAGATCTTGAGAGCGATGTCCCGGCTGTCGGGCGTAAAGATGAAATTGGCGATATGGCTGATGCTGTTCAGGTATTCAAATCCAATGCCATTCAGGTGAAACTATTAGCTGCCGACCAGCAAGAACAGGATCAGAGAAATCAGCTTGAGAAAAAAGCCATGATGGAACAGATGGCAACAGACTTTGACCATAGTATTGGAGGCGTGATGAACGCTATCTCCTCTACGGTAGCTCAGGTTCACTCTTTAGCCCAATCCATGTCAGTCAATGCAGATCAAACACATAGCCGATCAGAGGCTGTTTTAGAGGCATCCGGTACCGTATCAACGAATGTAAGCAGTGTCGCTTCTGCCGCCGAGGAGCTCACCGCTTCTATTAACATGATCTCTGTGCAGATGGATCAATCGACAACAATATCCAAGCAAGCTGTTCAAGATGCCGATGCAACAAACTTAAAGATTCAAGCTTTGAACCATTCTGCCAACAAAATTGGCGAGGTAGTCTCTCTGATCTCTGATATTGCTGAACAGACCAACCTTCTGGCTTTAAATGCATCCATTGAAGCTGCACGAGCCGGTGATGCAGGTAGAGGTTTCAGCGTAGTCGCCTCAGAAGTAAAAGAGCTAGCTGGTCAAACGGCGAATGCTACAGAAGGAATTAGTGAGCAGGTCAAAAGTATCCAGAAAGCCACTATGGAGTCAGTCAATGATATCCAGGCTGTCACCAGCATCATCAATGAGATCAACGGCATTACCACGAACACTGCCTCTGCTGTAGATGAACAGGATGGCGCAACACAGGAGATCGCCAGAACCGTTTCAAATGTTGCCCATAGCACTGATGATGTGGCCGAAAACATGCTCGAAGTTAGTCAGGCTGCCAGTGAGACAGGTCAAGCGGCCTCTGAGGTCTTGTCCGCTATTGATGGACTAACGCAGGAGTTGGGCAGCTTAGACCAGGAGGTGAAAAACTTCCTCGCCCACATCAGATCATACGGCTAAGTCGATCATATGGGCATCGCATAAGCTCTATTCATCATAACTCTATAGTTAGATCTAAAACCTAGATTTCTCGACTCAATAAAGGGAGCCTTTGGGCTCTCTTTTGTTATTTCTCAACTATTCCTCACCTATAAATCAGAGGTGATTCCCTCCAATCTAAGTCCACTGAAAACATCTCTAAAACAAAGATGCGATCTACATCACATTATTTCCCTCTCCGGTACAGAGGTTCTGCCAAACTATTGATTTGTTTTACCGGGGGACGTCATGGCAATTGAAGCGAAGTTAAATTATACAATGAAAAACAGTGCCGCAGACATGCCACTTACATTCAGACCAATTCATGCTGCAATGAAGATGAGTAAGAGCGCTGAATATAAGCCTTGTGAAAGCAATTACTTTCATTTTTTATGCACTTAATGGGTAAACAGCGAGCAAGTGTGAGACCGTTAAAATGTGCATCAACAACGGATTCAAGCGATGACAAAACAGGAGGACGTTATGGCAGTTAAAGCAAAACTGAAACAGACAACGAATAAGAATGATATGAAAACACGAACCACGCCAGAGCCAACTCAAACTGCAAAAAAGAGCTCCAGGAAAAGTCCACTAAACCTGATCATTACCTCTCAAGTCAAGGTATCAAGTCCAGCCATGCCTGAAACCCAGGCCAGAATCCGGTTGACCACACAGGATCGACACGAGATCTGGCGTTTATGGCAAAGCGGTGAGTGGAAGGTCAAAGATTTAGCTGCGCATTATCATGTATCACTTCCGACCATTTACACCACCCTAGCTCGAGCCAGAAAACAGGAGTTTGCTCCACGTCGCAGTGTAAACAGTCGTTTTAAAGCAATTAAATTTGGCTTGAAACGCCTTGCTAAAATTGAACAGGAGCTTACTGAGCTGCGCCAACAAGACGACCTGCGATGTAGCACAGAGTCTGGTGAAACAAGTTTTGATATAAAGCGCTTACCATTCTTTTTTGGCCCCATATAAAACGATATCGTTTACACACATAAATCATCACAACTTGTGATAGATCATATCAGGCAAACATTTGAGTAAGCACCCGATCAAACGCCATCGTTTACTGATATAAGCATGTTTTTTCTTCTTTTGAATAGCCTGATAAATTTGAGTCGCAGCCTTTTCAGCTGATGCTACCCAAAACAGCCCTTCACCCTGCGCCATCCGGGTATCAACAAAACCAGGCTGAATATCTGTGATGGTGATGGATAAATTCGCTTTAGCGGCAAGATAACGCAACCCCTGTAGATAATTCGAAACAAAGGCTTTGGATGCATTATATGCTGGTGCATCCCCGCCACGGATAGCCGCAATCGAAGAGATACCCACCAGCTGCCCACTGCTCTGCCCTCTAAAATGATGCCAGGCCACATTGACCATAGCAGTGAAACCCAGCACGTTCGTTTCAATGGTCTCTTTCTCTTTAGACCAGGGCAAAGTGTCATCAATAAAACCTGTGCCCGCACTGATAATAACAAGCTCTACTACCCCCATGAGATCAATGAGGTGTTGCAATTGGGCCGACGCATTCTCATATGAAACATCCAGTGATTGAATGAACAGACGCTCACCAAATTCATCTTTCATCTGCTCAAGAAGGTCGGTGCGTCTAGCTGTCACACCAACTACATAACCATCACTAACGAGTACTTTGACCAGCTCACGGCCTATGCCTGATGTCCCTCCTACTACAATTGCATTTTTCATAAACTTGTCCATCAACTCCAGTTCTTATTAAAACATCGGTAATCAGAGAAAAACATACTTTTTTCCCCGCAATCTAATAATCCATCGTTCACGAAGGGTGTGCAGCATGTCCAGCTGATTTATATTCCACTCGTGTAGATATTCTCCATCAATCGCAGGATGTGACATGATAATAATTATGCTTTCGAATTAAGCTCTGGAGTCTCTGATAAAGGCAGATAGATATGCACCGAAGTACCGAAATTTATCGAGCTGGTGATTTCGATAACACCATGATGGCTCCTGATAATACCATAAGCTAAAGAGAGGCCAAGGCCATCAGAGCTCTGGTCAATGCCCTTCGTCGTAAAAAATGGTTCAAACACCCTATCCAGATTTAATTCAGTAATACCTGCGCCGTTATCTTTAATTTCCAAATGTGCAAAAAGCATCTCTTCAAGATGAGTATGTCTCTCTTTAAATTCATGATCAGCCTCAAATAATCCACTTTTAATTTGAATCATAGGATGAAGAGTCACCGCTACAGCCTCACATGCATTCTCCAACACCTTCAGCAGGGCTACATTAAGTCGAGAGGACTCCCCTTCGATGGTCAACACCTCTTTGGTCAAGTCTACATGCAGCGTAATATCCTCTGGAATAATCGAAGAGTTCTCCTTCAACATACCCTGAATACAGCTGTTTATACTTAGCTTTGATATTTGGGTCTGTTCGTTTTCTGTAAACGTTAATAGTTTTCTGATCAGCTCAGAGGACTCTAAATTCAATCCATCAATATTATTTAGTCTCTTGCTAAGCTCAGGAGAACCCGACAGCTCATTTCTGATCAGAAACGTATTGCCAGCAATTGCAGCCAGCTTGTTATTGAATGTATGGGCGATCCCCCCCACCAACGTTCGAATCGTTTCCATTTTTTTCGAATGCTGTAATTTCTGTTCTAAATAATAGTGTTCCTGAGCCGCAAACAGCTCTCTGGCATGATGTTTTGCACGGAAAAAGGTAAAAGCCATCACCCCCAATCCCACCAACCATATAAGAAAGAATGAGAAGCCATGCACCTTCATCTCTTGCTGATCAGAATCCAGATATGGCTGCATCGAAACAGCAACACCGACACCTCCGATCAGGTCTCCTATTTTGTAATCCTGAGCACCATGACATTTCAAACACCCCTGTTCAACAAACATCGGCCGCATATATCGCATATGGGGGAGGCCGTTAATTTCGACAATCTCTTTAACCTCATTAGCTCCCTTCTGAAAGGACTGCATAGAAGCGATTTCCCACGCATCCGGCATATTTCCCTGATAAAACAGCTTATCTGGAAAAGCGGTTATCTTCCCTTTCACACCATAAAGCTTCTCATATTCGTTCATCATTTGACGAATCATGGAAGCAGGATTCATCAGCGTAAGCGGTTTCCCCGATGGCGTTGTTATATCACGTTCAGGAATATGAGATAGCCGTGGATTCGGTGGAGTTGCCTCACTTGTGGGGACATAAATACCTCCATGGGATGTACCCCATAACCTGATTGCCCTATCTTTATTGAAGTGTGCAATTGCTTCAGTTGATGCCAAAGCAAGCGATTGCTCATGGATATGGAGAAAATTCCAATACGCAATACCAGCAATCAGCCCACTCCAAAGCAGTGCAGCCATCGCAAACCAACTGACTAATCGTCTGATTTCAGAATTCAAATCACGCATGATAGTTTCTATAGTAGTCCCAACTATAAAAGTTTCAATCTAAGCTAATGATACATTTCTAAGTACCAGCCATTGAAATTCCGCCACCAGCGATTTAACTCCTTCGGCAGTAACTACTTCTACTTTAAGAGAAGTAGAAAGCTTTCCTTTTGTGTTGAGTAGACTTTGAAACTGTTCACGAGAATGTGCCAGAGAAACCAGATTACAGACGCACTCGTCCAAGGTCGGTTTGAAGAATCTTGTCGTGGCATTTCTCAATGTAGGCATATCCGTTTCGAGTTGCATATCCAATTCATCAAACAGGAACTGCCCTGAAGCAGCCTCTGCTAGCGCAAACTGAGCACAAAAACTGGTTTGCCCAAAATGGTTCTGAACAGCTGCGCTATCCCCTAAACGTACTGTGCTGGTTTCTTTATCATAAACAATACCCAGCAATATATTGATCGGTATATCGGCCACTCTACCCATGCCTATAACCCTCTTGTTGTTAAATTTTCTTCATTCACATCCCAATCTTATTGATTCAATGACACTTATACTCTCTTGATATGCCTGTGGAGCTGATTCCAAACGGATTCATCCTCTACTCCGTTAATTTCAGGCTGAAATCCAAAACTCATATAGAGCTTGATCGCGGCTATTCTTGCGGTGGATGTACTGAGATACGCCTTGTCGTCTCCCAATGCCTGAAGTCTTCTGCATGCAGCGCTCAGCAGCGGCTTAGACAATCCTTTTCCCTGACTGTCTGGATCTATGGCAAGCCAATGAATCCTGCCATATCGCTGCCCAAACTGATGATCATCAAACCAGGCTGTACAGGCTCCAACCGGCTTTTCCTGTGGATCGAGTAGAAATAGCTGTCGCTCAACCAACACACTCGAATCATTGCCAAAGGTATTACGAAAAAGATCCCGCCTTATCGTGTTATATGGATCAGCAGCTGATTGTATTTGAAACCACAGCTTTTCATCCCCGCTGGAATATCGGCGAATCAAATAACCATCAGGAAGTGAATAGGCAGGAGTATTCGCCAAATTTTGGTGTGACATCCTTACAGGTCGATTCTGCTCGATCATGCTCAAGTAATTACCGCCACATAAACGCCTTGATGCGTACCGCAGCTCACACCGTTACACAGCACTTTGGAATGGACCGTCATTCTTGCACGGCCATGTTTCCCTAATGTTTTGATAAATCGTTCATATATTTTCAGTGAAGGCAAAACAGACACAGCTTCAAAATCAGCCATAACAGGATTGGTCAATTCAAAAGAGGAGCTTTGAATCACCAAACGCGCCTGCAAAAACAGCTCTTTCATCTTGATAAAAAGCAGTGCCCAGCCGGACAGAATAGCTATAACTGAAAGGCTGCCACCAAAAGCTGAATTACGGTGATTGATATTGGCATCCAATGGCGCAGTTAAAACAATGGAATTACCGTCATAGCTTTGAATACCGGCACCAAGATTATCGGTGATTGGAATATGTTCATGCACATATTTCAGAACTTCAGAGAGTTCTAGTTTCATATGATAGCCCCTTCATCCACACCATAACTCGAATCAGTCGACAGATAAAAGCCCCAGCACCTTGCTACATGCCCCGCATAAACCATGGTCGCAGCGCTTCCTGCCCATCTAAAGCACGTTGCAATTGGCCCAGCAGTTTTTCTCTGTCACGGGGTATGTTTCCAGCCAGAGCCAGTGTATTGGAAACATGATTGGAGCGAAATATCAGAGTTTTAGGCGGGTTCAATCCACTGAGCAATCGAAGCTGCTCGTGAAGAACATCTCTATCGTCTGCCGGCTCGAAACCTTCACCGAATTTCGTTTCAAACTCTGCGATGATATCTTCCTCCAGATGCAACTGCAGGGTGGAGAGATAAGTAACAGGTGCGCGTTTGAGCAGTTCAATAGTGCCATCAATATGTTCCTGCCAATATTTTTTACCACCCAACCCCAGAATGACAGTAGCTGACAGTTTCAAACCAGAATCATGGGCTTTGTGCATGGCTTCAGCGATGCCCCGCTGGCTAGCTCCCTTGGTGATCTTCTTCAAAATCAGATTAGAACCGGACTCAATGCCTAGATAGAGCAAACTTAAGCCCCTATCTTTCAACTGAGCCAATTCGTCAGGACTCTTATTCAGGATATTCGCAGGCGTGGCGTAGCATGAAACGCGGCTAAGTTTGGGCAGCGCCACATACAACTCATCCAGGATCATTAGCAATTGGCCGGTCGGCAGGCTTAAGGCATCACCATCAGCCAGAAAAACACGTCGTGTATCAGGCCTGCTGCGAGCAGCTTTATGGATATCCCCAGCCACATCTGCAAGCAGACGCTGACTGTACTGCTTCTGCCGATACATGGAACAAAAGCTGCACTGGTTGAAACTACAGCCCAGTGTGACCTGAATAATCAGATTATCCCCCTCACTCGGAGGCCGGTAGAGCGGTATGTCATAATTTAACGGCATGGTCGTAAGTTAAGCATTCATCCACGCATTACCATCCCCTTTATTCCTGCAGACAGCATAAAGTATTAGCTTGCGTTCATGCGACCGAAACCACCACCGAACTACCTTGCCGGATATCCGCCTGAACTGATTGCCCAAATCAACCAGTTGATCGAGCAGAATCTGATAGCAGACTGGCTACTACAAAAGTATCCACATCGACATGCGGTGCGTTCTGACAAAGCACTTTATGATTACGTGATGGAACTCAAATGCAGCTATCTGCGCAACGCAGGGCAGATCAACAGGGTGGCTTTTGATAACACCCTGCATCTCACCCGCAATGCACTGGGTATGCACACTAGCAAGTTTCAGGTGCAAGGGGCAAAGCTCAAGGCCAAACGAGAGGTTCATGTGGCGACGATGTTTAAAGATATGCCGCCTGAGTTTTTGCGTATGATTGTTGTTCACGAGCTCTCACATGTAAAAGTATCTGATCACAACAAAGCGTTTTACAAACTCTGCTGCAATATGGAGCCGAATTATCATCAGTTCGAATTTGATCTACGGGTTTATCTCACCTGGCTGGAATCAGCTGGGGAGTCGCTTTGGCTATAAGTCCCCCCTGCCACAAGCGAAACTCGACATCTACTATGCTAATGAATTGAGTCGAACGGACCTTACTCTTTAAGACTTAATCTACAGTACTGCCTTCAATCAGTTTTCGCAATGAAAGGGTAAGTTTATCAATCATAAACGGTTTATTAAGCATCATACTACGCCCAGGTGCCTCCTGATTACTCAACACCTTATGTCTATCGTAACCCGTCGCAAAGATAATCGGAACTTCAGCGTTAATTTCACGAATAAACCGTGCCGCATCCATGCCACCCATCACGGGCATCACAACATCGAGAATGACCAGATCAATTGCATCAGGATAGGCGCTAAATCGTTCAACAGCATCTTCACCATCAACGGCAATCAGCACCTGATAGTTCAGGCTCTCTAACACTTCCGCGATAGTCGTACGCATCTCATCCTCATCATCAACCAGAAGAATGGTTTCACCACGCCCCTGAAAAGCTGGCTGAGTTGCCTCGGGCATATCTGCCATCACGTTATCCATTTGCAGCGGTAGATAGATATGAAATGTCGTACCTTCTCCTTGCACACTCTCCACATCGATAAAACCACTATGATTCTTTACTGCACCATAAACCATCGACAAACCGAGGCCAGTACCTTCACCGACCTCCTTGGTGGTGAAAAATGGTTCAAATATTTTATCCAACTGCTCAGGCGGAATACCGCGACCATTATCCCGCAACGTGATATGCGCAAAATTGCTATGCTCAGGTACATCCATATGACGCAGATGAAAAGCTTCCTCACTGATAAAAGCAGATAAAGTGCAATCAATCTTCGGATGAGGCACATCAACCAAAGCATGGCAGGCATTATTCACCAAATTCATCAGCGCCTGCTGTAGCTGTGTAATATCTCCAAGCACATACAGTGGCTCAGAACAGACATCAAACACCCTCTCAATACTTTCAGGAATCGCACTACTACTCAGCTTGGCTTCTTCTTTCATAAAGGAATTAAGTGGTAGTAGCTTCATCTGCACCCTGTCTTTACGCGCAAACGTCAGTAATTGCTGCACCATATCGCTGGCGCGCAGGCTGAGCCTTTCGATACTTTGCAATTTACTTCGGGCTTTCGGATGCCCCTGCATCTCCAGCAGAGCCAAATAGATATTACCCTGAACCGCTGCTAATATATTATTAAAGTCATGCGCGATGCCACCCACCAGTGTACCTATCGCCTCCATTTTCTGGGCTTGCAACAACTGCTCCTCGAGCTGTTTATATTCGCTAATATCCTGAACGGTGCCTGTCGAACGGATTGCCTTGCCCTGCTCGTCATAACTGATTTCATAGCGTTCTTGAACATATTTAATTCGACCATCATCAAACAACAGGCGATGCTCAATATCATTTGAAGTGTGTTTCCTGGCTGATTCTACATATGCATCATTAACCTTCTGGCGGTCATCAGGATGCACCATAGCGAGAAAATCCTCATAAGAGCCCGTCAGCAGTGCCCTGTCAATTTCGAACATGCGATAAATTTCATCTGACCATGTCAGCCTATTACTCTGAATATCCATTTCCCAGTTGCCTACATGAGCAATGCGTTGAGCTTCACTGAGCTTGAGAGTAGTTTGTCGCAGCTTCTCATCGGCTGCCAGAATAGTTCTTTCACGCGATTCAGCTTCAAACCTCAAGGTAATACTCTGCAAATGATTATTATAATTGCGTAAGCAACTATTAATTAACAGCAACATAAATATCGTCACTAAAACACTAAATGAGACCGATATATAGGTAGACTCAAGAAGCAGATTAATGATCAACGGCAATGTAATTAGTATAACAAACGATACACCTGGCAACTTAAGTGCGGAGAGTGTTGTTGAGCCGGCCGCAGCCATACCGGCAACAACCATAAACAGGACCGCCTGATGTGAAATATCACCACTGGGAAACAGCAAAGCACTTGCAGCCCCCCAGACAATGCCCCCCATTGTGGAACCTATAACAAACTTTTTTTCCCAAGCTTTAACTTCATGCCAGTCAGTGTTTTTTCTGGCAAAAGAGAAAGCCAGCCACAAACGCCACAATACCACCAGCCCCATTGCCGACAACCACAACAAAATAGTGACATGATCAATCACAGGCCACTGCATCAAAGCCAACATGATGGCTACCGCAATATAACCAATACCAACCACAAGAGTAGGCTCAAAAAGCAGCTTCACCTGCTCTAAACGGATTTTCAGTGCCTGCTCAAATGCAGCCTGAGAAGTGTCTGTCACATCATTGTTCACAAACAACCACCTTATGGTAAGAAGTGTTTAGCATAAAGCAGAATGAGCACAATGCCAACAGATAGAGTGAACTCACCATTTGCCTGCAACAAACGTTAAAGGGCGTATATCAATCATTCCCACTGCTCATTGAGGCTTAAGATTCTAAATATTCGATAATGACAAACAGGAGAGTAGCCGACTTGCACCAAGAACCTCTGTATTTCGAATTGTTTTATACCTCGACCCGATTGCGCCCCATACTTTTGGCCCGATAAAGCGCCTGATCAGCAGCTTCAATCAATGCTGATGCATGCATGGTCTCCGCCGGAACCATTGTCGCCACACCGAGGCTTATCGTCACAATGTTTGCAGCATCAGAATACTCATGTGGAATTAGAAGCCCTGAAACTTTAACAAGGCAACACTCTGCCAACTCAAGTGTCGGGATCTCACTGGTATTCGGTAGCAACAGTACAAACTCCTCGCCACCATAACGGGCGAACAGGTCGGTGTTACGTTTAGAGACACCATTGAGAACCGTTGCAACACGATTCAAACAGTAGTCACCAGCCTGATGCCCATAACCATCGTTATAGCCCTTGAAGTGATCAATATCGATCATGATCATAGAGAGAGGAAAGCCATTACGTTGGGCAGCAGCCCACTCCCTCTTCAGCAACGCATCAAACATACGTCTATTGGCCACCTGAGTCAGACCATCCTGATACGAAAACTTCTCCAGCTTGGCATTGCTGCGTTGCAACCTCGACATCAATTTCATCCGCTCAATCGTTCTCTTTTTAATGATCCTGAACACATAATAGATACCCAGAAGACCAACAAACCAGATCAATGAATAATTCACACACAGCACCGTAAATTTTTCCATCTCATGTTGCAGATAGGGCGCCATTGGAATGGCGATACCTACTCCACCCCGCAAATCACCAACCTTGTAGCCCTGAGCTCCATGGCACTTCAAACACGCCTGATTAATGAACAGCGGCCGCATCAGACGCATATAAGCTGCACCATTGATTTCAGTGAGCGCTTTCATCTCATCAGCCCCCTGTTCAAAAGACTTTAGCGCTTCTAACTCCCAATCATCCGGTCGATTCATTGGGTTAAACAGCTTATCCGGGAATGAAGTAATGCGCCCTTTCACCCCATACAGTTCTTCATAGTCATGCATCATCTGGCGCACCATGTAGGCTGGATTCATCAGCGTCAGCTCTCTGCCTGAAGGTGTAATAAGATCGCGTTCTGTCATATGTGAAAGCCTGGGATTGGGTTGTGTACTCTCACTCACTGGCACATACACACCGCCATGTGAGGCTCCCCACAATCTAAATACCTTATCCTTATTAATATGCGCTTCTGCTTCGGTAATTGCTGCCTCTTCTGCATGATCATATTCAACAGCGATATTCCAAACCAGTGAGCCCATGACAATGCTTGTCCAGAAAAGAGAGACCAGAACAAACCATCTGAATAGAAGTGCGATTTCTCTCTTTAAGCCTTTCATCTCTCTACCGCTTCAAGACTTTCCCGACAGAGTTCAGCTATCGGGCAGTCATAATCATGATGATCATAAATAACAAACAGCATCTCTTACCTTCTTGCTGCACCAGCTTCAATCCTGATCCGCATATCTTGTTATACACCTGATTGATGAGGTCAACCATCCTACTTTAGTATGAGCTAAAGCATATCTTCTGATAGTGGCCTCAAGTATTTACAACACTCGATATAACAAGGTGTAAGCGTGGAAAGGTATGAATAACTTATTAGAAATATAGAGGTAGCGATGAGCCTGCCTCAAGTCAGGTCAGAGTGGTGAGTAGGCAATAAATAACTAAAACCTGCTAGCAAAGTCCCCTCCGATATAGATAGTACTATACCAGAGAGCTAACGAGAGAATAATCATCAGAATCGGTCTACCGAGATCTCCAACCATCCTTTTGATCGGATGTTTCTTCATCAATCCCCGAACCACCATGGCCAGCAACAGCAGTGCTGCCACACCATAAGCCACATAAAAAATCATCCAAAGCTCTTTACTCATCCATACTCCTTAAAGGATACCTCACTAAATCCCATCATCGATTTACTCTCTTTATATCCAGATCCGTGGTCTCAGTCGGGCAGCAGTGTGATGGTTGTCGCAGCTGATTTTTTATCGATTTCAATCATGATTTCACAATGTTCATTGCACTCATCTATCGGTGTTGGATCATCCGAACAGCTACAACCGGCAATGATGGCTTTATAAAAGATGCCCGCTTTCATCTGAATAGACGTTTCCGACTCTTGCATATGAATAACCATCGCTTCGATATCTTTGTCCAGCGCATAACTGCCCGTCGTCAATGCCTGCTGCAGCGGCAGCTCTTTATAGGATAGCCGCTCAATTTCACGCTTAAGCTCAGCCTTAAAGTCGGGTCGCCCCCAAGCACTGAGCGCTTCTCTGAATTGGATCATAGTTCCCCCCACTAAAGCGCAGTGTATCAGCTTTTCCCTGTTCGATATTACACTGTTTTAAAAACGATAATCAAGGCTCAAGCATGCAAACATTCACGCTTAGAGCTGAGCCTGAACATCATCAGCTCGATGGAGATATGACATCCTGAACTGGTTTTTTTCTTGCGGTTAAATAGAGAGCAAAGCCTGTAAATATCATGCCGCCAAGAATATTGCCCAATAGAACCGGGATTTCATTCAACAGCCACCAATCACTGATCGTAATATCTGCACCCAGCATCATGCCAGCAGGAATCACAAACATATTGACTATGGCATGCTCATAACCCAAAGAAAAGAAAGCCATAATCGGCAACCACATAGCTGCAATTTTTCCAATGGTTGTTGTCGCTGTTAAGGCCATGACTGTACCCAGCGTTACCATCCAGTTACAGAGTATGCCGCTGATAAATGCTGAAATCGTGCCGTCAAAACCATAAGGAGCGTATTCAATCGTTTTGTGTTCAGCAATGGCCACAATCTTTTGGGCTGCCGGAATTGTTGCAGGATCAATATGGCCCATTTTGGTCGTGACCAAGTAATAGAGAACAGCATAGAAAAGACAACCCAGCAGATTACCAAGGAGCACCCATATCCAGTTATATGCTAGCCGGGCAACTGAGATCCGGCCATCTTTGACGCCAATCGGCAACAGAGCAAAGTTACTTGTTGCCAATTCAAGCCCCAGCAGAATAATAATTACGAAACCAACAGGAAAAAGCACAGCGCCCACGATATCAAGCCCGGTCTGTGTCGCGGCAGTAGCCGCCATAGTTGTAGCATAACCCAGAAACGCTCCGGCGAGCATGCCACGTATCAACATATCCCTTATCGGCAAGCCTGCTTTCTTGGCTCCTGCCTGCAACATACTCTCTACAACATCTTCCGGTTTAACGTACGCCACTTATCTACTCCACCTATTTCAGCTTTATAAAAAAAGGCATACTAATGTATTACAGTGCAATGCCCAGAGCTATGGTCGTGTCTATATACACAAAACCATCCTGCTGGAGAAACCGGCAGGTATAAATTGATTGCGTTAGTGTGACCGAGAAATCTCACGCAGCAGGCACGATTACTACACACTAAAACTGTGACGCTGCATAACTTTTTTTCTTCATTAGTAACATTTCATAAAACACCATAATCAAATAATAATAGCCACTTCCCCTACTGTCATACGGCACTTCATCCGCCTATTTACCCCTTATTCATGAATGGGCTATCACAATCAATTTTCAGTTTCAGTTAAGAATTGGCTCCTAATCTGCCTCGCATTCAAAAAGTGGCCTCTCTTCACGGCCTCATTCAGGAGATATAGATGAAAAAGATGATCGCTACCGCAGCTATTGCTTTGGCCTCCGCCGGAGCTGCTGCGAACGCAAATGCACAGGACATTTCCTTCTACACAGGCATGGGTGTAGGTACGCTTAATACTGAACATAAAGCAGCTGGCGTTGACCAAACGGCAACCAGCTTTGGTGGCTTCGCTAGATTCGGTGCCGACCTCAATGAAAATTTTGCGGCTGAACTTCGTGTCGGCATGAGCGGTAAAAACAAGAAGACATACGCTGCTAATAATACGCTAACTTACTCCAGCCCTCTATTTGTATCCTACCTGGCCAAGGCTAAATATCCGGTTACACCCGAAATTGATCTGTTCGTGCTGGCTGGTGCTACCACTGCTCGCATTAAAGGAAGTTCCAACAGCGCAACTCAGACCCAGACCAAAACAGGCATGAGCGTAGGCGCTGGTATTGATTATAAACTCAACAGCAATGTTTCCGTCGGTGCTGATTGGACCCAGTACATGTTCCCTGTCAATATGAACGCAGGTTCAGTATTTGCAAATGATTCTAAGGCTCGTATGTGGGGGCTGACTACCAACATCGCCTACCACTTCTAAAACAGACAATCGATATCTGTGCACAATGGGGAGGCTCACGCCTCCCTGTTTTGTTTAAGTCGAGGAAAACCACACTTATAGCCAAAAGGGGTAGTTCATTGGCTTGCAGCATTTTTTGGAAGTCACAAAATAAAGAACTGCTACTCACTCTTCTAATCCCCGAGATTTCCGTTCGCTATTTCGCTATTCTAAAAAGATAGCAAAGGTTCAAACCAATCCTACTACAGGCCCGTTCATAAACAGAAGTCCCAAACCTTCACGATTACTTCCGTGATCGCCTTCTGACCATCAAAACCAAGCGAGCCTGAATAAGTTATTTGAGTAGAAAATAACTCAAGAACTCATTTCTGCCCCCGGTACCCACTGCTTTCCCACTTTACTAAGTTCGTACCCCAGGTCACTATCTCTAGCTTCGCCATTCACCTTATCAACCCCTATTTGATCGGGTCTCTAGGAAAACGTTGAGTGACTGGATTGATTCAGCGCTTTGCGCCTCACCCTCTGCGAGCGGCTTGAAACTGTCCAAATGACTTCTCCTTTTTGTCCCGCCTGAAGGTCATTACACTTGTGCAAGAGAAGCGACCCTAGGGCATCGCAGGAATGATGTTGAAGGGAAAAGTCAAATTCATGTCCAACATGTCTGATAACAAATCAAACGGTTCCTTTATAACATTGATTGATCATCTACTAAATATTGTTGGGACAGCAGTGCCCAAGCACCCTATTCGCCTATTTATTGTATCTACTTAAGAAGATGCTGATGTCTGACATCCTGCCAATAATCAGCGATTCCTTAACCGAGGAAGGTTATCTCTATCCCCTATATCGTATAACAGGTTAATTTCGGCAGCAACGACTGAGATCTCCACCAATAGCGCTTCCCGGGCCATGCTGGCTGTGACACAGGCGCGAGCTGGCGCATGACCTTCTGGTACCCAGTTATCCCAAACCTCATTCATCTCGGCGAAGTACCTCATGTCTTTGATATAGATCGTGGCAGAGAGAATATGCTCTCTGTCACTACCGGCCTGTTGCAGCAGTTCATCGACCTTTGCCAGCATCGTTGCTGTCTGCTCTTTAATGCCTTGCTCGGCATCTTTGCAGACCTGCCCACACAGATAGATTGTGCCGTTGTGTTTGACGATCCTGCTCATCCGTTGTTTTGTTTCAATGCGTTCAATCATTGTCTACACCTTAATTGTTAATAGTTCTTATGACTCCGATTCATTGAATCGTCGGATATCGAATGGTTCGATCGGCAGATCGGTTTTTCCATCGAGAATCAGTTCGCTCAAAATGCGGCCGACAATCGGTGAGAGCTGGAACCCATGTGCAGAAAAACCGAAGGCGTGAAATATGCCTGCTGCCTTCGCACTCTTGCCAATCACAGGAATATTGTCGGGCATAAAGCCTTCAATGCCGGCCCAGCTGCGCACAATGCGAACCTGAGCCATATGAGGAAAGAAGCGGGTCACAGTCTGAGCACTGGTTTTCAGCGTGGCAAAGTCGATCACCGACTGCTCGCGCTCAAAATCGAGTTTCGCCAGATGGGCGCCACCGATGATTACCGTACCGTTCTGCATCTGCTTGAAAGAGAGTTGGTAGCCCTCTGCGCCTACGGTCAGATCAAGAAATGGCGGTAGCCGCTCTGTTACCATTAATGTCGGCGCTTTTGGTGTAAGCGGAACCGACTCTCCCAGCATGGCAGCAAAACAGTTAGCCCAGGCTCCGGCACAGTTCACCACATTTGCAGCACTGAATACCCCCTGATTGGTATCAAGCTTCCAGCCGTCATTGCTCTCTTCGATAGCAAGCACTTCAACACCGCTACGGATTTCAGCACCAAGTGCGATCGCTTTATGGCGAAAAGCTGTGGCGGCATGGAAAGGCCTGGCAGAGCCATCATCGGGATTGTAGAGCGCACCGACACAGCCACCGACAAGCCTTGGTACAAGCCTGTAGAGGGTCTCGCTATCAATAATCTGTTCATGCTGATAACCCTGCGCCTTCACTGCATCCACACGGGCCTGCAGCTTCTGCAGTTGTGCATCACTTTCGGCAACCCTGACCTGACCATTAAGCACAACATCGCAATCATCATCCACCAGTTCGCGAATGTTTTTCCAAATCTCGGCAGCTGCAACCGTAAGCGGTATTTCGGCTATGTGGCGATTAAGCTGGCGCAAACCACCGGCATTCACACCCGATGCGTGGCGGCCAGGACTCGCTTTTTCCAGCACGACGGCTTTGATACCGCGACGACCAAGATGCAGCGCAGTCGAGAGGCCCATCAGGCCGCCACCGATAATGATCACATCTGATTTCGCGTTCATTTAGGGTCTGCTCCCTCATCCAGCGCAGCAAGCTGCTCAATCGTTAACGGTCGAATCGGCGGACGAATGCGATAGCCGCCGGAAATCATCTTTTTATCACCCAGTTCACGGGCGACAATTTGGCTTACTGCGTTATCGCACTGGCGCCCCTGACAAGGCCCCATGCCGCAGCGGGTAAGAAACTTCACCTGATTGGCATCTTTATGGCCTGCATGTATGGCAGTACGGATTGCTCCGGCATTGATCTCTTCACAACGACAAACCACGGTTTCATCCGGCGGCGCGCTCAACAACTCGGCCGGAGGATGGAAGCGGGCTTCTAAGAAGGGGCGCACACGCAGATCATCCCGCATCCAGCCCTGGTCTTCACGGGCTGCATCATCCCTCTGTTTTTCATCCATGCGGCCCAAAGCACGTGCCGCCTCAAAACCGGCAATACGACCGGCATGTCGTGCAGCAACTGCACCACCGATGCCGGAGCCGTCACCAACAATAGCAATACCATCAACTGAACTGTTACCCCACTTATCGGCCACAGGACGCCAGCAGAGCTGATTGGCATCCCACGTGTGATCGCAACCGGCACAGCGGCTCAGGTGGCTATCAGGGATGACACCAAAATGGCTTAATAACAGATGGGTATCAATACGCTTCCTACCGCCTCGATGGGTAAACTCAACCGCCTCTAACAGATCGCCGCCAACAGCATGGAATTCAGTCACACCACTGAAAAATTTCACCCCTGCCATCTTTAGCTGCATTTGGTAACGCAGCCCTTTGAGTATGTAGTGGTGTGCAAGCAGTGCGCCTGGCAGATGGGGTAGGGCACGCCAGATATTGCCGGATGGAGACATATCCAGAATAGCGTGAATCTTCACACCCGCATGCAGATATTGCCAGGCAAGCAGCAGAAGCAGGGGACCAACACCAGCCAGTACCACACCCTGTGCGGGCACCAGTCCGGATGATTTTAACAGTATCTGTCCTGCACCTGCGCTCATCACACCCGGCAGTGTCCAGCCCGGAAAAGGAACCGGACGCTCCATGGCACCGGTTGCAATAATGATACGATCAGCAGAGATCAGTGATGCCTGGCCGTCGCGAAGAATACCAATCTCCCGTTGGCTGTTCAGGTTCCATAGTGTGGTACCGGGCAGATAGCTGGCACTACTCTGGTTAAACTGATCAACCAGTTTCCGCCCATAGTTATAATCAGGGCCGAGCAGTGAGGCGCGTTGCTCAGGGATCGTCCCTACGGCACGATAGATCTGTCCGCCGGGATTGGCCTGTTCATCAATAAGCAGGCATTCAATACCAGCATTTGCCGCAGTGGTTGCAGCAGCCAGACCGGATGGGCCACCACCGATGACGATCAGTTCATGCCTCTCCATTAGCGATACCCTTTAGCCGTACCGATTTGGCGGCGAATCTGCATGCCTTCCTGCACAGTGATCTGGCAGGATTGCCTGTTTGGTATACCATCAACCTCCACCAGGCACTCATAGCAGACGCCCATCATGCAGAACGGGGCACGCGGTGCTCCTGATATGGGGCTGGTGCGACAGGATCGAAGCCCTGCAGCGAGTAGTGCGGCAGCTACCGAATCACCCTCACGGGCTTGCGTGGTCTGACCATCAATCTGGATCTCAACCCAGCGAATGTCCGCTTCTTCTAACCGACGAAATACAGGCATCTAACTAGAGAAGCACCTTGCTAGCGATATCAAAGTGTTCAAAAATCATCTCGTGCTGCAGCTCCAGAGATTTGCCCGCATTGGCAGCCTTGGCACGCTTAAACATGGTCAGTGCAATGGCGACATCAAGGTATGAGAGTCCCACTGCATCAAAATATATGCGCTCATCATCTGACTCGCGACCCGGTCTGTCGCCCGATACCAACTCATGCAGATCTGCATGAACATCGTCATCATCAATCAGCCCCTCTTTATACATCCGGCTCACTGTCTGCGTACGATGCTTCACTGTATCCCAATCGTCGCAGACAATCTTGTCGCAGAGGGAGGCCACAGCATACTCATCCTCCCAGCCACCAACATGGCTGTAAAAGGCACCGGGCTTGACCCACTCAGCTTTAAGCAGTGGTGCCTGAGCACCTGTTGCCGTGACCAGAATATCGGCCCCCTCCATTGCTAAGCGGATATCACCGTTTGCAGCGATAAACTCCATATCGGGCAAAATCGGAGAGAGCTGATCGATAAATCCCTGCTCCTCAGCAGCGGTAAGCGCCGTAACGCGGCAAACCTTAAGCGTGGGACGCACCACCTTCATCGCCAGAAGGTGCATCTTCGCCTGCTCTCCAGCACCGATAAAGCCGATGGTTTCCGCATCCTTAATGGCAAGATGCTTCGCAGCAACAGCACCCACAGCGCCCACCCGCATATTGGACGCGAGCGTGCCATCCATCACCGCAACAGGAAAACCGCGTTCGATCTCCGACAATACAAAAATAGCAGATAGATTCTGCACATCATATTTACGTGGATTATCAGGGAACACCGACACCCATTTTACACCGCATATCTTTTCATCAAGCATCGTTGCCGGCAGACAGTTGATTCGGTTCTGAGTCTTCTCGTCGAAAATCTGTACAATTTTTTCCGGAAACATGATCGAACCTTTTTCAAAGTCCAACAGCGTTCGCTCGACCACCTCGATAATCAGACGCATATCAAAACAGCCTGCGTTAAGCAGACTTTCCTGAGAAAAATATTTAAAATCTACTTCGTGATGACTCATGACGTCCTTCTTTCAAATTAATTATCTCTGTGATCCAAAACCCAGAATCCCTGGGAAGTTTTTACGGCAAAAGATTATACATAAAATATATTCCAAACTCAAAGGCCTACGCCTTATCTCTATTATGGTATTTTCAAACTAAATATTACTATATCCTGATGAATGATCATACAGAGCAAGACAAATCTAACCTATTCATGCGTCAATATATTCATCAAAAAAACTGCATTATTCGACCTTAAACATCCTTTTCAGGGGCCCGCGATAAAAAGGCTCCTGTTCTCGGAATCGATAATCAACCATTCGTGCATTGTCTTTCTTCCCTGCAACTGCGTACCAATCTCTTGCTATATTTGAATGGAAATTCGGTCTTATTTTTTATCACTTAACGTGCTCCGACCCTGTTGTGCTTTTACTTGGGCATATCACAAAATAAAAGCCTGTTCCCTTTTAAACGGTGAGTAAAATTCAGACAAAAATAGTCAATCCCATCTACGGCCAACGTCAGGCTTGCTCCCTATCCCCATAGCTGGAAGCTTTGGCAAAGAGGAACACAAAAACATGTTTAGTGATCAAATAGCAAAATACATCATCATTATGGAGCACCTACTGGCAAGCCCAGCCGTCTGGCTGGTCGCTGGCATCTCGACACTCGGCAATCTAGTACCCAGCGAGGGCGCTAGCAGCTTTGCCTCATGGATACTGATGGCGCTCACATTCTATATTGGCACAGGAATTTATAACTGCTTTACCCACGGCGAGTTTCGCGCCACTACAGCGCAAGCCATGGCAAGAGCCAAACCAGTCATCGTTCCTGTTCTGCTGTTTACGATCAAACTATCTATGTTATGGATAATACCTTTAATATTTGCTTTCTCTGTCGTCATGGTTTCAGGCGAAGGCAGTGTTGGTTCGGCAATAATCACTTTCGCCATAAGTGTCTGTCTGGTGGTATCTCTGATCATGGGAACAGCGATTATTTTACTCAAAAAGGAGTTCGATCTCTGGCCCACACTCAAACTGTTATTGAACAAGCTCCCCAAACTGCTGCCAAACATATCGCTGGCGCTGTTACTGCTCATTATCATACTGGCTACAAGCATTACCTTTACCGCAAGTGAAGAACTGAATATCTGGCAGGTATTGATTACACCAGTTATTGAGTTTTCGGAGTATGCACTGTTTCTCTACCTTGTTGGCACACTCACCTCAGAACCAGCCTATCTACAGCTTTCTGAGCCACAAAACGACTGAAAGCACCTGTTCAAACAGGCCAATCGCATTAAAAACATCCAGTTTTTTACCACTTATTCACAGTGATAGGTATCATTTTAGTACGATTCTCCTGCCTATTCAAAAGTAGACTATCCATCAGCTTGGTTGTCACAGGCCTCTTCAGATCCAACTCACGATGCTCCTCTGCATAGACTGCTTCTTCCCATCAATTCGGCGCAAAAAGGAACTTTCACCCTCCTAAACCTGCGCTGTGCCATGCCCGGCACAAAAAAAAACACCCCGCTGTTAGGCGAGGTGTTTAAAAGAGACTTAGTTACCTTATTTAGGGTAAACGTTAGAAGCCTGTGGGCCTTTCGCTCCATCTTCAACATCATATTCAACTGCCTGACCTTCAGTCAGAGATTTAAAGCCATCACCTTGAATTGAGGAAAAGTGTACGAAAACATCATCTCCGCCATCATCCTGAGCGATAAAACCAAAACCTTTAGTGTCGTTGAACCATTTAACAGTACCTGTAGCCATTTTATAAATCCTTAATTAATTAATTTTTTTGCATAAACTTGCATTTATAAGTGAAAATTAAGATCAATCAAGGAAAGTTCCAAGTCTGTCTAAAAAATACTACAAGCAATGTTTTGCGGAACACAGTGTAGCTAACTAGGAGTATCAGGCCAGTAAAACTTTTCCTGCAAAGATAATATGATCAGATATTTTCTTGAACAGAGGCATCCAGACCTTCACGCTGGCCCGTTATGACCTTCTCCCTGCCCCGCAATAATCAATCGAGTCTGACAACATCGATCTCCATAAGCTCAACATTCAAGAGCTTGCACACAAAGTCCAAAAATGAAGGCCAAACCTTCAAAGCTTCAATGAAATGAGTATGCTTTCACTTCATTTAATGATGAAGCTGAAAGCATCTAAAGACTGTATTCGCGGACAACTCCGACTATTTCAGGCGCGTCTTTACAATTTATTTACATTCATTTTACACAGCAGATGAACTCACACACATTTCTGAGGCTAGGATTCTCCATATGAGGGAAACCATCCCACAGGAGAGGAATCATGAAACGAATTATTACCGCTGCCCTACTCACCTCAGCAATGCTTGCCGCACCCTTTGCACAAGCCGCCTCATATCAGGATCGCTCCATGGCCACTGGTACTGTAGTCGGTGCAACAACCGGGGCCGTCGTAGGCTCCGGCAACAATCAGCTCGTTGAAGGCGCCGTTTTTGGCGCAGTCCTAGGCACCATCGCCGGTGCACTGCTCGCCAGCCAGCATCAACCTGCTTATGTAGTTCAGCAGCCACGTACCCATCACAGGTCAGTAGTTGTGCACCACACTAAACATCGTTCGCAGAAAGCATCTTACTCTCACTCTAGCAACCGCAAGCAATCCCGCTATGCCGATTCACACAGGCATTACAGAACTACAACAGTAGTACGTAACAGTGATCATCGTCCGCATAAGACATCGTATGCTCACAGCAACAACCGCATACAAGGCCGCTATGTTGATTCACGCAGTTATGATCATGTGCATAACGTCAGACACTAATAGCGAGTCTGTTCATCCAAATAGGTATCTTCCGAGAATACGGGAGAAACCTTTTATTTCAGAAAATATAATTAATAAGTACGTTTATTCATCAAGCCTATGATTTTGGCACTACCATTATAGATCTTCCTCTTCACTTAGTAGCGGTACATCCATGACGATGTCTGTAGTAGACCTCTTATAACGAAACAACCACCAGCAAAGCTGGTGGTTGTTTCGATCTTAGGCAGCCAATATTTAGCCTGGGCGCTCGGCATGAATGGTAGTTATGAGAATTGGAGCAAAATGCCCAGCAGGGCCATGCAGATAAAGCCCCCTGCCACAAGTAGGGCAAATGTAACTTTTTCACGCTTTGAACTTGTTCTGTGGTGATCTTCAAACATCATTTCTTCATGCATATTATTACCTCTGTTGATTTGATCACCGAAACATTAGAGGCTATAAAGTATCTAAATATGACTTATGTCACACTTGATATGAGGAAAAAAACTGTGGCTATGAAATGCATCTGCTCACAACATAGCATGGCTATAGTTTATTACACTGATGCTCGGCCCTATCGAAACAGTATTGTGGATGGCTTCGTCCAAACTAGAAAGTCGAACGCCTACACCATTCCTAAGTGATTCTATCAGGCAAGGTGAATGCCTAAGGCAAATCAGATAAATCGCAAAGTAAGATGATGCCCCCTAGCAGCTTTTACCGCCCCATGGATTCCGGCTAAAGGCATACCTTAATGACGCTGATGCGTGGCTGCGATTACCTTGCAGAATAACATAGCTCTAACCAGCTACCGGAGATAATAAAAAAAGTGGTATCTGCTATAGCCGTTGCCAGATAGAGGCCAATGCATGTTCTATAATAAAAGAAAACAGGCCTGGCGATTGCTACCAGGCCTGCATTAATCCTTTCCTTACTCCTCAACCGGTGAAACTGCTTTTTCCTCGTGGATCACCAGATGACGCAGTTTTTCGCGGGCTTTGATTGTTTCAGCACGATATTCATTGCGGAGCCGGACGTAATAAGTAATCCACAATGCAAGCAGAAGCAGCGACCAAGGGTACTCAAAGACAAGAATAAGAACCTGATTTTCAAGAAACCCTGGCACGAAATATGTGAGAATATCAGCGAAATATGCCAAAGGCCCAGTTATGCAATCTGGTTCACTTACAAAAAACCAGCTCACTATCCCGGCAAGAACTACAGCCAGGAAAAAGGTAAGCACACGTTCATATAGACGTTTACGCTTTGCCACCCAGCCATTAATCTCGTTACGAACAGTCGTCCATTTGGCATGACTACCAGGATTCCTGCTCTCCACTACTGCATCAGGATCATCTTCAACCACGTCAAACGTTCCGGGCAGATGGCCCGGCGCATAATTAGCCGTGCGATGATTCAAACGATCAATGACACTACGATGAATTTTGATCTCTCCATTCATTCGCCCATCACATAGCTGCTCAATTTCTCTGGGGTGATAGCGGTAAGCTGCAGCCGCACCATCGCGTGAGTCATACATGCGTCCGTGTTCATGACTATCATCAAGGGCCTGCTGTATGGCGTTATCTTCAAATTTAAGGCCACACTTCTCCGCTCTCAACATCATCCAGTATAACGCCACACTGGCCAGCCCCGAACGTTCATAACCACCACCAACGTTGGAGTGCATGCCGGCAAACCAGACCTGCTCCACCGTAGATCCTTCCGGCCTATCCTGTTCATTCCATACAAAGGGATAGAATGCCGTGCGTTCATCATCAAGTGACAAAGCTTGATAGCCATTCGTCACATTCTTAGTCAGTTTGTAATGATAAAAACTGTGTGGCCATTTCTGATCCAGCCAGCTCTCGGCTTTTTCGGAGATTATATTTAAAGCTCTGGACACTGTACCTGTTTCATCTGTTCGTTTGGGGAAGCCCAGTGCCACAACCGTATCCCAAACCCCCATAAAGTGGACAGGCACCGCACCATAAGAACGCTCTGAATTTTTCAGACCTTCAGCCAGTTCAGGCCTCGTTTCATGCAGTTTATAGGCTTCAAATGCCTCGACCACCAGTTTATCAAGTGCCGAATTCTGCTCCCCTTTGCCTTTTGCTAAGCCGCATTTACTGATAAAACCATTGCATGCTCGCACTGTTGATGCGCCCCGGCTAAAGCCGAAGAAATAGATGCGATCACCGGGCTCATAACTGCGTGCCAGAAATTTATACAGATCACACACGTTATCTTCAAAACCAAAACCCAGCCCACCACCAAGTGCTCTCAGGTATTTATTCTTCTCGGTACCCACGCCGTTATCATAGAAAACAACCTGTTCATCACATTCAAAACCATCAGATACTTTGCCTTTAAAACGTTTATGGATCGCTTTATAGGTTTTATAGACATTACTGTCCGGCGTAGTGCCACCTTTGTTACCCGTTCCATCAGCACATACAATAATATTTTTAGCCATAAACTACCCTCCCTCGTAATCAATACATCTGGATCATGAGCTTATTTTAGCAGCTCCCCCGTTTTCCTCATTCCAGTATAGCAGACAGCTGAAGCTTTCTGCGCACTCATCTCACCAGAACCCGAAATAATAGAACAAACAAAAAGTATTTCATCATCAACATTGATGATAAAACGCATCTTTTTTCAATTATTTATAAGGTGTGGTTCAACCAGCTGTGGCTATCTATCTTCTGTCTAGCCGTATTAAGACATTACAATCGTTATATATGTATAATAAAAACATTCGATACGTACGTCATTTCTGAGAGAATTTGTCAGGGGTCCAACTTTTTTCGGCATGTGGGTTCCGGCTAAAACCATGCCGGAATGACGCTGATGTGTAACTGCTCAAGCCTTGCACTAACCCGGATTATATAAATACTGCGCATCCTCGCTTATTCCTTTGCTCGCAATAATTCGTTGCACACAAAAGCCCTGCGCGATCATTACGCTGATTCATGAATAATCCAGACTAACAACATAGTTTTAACTAACAATCTGTGAGTAATAATAAACTTTCGATCGACGCGTATATAGAGAATCAATTAGCCCCTGAAGCATTCTCCAATCACCGGATTATCATCGCCAATAAGAATTAAAGCATTTGCCTCCATCTGATATCACCCCAACCAACTACACTTGCGTGAAACAACAATGAAGATTAAACGGTACTTCAAGCACTGGCTTGCTGGTTTTCCGCGATATCTACAGCCTGCTCAATGGCCGATAGTGAGACCTTGATCGCCTGTTTAGTTAACTCATCTGTTAATTTACGGTTTTCATCGAACTTTTCATACACGCTGGGAACATGGATTGAACCATCAACCACTACAGAAGCATTCATGGTATGGAGAATAAGTATCAATGCACTGTGTGCCCTCACACCACCCAGGGAGCTAGTAGATATACTGCTGACCGAAACAGGTTTCAATATCAACACATCCGACGACACTAGCCAATCCAGTACATTTTTCAGAATTCCAGGCACGCCATAAATATATTCAGCCGTACTAATAATCACGCCGTCAGATGCTCTGATTTTTAACATCAAATCTGCCACAGCTACAGGTATCGCATTATCAGCAACATTCGGATCATATATTGGAATATCCTTTAAGCCATCATACACCGTGACAGTTGTCCCACTCGAGCTCAATTCAGACATCGCTTTAAGTAGAGCCCTATTATATGAACCGGCTCGAATACTTCCCGATATAGCTAATAATTTCATTTTTAGCCCCCTTCACTCTTTCATGCTGATCGAAGCACAACTGATGCCATCACCGCAATACTTGCCGATTTAACAAGCTTTTATCTCTAGCGCTAGAACTCTGTCAGGCCTATGAGAGTCCTACTCTTCGGATGCTGTTAGATTGCGGTACAGATCAAGCTATTGCAATCATTAATCCCGTGTTTACCCCGGCAAAACAGATACTAAATTCAAATATCAGTAATCTACGAACATTTCTGATAAAATAATCCAGCCTGATATTTGTTGGCCATGGACAAAATGGTCTAGGCATGAAAAAATAGAATGTTCAATTTTGTATTCTGAAATGAACATGTTGGGAGTTATTGCGCTCAAAGGAGAGATTGATGATGTCAAATGATCAGACGAGCAATGCACCCCACTGGCATGCATGTGACAGTGATACTGCGTTTTCAAAAACGAACTCATCAACTGATGGACTCTCATCACAGGATGTAGAACAGCGCCTGCAAGAGTTTGGCCCTAACCGGCTCAAGCCACAGGAGAAGCAGAGCCCACTGATACGTTTTTTGATGCAGTTCCACAATGTATTGATTTATGTGCTTCTGGGTGCAGGTATCGTCACATCGCTATTGGAACACTGGGTCGATAGTGGGGTTATTTTTGGTGTGGTGATTATCAATGCCATCATCGGCTATATTCAGGAGGGTAAAGCTGAAAAAGCACTCGATGCCATCCGCAATATGCTCTCTCAACAGGCGATGGTAAAACGTGATGGGCGTTTCATCAGCCTGCCAGCCGAACAGCTCGTACCCGGTGATATCGTATCCCTTCAATCGGGTGATAAAGTGCCAGCCGACCTGCGTCTGTTTAAATTGCGTGAGTTACGTATCGAAGAGGCGATGCTCACCGGTGAATCCGTGCCAGCAGAAAAAGCTATTTCACCAGTAGCAGCTGATGCCAGCATCGGCGATCGTAAAAACCTCGCCTACTCTGGTACACTGGTCACCTACGGACAGGGACAAGGTGTCGTTATCGCTACCGCCGATGACACTGAGATTGGACGCATCAGTAGCCTATTGCGCCATGTACAGGTGCTGAGTACCCCACTGATCAAACAGATGGCCGTGTTCGGTCAATGGCTCACCATCGGTATCGGAGTGCTTGCCGTCATCACCTTCGCCTATGGCGTGCTCGTTCAAGGTTTTTCGGCCAGTGATATGTTTCTGGCCGCAGTCGGCTTGGCTGTGGCTGGTATTCCAGAAGGTTTGCCTGCCATTATGACCATCACGCTGGCCATCGGTGTACAGCGCATGGCGAGAAAAAGTGCCATTATCCGAAGGCTGCCTGCGGTAGAGACACTCGGTTCAGTCACTGTCATCTGCTCGGATAAAACTGGCACACTGACCCGCAACGAGATGACCGTAACCACCGTAGCGACTGCTACCGGCATTGTTGAGGTAACTGGAACAGGTTACGACCCGCACGGAAGATTTTTGCAAGGTGGAAAAGAGATCACTCTTGATCAACACCCGCAACTGCATGAAATGGCACAGGCTGCGATGTTGTGTAACGATGCCAGTATAAACAAGAGTAAAGGCATCTGGCAGATGCAGGGAGATCCAACCGAAGGTGCGCTGGTAACACTGGCTTTGAAAGCGGGACTACAGCAAGATTATTTCCAGGCCCAGTTCCCACGCATTGATGCTATCCCATTTGAATCTGAACACCGTTTCATGGCAACGCTGCACCACGACCATGCTGGTCACGGTTTTATCTACATCAAGGGTGCACCGGAACGGGTATTGGAGATGTGCAGCCTTGAACGCATAGGCGGTGAAGACCAGCCACTCAACCGGGCACATTGGGAATCGTGCATGGACAGCATCGCAGCCCGAGGCCAACGACTGCTGGCTATCGCATTCAGAACTGTTCCCGGTGAACAGCAGAGACTCGCCTTTAATGATGTGCATAAAAATCTCACTCTGCTCGGCATGGTCGGTATTATCGATCCGCCACGTGATGAAGCGATTGCCTCCGTAAAAGCCTGTCAGGATGCAGGTATCCGCGTCAAGATGATCACCGGAGATCATGCCATCACAGCTTGTGCCATTGGTGCACAGATGGGCATCGGCGATGGTAGTTCTGTCGTTACCGGCATGGAAATAAGCCAATACAGCACCGAAGAACTGCAACAGGTCGCCGCAAGCACCAGTGTCTTCGCTCGTGTTTCTCCAGAGCAGAAGCTGCAACTGGTCACCGCTTTGCAGGCCAATGCTGAAGTGGTCGCTATGACAGGTGATGGAGTGAACGATGCACCCGCACTTAAACGTGCTGATGTCGGTGTTGCCATGGGCGTTAATGGTACAGAAGTTGCCAAAGAGGCAGCCGAGATGGTGCTCACTGATGACAATTTTGCATCCATCGCTAAGGCTGTTGAGGAGGGACGCACGGTTTACGATAATCTAAAGAAATCAATCATGTTCATCCTGCCCACCAATGGAGGCGAAGCATTCATCATCATCGCTGCTATTGTCATGGGCAGCATGCTGCCGATCACAGCGGCGCAGATTCTATGGGTGAATATGATTACTGCGGTTACTCTGGCACTGACACTAGCATTTGAACCATCGGAGCAGGATGTGATGCGACGCCCTCCTCGTGATCCAGGAGAACCTATCCTTTCCGGTTTCCTGATATGGCGAATCAGTTTTGTCTCATTGATTATTGTTATTGGCACCTTCGGACTATTTCTGTGGGAGCAGGCTCAGGGCAGCCCGCTCAATGTATCACGCAGCGTGGCCGTCAATACTTTGGTCATGTTCGAGATATTCTACCTGTTCAGTGCCCGCTTCCTGATTACACCATCGTTTACCCGTCAGGGCTTGACCGGCAACCGCTACGTATTCTACGCCATTGCCCTACTGGTTCTTTTCCAGCTCGCATTCACCTATCTGCCGCCCATGCAATTGATGTTCGGCACAGCGGACATGAGTCCAGAGGCATGGTTACGTGTGGTGATCGTTGCAAGTTCCGTACTGTTTCTTGTTGAGTTGGAAAAATGGTTCTTTCGCATTTACGCCAAACGCAAACAGCAAACGGAATAAAACAGACGGCCTGTTATGTTACGTTCCACTCAATGGACAACTGTCTCGCTGATTAGATTCTACAGTGCAAAAAGCAGGCTTATTCGCCTTCCGCCAGAATACCGTGTGGCATCGTAACCAGCACTGAGCAAGGCGCATCACGAACGACACGTTCAGCAGTGGAACCGAGTATCATATGTTCCAGCATCCCTTTATGGCCATGGCGACCAATCACAATCAGGTCGGCATCCAGATTTTTTGCAAAATCACAAATAGCTTGTGATGAATTATTATCCGTATCTTCCATATGTGTAATCACCGACGTTTCGACACGCTTTGCCTGCGCTGCAAGTCGTTGAGTTGCACCCTTCTGTTTCGCTTTGATGATCTCGTCAATTGGGGTAATTAAAACCAGATCCGCATCAATAAAGATCGTTTGCTCGATCACATGCAACAGATGCACTTCGCCTTGTAACTGAGTAGCCAGCAGACAAGCCCGCCGAAGCGCTTCATCAGACTGCTCCGAGAAATCAGTTGGTACTAAAATCTTTCCACTGTTTTTCATAGTCACACCTCCTAAAGCTCTGAATATTTATTTTAACATACTGAGCGCGCAATGCGATAGTCAAAAGATGCCCCCCGCTGAAGTGACAGAGTTGCGCTGAATGATTTACAGGATATTTTTTATGTTTTAATTCTTTTACTGATACTCTGCATATCTGAACTTTTGCAGTGAGTTGCAATCTTCGTGAACGAAGGTAGCCCTATTATTTCGAATAAATCCTATCGCGCGGCGGCAGGCTTAATTCATTGCCACTTCAAGACTCGGTTCAACAAACGTTTTTACCATGGGATTATTTTCTGGATTCATCTGCTGCATCAGTTTCACATGAATACGCAGTTTACTTCCAGCCTTGGGCCATAGGCCCACACCCGGATTAGCTGCCTGTATCGTCCTCATCGATGTATGAAAACGATGGCTTATTGCACCGATATTATCACCTTTGGCCACCTTGATTGTCAGATATTCAATCGGCTCTGCTGGAATATGCTGTCGTAGTCTCTTCAATCGAACCTGAGAAATGCGTAGCGATAACAGCTGTGGTTTTCCATCATAGTACTGATTCAACTTCAATTTAGGATTGAATCGAAAAATCTGGTTGGTTGGCAGTTCGGCCAACTCCTGCAAATCAGCGATATCAACCGGTGTCTTCAACTGGATGATTTGCGTATGGTATGGTTCAGGAAAACTAATCTCTCCCTCTTCATGTAGCGCAATCAACCCAATAATATGTCGAATATAAGTCTTGGTGATCGGCGGTAATGGCATATTTTTAAGACCATCTTCCGGCTTCCATGGCCTGCGATCCAAACGACGCTGCACAGCAGTTGGCCCTAGGTGATAAGCTGCTAAAGCCATCGGCCAGTTACCGAAGCGGCGATACTGTTTGCTCAGATATTTAGCCGCACCTCTTGTACTACTGCGAATATCACGACGACCATCGAAATAAGTGTCACTTTCAACCTTCATATCAGCTGCCGTTTCCGGCATCAGTTGCCAGAGCCCCGTTGCACCGACTGATGAAACAACATAGGGGTTATAACTCGACTCAACGACAGGAACCATCTGTAACTCTCTTGGTGCGTCAAGCTCATCAAGCGTCTCCAGCAAAGGCTGGCGCACATAGCGAGAGCGGGTAGAAACACCACGCCAGAACAGACCATATTCAGTCCATGCTTCACGTTTGATACTTTCAACCTCAATCTCACTGAGGCCGATCAGAAACTGATTGATCTCTACCTTCTTATTGAGTTCAACACCTTTTTCAAACTCTTGCTGCATTGCCTGCTCGATGATTTTATCATCATTCCAGGCCGGAGTGAGGGATAACCATTCCGAATTCAGGTTTAACTTATTCACCTGACTGCAGGAGATAAGCATCATCAATGCGAGTAGAATAATAGATAGACGTGGAAGCGTTCGTTGCGTAGGCATGCCGAAACCTTACTAAGGCTTGAGTCGAAAGAGTTGATACAGATCACAAAAACAGATGAGAGCTGCCCGCCTCCTCTATCATTATCTTTTGATGAAAAAGCCATCTGCCACCATATTCTGTGGAATATCTATTTAGTCACGAGCACCCAACCAGTCACCATGAAAGCAGAAACAATTACGGCCTGCATCCTTCGCTTTATACATCGCAGTATCAGCTAACTGAATCAGATCCTCCTGATCCGTTGAGTCCAGAGGGTAAAGGCTGATACCTATGCTCGCGCCAATGTGTACCAGCTCTTCCTCAACATCAAAAGGTGAGGCTACTGCTGCAATAATTTTCTCAGCCACCAAAACCGCATCTGCCGGACTACCCACTTCAGCCAGGATCCCTGTGAACTCATCACCACCCACACGAGCAATCGTATCCATTGCCCTAACAGTGTGCTGTAAACGACTGGAGACTTCTTTCAAAACATCATCACCAGCCTGGTGACCAAGCCCATCATTCACAGCTTTGAAACCATCGAGATCAACAAACAGCAGAGCTAACAGCTTGCTACGACGATGAGCAGCTGCAATGGATTGGTGCAGACGATCAAAAAACAGCACACGATTAGGCAGGCCGGTCAATTGATCATGATGAGAGAGGAATATCAGTCGTTCCTCATTCTCTTTCTGTTTGGTGATATCTTGAAAGGTCGCCACATAATGTGTCGCATTGCCCTCTTCATCTTTAACCGCACTGATATTTAGCCATTCAAGAAACAGTTCACCATTTTTTCGTTTATTCCAAACCTCTCCCTGCCATTTCCCGGTTCCGAGCAATTTCACCCACAGCTCACTGTAGAACTGCTCATCCTGTCGTCCTGATTGAAATAGTCGCGGTGTCATACCAACCACATCCTGTTCTGAGAAACCCGTGGTCTGGCTAAACGAGGGGTTTACAGCAAGAATAACATTATCCTTATCGGTAATAATAATACCCTCAAGCGCGCCCTGCATGACTTTGTCAGCCAAATGCAAACGCTGCTCAAAACGCTTTCGTTCACTCACATCCCTTATAAAAGCATTCACGGCCACGCCTTCCTCTCTGCGAATTGAAGAGAGTCCAACTTCAACAACAAGCTCAGTTCCGCCTTTTAGCAACAGGATAAGTTCAAATGCTTTAACTTCATCAGCCCCAGCTCTCTTTAAAAGCTCCTGGAAATTAGCTGTCACATCCTGAGCTGTCGATAATAGCGTCATAAAATCTGAACCAATCAGCTCTTCACGCGAGTAATTCAACATCGACATTGTTTTATTATTACAATCAATAATCTGACCAGAATCATTGATACAGATCAGTGCATCAAACGCACAATCTACAGTCAACTGGATTTCATCTTTCTGCTGTCGAATAATCCTAGATAACTGCTGTTGTTTTAAAAATAACTTCTCAACATAAAAACCAAAACCCAAAAACAATGATATGATGATAATACGCATCCAGAACTCATTTGGATCCGGCTGAAAAAATTGCTGCAAAAACGTGCCTTCATGAAACAGATAGGTGTGGACCAGCGACTCTAGCGGCCAATAAAGTAATCCCATCGTTGCTGCGATAGCGCCAATATGGTAACGCTTATTCAAATGACATCTCATCATCATATTCCTATTGTTACAGTCTAATGCGTAATCAACTCTGAGGATATAAGTGTAAATTAAACTGAAACTTCATCGCTGATTAGCTTATCAATCAATAGGATAGCATTATTGATGCCATACTCTTATCCCTAAACAGATTTCAAAACCGAGATGCCTATATTGAAGGCGTTGATTATAGCTGCCTCGAAACGTTGAAAAAAAATACTGTTTTTCCTCTAAGTTTGACTCCCATCATTTTCATTGTAAGAATAACTGATGGCTAAAAGCATCGTTATCTCAGGGAGCCTGAATGCCTGTAACTATTGATTTGAGTAAAAAGTATAAACATAGCGAGCTTATCTCTTTGAGATGAACAGGCTGAAAGCCTTGTCGCGGCGTTATACGCAAAAGTGGGTAAACAAACGTTTTACTCAGGCTAGTCTCCGGTCTCTTTCTTTCTACATCCTCTTTTTCTCCGAACTATTAACCGTAAGCATCGTGGCTGCTTTGGACATCATATTAAAGGGTGAAATCATCACGACAGATCTGTTTATTGGTATGATTACCGCATCCATTGTTACGTTTGTTATCCTTATCATCTGCGCGACATTCTTTAAACATTTTCGTTTTTTAAGAGATCGACTTGCGGCTACGCTGAGAATCTCTCATGTTGGTAGCTGGAGTTGGAAACCAGAAAGCCAGTCATTTTCATTTTCTAAAGAAGCTTCAAATCTCCTGGGTATCAAAAATCAGTTCGAAAATTTTGATATTGAAAAGTTATTATCCATTGTAAGAAAAACAGATCACAACACGGTGGCCTCCTATTTTCATTCATTTGAAACAGATCAGAGGCAAGCAGCTACTGATTTTGGGGTTCATCTGCCAGATGGAACGGTAAGAATCATTCAAATCAACTCTGACCCTGTGAAACTACAAGCGAATAAAGCTGAAATACTCGGCACAGTTCAGGACATCACTGGTCTGACCAGTGCCCAGTCATTAATCAATCAAACCGCTGAAGTGTTAGAGATGATTGCAACAGGGCGATCTGCATCGAGCATCTATGACGCCATTGCATTGATGTATGAGGCACGCCACCCCGGCTTGCGTTGTTCGATGCTTGAATTGAGAGACGGTAAACTCATACACGGCGGTGCTCCAAGTTTGCCAAAAACATATTGCGATGCCGTCAACGGATTGGAATATGGGCCTAGTGTTGGCTCGTGTGGAACCTCCACATATACCGGGAAACGCGTCCTGGTTGAGGATATTGCAAGCGACCCCAAGTGGGCTGAAATTAAACATGTAGCCCTTCCCCATGGCATGCGCAGCTGCTGGTCTGAACCAATCAAAGACACTGCTGAAAAAGTGTTGGGCGCATTTGGTATGTATTACAATCATCCTGCATTGCCAGATAAGCAAGAGCTAATCGATATGGAATCAGCGGCGAGACTTGCAGGTATTATCATGGAGCGGGAGCGCCGCGAAAGAGACCTGCGCCAAAGTGAAAACAAATACAGGACTCTGGTCGAAAACCTTCCACAACGGTTCTTTTTAAAAGATAACAATTTCGAATTCGTTTCGTGCAGTAAAAACCTTGCAGAGGACCTTGGCATAACGCTCGAGCAAATTGTAGGCACGACGGATGCTGATTATTTCCCGACAGAACTGGCCGAACATTACCGGCACGATGATCAGAGAATCATGCAAAGCAAGGTGGCAGAAGAGATTGATGAGGCCATCATCATTGACGGCGAAGAGAGACACATCCATACGGTTAAGGCCCCGGCTCTTGATGAAGATGGCAATGTTGAAGGTATCATAGGTATTTTCTGGGATGTCACCGATCATAAGCTAGCCGAAAAGGCACTACTGGAGGAGCGCGGGTTTCTTGCAACGTTGCTGGACAATATTGAGGAAGCTGTGGTCTCTTGCGATGCAGAGGGTGTACTGGCTCGATTCAACCGATCTGCCAGACGATTGCATGGTATTCCGGAAGAAAAGATTCCACCTGAACAGTGGGCGGAGCACTATGACTTGTATCATGCTGACGGCTGCACGAAGCTCCGCAGAGGAGATATACCACTGTTCCGGGCACTTCAGGGGGAGTATGTCAGAGAAGCTGAGATGGTGGTCGCACTAAAAAACAGCCCACCTCGCTCACTGGTGGCCAATGCCCAGCCGCTGACCGACCCCTCTGGGAAGGTTCTCGGCGCGGTAGTATCCATGCACGATATTACAGAACGCAAGCTGGCTGATGCGCAAGTCAAGGAAGCGCTTAAATTGACAAAGAGTCAGCAGGAATCTGTGATGGCAATTCTGAATAACATACCTTTCCTAGCCTGGCTAAAAGACAAAGAAGGTCGATTTATCGCTGTTAATGAGCATTTTTCCAGTGCTTGTTCAGCGCCCGCCCCCCAATGGTTGGTAGGCAAAACTGATCTAGACATATGGCCTGAGGAATTGGCTTACGCCTATAGGAAAGACGACCAGGAAGTGATGGCGAGTGGTAAACCAAAGGCTCTTGAAGAGCAGGTAGCCGAAATTGATGGTGCCAAATGGTTTGAGACATTTAAAACACCTGTTTACGATGGGGAAGGGAAAATTGCAGGTACAACAGGTCTTGCCCGAGACATCACAGAGCAAAAAATGCTTGAAGAGAAACTTCGCCAAGCTCAAAAAATGGAGTCGGTGGGAACACTCGTGGGAGGCGTTGCCCATGAATTTAACAATACACTCGCTGGCATTACCGGAAGACTCTATCTGGCTAAAAGCAGTGCTGAGAACAACCCTGATGTGATCAGACATATCGATAAAGTTTCAACCTTAAGCTTCAGGGCCGCTGAAATGATCCAGCAACTATTAACCTTTTCAAGGAAAGGCCCTGTTCAGATGAAAGCCTTTGATCTGTCAGTCTTTAGCAAAGAGACCTTGAAGCTCCACAGGTTCAGTATACCGGAGAATATTAAGGTTGAAGCACATTTCAGTCACTACGCGCTTCCCATAGTAGGCGATGCAACGCAACTTCAGCAGATACTGGTAAACCTGCTTCACAATGCCCGCGATGCACTGATTGAAACAAGTAAGCCGCAAATCAATGTAACCATAGAATTATTTGAAGCCGATAAATCATTTATGACAGTGCACCCCAATCAAGGTGAAAAGCATTTTGCGCATTTGATGGTTGAAGATAATGGCTGTGGCATTTCAGAAAGTGACAGAGCAAATATTTTTGACCCCTTCTTCACAACCAAAGAAGTAGGTAAAGGCACAGGTCTGGGACTTGCCATGGTCTATGGTGCGATACAAACCCACAATGGCATCATTGAGGTAGATTCAGAGCTTGATAAAGGCACATGCATGCATATCTATATTCCTCTTGCATCTGCTGCTTCTGAAAATGAGCAGATAACGGAAGCGCAACCTGTGCATGGAAGAGGAGAGAGTATTCTCTTTGTTGATGATGAAGCAGAACTTCGTGAAACAGGCCGAGAGGTTCTAGAGTCGTTGGGCTATACTATTTTGGAAGCCTCTAATGGAGTTGAAGCAGTCGAAATATTTACTGCTAATCAGAGCTCAATAGGACTGGTTATCATGGATATTGTGATGCCTGAAATGGGTGGCTTTGAAGCGGCCACAGCGATGAAAGCGCATGATAAAGATGTTAAAATTATTTTCTGCACTGGTTATGATAAGGAAGATGTATTGGATGACATAAATGTAATGGATAACCCTGTCATCACCAAGCCCTATAGCATTGATAGCATTAGCCGCATGATTCGTGAGGCTCTGTCTCATTGAGAGTGTTACTACATACCTAACCATTGATGCAATGAAACTTTCCTAGCTTTACCAAATCCGCCGATCCAATGGATGACTGATGGCGCCAATTGGAAAAGACGAAAATCCCCAAATGAGAAAAGCTGTTCAGCATCTGGAATATTATTCAAATATGCTATTTTTGCAGCAGCCAGTTGCTCTTCAGACACAAGAGTGACCTTACCCTGCAAACTAAGCCGTGGTAAGGCGAGTGGCGGCTCATCTGCGGTCTCGGCAGTGCAGATCATCAGGCCAATGCAGGCTTGCCGTTCAATGTTCGTGCTGTGCTTTGCTAGAGCAGAGAGGTGAAGCAGTACATTACCCTGATAAATAGCGAACGGCGCCATCGATGTTTCGGGGCCATGCTCCCCCATTGTCGACAAAAAGCTGACCCTGCTCTGTTTCAATAACTGTTGAATGCCCTCCTGCCAGCTATCATCTTTAACTGCTGAGCCTGAGCCACTGTCACGATCTCTATTCTCTCTCATCTACACTCCCGTCGACTGATTCTTGTAGAAATCAACCTGCTTCGCATTGCAGCATAATATAGATGAACTAGCATGCCGTCATAATGGATAAAGTATTGAGCAGAGAGCCCCAACATGCATGAGATGTCACTCTGCGAAGCCATCATTGAAACAGCTGAGAAACAGGCTTCTATTCAGCAATATAAAAGCGTAAAATGCATCCACTTGGAGATCGGTGAGCTCTCCTGCGTTGAAGCTGAAGCGATGCATTTTGCTTTCGATGCAGTTGCTAAAGGAAGCATTGCAGATGGAGCAACGCTTCACATTGATAGAGTCCCAGGCCAAGGCTGGTGCAGCCAATGCGAGGCCAAAGTGAAAATTAAACAACGATATGATGCCTGCCCTATCTGCGAGTTTTACCCGCTGGATATTCGGCAAGGCGATGCCATGCGCATCAAAGATATGGAGGTTATATAATGTGTACGGTATGCGGATGTGGTGAAAACGAAGAACAGGGCCATGAGCACCACGAACATGCTCACAGCTATGATCACGACTACAGCAAGGGTGAAGCGGGCGTACATGTAGCCGGTTTAAGTCAATCCCGACTGGTCAGTATCGAGCAGGACATTCTGGCCAAAAACAATAGCTACGCTGATGCCAATCGTGGCTACTTTGCCCAACATGGTATCCTGACACTTAATCTTGTATCCAGTCCTGGCGCTGGCAAAACCACGCTGCTGACCAAGACCATTGAAGCGCTGGATAGTGCTTTCCCGATCTCAGTGATCGAGGGCGATCAGCAAACTGCTAACGATGCTAAACGCATCCGCGCGACAGGAGTGAAAGCAGTACAGATTAATACAGGCAAAGGGTGTCATCTCGACGGTCATATGATTGGCCACGCTATGGGTGATCTGAAAGTGAAAGATCAGAGCCTGTTGTTCATTGAGAATGTTGGAAACTTAGTCTGCCCAGCTGCCTTTGATCTTGGTGAGGCGCATAAGGTAGTGATCCTCTCCACCCCCGAAGGTGAAGATAAACCACTCAAATATCCAGACATGTTTCACGCCGCTGATCTGATGATTCTAAATAAAACGGATCTACTGCCCTACCTCGATTTTGATGTGCAGGCCTGCATCAACAATGCACGCCGGGTTAATCCCGGCATCAAGGTACTGCAGCTCTCTGCTACCACGGGCGAAGGCATGGATAACTGGCTTAACTGGATCAAAGCCGCACGTGAGTTCTCACTTATTGGCAGTCTATCCATAGGAGAGGCGTAAGCTATGTGCCTTGCCGTACCCGCCAAAGTTATTGAGCTGCATGGTGACAGCGCCACCGTCGAACTCGATGGAATCAAAAAAGAGACATCAACAGTGTTGCTCGATGGAGTAGCTATCGGTGATTATGTACTGTTGCATGTCGGTTTCGCACTTGAACGCATTGATCCTGTTGAAGCTGCAAAAACACTGAAACTGTTTGATGAGCTAAAAGCGCTGGATAAAACATTATGAAATACGTAGATGAATTTCGCGATGGTGATACAGCCCGTGCACTGGCAAAACGTATCAAAGAAGAAGCAGATCCGGAACGTGACTACCGATTGATGGAGTTCTGTGGTGGCCACACCCATGCCATTTTCCGTTTCGGCATTGCTGATCTGATGCCTGACAATATCCGTTTCATTCATGGTCCCGGCTGCCCGGTCTGCGTTCTACCTGCAGGCCGTATAGAAGCTGCGATCCGTCTGGTTGAAGAAAAGAACATCATCCTCTGCACCTATGCCGATCTGATGCGTGTGCCAGCCGGTAAACGCGACAGCCTGCAAAAAGCCAAAGCGCGTGGTGCCGATATTCGCATGATCTACTCACCCACCGATGCTCTAGTTCTTGCCCGTGAAAATCCAAACAGAGAGGTCGCTTTCTTAGCTATTGGTTTTGAAACAACCACCCCACCTACTGCTGCCGCAATCAACATCGCACAAGCCGAAGGACTGAAAAATTTCAGTGTATTCTGCAACCATGTCGAAACACCAGCTGCGATGATGCATATCCTCTCTGCCGGCGAAACCAAAATCGACGGCATTCTCGGCCCTTCGCATGTAAGTACGATTATCGGCAGCAATGCTTATGCCGATTGTTGCGACAGATATGGCGTACCTTTGGTCATTGCAGGTTTTGAACCACTTGATGTGATCCAGTCTGTTTTGATGCTGGTACGCCAGATTAATGCCGGATTAGCTGTCGTAGAAAATCAGTACACACGTGCAGTCAGCACGACTGGTAATCAAAAGGCCAAGGCACTGATGAACGAACTGTTCGAACAACGGCCACTGTTTGAATGGCGCGGATTAGGCGTACTACCTGAGAGTGCTGTTCAAATCAGAAGCGCATTTTCTGACTTCGACAGCGAGAAACGTTTCGAAATAAAAGAGATCGTTGCCGCTGACATCAAAGGCTGCATCTGCCCCGCCGTGCTGCGCGGCATGAACAATCCCGATGAGTGCAAACTCTTCGGCACCGCCTGCACCCCTGAAGATCCAAAAGGAGCCTGCATGGTCAGCTCCGAAGGGGCATGTGCTGCATATTACAGTTATGGAAGACACCTCAACACAAAGGCGACAACATGAGCAGACTCGATATCAAACATGGTGTGATTGAAATGGGCCACGGCAGTGGTGGCAGAAGTTCTGCCACATTGATTGATGAGATTTTTGTATGTCATTTCGACAATGAATTTTTAAATCAGGGCAATGATCAGGCCGCATTCAATGTACCTGCCGGACGCATGGTGATCAGCACCGATGGCCATGTAATCACCCCGCTTTTCTTCCCCGGTGGTGATATCGGCTCTCTCTCCGTACACGGTACCATCAACGATGTGACTATGTCAGGTGCAAAACCGCTCTATCTTTCCGCCTCATTTATTCTCGAAGAGGGTTTTCCTCTTTCAGAACTCGAAACCATCGTCATCAGCATGGCCAAGGCGAGCAAAGATGCCGGTGTGCCTGTGGTTACCGGTGACACCAAAGTAGTTGAACGTGGCAAGGGTGACGGTGTTTTTATCACCACCACCGGTATCGGCGTAGTGCCTGAAGGTATCAATATTTCTGGTGACCAAGCTAAGCCCGGTGATGCAATCATAGTAAGCGGTTCAATTGGTGATCACGGCATTGCTATCCTCTCCAGTCGCGAAGG
The DNA here is from genome assembly GCA_021772775.1 of Mariprofundus sp. Lineage (GTDB taxonomy): Bacteria > Pseudomonadota > Zetaproteobacteria > Mariprofundales > Mariprofundaceae > Mariprofundus. The sequence goes on along the minus strand of JAJFLH010000020.1, from coordinate 87,083 downwards.
TTTGCAGTTCGACACCACAATCCAATCCGATTCCGCTGCTCTGCATAAATTGGTGGCTGAGATGGTGGCCGTAACACCAGAGGTTCACTGCTTGCGCGACCCTACCCGTGGAGGCCTTGCCACTACGCTGAATGAGCTGGCGCGCCAGTCGCATGTCGGCATCTCTCTAGTGGAAACTTCAATCCCTATCAAAGCCGAGGTGAAAGGCGCCTGTGAACTGCTGGGGCTCGATCCACTCTATATTGCCAATGAAGGAAAACTGGTCTGCATCGTAGCCGGCGAAGATGCTGAACAATTATTGGCTGTGATGCGTCAACACAAACTTGGACAGAATGCTGCGATCATCGGCCACGTCACCGAAGATCAACATCATATGGTCATCATGCAGACTGCCTTTGGTGGTAAGCGTGTGGTCGACTGGTTAGCTGGCGAACAACTGCCACGCATCTGCTGAACAACGACAGAGCTTAACTCATGGCAACATCAATACGTATTCGTGGACTAGTGCAAGGCGTCGGCTTTCGCCCTTTTGTCTGGCATCTGGCCACAGATCTGGGAATCACCGGTCAGGTCTGGAATGACGCTGAAGGTGTACTCATTCATGCCTGGGCAGACAGCGCTACGTTAGATAGCTTTTGCAACCAAATCACCGAGAAGGCTCCACCTCTAGCTAGGATTGATTCGCTTGAATGCTCTACTTTGAAAGCCGCAACAGCTACGACATTTACCATCGAAAGTAGTCGAGAAAACAGTAAAACCACCGCTGCGATTACACCCGATGCAACGCTCTGTCCCGCCTGCCGGGCAGAAACAGCTGACCCGAATGACCGTCATTTCAACTACCCCTTCACCAGCTGTACTTACTGTGGCCCCCGCCTCTCCATCGTACGCGCACTGCCTTATGACAGGGCCAATACAAGCATGGCACCGTTTCAGATGTGCGGCCTATGTCAGGCCGAATACGATGATCCAAGCAACCGTCGTTTCCATGCACAAACCAACGCTTGCCCTGAATGTGGGCCGCACATCTGGTTAGAAGATGCATCTGGCAACAGATCAAATATTAGCTCTTCATCACAACTCATCACTGAAACCACAGAGCTGCTGCGTGAGGGACATATTGTCGCTATCAAGGGGATTGGCGGTGTGCATTTAGCCGTTGATGCAGGAAACAATCAGGCAGTAAGCCGGCTGCGTGAACGTAAACAGCGCTACGACAAACCATTTGCATTGATGGCCAAGGATATTGAATCCATATCCCGCTACGCAAAGGTGAATGAGCAAGAACAGCAGTTACTGAACTCAACCGCAGCTCCTATTGTACTTCTTGAGCGAATAGCGGATAGTGAACAGTTGAGCGGTAGTATCGCCCCCCGACAATCACGGTTGGGTTTCATGTTGCCCTATTCGCCGCTGCACAGCCTGCTTATGTCGCAAATCGATAGGCCCATCGTATTGACCTCGGGTAACAGCTCGGATGAACCACAATGCATTAACAATGATGATGCGCGCAAGCTGCTATCCGACATTGCTGACTATTTTTTACTCAACGACCGTGACATTGTGAACCGTTTGGATGACTCAGTGGCCATGATCATGGCTGGGCAAAAACGTCTGTTGCGCCGCGCTCGCGGTTACACTCCTTCCCCTATCATGCTACATAAAAGCTTTGCAAGTTGTCCTGATATTTTGGCCATGGGCGGCGAATTGAAAAACACATTCTGTCAGCTGAGCAATGCACAGGCTGTTATCTCGCAGCATATCGGTGATCTTGAAAACGCTAGCTCACATGCTGATTACCGGAATGCGCTCAAGCTCTACGCTCAGATGTACGACTTTTACCCGCAAGCCATCGTGATTGATCAACATCCAGACTATTTTTCAAGCCAGCAAGGGCAAGAGATGGCACAGAGCACAGATTTACCACTGCTGGCCTTTCAGCATCACCATGCTCATATCGCAGCTGTATTGGCTGAACATCGTATGGCAATGGATACTAAACCCGTGTTGGGCATTGCGCTCGATGGTCTCGGTCTGGGTGAGGACGGTACGCTTTGGGGTGGTGAGTTTTTACTGGCTGATTATAGGCAGTTCAGACGTATTGGATGCTTCCAACCGGTCGCGATGCCCGGTGCTGCACAAGCAGTCCGTGAACCATGGAGAAACAGTTTTGCACATCTGAAAAGCTCTGGATGGGATGAGATCGAAAGCATATTTAGCGACAACGACATCATACGTTTTCTGTCAAACAAACCGCTGCATATTCTGCATAGCATGATAGAAAAAGAATTAAACTCTCCACTCAGCTCATCCTGTGGTCGGTTATTTGATGCAGCTGCAGCTATGCTGGGCATCTGCATGGAATCTACGGGCTATGAAGGTCAGGCAGCAATCGAGCTGGAGTGTCTGGCACAAACTGCCTTCGCCACTGAACTGCAGCACTATCCCTATCATTTGAATTCAACTGAAGAGCTAAATATCATCAATTGGAAATGCATGTGGCCAGCCCTATTGAACGATCTAAATCAGGGCACGGATCGCGGTCTCATTGCGGCACGCTTCCACCGTACCGTCACGACTGCAGTAGCAAACTTAGCCCAACAACTTTGTCACCAGCATGAGTTAAAAACTGTAGTTTTGTGCGGCGGCGCTTTTCAAAACCAATTGCTATTGGACACCATTTCAGCTGATTTAATGAATCATGAATTGAAAGTACTGATCATAGAACAGGTTCCTATGAATGATGGCGGACTAGCGCTCGGTCAGGCTGCTATTGCTGCGGCAACACTTATGCAGGAAAGCCAACATGATTGAGACCCTATTTATCGGTTTTTTATTAGGCATACGCCACGCCATGGAATCAGACCACGTCGCAGCCGTGGCCTCGCTTGTCACTAAATCGCCAACGATGCACGAATCAATCCGGCTCGGTTCGGTGTGGGGGCTGGGTCATACTGTCACACTATTTATATTCGGATTAGCTGTTTTAATGCTCGATCAGATGATTCCAGAACATCTGGCATTGGCACTGGAATTCATCGTTGGTTTTATGCTGGTTGTGCTCGGCATCGATGTTATGCGCCGTTTTATGCAGGAGCGCGTACATCTCCATCCGCACCGCCATGAGGATGGCGTTTTACATATACATGCCCACAGCCATCACAAAACAGATGAGACAGAACATCAGCATCAACATCATAAAACCTTTCCAATGCGCGCCCTGCTTGTTGGTATCATGCATGGCATGGCTGGCTCTGCTGCATTGATTATTTTAACATTGCAATCGGTTCACTCCGTTACCACAGGGTTAATTTATATCGCTCTATTTGGTATCGGCTCGATTGCCGGCATGGCTATTTTGTCTGTGGTCATCATGCTACCCCTACGCCACTCCGCCAAACGTTTTTCCAAGCTGCATCACTATCTTCAATTGTTCATCGGTAGCGCCACCACCTTACTCGGAATGGGCATCATGTTTGAAATCGCCAACACGTGATAACGATGCGGAAAAGCCTTCCAAACCAATATAGAGAGGAGTACAATGCTGCTTAGTCAAAACAGCGACTAATCCACTATTGGAATAAGCATTAAAACTATGAATCAACAACATTCAGACCACCTACTACATCTGTTGCATGCGCATCAGCGGCAGCATCATTTCATATCAGATCAGGCGATGATTGATATCGCATCACGATTAAAGCTACCCCGAGCACAGGTCGAGGCAGTGACAGAGTTTTACTCTTTCTTTAGTCGAAAACCTCGCGGCCGTTTTGATATTCTGTTCAGCAACTGCACCAGCTGCGGCGATGCGGTTCTGATGCAGGAGCTGTGTGACCGACTAGGTATCAAAGCCGGAGAAACACGTCATGACGGCGTAGTTTCTATTACAGACACCTCGTGTATCGGCATGTGTGATCATGGTGTTTCAGCCCTGATCAACGACCGGCCATTGCACTCTATCGATAGCAATAAAATTTCACAGATCGCTGCACTGGTTGAGGCTGAAAAGCCACTGGATGCGTGGCCTACTGAATGGTTTGAAATCGACAATCATATCCAACGCACAGACCTACTACTCTCCACCCCATTTGAAGCAGGATCGGCACTTAAGGTCATGCGCGATGAGAGCATTGATGAGACACTGGAGAAAATTCGTTATTCCGACCTTCGCGGCCGTGGTGGCGCTGGTTTCAGCACAGCTCAGAAGTGGAAGTTCTGCCGTGAGACGGAAGAAGAGACCCGCTATGTCATCTGTAATGCTGATGAGGGAGAGCCGGGCACATTCAAAGATCGCCTATTGCTAACTAGTCATGCCAATACCGTTTTCGAGGGCATGGCCGTCTGCGCCCGCATCATCAATGCGAAACAGGGTTATATTTATCTGCGCGCCGAGTACCGTTATCTGCTCGACTCACTGGAAGCCACACTTGCCGCACGCCGAAAAGATGGCCTACTTGGCAACGCCATTCTTGGTATTGAAGGTTTTGATTTCGATATTGCCATTGTGGTTGGTGCCGGGGCTTATATCTGTGGTGAAGAGTCTGCACTGATTGAATCGCTGGAAGAGAAATGCGGTAATCCGCGTATTCGTCCACCGTTTCCTGTCATCAGCGGTTATTTGGGTAAACCGACGGTGGTCAATAATGTAGAAACATTGGCTGCTGCGGCAGGCATCGTGTTGCATGGAGAGCGCTGGTTCCGGGGCGCGGGTACATGGCAATCACGTGGTACCAAGATCCTATCTATCTCTGGTGACTGCTGCAAAGCTGGCATCTATGAATATCCATTCGGTGTCACAATCAACGATATTTTGAACGATTGTGGTGCTGAAAGAACGCAGGCAGTACAGATCGGAGGCCCATCCGGCACGCTGATTGATGCTTCGCACTTTGATCATTGCATCGCTTTCGAAGATCTCGCCACTGGTGGCTCGTTTATGATCTTCGATGATTCACGTGACCTGCTGCAAGTGATTCGTAATTTCACTCACTTCTTTGCCCACGAAAGCTGTGGTTTCTGTACCCCTTGCCGTGTTGGTACAACACTGATGAAAAATGGTATGGATAAAGTCTGCAGCGGCCATGGTACCGCGCACGATCTTGATGAACTGAAATCGACTGCTGCACTGGTATCACGACGCTCGCACTGTGGCCTTGGTATTACTGCTCCGAATCCAATCAGGGATGGTCTGAAAAACTTTCCCGAGCTTTTTGAACAGCGACTACTACATCAAAAGATGGAGCCCGAATTTAATCTAGATGCTTCGCTGGAAGAGGCAAGACAACTCACACAACGTGATGATGCGGAGGCGCATCTATGAACAACAATGCAGATAAAATAATCAAAATTGATGGTGTGGACGTTCCTTTTAAAGATGGACAGACGATTATGGATGCCGCACTTGCTGCAGATATCTATATCCCGCACCTCTGCCACAAACCAGGCCTAAGTCCGCATGGAAGCTGCAAACTCTGCACCGTGGATGTAAATGGGCGACCAGCCTCCTCCTGCACTATGCCTGCATCAGAAGGGCAAGAGATCGCCAACAATACTCCGGCACTGAACGAAGTGCGCAAATCAATTACCCAGATGCTCTTCATTGAAGGCAATCACCTCTGCCCTTCTTGTGAGAAAACAGGTGACTGTACCCTGCAAGCCATCGGTTATCATCTCGGCATGCTTGATGGTCACTTTCCACAGTTCTATCCCCGCCGAGAAGTGGATGCGTCACATGGCTCGTTGGTACTCGATCGTGATCGCTGCATCATGTGCGAGCTCTGCGTTCGCGCCAGTCGTGAATGTGATGGTAAAAATGTATTCACCATCTCCGGACGCGGCACCAATCGCCATCTGATCGTCAATTCAGACAGTGGTAAACTGGTCGATTCCGACATTGAGCTGGAAGATATGGCTGCCCACATCTGTCCTGTCGGCGCAATTCTGATCAAAGATCATGGTTATGAGGTGCCGATTGGTCGTCGCACCTTCGATATACACTCTGTCGCCGAGACTGATCTCGATGATGTAATACTGACTAAAGTGAGGCACCACGATGAGTAAAGTTCGGGTTGGAACTACATCCCTGGGTGGCTGCTTTGGTTGCCATATGTCTTTTCTCGATATGGATGAGCGCATTGTTGGACTGATGGAACATGTCGAGTTCACCCGCTCACCAATCAACGATATCAAACATTGTGAACCCTGTGATATCGGTCTAATTGAAGGTGCGTTGTGCAATGCCGATAATGTGCATGTACTCAAAGAGTTTCGTGAAAACTGCAAAATTATCATTGCCGTTGGCGCCTGTGCTATCAATGGTGGTGTACCCGCGATGCGTAATCATTTCAGCTTACAGGAGTGTCTTGAAGAGGCATTTCTCGATGAGATTGGCGTCGATAATCCGCATATTCCAAATAACAAAGAGCTACCACTACTGCTTTCAAAAGTGCACCCGATTCATGAGGTAGTGAAAGTGGATTATTATCTACCCGGATGCCCGCCACCAGCCGATGCTTTTGTGAAGGTATTGACTGATCTCCTCGAAGGTAAAGAGCCAAGCCTGCCCAAAGAGATGCTGCATTATGATTAAAACATTGAACCGCAGCGTTTCGCAGATTAGATCTGGCCAAAACGGTATCTCTGGAACCACCATAACTTTAAGTAAAACACCGCAAAAATGCATCAATACAAGCGTTATTGATTTCAGCTTGCGTAACTTTACGTCCTCTGCGGTAAATCCGCTTTACCTTTAAGGAGTTCAAATGAGCAACAACGAAAATCTCAGACGTATCGCGGTTGACCCGGTTACCCGTGTCGAAGGGCATGGCAAAATTACTCTGTTACTCGATGAAGCCAATCATGTGCGTGAAGCGCGTTTCCATATTGTCGAATTTCGTGGCTTCGAAAAATTCATTCAGGGTCGCCCCTACTGGGAAGTACCCTATTTTGTGCAGCGCCTGTGTGGTATCTGCCCGGTCTCACATCATCTGGCAGCCGCCAAAGCGGTCGACCAACTGGTGGGCGTGGATGAGCTGACACCAACCTCTACAAAACTGCGTAAACTGCTGCACTTCGGACAGACCATGCAGTCACATGCTTTGCACTTTTTCCACCTCTCCTCACCCGATCTACTATTCGGCTTCGGCTCCAATTTGGAACATCGTAATATTATCGGTGTCATCGAAGATTTTCCGGACCTGGCCCTCAAAGGGGTAAGACTGCGTAAATACGGTCAGCAGGTAATCGAAGTCATTTCAGGCAAACGCATCCATGGTGCAGCCACAGTGCCTGGCGGCATGAACAAAGCACTCACCATTGAAGAGCGTGACCGCTTGTTGGCCGACATCAATGATGTGCTGACCTGGGCTCAGGAAGCTGTTGATCTGAACGAGAAGATTCATACTTCTCACCCGGAAAACCACGGCTTTGGACGTTTGAACAGCAACTACCTCAGCATGGTTGGCGACAAAGGTGAACTGGAGCTCTATCACGGTGGCCTGCGTGCCAACAAATCGGATGGAAGCAGTATATTCGACCAGTTCGATTATCGCGGTTATTACAACATCATCCGTGAAGAGGTGCGTTCGTGGAGCTATATGAAGTTTCCCTATCTCACCGAGTTAGGGCGCGATGATGGCTGGTATCGTGTTGGCCCATTGGCTCGCATCAACAACTGCGATTACATCGCCACACCGCTGGCAGAAGCGGCACGCAAGAGTTTCAAAGCATTTGGTAATGGCGGTTTTGTACACGATACACTGGCTTATCACTGGGCCCGAATGATTGAGGTACTGCACTGTGCTGAAGCCATCCGTGATCTGCTGCTCGACCCGGAGATTCTCGGTACCGATCTGGTCATGAAAGGTGAAAAACGTGAAGAGGGTGTCGGTGTCATCGAAGCACCGCGTGGCACCCTATTCCATCACTATAAAGTCAATGAAGATGGTACCATCAAAAAAGCCAACCTTATCGTATCCACCACCAGCAACAATCAGGCGATGAATGAATCTGTGCGTTCTGTGGCCAATGAATACCTAGATGGCAATGAGATCACCGAAGGGCTATTGAATCATCTTGAAGTAGCTATTCGTGCCTATGACCCTTGCCTGTCGTGTGCAACGCATGCGCTTGGCAAAATGCCACTGGAAGTAGAGCTGATTGGAGCTGATGGTGAGGCCGTTGACCGCATTGAAAAAGCATCCAGCGGTGCTATCAATCGCACGCTTTGACTGTCCCAAAGGTTTTGGTTTTTGGTTACGGAAACCCCGGTCGCGGCGATGATGCACTGGGACCTGAACTGATTGATGCCATCGAAGCAAAAGCACTACCCGATGTTGAATGTCAGATTGATATGCAGCTACAGGTTGAGCATGTGACCGATCTCATGGAGAGAGAGCGTATCATTTTTATCGATGCCGATATGTCTTGCGATGAGCCATATACGCTTAGACGGCTAGAGCCTGAAAAAGACGACAGTTACACCAGCCATGCCATGAGTCCGGGTGCCCTGCTCTATGCCTATCATCATGTCTATGGCACACAGGCACCTGATGCTTATGTCTTGAGCATTCGCGGTTATCACTTCGAATTGGGTGATGATCTATCCAAGCCTGCACGGGAGAATTTGTCCCGGGCCATTGAAGTGGCACAACAGTTCTGTGAGAACCCCAAGGCAATCACATTAAAAAGTGGGATATGATTTGGCAATGTGCTCAACGTTTCGTCAACCCGAAGGTTTCATTGAGTAAGGTGAATGCCGCTTGCGGTAGAGAGGCTGCCCTGGGCATGACGTGTGGAATAGGTGAAAGGTACGTATGTCTGATAAAATAATTCTAGTCATCAATAGTGGTAGCTCATCTGTGAAGATGGCTTTGATAGAGATGGCATCCGGACAACTGAAAGCTGAAGCAATGTCTGAATGCCTCGGCGATGTGGCGGTGGTCATAGGCCAAATGCTGGATAAACTACTGCTGAGAGAAGATAAAAGTCTTATTTCCGCAGCGGGCCATCGCGTGGTGCATGGTGGCGAGCGCTTTATCAAACCAAGCCTGCTTAATGAAAGCACCATCAATGAAATCGAATCAATCTCCTATCTCGCACCACTGCATAACCCGGCCAATCTGCAGGGCATTCGTGAAGCGATGAAGCAACTACCCCATATTCCACATATCGCGGTATTTGATACCGCCTTTCACCACGCCATGCCGCCTCACGCCAGCCTCTATGCTGTGCCCTACCGCTGGTATGAAGAGTATGGTGTGCGCCGCTACGGCTTTCATGGCAGCAGTCATCATTATGTTGCTCAACATGCCGCTGATCGTCTCGGTTGTGCATTTGAGCAATGCCGTCTGTTGACCGTACATCTTGGCAATGGCTGTAGTGCTGCTGCAATTGCAGATGGAGTGAGCGTGGATACAACGATGGGGCTAACGCCACTTGAAGGTTTGGTGATGGGTAGCCGCAGCGGTGATGTCGATCCGGGCCTGCATGATTTTATAGCCCGACAAACCGGCCAATCATTACAGCAGATCACCAATACATTGAACCGCGAATCAGGCCTGTTGGGTATATCAGGCTTGAGCAACGATATGCGCACGCTGTTGGAAGCATCTGAAAACGGGCATCAACGGGCTGCACTGGCTATCGAGATATTCTGTTACCGCCTGGCAAAATCGCTGGCTGGCCTTGCTGTTGCACTTGGCCATATCGATGGCATCGTTTTTACCGGTGGCATTGGTGAACATGCCAGCCCTATTCGATCAAAAACTGTGCAGCATCTCGGCATTTTCGGAGCCCAACTCGAAGAGCAGCGCAATAGCGAACATGGTAAAACATCAAACGGCTTCATCAGCATCCCCGGATCAACATTGCCTATTCTCGTCATCGCAACCAGTGAAGAAAAAATGATCGCGCATTATGTGAGTCATAGCTTACAAGCTGAGGGGAACATCTCATGAGTCACGCCATTTTACTTGTTTCCACTGGGGCAGGAGCCGGTTTAACTACAGTCAGTTTAGGCCTGGTTCGGGCCTTGGATCGCCTTGGTGTTCGAGCTGGTTTTTATAAACCGTTTGCGCAGTTGCACGATGGTGATCAAGGGCCGGAACGCTCAACATATTTGATCAAACACATGACTGATATTAGCCCCCCTTCCCCTATTAACCTCAGACGCGCTGAATCGCTACTCGGCTCTGGCAAACTGGGGCTGCTGATGGAAGAGGTTGTTGCACTGTATCGACAGAGCGCTCGCCATGCTGACGTGGTGATTATCGAAGGTTTAGTAGCCGATGGTCATGCCGGTTATGCTACCCGCCTCAATGTGGCGATTACCCAGGCGCTGGATGCGGAAGTCATTCTGGTTGGCAAACCGGAGCCGAATCTCGAAGAGTATATCAATATTGCGGAAAACTCGTTTTCCAATGATAACGGTACAGCATTGATAGGCACTATCCTCAATAAAGTAGGCATGCCCAGAGAGGGACAAACAACATTGCTGGCCGATGAATTGCAGGCCGATGCAAAACAAACATCTGATGAAAATTGGGAAACTGCTGACACCATGTGCCAAATGTTGTCCAAAAAGCCATTCCACTTTATCGGCGGTATTCCCTGGCAGACTCCACTGACAGCTCTACGCATGTATGATGTCGCAACGTACCTCGGAGCAGAAGTGTTGAACGAAGGTTTTTTACGTGAACGACGGGTGCAGCGCATGGAGCTGTGCGCTCGTACATTGGTCAACACACTCAGTGTATATCAGCCTCATACGCTATTAATTTTCCCCGGTGACCGTGATGATGTCTTTGTAGCAGCCTGTATGTCAGCCATGAATGGTGTGCGACTGGCTGGCATTCTGCTGACAGGAGGCCTCAGACCCAATCCCCGCATTCTGGAGCTCTGTACTCAGGCTATTCAGACCGGTATTCCCCTGCTATTGGTAGAGGGAACCTCTTTTCAGACAGCTGCAAAACTTGTCAATATGCCTGCAGAAGTAGCCGTTGATGATTTTGATCTGATTAATAAAGCCATGGATCATGTCGCCGACCATCTCGACGCTGAGTGGCTAAAAGCCCATTGTGCTATTGAACGCAAACCACGCTTGTCTCCAGCCGCATTCCGTTATCAACTGATTCAGCAGGCCAGCCAGACAAAACGGAGCATTGTACTGCCCGAAGGTGATGAACCTCGTACAATCATGGCTGCCTACCAGTGCCAGCAACGCGGCATTGCCAAATGTATCCTGCTCGGTAATCCTGACCGTATCCATCAAGCTGCAATCTCTCAGGGCATTCGATTGGATGATATCTGCATTATGGACCCCTTGCAGATAAGCAAAAACTATATCGATTCCATGGTCGAACTTCGTCAGCACAAGGGTATGACAGCTGCTATTGCCAAAGATCAGCTACAGAGCCGTATTGTGCTAGGCACCATGATGTTAGCAATGGATGACGTTGATGGCCTTGTGTCTGGCGCCCTGCATTCGACAGCCAACACAGTCAGGCCAGCCTTCCAGTTGATTGGCACACACAAATCAGCCAAACTGGTCTCCTCCATCTTCTTCATGTGCCTGCCCGATCAAGTCGTGGTCTATGGCGATTGCGCTATCAATCCCGACCCTAATGCTAAACAGTTGGCTGATATTGCGATTCAGAGTGCCGATTCAGCCAATCGATTCGGACTCGATTCGAGAGTGGCCATGATCAGCTATAGCACTGGTGAATCCGGCGCAGGTCATGATGTTGATAAGGTACGTCAGGCCACTAAAAAAGTACGCAATCGCAGACCTGACCTGCTTGTAGACGGGCCACTGCAATATGATGCTGCAGCGATTACCTCTGTCGGCAAAAGCAAAGCACCGGATAGTAAAGTTGCAGGTAAAGCCAATGTATTTATCTTCCCCGACCTGAATACAGGCAACACCACATACAAGGCAGTTCAGCGTAGTGCGCATGTAGTCAGCATCGGCCCCATGTTGCAGGGTTTAAACAAGCCGGTGAATGACCTCTCCCGTGGTGCAACAGTTGAAGATATTATTTACACCATCGCGCTGACAGTAATTCAGGCTGGTTAAAGAGTTTACACGACAATAAGCATGCTCATGATTCGCCATCAACGATATAAAACATAACTTCAGGAGCAGTCGTAAAGCGTTGTTATAATTAGATAAAGAAACATCATAAAAACAGATTCATTCGAACGACATAATGCTAATGGTTGTTATTTCCTGTGAGTGTGAATAATCGCCCTTCATAAATCTTATAGATGGTGGTGATATGAATAATTTCCCTGAAAAAACTTGTGACATTGACCGACTGGTTCGTCACCCAAAACTTGTTGCAGCAGCACTTGCTGGCCAAAAAACTGAACAGCGTCGTGATGGCGTATACGCCTACCCAAACGAAGAGTTTGAACTCGATGGTGTGCCATTCATCGTAACCGACCTAAAACGCCAAACCATTGGTGACATGGGTGACAAAGAAGCTCAAGCCGAAGGTTATCCCTCTCTTGAAGCATATAAGTCATTAATCCTGATGATGCACAAAGGCATGGAATGGAATGAAGACGCACCTGTCTGGGTTCACTGCTTCAAACGCAACGATTAAGGGCCTCCAAAAAGCGGATTAAACCCAGCCCCTACTACTGTTCACACGCTTTAACCTGAACACAGAAAATAGAGGTTACAGAACAGCCGTTGCAGCAAACGCTATAAAACCGGGATCAACAAAACTAAAGATCACCGCGTAACCAGCAAAAACAAGCAGGAAGAGAACATCAATGTACCTGGCATAACAGCTGATGCATTGATCTTCCTGCCAGTTTTGAAGCAGCGTTCAGATGGCTTGTCAAAACAAGGAGCCGCCAGCAACACAAATGAAGTGCTCGGCTATAACGGCAGTAACACACCGATAACCCTCAACCCAATAATAACAGGATCCGGCTACGTAGCTCGGCGGATACGAGCTGCTACAGCGCTTCGAGATACATCACAGCGTCTCGATACGGCGGCATCGGAAACACCAAGCTCCTATTTTATTCATAATATATCGTTGCCTTTCCTCATGAACAATCTCCTTGCGGACATCACTTCCCCTATGCTTTTTCACAGTGAATAATGCCTCTTTAAAATTATCCAGATCAGTTACATTTGAAACCCTGTAGAGGGGATGTCGTATTCCTCCGGAATTGCCTGTCGCATTGAACCGGAATACGCATTTATTTTCAAAAGCATTGACCAAGTGCAGGAGAATGCGACTCGAGGGATCTGGACGTACAATCAAGAGTGACCTAATATGGTCAACCACGACATAACCCCATTCTTGGTGTTGGCGCTTGCTGCTTAAAACTTCTAATTTTAATTTCTGATAAAATGGGAGGGAGATTATCCAAGTGAGTCTAGGAGACTATCGGACTTGGGGTGATCGTAGCGAGAAGATGGGGGAGCGAGTCAATAATAGCACGGTTTTGAGGCGCATAGTGGTAACCATGCAACGATAAATAGGGGGATTTTTGGCCGCCGTCCCTGCCGCGCAGTAGATTTCTCATAAATCCGACAGACTCCTAGGAGGTCACATGCTTATACGTGATATCATGATCAATCAGCCAGTATTCGTCTCGCCAGATGCGCTACTTTGTGAAGTCATTGAAATCATGACTAATAAAGATATTGGTTTCATGGTGATTGCAGAGCATAAGAAGGCACTCGGTGTGCTTACCGAAGGGGACCTTATCAGCTTAGCTTCCCAAAATATTGATATGAGATCTACACTAGCTGGAACACACATGAATTCACCGGCATTCAGTGTTCAGGCCGATGCAAATGTCTTTCACGCCTATGATGAATTGGTACTTCGAAAGATGCGCCATCTCGTGGTGGAAAATGAAAGTGGAGATTTAGTTGGTGTAGTCACGATGTCCAGTTTCATCGCAAACCTTGGCGTAGAACATTTTTCCAAACTGCAAACAGTTTCAGATATCCTGATCAAAGTTCAAATGACTGTTTCCCAAGAGATGCTTATAGTCGAAGCTATTCAACTGATGAATGCATGTAAGCACGCTATCATTATCCTAGATAAGGATAAGCCTGTTGGAATTTTAACATCGAGAAGCATTACCCATCTGTTTAGACAGCCATCAGTGGAATGGGAAACATTGTCAGTACGTGAAGTAATGAAAGTGCCTGTAACGATTCACTGTAAAGCATTTGTTCCAGAAGCTTCAATATTGATGAAGCATAACCATACCCGTCATTTGGTAGTCGTTGGCGATAACAATGCATTCATGGGACTGGTCACGATTACTGATGTTGCACACAGCATGGAAGGGCGATATGTCGAGTTTATGCGTTCAGTGATGCAAGATATGGAAGAGGACCTGTTGGCTGCAGGAAGTCAGTATCGAGCATTGTTCGAACGTAATCCCAATGCAGTTTTCTCTTTAGACACTAACGGCCTGATTACACATCTGAATTCAGCAGCAATTCTACTAACTGGTTTTACTAGTGATTTTCTATTCGGTAAAGCTATCGCTGAACTTTATGATGATGAGTGTAAATCTGAGGGGATCAAGGCATTCGATTTAGCTAAGCAAGGGGATGCTCAGAGTGTCCATATTCGAATGAATGCCATCGATGATCGTACCATTCATGTTTTTATGAGTGTAGTTCCTATCATGGTGGAAGGTAATCTGGTGGGTGTCTATGCAGTTGCCTTCGATATCACAGAGCGAGTCCTGGCTGAGTTACGTCTCGAGGCATTATCGCAGGAGCTTCATCAGACAGCTAGCAAGGCGCAAGAGGCAAGCGTTAGCAAAAGCGAGTTTCTTGCCACCATGAGTCATGAGATCCGAACTCCCCTTAATGGAGTGCTTGGCTTAACCGAGTTGGTTTTAAAAACTGATCTCACAGAAATGCAGCGCTTTAATTTAAATACTGTAAAATCAAGTGGCGAAGCACTACTTACTATTCTCAATGATATTCTCGATTTTTCCAAAATAGAAGCAGGCAAGTTGGAAATTAAGTGTGTTGAATTTAACCCTAATGAAGTTATTGAACATGTAGTCAACATATTTGGCAGCAATATTGATGAAGATGAAGCCACGCTAGAATTGATTGCACGAAGCATCCCGAATCTTCCAAACTTATTGATGGGTGATTCAGACCGCCTTCAACAGGTCATGATGAACCTACTTTCTAATGCTGTTAAATTTACTGAGGAGGGGGAGATTTTAATCGCAGTTGATCTGGTGAGTGAAACTGACTCTGATGCCGTGATAAGGTTTACGGTTAAAGATACGGGTAAGGGTATTTCCGAATCAAATCAGAAAGAGCTGTTTGAAGAGTTTACGCAAGCCGATGGTACCGATACACGAAAACATGGTGGTACAGGCTTAGGCTTATCTATTGTAAAGAACCTCGTTGCCTTAATGGGTGGAGAGATTACTGTAGCGAGTGAAATGGGAAGAGGCTCAAGCTTTTTCTTTGAACTTCATCTTCAAAAGGCATCTTCAATTAAAGATGGGCCTCATCATTATCATTCACAATTCTCTCAGTGGCGAGGCTTGGTTGTTGATGACCGCTCAACCATGCGCAACAAATTACATGACGCATTACATGCTTGGGGCATGCAGATGAAAGCTTGTTCTAGTGGCCGCTCAGCCATGCAGGAGCTTCGCAATAAAGCAGCTACAGGCGAGGCTTATGACCTCATTACTATCGACCAGCAGATGGAAGGCATGGATGGCATGGCACTGGCTCGACTTATTAAAGAGACACCTGAACTATCTAAGCTGAAAGTAATCATGACAACATCACTGGATATGACTTTTGATGCTCACTTGTGTGAGCAGTATGGACTTGATGGTTTCATGCGGAAACCCATTTATTTGAGTTCACTTTTTGAAACTATATTGTCAGTCATGGGCATAAGAGAGCGTCAGAAAAAAAATAGTGAAGGACACAGAGCAGGTCAGCGTGAAGAGAAAATTCTTTTGGCTGAGGATAACCTTGTGAATCAGCAAGTAGCACTGGGGATGCTGGCCCATCAAGGATTCAATAGCGTAGATTTGGCTCATAATGGTGTGGAAGCCATTAAATATTTTGTCGAATATAACTATGATCTTGTTCTCATGGATGTTCAGATGCCTGAGCTTGATGGTATTTCAGCAACGCGTGAGATTCGTGAAATTGAGCTAAAAATGGGTGGTGATACACATGTGCCAATTATTGCGCTTACCGCACATGCACTTACAGAGGATCGCCAAAGAACCAGCGAAGCAGGTATGGATGGACATTTAACCAAGCCTTTAACGGGAGCTTCTCTGCATGAGATATTGACAGAGTGGCTACCTGCGGCTGATGAAACTATTGAGAGTGCGCCTCTGGGACCTGAGCTTCAAGCTGCGAGCGATAGCAGTCTCATTGACAAGGTTGCATTATGTCAGATGCGAGAAGATATCGGTTTTGGCATTGGCATGATACTTGATGCTTATCTTGATGAATTACCAAAGAATATTGAAGCCATTGAGGCGGCGATCACCAACAATGATGGTGCTACATTAAAGAGCCATGGGCATCGATTAAAAGGAGCTAGTCGCTCAGTTTCAGCCACTCTATTTGCTGAAAAATGTTCGCAATTAGAAACCTCTGGAGAAAATAGTGATCTTAAAACGGCTGCTAATATTCTCGTTGATTTTAAAGAGATGGCAAAAGAATTGAATATTGCTTTAAATGCAGACTGGGTGAATGAGATTCGTTGATTAATCGTTACGGGGCACTGGGCTTGAGTGGTTCCATCACTAGAAAAAACAGGGAACTCCGGGGACATTTCACCGATTAATTAATTCGTTTCCTGCCCGCCTTATTTGATCGCAATACTCGCCCCGCCATAGGCTCAAACTCGCTCAGAAAGGAGCCATCGCCACTTGGCACTCTGCCGTTCATAATCCTCAGCATGTTTGACCATTTGTGCATGCACTGGATTCAGTTCAAGGTAACGGATGCCGATAATAAGTAAGGCACCTCCATCGCCCATGAATGAAATCTAATTCGGGGACACAATATAGAATTATTTTACAACCACTGTTCGTTTTTTACTCTCGACTCAAACGGACTTCGAACGAGCGGCGGTTCGCTGTTATTTATTACATGGCAAGGCATTAAACTCCTGCCGCTTATCTTCCATCCACTTTTTCATGGCCTCTGGATGAGTCATCAATCCCTTCATTCGGTTCATCGCTTCAATGTGTTTTTCATCGCCTACTTCGAACATCTCCATGCCATGATTTTGGCTCAGTTCTGATATTTCTATAAAAGTGCTGGCACAAAATTCTTTATCGCAAGCTCCACCGAGTTGTTTGCACGTCATTGTTTTCATTATTTGCAGCCTCCATTTTTCTCATGCGCTTCTCGTTAATTATCGAAGTCATCAAGCCAGATGAACAGTCCCTGAGGAGAATATATGCTTTTTCACAAAAAAACAGCTCTGAGAAGAGCATCAATCGAAATTGGTGATAGCGTTTGCGCATGACATCTTCATACCTAGCTGAGACGCGATCAATTCTGGAGTGGCCAAAGTACCGGCCAAACCTGCGCTCTGCCCCACAACTACCAATGAACAAAGCAGAGATGCAGAAACTCGGATGGGACAGTTGCGATATCATCATCGTTAGCGGTGATGCTTATGTGGATCACCCCAGTTTTGGCATGGGGGTGATTGGACGTGTTCTCGAAGCACAGGGCTTTCGTGTTGGCATTATTGCACAACCCAATTGGAAATCGGCCGATGATTTTCGGGCACTCGGAAAACCCAATCTCTATTTTGGCGTTACCGCCGGCAATATGGATTCCATGGTCAACCACTATACCTCAGAACGACGTATTCGTTCGGATGATAGCTATACCGCTGGTGGCCAAGCTGGCAAGCGGCCTGACCGTGCAGTCACTGTCTATGCTCAGCGCTGTCGTGAAGCCTTTAAAGGAGTGCCGGTCATTATTGGTAGTATCGAAGCTTCACTGCGACGTATTGCGCATTATGATTATTGGTCGGATACGGTGAGACGCTCTGTATTACCGGATTCGAAAGCGGACATGCTGGTGTTTGGCAATGCTGAACGACAGATCATTGAGATTTCGCATCGTTTAGCCGCAGATGAGCCAATCAAGAATATGACCGATATTCGCGGCACCGCCTTGATGTGCCGTGAAGTGCCTGTTGGCTGGTCTGAGCTGAATTCATCAGAAGTAGACACTCCCGGTGAACTCATTGAACACATCGACCCCTACGCTATGGCTACTCCCGATAATGGTGGTGATTGCGCTACAAAAAGCAGCCAAAAAACAGCTCAAAGTAAGATTGAGGCGAACAACGAAGTACAGATTCCAATCAGCCATATCAAACTGAATCGGTCCAAAACCGTCATTCGTCTGCCCTCGTTTGAAGCGGTGAAAGCAGACCCTGTGCTCTATGCCCATGCATCACGATTGCTGCATCTGGAAACCAATCCGGGCAATGCGCGGGCACTGGTGCAGCAGCATGGTGAACGCCATGTCTGGCTCAATCCACCGGCAATCCCCCTCTCCACTGCTGAGATGGACTCTGTATTCGCTCTACCCTATTCACGCCGACCGCACAGCGATTATGGTGATCAGCGTATCCCGGCTTACGATATGATCAAACACTCGGTCAATATCATGCGAGGCTGTTTTGGCGGCTGCACTTTCTGCTCGATCACCGAGCATGAGGGGCGCATTATTCAAAGCCGTTCGGAAGATTCGATCATCAAAGAGATCGAGAATATTCGTGACAAGACACCCGGCTTTGCCGGTACAATTTCCGATCTGGGAGGCCCGACTGCAAACATGTATCGACTGGCCTGCAAATCAACCGAGATTGAAGCAGCCTGCCGCAAGCCATCCTGTGTGTTTCCTGGCATCTGTAAAAACCTCAACACCGACCACACACCATTAATTCACCTCTATCGTCATGCTCGCCAACTGCGCGGTATAAAGCGTATTTTCATCGCCTCCGGCTTGCGTTATGACCTGGCTGTAGAGTCACCCGAATACATTCAAGAGCTGGCCACTCATCACGTCGGGGGCTACTTAAAAATAGCGCCTGAACATACGGAAAACGAACCACTTTCCAAAATGATGAAACCGGGCATCGACAGCTTTGATCGTTTCAAGACCATGTTTAATCAAGCCTCAAAAAAAGCCGGTAAAAAACAGTATCTGATCCCCTACTTTATCGCCGCTCATCCCGGCACCAATGATGAAGACATGCTCAATCTGGCTCTCTGGTTGAAAGCAAACAAATTCAGACCGGATCAGGTTCAGGCCTTCCTTCCCTCCCCCATGGCGACTGCATCGGCGATGTATTATTCAGGTAAAAATCCACTCAGAAAAATCAGCAGAAAGAGCGAGTCCGTATTCACGCCAAAACGAAAAAAACAGCGTGATCTACACAAAGCTCTGCTGCGTTACCATGACCCCAAGAACTGGCCCTTACTACGAGAAGCGCTGATCAAGATGAAACATCCTGAATTGATTGGTAATACTCCTGAATGTCTCATTCCTCCAACCGGACGTAATGAACGCATCAGGCCGACTTCAAAACCTCACAGCTCGGTGCCCAGACACCGACGCAATCGGAAAAAGTAAATCACCATGGATTCCGGCTAAAAACATGCCGGAATGACGCTGATCTTTAGCTTCTTAGCCTTGCACTAACAGCATAGCCTTAACGAGCTAGTGGAGATAATTGAGAGACTCTTTATCCACATTGCAATGTTATGATGCCGCAAGTCCGAAATAAACCAGCGCCATATCATCACTGCCGTCATTGATCACTTCATGCATCTCATGCGGATCAATGCGAAGCGAACTTCCTGCGCTAACCCGATGCTCCTGCCCATTAATACAAAATAGCCCTGATCCACTGATCACATAAAAGATCTCACAGAGATCATCATGACGATGCCCTGAAGCTTTTTGACCGGGTTTAAAAACAGCATGAGACAGGCGCACTGAAGCAGGCAGTTCAGACTCACTGAATAAGACTTTTTTCAAAATATCGGCATCGTGCGATATACCCTGCGGCTTAATCTCATCGAGATGTCTGATTTTCATATCGCCCCCGTTTTACTGGTAGCTTCAGATTGAGCCTCCTGCGTCTGTTCATCAACGCAAAGCAAAAGCACAGCGCCCACCGCAAACAACAGCACGATCACCAAAATTGAAAAACGGACACTACCAGATGCAATGCTTGCCACACCCATCAAAGCAGGCCCCATGACAGCTGCGAATTTTCCCAGCATATTAAAAAAACCAAAAAATTCAGCCGATTGATGGCGAGGAATCAGACGCGCATACATCGAGCGCGAGAGCGCCTGCACCCCGCCCATCACCAGACCAATCGCGGCCGCCAGCCAGTAAAAGTCTGTCGCCTGCTGCATGCTAGTGCTCCACACACAGACCACCGCATAAACGGCCAGACAAACCAAAATAACACCTTTTGCACTCCAACGCTCTCCCAACCAGCCCAGCGCCAGAGCGGCTGGAAATGCAATAAATTGAGTCATCAGCAGTGCCGTCATTAAAACGGTGGAATCAAAACCCAATGACAAACCATAATCCACAGCCATGCGGGCAACCGTATTCACACCATCAATATAGAAAAAATAGGCCAGTAAAAACAGCCATACAGGTTTCAATGAACGCAGTTGATGAAAGGTACCCCTGAGTTGGGTAAATCCATCTCTACTTGCCTGCCACCAGTACGCGGCGGCGGCTTCACGTGGTTCATGCACAAACAGCATCAACGGCAGGGTAAATAGCCCCCACCACAGAGCTACAGAAACAAATGACCAACGAACCGCTTCTGCTTTATCGGCCAGCAAGAACCAGTCTGGATGCAGAGTCATCAACACATTCAATGCAAACAACAAACCACCACCACAATAACCCAAGGCATATCCGAGCGCTGAAACACGATCCAGCTGATCGCGCTCAGAGACATCAACTATCAGCGCATCGTAAAACACATTGGAGCCAGAAAAGCCGATTGCACCAAAGACATAAATCATCAGCGCCAATAACCAATAGCCGCCTTGCACCAAAAACAGTGCGGCGGTCATTAGCATCCCCATCGTTGCAAAACTCAACAGCATACGCTTTTTCAAACCACCCTGATCGGCAATAGCCCCCAGCACTGGTGCCAACAGAGCCACCAGCAGACCGGCCCCGGCATTGGAGATTCCTAACCAGAAGGTGGATTCATTGACCGACATATCAGCGGCCCAATATTGTTTAAAGAAGACTGGAAAAAAACCAGCCATCACGGTTGTGGCATAAGCCGAGTTAGCCCAATCGTAAAAGGCCCATGACCACATGGTTCGAGTTTTTTTTACCTGCATCTCTGCAATGTAAATTGTCTATTTGGATTTGGCGAGCAGCAATACAATCTCGACGAACAATGATGTAGACGCATCAAACCGTAGCGCTAGCTTGTCGCTATGGATGATACTCTCAAAGATAACAAACTTAGTCATGATGCTATCCTTGAAGGCGCGCAGACCAGTTTCATTCCGGCACATAAACCTGAATAAATACGGACTCACTATGAATCAAAAACTTCTCATCGCCCGTATCAGCGGCCCTGCTGTCGCACTGTTTTGTGCAACAATGGTCGATATTCCGGGCCACCCACAGGCCGCTGCCATGCTCGGCGTGGCACTCTGGATGGCTATCTGGTGGATCTCCGAATGTGTGCCTCTGGCCCTGACCGCCCTACTCCCACTCGTCTGTTTTCCCCTGTTTGGCATTGCCAGCGGTAAAGAGATCGCCCCACGTTACCTCAACAGCATCATCTTTCTGTTTATTGGCGGTTTCCTGATTGCGCAAGCCATGGAGAACACCCACCTGCATAAACGTATCGCTCTGAACATGCTGGCCCGATTGCATGCCAACCCTTTGCAGTTGGCTATGGGGTTTGCAGCTGCGACCGCCTTTTTATCTATGTGGATTTCCAACACCGCCACCACTATGCTGATGGTGACCATCGCCCTACCCCTGCTGCATAGGTTGATGGAGGAGCATAAAGCTGAAGATATCGCCCCTATGGCTGCCAGCTTTCTATTGGTTATCGCCTATTCGGCCAATATTGGTGGCATGGG
The DNA here is from genome assembly GCA_021772775.1 of Mariprofundus sp. Lineage (GTDB taxonomy): Bacteria > Pseudomonadota > Zetaproteobacteria > Mariprofundales > Mariprofundaceae > Mariprofundus. The sequence goes on along the minus strand of JAJFLH010000020.1, from coordinate 64,910 downwards.
AACACCGGTAGGAACCGCTCCAAATCTGGTGTTTTTAGAGAATATGCGTCTACATGCACCAGACTCCGTACCCTCGTTTCTGGAGTGGATGATGGTTGGTGTACCCATGGTCATACTCGGTTTGGGCATTTTGTTTGCCGTACTGGGGCCGGGGCTTGCTCGTCTACCATGGAAGCAGTCGGATGGCTCTGCCTTAAAACAATCTTTAATCGAACTTGGTCAAATCCGTTTTGAAGAGAAGATGGTTGGCGGGGTTCTTACCATCACAGCGCTGCTCTGGATGAGTCGGAAAGGCATTCAAACAGATAGTTTCACCATTCCCGGCTGGGCAAGTCTATTACCTTATAAAGGCGTTGATGACGGCACCGTCGCAGTGTTCATGGCCAGCCTGCTGTTCTTATTCCGTAGCAAAAGTCATGGCGTAATTTTAAATACCGAATCATTCAGAAAGCTACCATGGGATATTGTCCTGCTGCTCGGTGGTGGATTTGCACTGGCTTATGGCATGCAACATTCAGGACTTTCCAGCTGGATTGGCAGTCAACTCGAGTTCTTATCTGATGTTCCCCTGCCTATCATGATGTTAGGCATCGCCTGCATCATCATTTTCCTGACTGAAATCACCAGCAACACAGCCACTACTCAGGTGATGTTACCCATTCTGGCTGCTGCAAGTTTAGCCAACGAGATGGATATTACATCTGTTCTACTGGTCGCTACCTTGAGCGCCTCCTGTGCATTCATGCTACCGGTCGCCACCCCACCCAATGCGATTGTTTTTGGTACTGATCATGTGCCCATGCACAGCATGGTCAAAACAGGCATCCGATTAAACCTGATCATGATCCTCGTTGTGACTACTCTGGTCTATCTGCTAAGACCTTTATTGCCCGGCCTGTAACAGGTTCAGTTAAATTATTTCACTATAGTCTCAGCGCATTCAAACATTCCGGCCTATTACCTTCATCACTCAAGCAAAGCACTATGGGATCCAGATGGGGGGGAATGCTCAGCTTCAAACTAAAAGAGCTGAAAATTCGACTGTTCGTCTCTCCTGAGTGAACTATCAGAAATCCTGCTTTTACAACACCATGGATGCCGGCTAAAAACATGCCGGAATGAGGTCGAGGTCTAGCTGCTAGAGATTGCACTAACAACATAGTTTTAACTGGTGATATGTGCGCAATATACTGCTCTTGAGTGCATGACAGGAGGCCGTTGCATCGTAGTGTTTATGATGAAAAGCCTCCTCTCAATGCTTTTTCAACCGTAAGCTCCAAATCAGCCAACAGATAAGGTTTTTCAATGTAACCGTCATACTGCTGAAAGCTCATTTTCTGATTCAAACTCTCAGAAGAGTAACCCGAAGCAATAATCACTGGAATATCCGGATATTTATGTTTCATGTTTTTTAGCGTCTCTTCACCGCCCATCTTCGGCATCATTAAATCAAGTATCGCCAAGCTGATATTTTGATGCTCATCGACAAGTATCTCCAACGCTTCCTCACCATTGCTGGCAATCAGAATGTTGTAACCACAAGACGTTAAAAACTCAAAAGCAATTTCACGCAGCACCTCTTCATCATCAACAAACAGGACGGTGTGATTTTCCGCCATTATCGCGCTCTCAACATGCAGTGGCTCTGGCACTACTTCAACCTCATTGGCAAAGCCAACATGCTCAACCACTGTCGGTGCAGCTGGTAAATAGACATGGAAGGTTGTGCCTTTGCCATCCTCACTCTCCAGATAGAGGAATCCATCATGATTTTTTATAATGCCGTAGACAGTCGCCAAACCAAGGCCCGTTCCCTCACCAACGCCTTTGGTTGTAAAAAACGGATCAAATATCTGATTTTTTATGTCTTCAGGAATACCACTGCCATCATCCGTCACATCAATAAGTACATAAGAACCACATATAGCATCAGGGTGATGATCTACAAAGGCTTGATCAATATCGCAATTGCGAACTGATATTTTCAATTCATGGCCATCTGCAGAAAGAATGGCGTCCTTGGCATTGATACAGAGGTTCATCAGAATTTGATGAATTTGAGATGGGTTACCTCTCACTGAGCAAAGGTCTGGAGAAATATCCGTATATAGTCGAATAGATCGATCAATCGTCTCTCTGAGCAGTGCTTCAACTTCTGAGACCAGCTCTCCAGTATCAATATCTTCAATACGCATTTTTCCCTTGCGGGCAAAACCAAGCAGGTTTCTCGTTAATTCTGCAGCGCGCTGTGTAGCTCCGGAGATGCGATCAATATATTTTTCAACCAGTTCAGCATCATCCTTTTTAACTTTTGCCAACTCAGCTGACAACATAATTGCAGCCAGAAGATTATTAAAATCATGCGCAATGCCACCAGCCAGCGTACCAATCGATTCCATTTTCTGAGAGTGCAGTAGCTGCTCCTCAAGTAGACGCAGCTCGGTAATATCCTGAATCATTCCTTCAAAACCGATCACTTCCCCATCTTCATTAATCCGAACCCGGGAGGTGAGCAGTGCTTTAACAGGCGTGTTATCTTTCTTCTTATATTCGACTTCCAATCCTTTAACTTCACCATGCTCGATAAGCTTTTCAATGGTATGTTGACGTTGTTCGGAATGGAGAAAAATGAATCCACCACTCTTAATCGTATCAACCATATCTTTTCGGCTCTCATAGCCAAACAGATCAACCATGGCCTGATTACAGTCAATCAGCTTGCCTTCGAGATCATTGATATAAAGTGGTTGAGCAATGTTCTCAAACAGCTCTCTAAACTTTCGTTCAGAGTGCTGTAACTCGTCGGTTTTCATATTAATCTCGTGGGTTTGCTGGCGCAGTGATTCCGACATCGCATTAAAATCATGAGCCAATTGTCCAATTTCATCTTTACTGTTCACTGTAATTTCAAATCCCAGATCACCTCTACCGATTCGCACAGCACCTTCAGAGAGTTGTTCAAGCGGCCGTGTCATACGTTTTACAGGGAGATAGACAACCAGACAGGCGACAATAATGAGTAACAGCGTTACCCATACTGTCGTAATCAGGCTTTGATGCTGTTTCCTTATAATATCAGCCGTAGAAAAACCCAGTCTAACAAATCCTGCCACCTCATGATTATCCAGCAGGATGGGAGTCATGAAGTTTCTATATGGCGCTGTCATCTTCTGATCTACTATCTCTTCTCCGGCAAAAAAACCGCTACGAGCAGCTATCTTGAAAGGCTCCTCCGACAAGATCAATTGATGATCAGTATCACCCATATGTGCCAGTGCTCTCCTATCATTGAGATAGACATCAATAAACAACAAATGAGGTAGCCCTAACAGGCCCGATGCAACTTGTTCAATAAATCCTCTGTCTTCAAGGATAACACCAACACGTGCTCCCTCAGCAAGACTGATCGATAACGATTTCGCCTGCTGGGTCATAGCATCGTTCAAAGCATGATTTTGAGCGATGAGGAAATAGCTGGCAGCACTGGTCATAATTCCAGTCACCAACAGAGTGACCAGAAGATATACCTTTGTGCTAAAGTTCCCTGACAGCATCAATATATATGTTTTGCTTGTTGCAAAAGCTCATTGGAGACTTTAATGCCCAGACTTTCTGCTACTTTTGTATTGATGGATAGCTCAGCATCTTGAGCCATTTCAATGGGCATTTGAGATGGCTTTTTACCATCCAATATACGGTTGGAGAGTTGGCCAACCTGTCGCCCTAGTTGCCTATTTTGTACACTCAAAGCAAACAGAGCACCTGCACGAACATATTTATCCGATAGTCCGATTAAGGCTTTTTTCTTATCTTTCGAGGCAAAAAACAGATAACGGATCAATTCTCTGGAGCGCATCAAACGATCAGGAATCATCCAATACGCAGCATTCTGATCCAGCGCCATTTTCAGATGCATAATGGCATCTTTTTGAGTTGATACCGCCACAGCATCGAGCTGTTTACTTTGTTTATCGAGTGCCTTCTGACCGGCTTTAACAAGAGATTCGCTCTCTTCAGCTTGATATACCACACCAATATGCCTGGCCTCAGGCATCAATGCATCGAGAATGGCCATCTGCTGTTCCGGTGCCACATTCATGGCAACACCAGTCAAGTTCTCATAACTCTTTTTCAATTTATCCTGTGGACTTAACACCATGCTGAATAGAATCGGGATATCTTCAATCTCGCCTGCCAATGCCGCCATGGCCTCACCGCCAATGACCAAAACCTGATCCGGGTTCCTTGCCCGTATTGCGCCAATCAGTGCTCTTTCATCACTGAGTTCGCCATTTTCTTTACGATTAAAGATTTTCACTTGTGCATTAGAGCTCTCTTTAAAACCCGCCAATGCTTCCACATAAGGGCGAATATTTGGATCCAACAACACAATCACTTCACCCGCAGAGCTTGGTGCAGGCGTAGAGAAGATAGCGAACAGCAAAGCAAGCAATGCAATGCCTCTAAATTTTATCACTCCCCCTACTGATAATTTAAGCCGACTAAAGGAGCCCATCAGTAGGTATACTCAGCTTCTGCCAGAAGCGTTCGACCAGGACGTGGATAACCAGCCTGTACCGTGGCAGGAGCAGGATCGAAAATATTGGCATCCAACAGATTATGAGCTTTAAATGTCAGCTTTAGATCATCCATCAATCTGTTTGTACTGATGGCCAAATCAACAATGGTTGTAGATGGCATCGCTGCCCTTGCATCAGCCTGTGCTCTGGAACGTTTGCCATCCCAGCGAATGCCTGTATTGATATTAAGCATATCATCAAACAGACTAACATTCATGCCCGCCTTAATACGATGCTGTGGCACATCAGCCAAAGCAACTTGTGTCAGTTTATCTTTTGATTTCTGATAAGAATAATTCACAAAACCATAAAGATACTCTGACCAATCCGCTTTAAGCTCCGCTTCCACCCCCCATATGGTTGCGCCACCACTGTTAATGGTTAACGGTGCTGTCGCCACAATTCGATCCGTAAACCGATTATGAAAAACATTGCTGCTCAACTGATAATTGTGATTCATCTTCCACACCAAACCAGCCTCCATACTCTTCATCTTTTCCGGCTTCAGGTTGGGGTTTCCTACCGAAGCAGGGTTATTGATCTCGTACATCTCCAAAAAAGAGGGAGCACGGAACGCACTACCATAGAGTAGTTTCAGATCCAGCTCAGCTGTTGCAGACCAGACCAAGGCAATCCTGGGATTGGTGGTACTGCCAACATCATCGTAACGATCAAAACGTACACCAGCCGTCAAAATAAGGTTATCTAGAACATCCCATTCATCCTGTAGATAAGCGGCAAAAACCTTTCGTTTGGCAGCCTTATTATGATTAAACGTGGCGGTTACATCGACGCCATTCACAATATGCTGAACATCAAACTGGCGCTGAAACTCTTGAGCCAAGCCAAAGGTCATATAATGACGATCCAAGGGTTCAAATTGCAATTTAATTTCACCGGAATATGTCTGATTTTTCAACAGCGGATGGCCGGTAATAAAGTTAAATGCAGGCAGATCAATCGCCCAATCGGTATTCCACTCAAATTGATCAAAGGCCACTTTAGCCTCGACATCAACTGCACCGATTTTATCATGATAATCGGCCATGCCATAAAACTGCTTATTATGGGTTTGCGTACGTGTATCAATAAAGTTAGTGATTGAAAGCGGTGTACCGCGCCGTTTATCAACATATAAACCGCTAAATGTAAGTTTACTGTATTCGGCAACCATATGCGCTGTATCCGTACTGCGCCAAAAGTGAGTATAACCACTATTACCAGCCGCATCTGAAGCAACCAATTGACGACTACCATTGGTATCCATTCTATCATAAGAGAGCACAACACCAGCTTCAGCAGTACCTAAAGCTGCCAGCAGGTTAGCATGCGTACGCTGATCATTGCCCCCACCTAATTTGATTTGAGCGCCAGTGAAGTCACCCGGTTTTTTCATGATGATATTGATCACACCAACAAATGCATTGGCTCCATACAGGGCCGAACCTGGACCGCGAATCACTTCAATACGCTTGATCTGCTCAATCGGAAATTCATCAAACAGATGAGTGAAAGTACCAACGAATGGATTGTTGATGCGATGGCCATCAATCATTAATAGCACCTTCTCCATGCGTGATTTGATGCCACGCACTTCGATATCCGATTCGGTAGAGATGATACTGTTATAGCTGTGTCCAAAACCAGGTATCGTGACCAGTGCGTCAAATATATTTCTAGCGCCCATATCCTTGAGTTGTTTGGATGAAATGACTGTGGCAATAGCGGGTGCTTTGCCCAATGTTCGCGCCGACTGGCTGGCTGAGATAAACAGATCATCTTCAGAAAAGAGTAATTCTAAACCACTATCGAGTTGAGCAATGTCAAAACCTTCATTGCTTTCCATCTCCTCTGCCTGAGCAATCGATGACATTTGCCAGCCTGATATGAGTAATGCGATCATTAATACTATAAATTTCATCATGGACATCCTTTCCCATTGTTAAAAACTTACCACTTCACCACTCATGCATTAAACAGCCCACGAGCAAAAACCATACCATCTATATGGGTAGTGTTTTATTTATAGCTTCGACATTAAGCTTCGTTAAGTTTTTGTCATTACTTTTCTATTAGAAATGAAATATTGCATCGCGCTGAAACACATTATCCTAGTAGGTAGGTTCATAGTATAATATGTACCTCTATTCGTACTCTACTGCACCTTGCCCATCACCACTCAATGGTGAGCCCTTCGCTTGCCAGATCAACCTCAGACAGATCATATTTTCGTTTGGAGAGCGCATCTTTAAATATAGCTTCAAGCGCATCATCACTGCGGGTTGGTTCATGATGCGTATGAAATAGCTGTTGCACGCCAGCCTGTTCAGCCATCTCTAAACAGCTTTCAAAGGTGCCATGCCCCCAGCCTTTTTTCGAAGGATACTCAGCTGTTGTGTAAGATGAGTCGGCGATCAACATATCCACCCCATGCATGCCATCAATAATACCCCGGTTCCGCTGATCAATCAGTGTTTGGTACATCGAAAACTCATCATCTTCCGGTTCATAAATATTATAACAGGGTTCATGATCACCGGTAAAAAACAGTGACTTGCCTCTGCAATCAATACGATAACCAAAGTTCACCACGGGATGATTCATTAATACCGCGGTCACTGTGGCTGCACCAATCTGTACCGCTTCAGCAGGTTGCAATGAATGATAATGGATCTGCGACTTCAACTCACACTCCCGAATGGGAAAGAAGCGGTATTGTAACTGCTCGGTCAGAATCTCTTGGATACCATTCTGGGTGATCGGGTCATAAGCCCCATATATACTGACCTGGTTATTCGGTACGAACAGAGGGATAAAAAATGGTAAACCCTGAATATGATCCCAATGCGAATGGGTATTAAAAATGTGTGCATGTAAGGGAAATTTATCGAACAGGGTTTGAGACAGAGGAAAAATACCCGTTCCAGCATCCAGAATGATCAGCTCCCCATCATCCGTCCATACTTCGATACATGTTGTATTACCGCCATAACGAATCGTATGTGGGCCCGGTGATGGTATCGAGCCACGAACGCCTCGAAAACGTACAATCATACTACCCCCTCACCATGCTCTGAATTTTCGACACTTCATCAGGCAAATTTTGCATCTGCTCTATAATCATCTTCAGATCACAGCCCAGGCGCTGCTGAATACATTCAGGGAATTCATCCATAACAACCTCCCCGTTGATCCCCAATTGCATCACCGTAGCAACCATACTTGCTGCTGCAACGCTGATGGCCATATCTGAAGAGTCTGCATCACAATCCACATGCGTACGAATACAATCCACCAATGAAGTCGGTAACTGCCAGCTTTGAGCCAACATCGCCCCCACTTCAGCATAGCTTATACCGATGTGTATTACTTCCATCTGAACCAAAGAGCAGTTCTTATCTTTCGTCTGCTGCAACACCGATGCATAGCTAGCGGGCTCCAGTTGAATAAACACCATTTTCCCAAAGCCGTGCAGCAGACCTGCAATAAAATAATCAGACACATCTTTAATATGTAAACAATCTTTTGCCAAGCGCTGTGCCACAAAGGCTGTGCCTAAAGAGTGTGTTAAAAACTTCTCCATGGGCAGTTCCGAAATAGTTTTATGCGGCAGAGCATCGATTGTAGCAATACTGATGGCTAAATTTTTCACCGTATTCATGCCCAAATAGACCAAAGCATGCTGAATGGAGACCACATCTCGCGACAGTGAAAAAAAAGCAGAATTAACCAACTTCAAAATTTTCATGGTCATGACGGGATCACATTCAATCACTTCCACAAGGTCTTTAGGGCTACAGTTGAAATCTTTCGTCATCTCCATCAAACGAAGCACGCTCTGAGGAAAAGGCGGCATCGACTCCACCATCGCACTAACACGCTGGTGGATGTTCTCTTGGCTGACAGCCTCCGTCTGTGGCTCCATACAGGTTTTCATAGCCACTAACCAAGCAAGATCAATGCCGTTATATCATTCACTTTTTCTATAATAAACCTTGCAAACTGTTACATTTAAATTACTTTTGACTCATACTAATCGACTAAGCATATGCACTGAAGCTGTTTGCATACGAACAAAGCAGTCGCGTCTGACATCAATGTTGATTAACATCAGCCGTGGATGTGGAAGGGGAACAATGCATGACTGACGAATTTTCAAAAAAAAACGATCATCAAAAGGGGCAAAAAAACCTGAATGATGAGCAATTTTCGGCAGCTTCTTCAAGTGATGATATCAATTTAGATCACTTACAAGAGGAGTTCAATTCTTTAGTAAGCTCTGAACCTCAGATTTCTGAACAGACCCCTCCTTATGTAGAACCAACAGATCACTTGCAAAAAGAGCTCAACTCTTTCGAAAACAGTGCTCCAAGCGCTAAACCTCAGTCCTCTGAACAATCATCCCCTTATGTAGAAGCAGCAGATGCTTTTAATGATTTAGCTGATGCTTTTACAATGGACACATCAGCACCAACTGCTAACCCAGCAATGAATGACAATGATTTCTCTGCTCACTTGGACAAGTCACTTCAAGAACTCGAATCTATATCGCCAAAACCTATCTTACGTGCACCAGCCTCGAATCAAGCCCATTTTGATACATCGTTGATCGAACCATCATTTCCAAACTTCGACAATGATGCTGGTGTACCTGCCTCCAGTCGCCCTATTTCAGGCCAGGCTATTCCTGGTCAAGCATCTCCAGATCAAATATCCAGCTCGCCATCTGAAATACCTCTTCATGCTGACCTCTCCGGTAATCGTGACATCGCTGGTCGTCCAAAGAGTCATATCATTGCATTTGCTTCTGCCATCTTGATTGCAACAGTCGGTGGTATTTACTGGTACACCATGGGTTCAACAGAACAAGCAATCCAAATCGTTGAAGGTGAACAGCTTACACTACCTGAACAGTCAGAAAGGGATATTGCTGAGAAACCTGAGTTAAAGCCTCTAATGCCAGCAATCAGTGAACGCTCCGAACAATCGGAATGGATTGATTCTGATCTTGCCAAGGTTGAGCCTTTGACTCCATCAAAAGTAGCGATTTCAAAACCCGTTGAAACAGCCCTTCCCACCACGCTCAGCACTGCAGACGCCATCAAACTGATTACGCAAAAGCATGCAACGAATAACACTCCAGCAACTGAGCCTATGCCTGCCATCGAACCTGCTGCTAACACCCCTCCTGTTGCTGTCAAAACCCTAGCTGCCGTAAAATCTCCAGTTCCTGTTCAAGTAACAGCACCCAGGCAGAAGTCACTAGCTACTCCGACTGGAAGCAGTGGTGAGTGGATCATTATCGCACCCGTGATTTCAAAACCATCTGCCCAGCGCTACGTAAAAGGTTTCACAGCCAAGCAGATCGACAGTGATATCATGCAGACTAGGAATAGTGGTCGTAATAAATATTTTGTCCGCATTAAAGGTTTCAGTAGTGAAAAAGACGCGCAAAAACAGATCAAACGCTTAAGCATGCGCGGTTTGCGCAACGCAAAGGTTTTAAGAGCAACAGATACATTGACAGGTAGCACAACAGTTCCAGTGACTACAAAGAGTCTGAGAGCAGCTAAAATGCAAACGCCTCAACGGACTCCAAAAGCGGTTTACCAAGCTCAAACACGCCCAGCCAAGAAGCCATCTGCTTTAAGCACTAAAGTTGAGACAAGCACTAAAACTCAGGCCCCTACGTTAAACAATCAAGTTCAGGTAATATCTGAAGAGGCTGATACCCCACTGACATCAGGATTAAACTCGCGGACGAAACAAACCGTCAGTGCACAGCGCTTTCAACAGGTCTCTGAGATAGATCTAGACGATGCGTTCATCGATTCGGCAACGCAATCTTCAAACAAATCTGGCAGGCAGATTTCCCGACAGGTCACCGCAGTGGAGCTGGACGATGAACCCATCCGCACAGCTAGACCAGCACGCTTTCAGCAGCCAACAAGATCAAACTATCAGCAAAGCAGGATCGGAACTATAAAGTTCCCACCAGCTTCAACACCTGCTTATCAAGCAATAGCTGAAGCACCAGCGCTTCAACAAGCTTCCCCCCCCGCTTTTCAACCATCAACCGCACCTAAAAAAACTCTTTCCGTTGAAGAAGCAGCAAGAGCAATCTATCGATCTAAAGCCCCTGCAAATTCATTAATATTCAAACAAAAGGCAAAGTCAGGGCATCAATCCATAACACCGGCTAAAGTTCGTGCTGTCAAACAGGCTTCAAAACGACCCATGCAAAATATCACAGGAAGTTGGTTTGTTATGGCACCTGCAGCCTCCTATAGAGTCGCCAGCGATCACGCTGATACTTTCTCTGATCAATATATGCAGAGTGAAGTCATCGCACTCAATCAGAATGGTAAAGAGCAATACTTTGTACTCATCAAAGGTTTTACCACTCAAGATTCAGCCAATAAGCGCCGTGACCGTCTGGCTAAAACGGTGGGGCTAAAAAATGCCACAGTTGAACAGTTTTAGACACTAAACAGCAAACAATATGGAGCACGATCTGAAGCATGATTGACATGCTTCAATCTGTTTTTTAACGTCGCGCAACATTTCACACAAGGATTATTCATGCCAAGCATTCAACAATCACAACAAGACTTCGAGCAAGCCAAAAAAATCATTCCAGGCGGCGTAAATTCACCTGTTCGCGCCTTTAAATCAGTCGGCGGAACACCACGTTTCTTCGCATCCGCCACCGGCGCTTATGTCCGCGACGTTGATGACAATCAATACATCGATTATGTCGGCTCTTGGGGACCAATGATACTCGGCCACACCCACCCCGGTGTAGTTAAAGGTGTTCAGGAAACTGCTGCACTCGGCATGAGTTTTGGTGCGCCTTGTGAACTAGAAATTGATCTGGCAAAACTTGTTATTGATATGGTGCCATCCATCGATGTGATTCGATTTGTCAATTCCGGTTCTGAAGCGACGATGAGTGCACTGCGCCTGGCACGTGGTTTTACTGGCCGTGACAAATTCATTAAATTTGACGGTGGCTACCATGGTCATGCCGATGGTTTTTTAGTTAAAGCAGGCAGTGGTGCTGCTACATTTGGTGAACCTGATTCAGCTGGTGTACCTGCCGATTATGCCAAACTGACACTGACAGCACCATTCAATGACATTGAAGCAGTCAAACGACTCTTTGCAGAAAACAGCGAGGAGATCGCTTGCATTATCGTTGAGCCTGTCCCCGGCAATACCGGTGTCATGAAACTCTATGAAAATGGTTTTTTACAACAGCTACGTGAACTCTGTGATGCCGAAGGTGCGCTGCTTATTTTTGATGAAGTCATGTGTGGATTCCGTGTTGCAGCCGGTGGTGCTCAGGAACGCTTCGGTATCATGCCTGATTTAACCTGTCTGGGTAAAATCATTGGTGGCGGTCTACCTGTTGGAGCATATGGTGGTCGTGAAGAGATCATGCGCAAAATTTCACCCGATGGCCCTGTATATCAAGCCGGCACCTTATCCGGCAACCCGCTGGCCATGCGGGCTGGACTGGAAACATTGACACGCTTACAAGCTGCTGGTTTCTATGAAGCGTTGGAAGCTAAAACAACCCGTCTGGTCGAAGGCCTGTTAGCCGGCTGTGAAGCTGCAGACGTGCCTGCTGTTGCCAATCAGGTTGGTGCTATGTTTACTGTTTTCTTTACCGAACTCGATGAAGTGACCTGCTGCAGCGATGTTAGCGGGCACTGTGACCTTGCTTTCTTTGGTCGCTTTTTCAATGCCATGCTTGATGAAGGTATTTATTTGGCACCATCACAATATGAAGCAGCTTTTATGTCGGCCGCCCACACTGATGAAGATATCGATGCAACTATCGCGGCTGCAAATCGTGCTCTTGCCAAGCTGACTGCATGATTTTTTCACCGCAGAGTTACGCAGAGAAAGAACAGGAATCATCCAGGAGATTGGCATGAGCCTGCTCGATTCGATCACGTTTAACGATGCAGGCCTTGTGCCGGCTATCGCACAGGATGCCGTCAGTGGTCGTGTACTGATGCTGGCCTGGATGAATGAAGAAGCCGTATTGCAAACTATGGCAACCGGCTTTGCCCACTACTATTCTCGCTCTCGCAAAGCGCAGTGGAAAAAAGGTGAATCATCCGGTCATGTTCAAAAAGTTCTGGATATCTATCTCGACTGCGATGGTGATACATTGCTACTTAAAATAAAACAAACTGGCCCGGCCTGCCATACCAATCGTCAATCCTGTTTTTATAAACATCGTCAACAGGATGCTTGGCTCACGATTGAAAGCCCTTTGGAGCAATGAAACATGTCTAAATCATCAGAGAATATTGATATATTGAAAGCCTTAACAGCAGTATTGGAAGCGCGTAAGACTGAATCGCCGGATGCATCCTATGTTGCTTCTTTATATGCCAAACCAGATAAAATGTTAGAGAAAATTGGTGAAGAAGCGATTGAAACCATCATTGCAGCCAAAAATGGTGAACGCGATCAGATTATCTATGAAACCGCAGACCTCTGGTTTCACTCCCTGGTCATGCTGACCGCAAAAAACATATCTCCAGATGACATCCTCAATGAACTGGCACGTCGTTTTGGTATCTCCGGTCATGACGAGAAAGCATCCCGATCTAAATAATCTATAACAAGCTAATCAGTCAAAAGTATTTTAGCCACAGATAGACGCGGATGAAAACATTTATCGGGGCTCTCGTGGCGGCGCCATAGCTCTGAGAAGACCTCAGCAGAATATTGTCGAATGACCATGCTATCCATGTTCCGACTTTGATTTTATATCGGCGTCTATCTGTGGCTAGAAGGGTTTATTTTTAAGCGACATTACGTACCAGAGAAAGATATTCTGGCTTACTCCTCTGAACCGATAGATCCATCCAGCCATCACGCAGCTCTTGCACAAGCCGAATCACTTCATCGACATGTTCAGTTGAGCAGGAGCATAAACCCAAGGTCAAACGATTCATCATATAGACATATAAGCTGGCCAGGCTTTGTGCCACCTCTCCGCCCTCTTCCATATTCAGGCTGGTTGATAGTTCAATCAGCGCCTCCATTGCACGACCAGTATGATCAGCCTCTGCGCTTAAATCAGCCGCTTGAATAGCCAAGCGTGTTCGACCCAATGCTTTAAGCAATGCTTCATGACTAAGAAGGATTAAACCTAACGGCCCTGCTCCTTCAACCTGATTTCCTTGATATACTTGATATACTTGATATACTTGATACCCTACCATATCTGCCTCCTTGCAATGATGTAGACAGCCTCGATCATCGTGCTGTTTGCTTATTAATCTCTATCGAGAAATTGAGACAATACTTTAATTTATAAAACATTTTTATAAATATGAGCACAAAAAAAGCGACACCCCTGCGGGGCATCGCTTCGATTGAGCTGAATATTTAACTATTATACTTTCTGTAATAGTGCTTTTGCAGCTTTGGCCTGACCTAGGCCGCGTTCAACTGTATCGACATCAGCTCCCATAGCAGAAATATGACTAGCCAGCTGCCTTTGAATACGCCTTAACTTAATATCTAAATATCTGATTTTATCCGCAAGTCCATCATCCAATTCAGGATGTTCAACAAGCGCCAGTCGCAGTAACTCCATTTCACGACTTACATGAGCTTCACGCTCGCCAATTTTGGGCCACTTTCGATCTTTCATACAACGATTGAATAATTTCAATGCCGCATCACAACGGTCAATTTGAATATGTAATGCAGCTACTGTCATATAATCTAGTAACCGTAAGACGCTGAAACAGCTTGCATACTCCGAGTCACCTTAGGACGAGAAACTGGCATACGCTGGCGATCTTCCAGACCTTTCCATGCTTCACGCAATGTTTGTGTCAAATCCATTACCTCATCAATGGCGTCTACTGAACCACTACACATCTCACTCACCAAGCGCTCATTCATATAAAAATAGAGCTTGGATAAGTTTGTAGCAACCTCACCACCATCTTCCATATTCAAAGAGGTAGATAGTTCCACCAATGCTTCAAGAGCACGGCCTGTTTGTTGCCCCTCAAAAAGAAAGTCACCACTCGTTGCAGCCATACGCGCACGGCCGAGTGATTTGTACAACGCATCATATGTGAGCAAGATCAACCCTAATGGCCCTGCTCCTTCAACCTGATTTCCTTGGTAAGTTTTATATCCTGTCATATAGGCTCCCTGCATTCTAGGTATTACCAACGGTCATCGTCGGTGTTTTGTTGATGTATTATCTATCGCAAAATTCACATCCAACTAAAGGAAAAAGCACGATTTAATTAATAGTTTCTGTTCTGAGCGTTAATATTCTGACTTAAAAAACTTCCCGACTGCTGCAAGCTAGCCATTGCAGTCTGCATACGTGTAAACTGGCCGGTTAATAATATTCTCTGTCTCTCCATTTGCGCAGTAAGATTATCTATTTTAAGCGTCAAAGCATCAAATGATGTCTGATCAGCTACTACGCTATTTTGGATAAGGCCAAAGACTGGATTAGAAAAAAGATCAAGAATATTGTCAAAACCAGCTGCAATACCGATACCAACAGTAAGATCACCCACGGCACCCGTTGCAGAGCCCGTATACATTATAGCCAAAGCCTCCACATCCCCAGACGACCCAGTTAATATCTGACCACCACCGGTTGCTGCCAATCCATTGATAGTACCCGCAACATCAGTACCGGCCGCACTCTGATCAGCTATGCCAAGCCCATCCACCGATTGTGTTATAGTGAATCCCCCTGTTCCAAATGAAGTCGATTCAATAGCAACACCATTGCCAGAAATTACTGCAACAGCTGGAACGGCATAACGCCCTTCAGTAGCTACAGTATCACTACCAAAAGCTAGAGATCCGCCTCCTTCATTATTCGCTGTTAATGCAACGGTCAGTTGCGAATCACCAGTACTAACATCAGTCACACTGATTTTCCCATTCGCATCAATGGATGCGATTACTTCCTGATTAAATGTTGTTTGTATCGATGATAACAGGTTAGATATAGTATCCACTGCAGGATCCAAGACCGAATACGTTCCACTTACAGAAGCACCTGAACGTAACGTACCACTGATTGAGATGGTATCACTGGCAGCTATTGCCACGCCATCTAACGCAGAAAAAGTAGTCGAACCAGTCGCTGCAGCTGCAGCTGCAATTAAAGCAGTCGATAGCTGGTGCTGCTCTGTGTAGTCAGCTGAAAGCTCAGCATTTAAAGCATCAACAATTTCACTTTGCGATTGCCCCAGTGTTAATGTTACAGCAGCTTGGCGAGATGATCCTGTGGCCGTAATTGTGACCGTATCCGTCGCCACCCCCAAGCCACCAGATAAATCTGTTGAGCCTGTCACCGAAGCTTTGGTTGCTGCTTGTGTAACATTTACACTATAAGTACCTGATGGAGTGGTAAAACCATGGGTTAAAAACTGCAAACTATTATTACTACTGCTACCTTGGGCTACAAAGACATCCCGAATAGCAGTTGCATCGTTGGCTAGAAAGTTGCCAAATAGAGTTTCATTGATAATCAACTGCCCAGTCTCATCCGGCTCCACACCGACCATAACCAGACTATTACGATCCGAAGCCAAACCAGGCACAGTTTTTAGTAAACTGGATGACATATTACCCGTAATAGAAGTCAGCAAGCCTTCACCTGCCAAAACACCACCTACACCGGTACTCGGATCAAATTGAAACTGATCGTTAATCAATGTCTGCAAAGCATTATAACTGTCAATAAATATTTGAACATTATCACGTATTGCCTGTTGATCCACACCGATTGTAATATTGATCGTGGTCGCAGCATCTGCCTGCTTCAAGCTCAAAGTAACCCCAGATAACACATCACTAACGGTATTAGTGCTACGCGTCACGGCTAAACCATCAACAGTGAATGATGCATCCTGAGCGGCCATCAATACTTGCGGCGTAGCCAACTGTAAGTTGGCAAGAGCTCCACTAAGATCAGCTCCAGTGAGCGTAAAACCTGTCGCCCCTGTTGCATCATCAGTCAAAATAAGGCGAAAATCATTGTCTGCCACCTTCATAACCGAAGCGGTGACACCTGTTGCCGAAGATCCTGTATTAAGCTGATTAATATTCGATGCAATATCATTAAGAGAATCTGATGTACTCACTGTCACACTAGCGCCTTCAATCAAAAAACTACCAGTCAAGTTCAACACACTGGATGCAGAAGCTGCTGCAGTAGCCGTATTATCCAGAACTGCTGTCGATGAGGAGTACCGTTGCGCCTGTGCAATCTGAGAAATAACAATACTATGCTGCCCGGAAGCCAAGCCTGAGGTACCACTAACATCAATAAGGTTTGATGCATTTACAGCCGCATCACTCGTGGAAAGGCTGGCTGTATAGCCAAAAAAACCAGCCTTATCAGACATGCCGATTGCTGTAGTACGTAAAGCTCTGGATGCATCATTGATCTGAAGAAGTGCATCTTGCCTTGTTGTCAGTGCATCCTGCTTCTTTTCTAACTGGCTAATTTCAAACTTGCGTAGCCCGAGCAGGCCATCAACAGCAGCTTGAGCATCAAATCCAGCCACCTGGCTGGATATAATACTACCAATCCCTGTATCAGCCATGATCTAAACCTGCTTATCCAGCAACAAACCTACCATTTCCTTCATAAAGACTTTATGTTGAATAAACTCCTTAGATGGAATTTCTCGTACAACTTCGCCACTTTCTTTATCCATCACTGTCACAAAAAGTTGCCCAAGTTTTTCTTCATAGCCAAAAGAAATAGACTCACTCGATCTGGAAAATGCCTGATTTGCCTGTTGAATAGCTTTTTGAACATCCTGCGTTGTTACTTTCTGTTGCTTAACATTACCCTGTATACTTTCCTGTTTAACCGGAACTGCATTACTAGACTGCTGCTTAGCTGGATTGACAATCGCACTACCCACATTCGGCGAAGAAAGCACAGGACTAAATTGAACGTTGTTACTTGGAACTGTAATCATGTGTCACCTCCTTTACCTTTGATAGGATTTACCCTCTCCCATTACTGGGAGAGGGGTAACCTGCCTCTTACCTGAACAGTGAGAGAACGTTTTGTGCTGCCTGATTCGCCTGAGCCAACATAGACGTACCAGCTTGTGTCAGTATCTGATTCTTGGTGAAATTGGCCATTTCAGCAGCCATATCTGCATCTCGAATTGAAGACACCGCGGCAACCGTCTGTTCCACACTGGTTGCCAGATTCGCCTGAACAAAGCCTAACTGATTCTGAGTTGCACCAAGATCAGCACGATTTGTAATAAGCGCATCCATTGATGCTTTCGCTGTTGTGATATGCGCCTGAGCAAGAGATTGAGTAGAAACAGATCCACCTAAACTCATACCAGTCGTAGTATATGCTTTACCTAAATCCACTGTAACCTGGTTATTCGTGTTGTTATCAGCACCAACCTGAACAGCTGCCGTTCCAGTAGTCCCATCAAGCAACTGAACACCATTATAGTTGGTAGAAGCAGCAATTTTATCAATCTGAGTTTCAAGTTTAGTAACTTCACCATCCAATTTTCCTAATTCGCCAGCATTGTTGGCTGATGCAGCCTGGGTTGCCAAAGTCTGAATACGAGACACCATATTCTGAATTTCATTAATACCAGCATCTGCCATTTTCACCATTGCTGTTGCTTGCACTGCATTTTGAGATGCAGCTTTCAGGCGACCTGCCTGTGCATCAAGTTTGGATGAAACTGCAAATCCTGAGGCATCATCAGATGCGTTATTTACCCGAAAACCGGATGATAAACGTTCCAATGATTTATTCATATTTTGGCTATTTGTATTGAGGTGTTTCAGTGCGGTCATTGCCGCGTTATTGGTTTGGACTGTTAATGCCATTGTATCTCTCCTTGAGTAGTTATTACGTGAACGACATCATGCCTTGTCACTGTGGGTTTTTTCACCCTATGTGGTTGTTCATCAACCCTCACAATCTAGTCTATCGCCAAGGAGCAAGTGGACTTTAATAAAAAATGAAACTTTTTTTGTTTTTTATTGGCCTCGTTCTTGCTTTTTTTCGTTGTCACCAAAAACAAACCTGAATATTGGAGTTACAAGTGAACAGTACCACCGCAAATCATCTAAAGAAAGCCAGAAACCTGATTGAGATCGGTAATTGCAAGCAGGCAAAAAAATTGTGTCTAAAAGTTCTCAAACGTAGCTCCAACAATATCGAAGCAAAAAATATTTTAGCTCAGTCCTA
Source organism: Mariprofundus sp. (assembly GCA_021772775.1). Lineage (GTDB taxonomy): Bacteria > Pseudomonadota > Zetaproteobacteria > Mariprofundales > Mariprofundaceae > Mariprofundus. Next base: position 46,067 of record JAJFLH010000020.1, on the reverse strand, counting down.
TTATTTCCAGCGTGACTTCGAAGATGCTATTAAAATATTTAAGCAGATATTAGAGATCGACCCGAATCAGGCAGAGGCACGAATATTCCTGTTTGGATGTTATAGAGACTCCAGCCAAACAGAAGCCATGCTTAAACTCGCCTTGCAGCTCAGAGATAATCCAATTAATCCTGAAGATACATTATCCGCATTTTCTGCTTTTCAAAGCACCTGCAATTGGCACGAAGCAAATAAATTAACGGGTACCGTAATCAGCAGCATCAAACAGGGCGAGATTCCTTTGCGTTTTATCGCAGGCACCCTGCTTGATATGAATACAATTCCCGAGATCAGCGCAGATGACCTGTTTGACATTCATCGCTATTGGGGAAATGAATCAAAAAAAGTATGTGATGATGCAGGGCTCTTCCTCCCCTCCCCTCCAGCCCCTCATGGAAAATTAAAAATCGGCTATCTCTCCGTTGACTTCAATAAACACCCTGTTGGACACTTGGCTTTGCCTGTCATTCAAAATCATGACAAAGAAAAATTTGAAATTTTCTGTTATGCCCGTCTCATAAAAGATGATCTCATGACAGATGAGTTTCGCATGGCTTCGGATCACTTTATTGATATTTCCGACTTGTCCCATGCTCAGGCCGCCCAAAGAATATCCCATGATGGAATTCATATTTTAATTGATTTAAGTGGGCACACGGCCAATTCCCCCATGCCAATCATGGCATTCAAACCCGCCCCTGTTCAAATCAACTACCTCGGATATCCAAACACTTATGGTTTATCTACCATCGACTATCGCATTACCGATCAGCATAGTGATGCTGAAAATGGCACTCATTATGTTGAAGAACTCCTTAAAATGCCAGTAACATTTCTATGCATGAGAGGTCTACCCGATGTTGAAAGGAGTCAAAAAACACCTGCCGAATTAACTAAAACGATCACCTTCGGATCATTTAACCATATCCGTAAAATGAATCCACAAGTCGTCGAAGCTTGGGCTCAAATTTTACAACGTGTTGATAATTCAAAGATGTTAATCAAATCATCAGGATGCCATTTGGATATCATCAAAAACAATATTCTGAATGAATTTTTCAAAAATGGCATTACAAGTGATCGTGTCGAGTTTTCAGGTTATATCAATTCATACGATGAACACGCAGCACTATACAATAGAGTAGATATAGTCCTCGATACATTTCCTTATCATGGCACACATACAACACTAGAAGCCTTATGGATGGGGGTCCCTGTTATTACACTAGAAGGGACATGTCATGTGCAACGCGTTTCTTCTTCTATTCTGAAATGTATCGGTTTTGACTCTACCATCACCCATAATGTTGATGCCTATATAGAAAAAGCCGTAGAACTAGCCTTCAGGCCTGAAAGCCTGAGTGTGCTGCGAAAATGTATCCATACACTGTTTAAACATTCACTCATCTTCAATCCCGCAAAAGTAACACAACAACTTGAAGAACAATATTTACGAGCATGGGAAATGAAAATGGGTTATGCAGCAACTGTCTGTTCACAATCAATTCCTACGAATCAACAGCAAGCTGGGAAGGAGTCACTCACAGCGTCTCCCAATAAACATATTTCCCCACTCGCAGCGGCCTCTAGGTTGGAGATGACTAAAGCAGAACTTGCTATTGATCCCCAGACACTACGAGCCGAGCAATCGTTAACCCTAAGTATAGAAGGTAATATCAAGATAGAGGTCCCCAACAACGTTAGCCTCATGACACCCTATGTTTTATTTGAGCAGCAGGACTGGTTTGAAGATGAGATCAAATTTATTCGCAAAATAATCAAACCCTCAATGAACATACTCGATATTGGTGCCAACTATGGCTGTTACGCTATGACTATGGCTAAACTCATTGGTAAACCAGGTCACCTTTGGGCTTTTGAACCGGCCACAAACACCGCTTCATTTTTAAGAAAAAGTATCAAAACCAACCGTTTTAAAAATATTACTCTGGTCAATGCGGCTCTCTCTAACCGTGAAGGCAGCGCTGAGTTAGCCCTCAATTGCGATAGTGAATTAAATTCCATCACCGAGAAACCTGGCAATAGCCCAACAGAATCAGTGGTATTAAAACGATTAGATGATTGCATCGACAGCTATAAATGGAATGATATATCCTTTGTTAAGCTGGATGCTGAAGGTGAAGAGGTTCACATTTTGGAAGGCGGGCAAACATTTTTCTCATCTTTTTCACCGCTGGTCATGTTTGAAATAAAACATGGTGCAGAAGTCAATGTAGGGCTCATTCAAAAGTTTAAAGAGATGAATTACCAATCTTATCATCTTATTCCCGGCTTAGATCTATTGGTTCCGTTCAATCACAATGATAATGCTGATGATTTTTTACTTAACCTGTTTTGTTGTAAAGAGGATAGAGCAAAAAAACTGGCCAATGATGGCCGGCTCATGCTTTTAAATGATGAACAGCAGACAGAGCCAACAACTCATTGGAGCACGTTGCTTACCGACAAACGCTATGCCAACAAGTTATTGAGTCACTGGTTATCAGATACAGTCAACGACCCTCTTCCTGGCTGGGAATCTTATGAGCTGGCTCTAAACTACTATGCCTCCGCCCATACAGGTGAACAGAATGAGACCAGGTCTTCACACCTTCAACAATCATTCATTCAACTGGTCTCACTGTTGGACATTCATATCACAACACCACGACTGATGACACTAGCACGTGTTGCAACTGAATTGGGACAGCGAGTAGTAGCTGTTCAGGTTCTGAGTCAAATCATCCAGATGGCTAAACATGAGAGCAGCGTTGATGCCTCAGAACCTTTTTTGGCAGCCTCTGTCATGGCTGAAAGCACTGATACAGACAACCGACTCGATGATTGGTTTCTTGCTATGGCACTCGCCACTAAAGAAAAACTACACTCCTACACATCCTACACACTAGGTCAGTCCCCTCTTCCAGATATCGAGAAATTTCTTACTATGGGATATAAAGATGACGCCATGCAGCGGCGTAATGATTTAATCAGATTGCGCTTTAACCTCCCTCCTAAAGACTTTTCCACTAGCGCTGTCAGAAAACTGCATATCGGGGGGCAAGTAAAACACCCCGAGTGGGAAATTATGGATGCCAATGATTCCAATATAGTCGACCACATTGGTAACGCCAATGATCTCACAAAATTTAAAGATAACACATTTGAAGCGCTTTACTCTTCACATGTATTGGAGCACTTCAGTTATCATTTAGAGCTTCCTCAGGTTTTAGCCGAATGGTATCGTGTTATCAAACCAGGCGGCACCGTCTATGCCAGTGTACCTAACCTAGACATACTTTGTGAGCTCTTCTTAAACAAAACTGAATTATCATCTGATGATAGGTTTTTGGTTATGCGCATGATGTATGGTGGTCAAATTGATGCTTATGATTTCCACAAAATAGGATATGACCCTGAAATACTGGCCCACTTTTTAGGCAAGGCTGGTTTCAAAAACATCCGCAAGGTGGAGAACTTTGGTCTCTTCAATGATACCAGCAATATGGAGTTTGCAGGCAAACGAATCAGCCTGAACCTCATCGCAGAAAAATAACCCGCATATAGCCTGAGCCATAGTAATACTCCCGAAAAGTAACAGGAGTTAAAAGTAGAATTTTCTATTACGATTAAATAAGGAGATTCTACATGAAGAAATCACGTTATTTAGACAGCCAAATCATGGCGATTCTGAAGCAGGCAGAGGCAGGTGTTACCGTTCCTGAGCTTTGTCGCGAACATGGTATGAGTTCTGCCTCATTCTATAAATCGCGCAGTAAATATGGCGGCATGGATGCATCAATGATGTCCCGAATGAAAGAGCTTGAAGCTGAGAACAGTCGTTTGAAGCGAATGTATGCTGAAGAATGTCTCAAGTATGAAATCATTCAGGAAGCAATGGCAAAAAAGTGGTGAAGCCTTCAGAACGCCGTGATATGGCAAAGAAGGCTGTAAGCAATAATAGAGCAAGTATCCGCCTTGCTTGCTGTGCATTTACGATTAGTGAAACCTGTTACCGATATGAATCCAAGTTACAACCTGAGAATGAAATCATTGCTGATTGGTTGATTCGACTCACTCAAAATCAAATCAATTGTTTTTTTGGGCCATGCTTTCTGTATTTGCGTAATGTGAAGGGTTTTCGATGGAATCATAAACGTGTTTATCGCATCTACAGAGAACTTGAACTTAATTTGCGTACAGACCAAGGAAACGCTTGAAACAAGATAAACCAGACGTCTTGGTAGTACCTGATGCGATCAATGAATGCTGGTCGATGGACTTTATGCATGATCAACTTAGTGATGGTCGTAGTTTCCGCGTGTTCAATGTTATTGATGACTTTAACCGTGAAGGACTGACCATAGAAGCTGACTTTTCTTTGCCAGCTTTGCGTATCATTCTTGCGTTGAACAGGGTCATTGAATGGCGTGGTAAACCCAAGCGTATTCGCAGTGATAATGGGCCAGAATATATCAGTGCGTTACTCAAAGCCTAGGCCGAAAATAACGACATTATTCTGGACTTTATCCAGCCAGGAAACCCGCAACAAAATGCCTATGTTGAGCGTTATAATCGCACAATTCGGCATGATTGGTTGGCACAGTTCATTTTCAAAAGCATTGAACAGGTTCAGCAACATGCGACCAAGTGGTTATGGACGTACAATAATGAACGACCTAATATGGATATTGGTGGCATAAGCCCAATTCAAAAACTGGCGTTAGCTGCATAACCTCTACTTTTAACTTCACTTAATAATGGGGGGGATTACCCCATCTCCTCAGTTATGAGGAGATGGCATGCATTCAAGCAAATAAAACTGTATACTAGGAACAGGTTCCTAGGAGTTAGTACTCTCGTTGAAAGCCGACTAATGCACTGTTTTAATCAACAAATCTCCTTGCGTAACTCTTAACGTGCTGATGATATCATTGATAGAAAACTCATAGCCCTGTTTTTTTATTTTTCTATTTTCTATCGTGGAGTAATCAGAAACTAATAATAACTCCCCATCATCAGTTTCTCGCTCTTCCAATTGATCAGCTGAACATAGCTCCATGCAAGGGAGTGAAGAGAATCGTTCACTGTTTATTAAAAAAAGTATATATTCACTCATAGCTGATCTTTCCATAACTATTTTCTGAACATCAGGTAAACCTTTGAGAGTCGTTTCAACTCGCTCTAAAAGCCAATGTAGCATGAAGTTTTCTTCTTGGACCTTCATCTGCTCATCTGTAACGAGGCCGTAGCAACGAGCCCGCAGTAGATAATGGCGCTGTAACATATACTTTTCCTGCTCACGCGAAAAATCACATGCAGTCACATAAGCTGATACAGAGCGATCAGATACCGCCTTGATTACATGCTCTGTAATACCTTCAATTGAATGATCAATACCAAGCCTTCCTATAAACAGCTCAAAATCAGATCTGTGACAATCCTGATACCATGGCTCTACCAAGTCCTGTTCCATGCGATCTTTCGTATGAGCATGTTTGTACACAGCGTCTGGAATCAAAGCAATTGAGCCATATTTTATAATGTTTTCAACAACTTGCCAAAGACCAAATGTAGTCTCATCAAAATAATTAAAACGTTGACTGATTCCTGTTTTAAAAACGGGACTCCATACTTGACTGTACTGCTCAAACATATCGACACGACTGTCATAGTTAAATATTTTCTCTTCCTTGATTCTCAGGCACAGCTCGAACTCCTTTCCCGTATAAGGATTAAATTCAATATGATTCCCGTAAACAGCCACAAGTTGAGAGCTATCATCAAACATGCCAATAATTTTTTGAATGGTCTCTGGAACAAGCCTATCATCATCTGGAAACAGGTATGAAAGTTCTGAGGTGGCAAGATTCAATGCCGAAGCAGAATTGAGTATAGCTCCAATATTTTCACTTTGTCTATGGTAGATAAGGCTGGGAAACTGATCTCTGTACTTATCAATAATCTGAGGCGTATTATCCTCAGATGCATTATCTGTAATGACAAGCTCAAAATCAAAAAAACTCTTACAATCGACCAAATGGGATAATGTTTCATCCAAGATCCTTGCTCGATTAAAGGTCGGCATACATATACTAATAGGAGGTTTCTTCATCTACTTTTCTCACATCATTCATAATTTATTTTAGCAATAAAAAAACAGTTAACACGATTTATTATTTTTTATACAGATAGCCACCAAGCGCAGCTGAAATTAGTAACTTACAGTCAACCTCAACATCAACTTTAAAGTCCTTACACTCTTCAAGGTAGCTAAGGACTGCCGTTGCTGGACTATTTCCCTTATTCCATGGCCTATTTTGATAATGATTGTCAGGCATTAGCTCTACAATCGTATCAAAGACAACACAATATGAGCCACTACTTACCAATGGAGCATACAGCCTTAGCTCATTCAAAACATGTTCATGAGTGTGATTTGAGTCTAAACAGACCATAATTGTTTGATGCTGATGAGCAATCTCTTTTACCCTCCGGTGGGTATCACTATCAAGCGAAGAGCCCTCTATCATTTCAATTCGTTTACTCATTGGATGATCTAAAACACGTCGTTTATTGTGTTCACGAATATCCACATCTATCCCTAACACTCGACCTTCACTACCAAGCAATTCCAGCATAGATGCATAAAAAACAAGAGAGCCACCGCGAGCTATCCCCATCTCAATGATTAAATCAGGTTTTACTCTCCAAATAATCTCCTGCATAACCAATAAATCCTGGGGATACTGAATAACGGGTAAACCCATCCAATCAAAATTATAAGAGTAGTCATCATGATGGCACTGTTTAAGAAAGGCTTGAGCACTATCGATTAGCTCACTGTTGCCTTCAACCGATTGTAATCGTTGTTTTCTAGCCTTCAAAAACTGATCATGGTCATCCTTCATTTCAATAATTCCCCTCGATTTTCTTCACCATATCATTTTGTACAAAAATAGCATTTGCTGTCCAAGCTCTCCCTACTCTTGTATAAACAAAGGGTAATATATCCCACAGTTGAAAGTTGCATGCAGCCATAAGTTTCATAAGTTGATTTAACGACATTTGACCAACATATGTCGAAGCTAGATTCACTTCAATATAGATGCATTTAATCAGACCTGACTTTAATGATACTGAGCTTCCCTCTAACACTTTCAACTCAGCTCCCTGAACATCAATTTTAAGGAGATCTATCGTACTCACTTGATGTTCTTCAACAAAAGTGTCCAGCGTCATAGTAGGAACAACAACCTTATCAAAGTCATATTTATTCTCTTTGCTTAAATCCATTAAAAATTGTTCTGGTTTTAACAGAGATGAAGCTTCTGGAACTGCAGTCCTATAAAACTCGCTCTCTCCATCTGAATCACTAAATGCAATCTTAAATATTTCGACACCAGATGCCTGATCTGCGTTTAATTGAAGCTCTCTTATAACCTCTAAATTTGGTTCAAATGAACAAATTCCAGCATCGGGAAAAAGAGTGCGATATTTCAAAATGCTTTGCCCAATATTAGCTCCAACATCAAATATGACTGGAGCTTGAATACCTAACTGCTGCATAATATCTTTCTGTTTAGAGAATGTTATTTCCTCTTCATTACCTTCAATCATCGTATTATTCCTCTAAGTCTAAAAAGTTACTCTTTTTTTATTAACAGCATCACACAATCATAAAGGTTATATATGCAAAGTAGAGATTTCGATCAGAACTCAAGGACATCACCTTGAAAATTCATTTTCTCAAGTTCCATTCTCATATTTTGAACATATGGACCATGTGGAATCAATAGCAGATCATCGACACCTAAATCAGAAAGTACTAATGGGGGCTTCACTTCAATACCACCCATCATACGACCACATTTTGCCGAAGACTTATCAACAAGAAAACGGATATTGTCTCTCAACAACTCGCTACTACCCAATAGCAACTGTACATATTGAGAAGCACCCCAAATGCTAATACTTTTAGCTAAATTCATTTGTTTCTCCAACATATGAAACAATGAGGAGTTATCTAGAAAGCTTGTCTTTGCATGATGAAGCAAGCTCATATCAGAACCTCGCTGCGTTGTTGAGCTCTTTTTACAGAGCACAAACACACACTCTTTATCATCTCCTGAGCCCGGAGAAAAAGATCTGTTTCCCTGTGCAACAGGCTCCAATCCAAAGCTACGAATAAAACTATCTAAATGAAGCGCATCAAAATGATTGATGTGCTCAAAATAGAGATGTTTCCATGGGTTTTCATCAATCAAATAGCAGGCCGCATTGGGCACTTCTATGTAAAAAAGAGTCTGCCCAGATACTTCATCAACAATTGACTTCAACACTTCATCAGGCTGAAAGAGGTGTTCCATAACATGAGACATAACAATGATATCAATGTCCTTTCTCTCAATGTCTGTGAATTTTTTATATACAGGAATAGAAAGCTCATTTCTCATTTTATATGCACATGCTTCTGACATCTCGACAGCAATAGCTTCCACCTGCTTATTGCTTTGACACCATTTCAAAAAGCCGCCTTGACCAGCACCCATATCTACTAGACATGGCTTATCTGTACTGAGGTAATCAGAAAAAGTCTCGAATATCCTCAAATAGCGCATCTGCTCTTGCTCACTCACAGCCCCTGCTCCAGCGCTATCGGCGACAGCATAATAATCATCATCCGCATAATATCGCTCGAAATCAGTCTCTTCATCTAAGGTATCATTAAACAGCATCCCACAGCTCTTACATCCCACTAACTCTGCAGTGCCATTTAAAACCGAATCATCCCACATCAGATACTGTAATGAGGTTATACATTCACTGTTATTAGAATGACAAACTGGGCAGGCTCTTCCCATAGCCTTATTTAGAGCCACATAAAGTATGACTGTTCTTTGCCCTTTCACTAAAGACTTGTACAGAATCAAATAAAGTACGGAAGTGTTTCAAATCTTCAATTTCCATATTATGTGGTTTGATAAAAAAGCGAGGCTCATCTGCTACTGGGTCAAGGTTAATTTTTCCCTTCCATAGCTCATCCACAGCAAAATCACCGATGAAGAGGTTATGCTGTTTAGCTTCCTGAAACACCCTTGTTCCTGGGAATGGAATGATATTAAATACGTAATTTCTATCCAGTTTCAAGTCACAAATCATATCATATGTATCCTGAACAGTTTCGACCGTATCTTCAGGAAAGCCATAAATAAACATACTTGAGGTGACCATGTCATATTTTTTAATCACCTTCACAAGATCATAAATTTTATCTCTGTCCAAATGTTTGCCAATAATATTGTTTCTCATATTGTCATTGCCATGTTCTATGGGCAGTCGAATAAATGCACAGCCTGCTCGCGCCATCGCATCAATGACTTCTTCATTAAGTGTGCCTATATGTACACCGCATGTCGTATCAAAGTGAATATTCAAACCGCGCTTAACAATATCATCTAAAATTGCGATAAAATGGTTTTGATGGAGGTTTACAATATCATCAATAAATCCAAAATAATTTTGCCCATAAACTTCATGCAACATCTGTATTTCATCGACAACCCTTGATGGGCTTCTCAACCTTAATTTACGGCCCATCGTTGTAAAACAGGCACAAAAATTACATTTAAACGGACAACTACGCGACGTAATGATTGGCATCGAAGTAGTAAAGTCCAGCCCTTTGGGGTTGTGCCAAGAAGATAGATCTGTTGAATAATCGGATGTATTAATCAAATTCCAAGCAGGATTAGGCAAGTCATCCAAATCGTCAATATAAGTGCGGCGAATATTATAAACAACCTCACCATTTTTACGATATGATAATGCTTGCGTAGCCTCTAAAACAGACCAGTCCCCTGTTTTAATAAAGTTCACTAATTGAACAATTTGCTCTTCACCTTCTCCAACAATGACATAATCAATCGCATCAGCTCCCTTTAATATCTCTTCTGGAAACAAACTTGGATGCGCCCCACCTACAGCAATGGGAATATCGGGATACTTCTCTTTTATATGTTCAACAAGCTGTAAAACAGTTTGAAAATGAATTGAAGTAAAGCAGTTTACACCTATCAACTGTGGGGCTTGGCTATCAATTTGTTGTTCAATATCCTGAAAAATAAATGTCTCCACATCTAAATCATCAGGGCATTTTTTAACCGATAGGTCATATACAATAGGTTCATCTCCATTTGCTTGGAGTACTGCTCTTAAATGTAATAAAGGAACTGGGATCGTGCCTTTGCTTTCTCTTAATGTTGCAAGCCTTGCAGGCTGGATAAGCATTACCTTCATGAACTTACTCCTTCTATAATTTTATATTCTTCAAAGTCCAACAACATAAGTCGTCTCACTCCAGCACCTTAAATGCTGCAAACTTCTTGCAAATACGTGATAAATCTTTGTCCTCCGGGAAATAACTCAAATAATGTTTGGGTGTACCTCTTGTTGCAGACTGCATACTCCAAGGAACTGAATCGATTAATTGGTTTGACTCAGCCAAATCCGCCAACGCATTCATAAACACACTATCAAACGACGTGTCCTGATATGCCTGTAGAAGCAAAGCTCCACCTTGTGTTAAAGAGTTATAAGATTTGGACAACTTCAAATGGTGTACTCTTTTAGACCTAGTCAACAACTCTTCATATAGCTGTAACCAAGCCTCCCAATATTTCTCCTGAGATAAAAATTTCGCTCTTTGTCGGGCAGCCAAAGACATGGTTCGGCGAAGCGCTGGGTTATTGGCAAGATAGTTTAATGCTTGGCTATATTCTTCACATGATGATGCGATAATCCCATCCTTACCATCATGAATAATAAAACGCTCACAGCCAGTATCGAGAACAACAGGCACAACTCCTGCACCCATCGCTTCGAGCAATACCTGTTCTCCACTGCCATAATGCTTGGGGTTTAACGGATACCCAAATAGATCCAGCTCAGAAAGCACCTCGCTAACATTGTTAACTGGACCTCTGATATCAAATGATGCCTCTGCGCCTAGTTCGGCAATCTGCTGACGAACTAGCTTCTCATACGGTCCTCCACAAACGGTAAATCTGACATCATTAATTTTTGCATCCAGACACAACCGAATGAATTGCGGATGCATTTTTATATAATCGACTGTTCCGATGTAACCGATATTAACCCCCTCACTACGTTTAACATCGGATTGTGGAGAAATTGTTACCTCTGACATACTTTGCATTACACGAACATCAGCCCCACCCTGAGGAATCACTAGAGACTCAAGACTAAAGGGCGTCGCCAAAGCTGTAATATCAGAAAAACTAAAGAGCTCTTTAAAAAAAGCTTGTGGTGCATGCATGCCATTGACGTGCGTCCATAATACAGAACGAAATGGCGATGCCGAACAGCTAACCATCCACTGCATCAAAAGAGGATGATTCCACCAATGAATATGCACAATATCAGCCTCTGCTAACCTGGCTGAAAGTTTGGAACTCTGCTCAAGCCCATGCTGTAGTGTTGCTACATAATGATTCTCACACCAAGTAAGCATAGGTGAATTTATTGACTCTAGAGCCACCAATTCATGACTGATCTTATATTCCGTCTGCTTTTCTATAAGTGACCGGATGACCGAGCCCACACCACCGCCATAATGTGGAGCCAGATGAACAACATTGATCGCTGCCACTCTAATCCCCACCCTGCATCATTTTTTGATCTACTTTCTTACGTGAATAAACCCCACAATAACGATGTACTCCTTTATCCATGCAGCGCTGGCAAAGATTACAATCTTCTCGAACACTCATAATCTCATCAATCGGCGTTTCCAAATAGTTGGCGGCTGCAACATTATTCGTAGGGTAATAATACATCATGCAATTGCTCACTGAAAGGTCCCAATTAATGCTAATGCATCTAAAAGTATCACATGGAAGTTTTGCCTCGGCCTTGGCTTCTCGCACCCCCTCATCCATGGGGTATAACAGCATCTCAGAAGCCTTCTGAGCCTCAACAGGGAGAGGGGCACCTTCCTGATAGGCCAATACATCATCCAAGGATATTAAATAGGCATAAACAGGATGAAACTCAATCTCCAGTTCTGAGCACAAGGCCTTCCAGCGATCAAAGTCTTCTCCAACTGAATGTTTATAGAGATGGTAATAGAGCTCAACCTTCATCTCTGGATGCCAGCGCTTCCTTAATCGACACACTTCCCGAAGGTTGTGTGTAAACAACTCCCAGTCACCCAGTGTATGTGTAATCTCGTAACGTTTTTCCCAGCCAGAGGCTGAAAGCCGCAACCATTCTGGTTTCGCTTTTATTATCGATTCAAAATCTGCAGGCACGTTCAGATTACTCGATACCGCACATTTAATACCAAGAGTCTCTGCATAATTCAACATCTGAGGCAATTGCTTATGAAGGGTCGGCTCCCCCCATTGATAAAGCTGAACATTTCCAACAAAAGGAGCCTCTGCAACGATTTTATCTAACACCTGCTTAAATAGGTCCAGATGCATGACTCCGCCCTTTCGCTCAGCGGGATTATTGTAAGCATGCGGACAAGAGATACATTTGAGGTTGCATGCTCCTGTGATATCAATGGCATAGTCATTTGGTTTTAAGCGGGTGTAAGCAATAAAGTCACAATCCTCCTCTAAACCAGATGCCTGACATGTTTGCTTCACCTCAGCCTCAAAATAAAATGTAGAAACGATAATAAAATGCTGTTCCGAAAAGCCGTTCATCTCAATCATCGATGGGCCGACAATTGGTAACCCCAGAGCGCGTTTACCAAGCAGGTCTGATGATTTATCAATAAAGCCATTCACCTTAATTCCATACTTATCCAAACTCTGACTAAGCCCGCGCCCATGATTTCCTGCACCCCAAATCCAAACCTGTCGGCCAGCAATCATTTGTTGCAATGCCGCGATATCCAAAGACTTCATTCGCCCCTCTTCAATAGCGTTTCCTGTAGATAAACTCCAGTATACTGATGCAAGCCTAGATCCATACACTCCTGACAGAACTCACTGGTATTACGCCGCTGTACCATACTCTCCAATGGCTCCTCTAGAAAATCATTTGAAAGAAATGGATTGTAATAAACACCACAAAAACGAACCTGTCGATCCCAGGTAATTGGTAAACAGCTTAATTCAGGGCAAGGCAGATGTTTCTGCGCCTTGGCCTTTTCCAATCCCTCTTCCATTGACATCAAAAGCAGACTTTTGGTTGCCTCTGCCTCAACTGGCAAAGCTTTCCCATCGACAGCATCCCGCACAAGATCCAGAGGATAAAGATAAGCATGATTGGATCGAAATATCAGCCCCAGTTCGCGACATAATGCCTGCATCTGAACGTAGTCTTCTTCACAGTTATGTTTATAGAGATGGTAATTCAACATAATCTGCAAATCAGGATGCACTTTATCTCGGGCCTTTGCTAAACGGTGAATGTTCTTCAAGAACATATCCCACTTGCCACCAGTATGAGTCACTTCGTAATTTGCACCGAAACCTGAAGCCGAAACTTTGATCCAGTCTGGCTTCTCAATGAGCACACGTTCAAAATCCACAGGAACGTTTAAATTTGTTGAGATCGCGGTTAGTAGATGAGCTTTCCGGTTGATCGCAATAATTTCAGGTAGTTTCTTATGTAGAAATGGTTCTCCCCAAGCATAAAGCTGAATACTGCCAAGTAGTGGCAATTCTCTTAATAACTTTTCAACAACAGCCCGATAGTCTTCAATACTCATCAAGCCTTTAGGCAATGAATCTTCCATATTACCACGTGGACAAGAGATACACTTCAGATTACAGCTACCCACAATATCAATACTAGGATCAATATCGTTAAGCTCCCTGCTCAGGATATAACTGTCGTTCTTTTTCAAGCCATGAGCCAAGCAGAGCTGCTCAATCTCTTTATCATAATGCCCTGAGCTGACAACAACTACGATTTTTTGATGATCTTTATCATCAAGCACTGCAGGTGCAAGGATTTCATAGCCCAGTGCTCTGTTGCCTTGTAGACCAGAACTTGAATCTATGAACCCGGTTACCTGGACACCGTAACGTTCAAGGGAGCGGCACACCCCCTGACCAACAATCATCGCCCCCCAAATATAGATCTCGTGAGAATCTGTAATATTACGAAGCTCTTCTACAGAAACTTTCATCACATACGATCCGTTTGAATAGTCAAACTCTGCTTTTCATGAATCAGCTTTTCATCACCATAGACGCAGTACACCCGATGAATCCCTTTGGATTTACAGGTGTGACAAAATTCACTTGTTTCCCTTGCCTTCCACAGATCATCAATCGGTGTATCCAGGAAACTTGTCTCAACTAAATTAAGACCCGGTTTATACCATTCCATGCACTGTGCTACATGCAAATCCCAAGTGATCCATAAATGTGTTTCATAGAAACATTCCCTATCCTTCTGGGCCTGAGCTAAAGGAATCACCTCTTCTACTTTTAAGAACTGCAACTCACGTGTTTTTTCTGACTGTGCATCAAGCGGAACTCCATCAATAATCTTCTCAATATTATCCAATGGAGCAAGTGCAGCATGGCGATAACGCAGGGTAAATCCCAGCTCATCACATAGCTGCTGCATTTTGTCATAATCATTACGGTTATGTTGATAAATATGAAAAAACATTTCCACTAACATCTCAGGATGATATTTCTCTTTATACGTTTTCAGCTTATACAAATTACTTTTAAAAAGCTCCCAGTCACCGCCAGTGTGAGTCACTTCATAATTATCGCCCCAGCCCGAATTAGAAACTCTAAACCATGTAGGTTTTGCCGCTATCACCTTTTCAAAATCCAACTTCAAACTCAGGTTCGTTGATATAGCGGTATGAACACCTCTTTCATTACTCAATTTAATAATTTCAGGTAGATGTTTATTCAGTAGAGGTTCACCCCAATTATAGAGGGTAATAATACCCGTATAGGGATCTTCCCGAAGAATCTTATCTAACACCTGCTCATAAACCTCTTTGGTCATATAACCACCCGAGCGGTGTTCAGGAAAATTACCCCGTGGGCAAGAAATGCACTTTAGATTACAAGTACCTGATATATCTACCTGATAGTTAAAGCGTTTTAGTTCATTATACACCAGGAAATCTTTGCCTGCTTCTAAACCTTGATCAATGCAGGATTCAGTAAGTTCATCAGCATAAAAACCGGATGCAAGAATAATGAAACAATCCTTTTTATCATGCCGTGTGAAATATTCTGATGGTAAGTGAATATCCATACCAAAAGCCTGAGTCCCTTGCAAAGAAATACTGCTGTCAATAAAGGCTGCAACAGGAATATTCAGGCGCCGAAATACCTGCTGAGTTGAATAACCTTCATGCCTAGCCCCCCAGATATAGACAGTCCTTCCAGCAACCATTGTATGCAGTTCATCAACTGTAGGGGGTCTTTTATTTATCATAAAAATCCTTTTTTAACCTTTATAAATTACTCTTATCGCTTATCATTAGCATGCTTAGTGCCAAAGGCATCTAACCATATTTCATCGATGGATATATCAACGGATGTAATTTTTTTATGGACCCCCAAAATTCCATCGCTTCATAATCTGGATACGGATAATAACCAAAGTTCAGGCGAATCGAACATGGCTGCTGTTTTAACCACCCTTCAACTAGGTGACGAACAGATACTGGCTTTCCAGAGCAGATATTGACTATACCAAAATCCTGTCGCGCCAGTGCAAGTAAGGTAATACTATCTACGACATCCTCAACGTGTAAATAATCTCGCAACTGCTCTCCACCGGATAGATTAAATACAGCATCTCCACGCTCGATCGCTTTTTGAAGTAGTGGGTAGAGAGATCCGGAACCCTGACCTTCTCCATACATATAAAAGAGACGTGACCAAATCAAATTGAATTCATATCTGTTTTTTAAATCTTCCAACTCCTTTCGCAAGGTGTTCTTTGCTATGGCGTAAGGATTAGTCGGCGAAGGCAGATCCCTTTCACTCAATTCACCAGACTTCATGCCATACTCTAAACATGTTCCACTGACAAAAAGCGTCTTCAATCCTGCCCTTACCATATTCGATACAAATGAAACATGTATAGGTAACTCTTCTTCCAAATGAGAGTTGTTTTCATAATCAGGCAATCCACCCCATGCAAGATGAATCAATATATCCGGGCTTCCCATAGACTCAAATGGATTTTCTCCGGGACTGCTTATATCCATTTCAACCAGACGAAACTCTGGACCTTCAAGTTTTGAGTCGACCTTATTGCGCACTACAGCGATAACGTCGACATTTTTCTTGGCCAACGATTTCAACACATATTGACCTATAAACCCACTGGCCCCTGTAACTGCTACTTTGAGTTTATCTGTCATCTGATCAATGCACTTTCAACTCAGGAATAGCCGTGACGAATCGACCGCCCCACTCCTTTACACACTCATTTCTTTGCATGATCTCCTCTTTTATGTTCCATGGTAAAATCAACACATAATCGGGTTTATGCTCACGAATCGCTTCAGGTGGGAGAATTGGAATGTGGCTACCAGGCATATATTTCCCCTGCTTTGAAGGGGCTGCATCACTGACAAAGCTTAGCAGATCCGCCTTTACGCCAGCATAATTGAGTAAAGTATTGCCTTTAGCCGCAGCACCATAAGCAGCAACTTGTTTACCCTCTGCCTTCTGCGTCAATAAAAAATCGAGCAAATCAGCTTTCACCCGATCAGCCTGTGATTGAAAAGCCAGATAAAGAGATAAACTTAACATGCCAGCCTCTTTCTCATCATTCAGTACTTCGATCACACAAGCACTGACCGACAAACCTTCATCGGCGTGTCCGCCATAGACCCTCAAACTGCCTCCATGGGTAGGCAATTTCTCCAGGTCATACACAATCAACCCAGCATCAGCAAAGAGGCTCTGAACTGTGTGTAGCGAGAGATAAGAGTAATGCTCATGATAGACCGTATCGAACTGATTCAAACGAATCAAATTCAGCAAATGTGGAAATTCTAAAGTGATCGTGCCTTTCGGCTTAAGTGCTTTTTTCAGGCCTGATGTGAAATCATTGATATCCGGCACATGCGCATAGACGTTGTTGCCGATAATCAAATCGGCCTGCCGGCCCTCCTCTACGAGCTCTTGGGCATACTTATGATCAAAAAACTTTCGTACCACCTCTATGCCCTGTTTTTCAGCCGCCCGTGCAGTACTTTCAGTAGGTTCAATACCTAAACAGGGAACATTCAGCGTTAAAAAATTCTTTAGCAAATATCCATCGTTTGCAGCAATTTCAATAACAAAACTGTCTTGATTCAAAGCAAGTCGATCAACAATCATTGTACAATAGTCTGCCGCATGTTGCGTCCAACCAGCTGATGTCGATGAGAAATAGGCATAATCGGCCGTAAACAACTCTTGCGAACACAAATAATCCTCTGTCTGAACTAACCAGCAGCGATCACAAACAAACAGACGAAGCGGAAAGCTAAGTTCCTTCTTTTGCAAGCTGACCTCACTCAAATAGGCATTGGAAGGCGGCGCTGAACCAAGATCAAGAAACAGATGCTTTAGTGGCAATGCACAGTGTCTGCAATTCATAAATCTAACCCTTGAAATGTATTTAAAAGTAATGATTGTGATTGATCTCGCTGCGACAGATCAGTCACGTTCACAGGCCAATCGATAGCAATCAACGGATCATCATAACGAATAGCACCTTCAGTTTCAGGAGTATATGAAGCCGTATGCAGATAAAGCAATTGAGAGTCGACATCCAACACCTGAAAACCATGTGCGCAACCCTCTGGGATAATCATCATCTCTGATTTTCCCTCTGTAAGTTCCTGACCAACCCAATGTAAAAATGTTGATGAGCCTCTACGCAGATCTACAGCAACATCCCACACCTTTCCTTTTATGCATCGTATCATCTTCATCTCAGCATTGGGTTGATGCTGGTAATGCAAGCCTCGAACAGCGCCAACCTGATGCGTCATAGATTGATTGATCTGCACTATCTTTCTATCAGCAAGAACAGGAGCCAATTCAATTTCGCAGAACAGACGTGAAAAAGCTCCACGCGAATCTTCAAAGATACTATTTTCAGCGATCATCACGCCCTGAATAGCTGTTGGAATTAATTTCAAATCAAATTGCCCAACAGCAATGTTTTTCTTGCGCATCTTCAATAAATGTTTCCAATTGAGTTTCGCTATCAATACGCTGCTGCTTCAAATAACTTCTATACCATTCTGCACTCATTTTAATTCCCTGATTCAAATCCCATACAGGTGACCACCGCAGAAGTTCTTTTGCCTTCGAACTATTTAAATTTAATAGATGTGCTTCATGAGGGTGTTCATCAACTTTCACACACCATTTTAAATTAGGCCACTCATTTTGCATCATCTGTAACACATCGATAACCTGTTTATTATCTTCCTGATCAGGGCCGAAGTTCCATGCAGATGCAGCCTCTTGCTTACCTGACAACAAATTCTGCCCAAGCAAAAGATAAGCAGCCAAAGCATCTAAAACATGTTGCCAAGGGCGTGTTGAATATGGAGAACGAATTTCAAGCGGAGAGCTATCCATCTCCGCACGAATGAGGTCCGGAATAAGTCTATCATCACTCCAATCCCCACCGCCAATCACATTTCCTGCTCGAGCAGTCGCTAATAGAGGACTCTTTTTTTGATCAAAAAATGAACGTCGATAACTGCTCGCAACCAGTTCTGTCGCAGCCTTTGATGCCGAATAGGGGTCGTAGCCGCCTAAACGATCATCCTCCGCATAGGCTCGCTCAATGCCTAAATTTTCATAACATTTGTCAGATGTAACGACAATAACAGCCTTTACACTACTCTCTATACGACATGCATCTAATATATTCACAGTACCCTGAACATTCGTTGACCAGGTCATCAAAGGATCATGATAGGATTCCCTCACAAGCGATTGTGCGGCCAAATGAAATACAATATTTGGTTTCACTGTCGCAACAATCTCTCCAACCGCTGCAGCATCACGAATGTCCTGCCTATATTCTTTAATATCTAAATGAAGCTGTGCCCAGTGATTTTCTTCACCTACTGAACCCAAGGCAATGCCGGAGACTTCTGCCCCCAGCCTTTTCAACCACAATACCAGCCAGCTACCTTTAAAACCCGTATAACCCGTCACCAGCACCTTACGTCCACGGTATTCATCAGCAAATAAACTCACGTTCACCAAACTTTCCAGGGGGCCTTACCCGAATCCCATAACTGTTCCAAACGCACCTTATCCCGCAATGTATCCATCGGTTGCCAAAACCCCTTGTGCTTAAAAGCCCGCAACTCTCCTTCAGAAGCCAATGCTTGTAGTGGCTGCTCTTCCCACACTGCTTCATCACCCTCAATATAATCCAAAACCTTGGGTGAGAGCACAAAATAGCCTCCGTTCACCCAATAACCATCACCTTGCGGCTTTTCATCAAAAGCAAGAATCTCATCTCCTTTAACATCCAGTGAGCCAAAACGACCGGGAGGCTGAACCGAGGTAACTGTTGCTAGGTTGTCGTTACGCTGATGAAAAGCGATGAGTTCACCGATATTTACGTCAGCCAGCCCATCACCATAGGTAAAACAGAATGGTTCATCAGCAAGAAGGTGAGATGCGATCCTCTTGATTCGACCTCCTGTAGCGGTCATTTCACCAGTATCTACCAATGTTACCTTCCAAGGTTCAGCTGTATTCTGATGCACCTGCATGGAATTATTTTCCATATCAAAGGTAATATCTGACATATGCATATAATAATTGGCAAAATACTCTTTAACCAAATACCCCTTATAACCCAGGCAAATAATGAATGCATTGATGCCATAGGTGCTATAGCTCTTCATGATATGCCAAAGAATCGGTTTACCCCCAATTTCAATCATAGGTTTGGGCCTTAAGTGAGTCTCTTCACTAATTCGAGTACCTAATCCACCGGCTAATATGACTGCTTTCATCACCCATCCTTCAAATTACCATAAACCAATATTGTAAAAATATCTAATCAACCTCGTTGAGGTTTTATTTGAACATCACTATCTGCAAGGTTTACTCAAGTTTCAAAACCTCATTTAAGTTACTTGCATAGAAGATATAGAAAGCAAAAGAAATGCCAATGACTAATCTACTCTCCAGCAATCCGAAGCAGTCAACCAGCACCTAATTACTTTCCCCCACATTAACTTGCACTGCGACATTGGACACTCATTACTTCTATTCATACAGTTTCAGCCATGCCAGCTACAAAGCTTTTATATCAGAGTGCAATTGAGAAACCATTCTCACGAATATTGGTGATCAATACACATGCCGATGATCTACTGATTGCCCTATCAGAGAAGTCTGAACAACTCGACTTGCATCAACACTTCAAACCCGAACACGCGGCACTCAAGAAGATCGGACTGAATGCTGTAACAGGGTTATCAGGGCTTGAAAATGCATACGACTGTATTCTACTATTGCCTTCCAAAAACAAACAGCAGACATTGGGCTGGATAGCTGAAGGCATGCTGCGACTGAACGATGGTGGAGCTATGATCATTGCCTGCGCTAACGGTCATGGCGCAAAAAGTTATGAGACTGCGCTGAAAACATTAGCTGGAAACGTCGTATCCCGATCCAAATCAAAATGCCGTATTTTTTCAGCAACAAAAACCTCGACGCTTAGCTCTGACCAGCTTACAGAGTGGCTGGATACTGCTAAACCCAAAAAAGTATTATCACACAACTTAATCGCACAGCCGGGGCTATTCAGCTGGGATCATGCTGATATTGGTTCGCAGTTATTGATTGACCACCTACCCAATAATTTTTCAGGCACAGGCCTGGATCTCTGTTGTGGTTATGGCTTACTTTCAGAGCACCTGCTGCGCACCTCTCCTAATATTAGCAAGCTACATATGCTTGAAGCTGACCGACTAGCACTCGATTGCGCCACTCAAAACACCTCGCCATGGCAGCAGAAAATTCAACTCCACTGGTTGGATGCAACGCATGATGCTCTACCGCAAAAACTCAACTGGATTGTCTGTAACCCCCCCTTTCACACCGCTCAGCAAAGAGATGTAGAATTGGGAAAAACTATTGTGCAACGCGCCTGTCAGAGTCTTAAACGAGGCGGCTTATTATATTTGGTTGCCAATCGGAAACTGGCTTACGAAAGGTTAATGCAGGCAGAACTCCATCAATGCCAAACAGTGATCGAAGCCAATGGCTTCAAAGTCATCAAAGGAACTCGATAATGAATAACACTCATGTCAAAGCAGAACGACTGGATAAATTACTGACCAGTCTGGGTTACGGGCTACGCAAAGATGTGCGTTTCTGGATCAAAGATGGATTAATTCGCATTGATGGTGAAATGGCTGTTTCACCTGCTCAAAAAGTAAGGCCTGATCAAGTCTTACTGATGGAAAAACCACTCGACCACCCCTATGGCCTCACCATCATCTATCACAAACCACTGGATACCGTCTGCTCTCGCAAAGAGGATGGCAGTCTGATTTATGACAGCTTTCCGGAACGCTGGTTAGGTCGAAAACCAGCCTTATCCAGTGTTGGGCGTTTAGATAAAGAGACTTCAGGCTTGTTGATCATTACCGATGATGGGCAATTAAACCATCAGCTAACCAGTCCCAAAAAACATTTTTCAAAAACCTATGCAGTAACACTGGATCGACCACTTGATGGAAGCGAAGTGGATACATTTGCCAGTGGGACATTAGTTCTAGAGGGTGAAGAAAAGCCCTGTCTGCCCGCTGAGATGACAATTCACACAGACAAACAGGTTTCATTGGTATTGCATGAAGGCCGTTACCATCAAGTTCGGCGTATGTTTGCCGCAGTCGGCAACCACGTAGAAACCTTGCAACGCACCCATATTGGTGTTTTATCCCTACACGACACGGCACTTGCGCCTGGTGAATATAAAACCCTCACTGCTGAACTGCTGATGGAGCTAGTTAGCCCATAGTCCACTCAGGCCTTAATCATCATGATGTTTTGAACGATATTTATGATCATCATCATCATCATCATCATCATCGTCATCATGCTTGCGCTTTTTATACCGCTGTTTAACAGGCTGAGCTGCTTTATGCTTATTATAATACTGCGTTTGACGAGCCTTGGCCTCGTTACGTTTTACTTTTCGCTCTGCAATCACAGCACCGGTAAGTGCACCCAAAGCACCGCCAATCACAGCACCTTCTACAACCCTGTTATTTTGCGCCCCAATAACAGCACCAGCCGTAGCCCCAATCGCTGCCCCTTGAGCTGTGGTACGTTGTTCATAAGTTGATGTAGCACAGCCGGAAAGCCATAGCAGTGCCACCATTATTATCATTTTGTTCATATCACACTCCTCATATCTCAGCGTTCATCATATAAAGGGCAAACTATAAAAATGTAACAGAGCTCACAATATGAAATCATATCACCTATAGGGGGATATTTCCCCAGCGCACAGATACTTGATATAAAACGATTGCGATACCCTTAAGGCTCGACATTTAATAAAACTGTGAGCATATCAATCAACTTACCCGCGTGCAGAGGTTTGCCTAAAAAACCACGAACACCTAAAGCCTTGATCTCTTCTTCATCCAGCTCTCCACTGTAACCCGAACACAAAATGATCGGTAGTTCAGGCCTGACTTTCAACATCTCAACAGCAATCTCTTTGCCTGTGAGCTTTGGCATCGTTTGATCTGTAATAACAAGGTCAAACGAATCAGGTTTATCCCTAAACAGATCCAGAGCTTCCTGGCTATCTGTCATAATCACAGCTTCCGCACCAAAGCCATTCAATATCTCACCCATTAAGAGCGCCAGTGCACGTTCATCATCCACAACAAGTATATGATATTGATATAAACTTTCAGGCATTAAACTCGTTTCAAAGTCATCATCGCCATCATCAAGCAGACCACTATCATCAGCAGGGAATATCAATTTAAACGTCGAACCACAACCGGGCTCTGAATGCACAACAATATGCCCTTTGTGCTGATGCATGATACCAAGCACTGTGGATAAGCCCAATCCTGTTCCTTTGCCCACCTCTTTGGTTGTAAAGAATGGTTCAAAAATCTGATTCATCGTATCCAACTCAATACCTGAACCACTGTCCCGGATGCTTATCTCCACATAGCGCCCCGGTTCAATAGCATGGTTACAAGCATCACAAACCTTATGCTGCATATTCTCCTTAGCCGCATAACTGACTGTTTGAGTCTGAATATTAATCTGTCCGTGCTCTGTTATTGCATCCCGTGCATTGACAATCATATTCAGTAATATTTGATGTAATTGTACTTGATCCATCAAAATATTAGGCATATTTTCTTCGACTTTATAATGCAGCTGGATATTGGCCGGTAAGGTTGATTGGAAGAGTTTGGTGATTTCCTTAATCAATGGCACAACATTGACAGGCTCGGCCAGACCAGCATGAGCACGACTGAAATCCAACAGTTGCCGCACTAAATCTCGCGCCCGATTGCCGGCCAGTGTCACTTCTCCAAGATATTCACTAAGCTTTGGCTGATCCTCATTCATTATTCGTCTCTGAGCCAAACGTGTAAAGCCGAGTATGGATGCCAGCATATTATTAAAATCATGGGCAATACCAGCCGTAAGTTGCCCTATCGCTTCCATCTTCTGGGACTGCTGCAACTGTTTTTGTATCTGAAGACGCTCAGTGATATCTCGAACAAAGGTTACAAAACGAGCCGGTTCGTTGCTTGGTGCAATGTATTGTAAAAATACTTCAACAGATATGAGCCCCCCCTCTTTATGCCGCTGTATCGTCTCAAACGTGACCGACTTATTCGGCTCTTTGATCAGTGACTGAATCATGTTATTAAAACTAACTTCATTAAAATCAGGATTAATATCTAAAGGCGTCATAGTGAACATCTCTTGCCGACTATAACCGGCCTGGTCAATTGCGCTCTCGTTCAGATAGAAGAACTTTAACGACTCAGGATGAAACATATAAATTGCATCAGTTGCAACATCTACCGTTGATTTAAATCGAGCCAAATCCACTTCGACCAGTCGCCTTTGTTTATCGATTTGATATGCATCAATAACTCGGGCAAATGTTGTGGCCAGATGATTAAATCGCTTCATCAGACTCTCATCATAACCCTGTGGTCGGTTTGCCAGTCCCAGCACTCCAATAACCTTTTCACTATTCAGCAGCGGCACTGCCATCACATTAAAAATATGCGATGACTGCAGCTCACTGCTTTCAGCTCCCCACTCAGAACATGGGGCATTGGAAAACAGTCCCGTTGAACTGCGGATTGCAGCTCCAAAGATCGAGTCATGTTTATAAAACTCCTGTTTTGGTAACAGGCGCTTGTCATATAAAGCATGGGTTTCAGGATTCCAGCTAAGATCGGAGAGAGTTTTAAAGTATGGATCACCATCAGCGGTATAAAGTACCTCAGCAATGAATGCATACTGGCTACCAGTGAGCGCTAATACACTGCTCAGGCTATTTTTAAAGCCCAGCAAAGGGTAAGTAAACAAAAGAAATTTAGATTGTATGCTATTCATTGTTTCAAGCAGGGCCTGTTCATCTTCAACAACTTGCTGAGCTAGAACCCTTTCTGTCACCTCATAACTAATAGAGGTAAAACGATCCGGTTTACCGTACTTGTCCAAATGAGGCACAATGGTGGTGTCTATCCAATACAACTCACCACTTTTATTACGATCACAGATTTCGCCTTGCCATACTTTCCCGGCACAGATTGTTGTCCAAAGCTCAGTAAAAAAGGCTTCGGGATGATACCCTGAGTTGATGATACGGTGCGTCTCTCCAATCACCTCCTGACCAGAGTAACCACTTACTTCATTGAACTTATCATTGGTATAGATAATTTCACCAGCCCAATCCGTTGTGGTGACTATCGCATGTTGATCGATAGCGAACTGTTGAAACTTCAACTCTTTAACCAGAGCTAACAGATGCTCCTCGGCATCACGCTGCTCGGTAACATCTCTAACCATCCCGCACATCTGCAACGGTGCTCCAGACGCATCACGGATCACATCTCCTGACTCATGCACCCATCGAATAGAACCATCTTCATGCATGATACGATGCTGAACATCTAAAGCTGTATTCTCATCCAAACAGGTTTGAATGGACTGATTTACAAGATCTCTGTCATCTGGATGTATACAATTGACAAACAGATCATAGTTAACCTCCACATCAACAGGCAGATCAAACATCGGAGCCACCGTTTCCGACCAGTACAACTGATCGGTCGCTATCATCCACTGCCAACTTCCCATCTGTGAAAAAGCCTGACTCTGTTTTAAACGCTGTTCGCTGGAGCTTAACTCATCTCTCTGCTGAGCAAAGGCGACCACCATATTATTGAAAGCGTCACCAATATGTGAAAATTCATCGTTGCCTGTTAATGCACTACGTATCGAGAGATTGCCCTGGCCAACTTGATCCGACATTGCTGAAAGATCCATTGCACGGCGCGTAATCAAATTGTTTAATATCCACCAGGTAATTACACTGACCACAAACATGAAACCAAAAAACATCAGCACAGTAAATTCAACATTTCGCTGCGCTTCACCTTTCTCCCACTGGATGCTTTTTTCTAATATCAAAAAACCATTTTGGGTTATTCGTAGCCCATTATTGCCCCCCGGCAATGAAATAGGTGAAACCGCTCGCACCGACTGCCTGTTGTCGGATAAAAATATCTCATTACGATAGTGACCAGTGAGGTCTGAAAAGTTGTTCTTATGAAGGAAAGATGCAACACGCTCATCAAGTGCCTCCACCACGGCTCGTTGATGTGTTGAAAGAATAATCTCGCCATGCTCATCCACTATAATTGCTAAACTAATTTGCGGGTTTGTTATCAATGATGTCAATTGTATTTTTGCTGCTTCGAAGTCATCTCTGCGTAGCATAATATTGATGCTCGACTGCAACATATTCATCGTTTGAAGGGTGTCGTAACTTGCTTTCTCTTCAACCTTTCGCTCCGCCTGTGATGACATATAGATAAAACTGACCAAGCTGACCATCGTTACAAAAGCAACCAATAGTAGTGGGATAAATAGACGAAGTGGTAAAAAAGGAATCATTATTTAACCAACAACAAGAACTGATCACTATAAAAATGCCGCGTATCAACATCCTTATCCAATAAACCCGCATGCAGCATAGTCTCTTTCAATGTTGATAGGCCCATCTGCATGCTAGCTTCATCGCTGGCACTTAATAATATCATATTTTCATGATAATCTGGAAACCTCAAACCTTCCAATGATTTTCTATACTCATCGGGCTTAAGGCTCACACTACTGGCAAGTGTCTGCACTGCCGCTGCATAGTTTTGCTGCAAATACGCCAATGACTGGAACCAGACTTTTAGCGCATGGGTTACATTATCCCTATGCTCCTTCAGATAGGAGTCTCGGATAACCAGCACATCGACAATTTCACCTGGAATTTCTTTACTGCTAAAAACAACATTACCACCGGCATTATTTAAACGACTATAGGCGCTACCGAAGGTAACCACCGCATCAATCTCCCCTGTAAGAAAAGCATGTTCATGCTCTGAAAACTCAAGAGATGTTGTTTTAATGTCGTCAGCAGAAAGGCCAGACAGGTCTAATGCTCGATTAAGCATATAAGCACCCAATGCAGTTTTCTCCAAACCGACACGTTTACCAACCAATTCTGACATGGTTTTAATCGTTTTTTGCGCGATAATGACATCACTGCCATGGGAGATATCCATGACCAAAACAATTTGAAGGTCAAAACCTTCGGACTTTAATACCAGCGCTTCATCCAATGTAAGAGTGGCAGCATCTACCGTGCCATTGCGAAAATTGCGCATCACTTCACTGGCTGAAGTCAATTCTATTAAATGTATTTTTTCAGGCTTCATATAAGCAAGCTTTTCTGCCAAATATAGTGGCGCATATCCAAGCCAATCAATACTCGCAAGATTCATCGGTTTATCGACAGCAGGTGTACATGCATTCACGAAAAACAATAAAGCGCACGCTAGAGTTGCGCATAGATTCCTTTTCAGCCTGATCAAATTTCTACTGTCCGGTAGTTCATAACATCACATTATTCTACCCAACAGGTCAAACGTAAACAAACTTCTTACAACATCAATCTGTTTTTATTGCTTTAAACCTAGCTGCCCAAGCAAAAGATCATCATCCATCGGCTTGGCTAAGCACACTTCTGCTCCTGCAGCCAATATTTTTTCAATATTTTCTGGTGATGGAAATCCAGTCATTGCAACAACCCGAATCGCTTTACTAGCGGGTTCCGACTTAATCGCTTCACACACCTGATAACCATCCATGCCTGGCATCATCAGATCAAGCAATACGACATGAGGTTTAAATTCAATCACTTTTAGGCCAGCAGAAAAACCATCATTAGCAACTTCTGTAATCACTTCATCTTGAAGGCCTTCAAAAAAAGCTTTGAGGTACCGAGAAAACTGCTTGTCATCATCAACAATCAACACTCGCATTGGGCCCGCACTACCAGAGTTCAAGGTTAAACCACGTTGATGTGCAAAACGATCCACTTCACTGGGTAGAAAACGCCGATGTCCACCTGGCGTAGTCAGCGCGCTCAACTCACCTTTTTCTGCCCATTGCCGAACTGCGGTAGGTGTCACCATCAATAGTTCTGCGACCTGATTCGGAGTCAGATACGACTTCGTCATTGGTTTTTTTGCCACCGCTACTCTCCTAAAAATTCAACCCTGTACATTAATCCAGCTTATAAAACATCGCGACTCTTGCGAATTCTAAATAAAAAGGAAACATCAACTATTTAGAATTCAGACCATGTATCATCACTACCTTGTTGCTTCGAAGGTGCACGCACAGATTTACTTGCAGGCTGCCTATTTACGCTTGATCTACGGGCCTTATTAGCCTTCTGCGATGCAGCGGGTCTTGCTGCACTGTCATCAAGTTTAAAGGCTGCAACCATTCCACTCATGCGCTGCGCCTGATCGTTTAAGCTGGCACTCGCAGCTGCAGTCTCTTCAACCATCGCTGCGTTTTGCTGGACATTATTATCCATCTGGGTAATGGCTTTATTGACCTGCTCAACACCACTGCTTTGCTCAATACTCGCAGCCGCAATCTCAGCGATAATATCTCCAACTTTACCGAATGCGCCTACAATTTCAGTCAATGCTGCGCCGGACTGGTCCACCAGCTCACTGCCCTCTTCAACACTCTTTACACTTTGACTGATTAGCTGCTTAATCTCTTTCGCAGCTTCTGCACTCCTTTGAGCCAGAGTACGCACCTCACCGGCCACTACAGCAAAACCACGTCCCTGCTCTCCTGCTCGGGCTGCTTCCACCGCAGCATTAAGAGCCAACAGATTGGTCTGAAAAGCGATCTCATCAATGACACCAATAATGTCAGCAATTTTGCGACTACTGGCGTTAATCTCTGCCATCGCTTTGACAGCCTTCACAGCGACTTCACCACCATCTTCAGCCTGAACCCTGGCATCCGTTGCCAATTGATTCGCCTGACGTGAGTTATCAGCAGTTTGCTGAACAGTACCGGTAATTTCTTCAATGCTAGCGGCAGTTTCTTCCAATGCTGCAGCCTGCTCCTGGGTGCGTTCCGATACTGTATTATTACCATCCAGAATCTCGCCTGCACCGGTAGAGACTTCTTCAGCGGCCTGACTTACACCACCAATCAAATCGGTTAACTTATTCACTGTTTCATTCACATTGCTTTTCAGCTCACCAAACGAACCTTCATAATCACGATCAATTGTTTGGGTCAAATCGCCATCTGCCATAGCCCCAAGCACCTGCACAGTATCATCAACAACTTGCTCACTGACCTCTACTAGCGTATTGATATCGTTACTTAATGATTCAAAGAAGCCCTTCTTGTCACTGGTGTTCAAACGCCGACTTAAATCACCTCTTTGTGCCGCCCCAATAATTTCAGCCACTTCACTTTCAACTCTTGCTTCAGCCGTACGGTCAATCCATTCCACTACTGTCGCAATACGTTCACCGCATTCAGATAATACAGGGTTTGCAATCACCACCATGGTTCGTCCACCAATATCAGTATCTTCTGAACGATAAGTACCACTTAAGGCCCCAAGCAAACGACGCTGATGTGACGGGTCTTGATGAAACACATCAATACACTCACCCATCAGATCCTTGGCACTGAAGTTAGGCAGTACTGTTTTAAAATCTTTTTCGCAATCTGCCATCATAGCATTGGCTGCATCATTGATATAAAAGATATTATACCCAGGATCTGCAATCATAATATTACCACTGACCTGATCCAATGCCGTCTTAATACGAGCCATACTGATCGCCTGATCGCGTGCATCATTGATTTGATAGCCCTGCCGAATTTGAAGCGTTTTCAAAAAGCGCATCACATCGCCAATTTCATCATTTCGACGAATATCAATATCACCTTTAAAATCACCTTCAGCCAATTCCATTAAACGCGACTTTAACGTTTCAACAGAACCCAAGGCTGATTTAATCACCAGCAAATAAGCCCCTACAAATAACACAGCAAACACACTCATCAAGCTGCCGTATACAAGACTGCCATCAACCAACGTGGCTCCAGATTCAAGCAATGATGTTTCAATGCAATAGCCCGCGCCTAAACACAGCGCCAGAACCAGAGTCATCAAGGCATAAAAACGCGATTTAATCGAAAAGCCTTTGGCAAAAGCTGCGATACGCCCCAAACCTGTTGGTGCAAGGCTTGCAGTTCCATTGTTTAGTTGCCTATACAAACCTTCAGCAGAAGCGACTTCATCTCTGCTGGGCTTATACCGCACAGACATAAAGCTGGTCACCTTGCCATTTTCGGTAATCGGAGTCGCATTGGCCGTAACCCAATAATAATCACCATTTTTGCAACGGTTTTTCACATAACCAATCCACGGACGATTGGCTTTCAAACAGTCCCATAAATCTTCAAAGGCAACTGCCGGCATATCCGGATGGCGAACCAAATTATGCGGTTGCCCAATCAACTCATCTTTTGAGTAACCACTGATATCAATAAACTCCTGATTACACTCAGTGATTTTCCCTTGCATATCTGTAATCGAAACTAGGATGGAGCCATCCTTCATCATCACTTCTTTATTGGTGACTGGTTGATTATTTCTCATGATACTTTCTCCATTTCCTTTGATTCTTCACCATGTTTGTTCGCAACATTTGAGCTACTCGATAATACGCCTTCATTAATCAGGCGATTAATATCTAAAAGGATAATCATTTTATCATTCATCGTGGCCAAGCCCTTGACGAAATCGATGGAGATAGCCCCCTCCATCTCGGGTGCAGGCTGCATATCTGACTCATTAATGTGGTAAACTTCGGCGACACCATCGACGACAACACCCAGAATCCGCTCTTTGGAAGCAACCGTTACTTTCACAATCACTACAACTGTGGCCGGGCCATGCTCAACCTCTTCCAAATTGAATCGACTGCGCAAATCAATGATAGGAACCACAACACCACGCAGATTAATCACACCTTTAACATAAGCCGGGGTATTAGGGATCTGTGTTGTATCTTCCCAACCACGCAATTCTTGAACAACAAGTATATCTATACCGTACTCTTCTCCTGCCAGTATAAACGACAGATATTGGTTCTCACTCAACTCATCAACCTTTGCTACTGCATCCATAGCTTCTCCTGCAATACATACCCCTAGTGCAGGTCGAATATTAACACGCTTTATTCGTTTGTAAAGATATTTGCGGTATTTGCGAATTTAGTACTTTTATTGATTTAAGTGTAATATAAGAAGATATCCCAAGGCCTAGGTACCAAACAGAGAAATTGGCGACGGAAAGAGCTATCTATCTCTGAAATATTGAACAGACTTTAAATAGTAGGATGAAACTGCATCATTGCAGTAGATTAAAATGCGCTATTAGATTTGTTCGATTACACCAACCAGAGATATAGGAGAGTCAACTTTCTGGTAGTTTTACCGTCATATTCGCATAAACCTTAAGCTGACAAGCTAAACGTGAATTTGTTTGCACATGATCTGCTGACTCCAGCATATCATCCTCTTCAGAACTAAGAGGATTACTAAATTCATCACCGAATTCGACATAAATATGACAACTACTACAGGCAAGGTTGCCATCACAAGAGTGATTCAAGTCAATATCATGAGCTAGAGCCGCTTCAAGAACCGTTGTTCCAGATAACACAGTAACTCGCTTACCAGACGGTAAAAAGGTTAGATCAGGCCCCGATATTTTTGCTTTAAATGGATTCCACACAGTCACTCCAGCAGATAGCAATCATATAAAGTATATTTTAGCTTATCATAGGAAAGCATGAATCAGGCCAGAGTGATAGTTTGACTGACTAACGACTGCACTACAGAGACTCCAGCCGCCAATCGAGACCATATTACAACTTAGAAAGAGTGATCAATAAGGCCTATGGGCTGAGAACTCAGCCAATTCTGCCAATAAATTCCTAACATCTATATCGATACCAGCACTATCTGGCAACAAATGCTTGGCGCGTTCAGCATAATCTTTGGCTCTGTTCATCGCGAATCCAGCCCCATCCTGAGCACTCACACGCCCTCTCACCCACTCACGGTCACCATCTTCATAACAACCGCGCTCGGATATCTCCTCAACTCTGGCAGCCAATTCCGCATCGCCTTGCATGGCATGAATCAATGGCAAGGTGATCTTACCCTCTTCCAGATCATGTCCAACGGGTTTACCCGCCTCTTCTGCTTCAGCCAGATAATCCAGCGCATCATCCATCAATTGAAATGCTACACCCAAACACATGCCATATTCAGCCATTTGGGCCACCACTTCAGGAGATTGCTCAGCAGCATGCGCCCCAACTTCACTGGCAGCTTTAAACAACACAGCTGTCTTACGCTCAATGACCTCAAGGCATTCGGCCTCAGTCATTTCCAGGTGAAAGGTACGTGAAAGTTGCAGCACTTCACCTTCGGCCAATGCATTTGTGACATCACTCATCAACTTCAACATGGCCATATCACCATCGGCGACCATCATCTGGAATGCCCTAGAAAAAAGATAATCGCCAACCAAAACGGATGCCTGATTACCCCATACACCGTTGGCAGAAGGAGAACCCCGCCGCTGATCAGATGAATCGACAACATCATCATGCAGCAACGATGCTGTATGAATAAACTCCACCACTACAGAGAGCGGAATATGACGTTCACCATGATATGCAAACAGTCGCGCTGTCAGCAGACACAACAAGGGTCTGAAACGCTTACCACCACTATTAACTATGTAATGTCCGATAGCCGGAATCATCATAATATCAGACTGCAAGTTATGATGAATACAGGCATCGACAAGGGCCATATCAGCCTTACAAAGTTGGACAGCACGCTCAAGGGGGGAATGGATAGAATTGCTCACAGTCCGTGCATCGTAAAGGCGCAATCCGTGCCGTCAAGCCAAAGTAGAAGAGAAACATTATCACGCACAACTCATCACAAACGCTGGCAGTCAAATTGAATTAAGAGACACTATATATAGCTTGTATAGCTTACAGTTAGTAGCATTCGAATATGGAAATTATTCTTGCCTCGCGCTCCCCACGCCGCCTGCTACTACTTCAAAGTGCAGGCCTTGCTATTGAAGTACGCCCATCTCATATTGATGAAACAGCCCTACCTGGTGAATCCGTTCAACAGATGGTCGAACGTTTATGTCAGGCCAAAGCCATAGCTTGTGATGCGCCACCGAACATAGCAGTCATTGCAGCAGATACACTGGTTTGCGTTCACGACCAGGCACTGGGGCAGCCTATAGACTTGCCACATGCCAAAACCATGCTCCAACAACTATCCGGACAAGAGCATGAGGTATTCACAGGTGTCTGTGTACGATTCAACCACCATATGATCTTTCAGCAGGTGCGCACTGGTGTTCGCTTTCGCGCCCTTGATGAAGCTGAAATAGACACCTATCTCATACACAATGATATTCTCGATAAAGCAGGGGCTTATGCCATTCAGGCAGGTGCTGCGAGCTTTATCGAATCCATTGATGGACCACTCGATAACGTCATTGGTTTGCCCGTACGCACAACCTTGAATATGATCGCAGAAATTAAAAATAAAACATGATTCATCATGCAAACCAAGGATCACTAAAATGAGCGTGGAATTACTGGTTAATGTAGCACCATTTGAGACACGCATCGCCCGAATTGAAAATGGGCAGGCGGAAGAGATTTATATCGAGCGCGAACGCGGCCTGAAAGGTAATATTTATAAAGGACGTGTGCAGCGCGTATTGCCCGGTATTCAAGCTGCTTTTATTGATATCGGTTTGGAAAAAGCAGGTTTCCTTTATGCTGGTGATATTGCCACGGCAAAACAGCCTGATACCAACTTCACTGATGATTTAGAACATAGTGATGAAGATGATAACAATGCAAACACCCCACCACCGGCTCGCCGTAATGCCCCACCGATTGCCAATCTACTCAAAGATAATCAAGAGCTGATGGTACAGGTTTCGCGTGAACCCATTGCATCAAAAGGGCCACGCATGACCAGCCAGATCGGCTTACCGGGTCGCTACCTGGTCTATTTACCGCATCTGGATCATATCGGCATTGCCAAACGCCTCGAAGGCCTGGAGGAGCGCGAACGTCTGCTGAACATCTGCAAATCGATGGAACTGAAACAAGGTGGCATCATCATCCGCACTGTTGCTGAAGGTAAAGAAGAGGCCGACATACGTCAGGATCTCGATTATTTACTACGCTTATGGGCAGATGTTGAAAAACGTTCCAAAAATTCTGCTCGTGGTTCATTGATCCACAAAGAGTTAAACCTCTATCTGCGCGTCATGCGCGACTATGTCGATAGCGATATTGAAAAGATCCATATCGACTCTCGCAGTGCCTATGATGGCATGAAAAAGTTTGCTCGCCGTTTCATGCCTGAGGTGGCGAAGAAACTCTATTACTATCCAGGTGATCGCCCCATCTTCGATGTCTATGGTGTCGAATCAACTATTGAGCTTGCCCTGCAACGCCATGTTCCCCTCAAATCCGGTGGCCATATCGTCATTGATCAAACCGAAGCATTAATTGCCATTGATGTGAACTCAGGCTCCTTCGTCGGCTCCAAAAACATGGAAGAGACCGGCTTTAAAACCAACCTTGAAGCCGTACATGAAATCGTTCATCAGCTTCGTTTACGCAATTTAGGCGGCATTATTGTCATCGATTTCATTGATATGCAGGAAGAAGAGAACAAGCAGAAGCTCATGGAAATGCTTGCCGAAGCCCTCAAACGAGACAAAGCCAAAAATCATATTGTCCAGCTATCCGAATTGGGACTGGTTGAAATGACCCGCAAACGTACACGCGAGTCACTCGGTCGCATGCTGCTGACCGAGTGCAAGAGTTGCCACGGCAACGGTTTGGAGAAAAGCTTACCAACTATCTGCTATCAGCTGTTTCGTGAGGTTGTGGCCGAAGCGCGTGCCTACCCGTGTGAAAAACTTACAGTCATTGCCCACCCAGATATCATTGACCTGATGCTGGGAGAAGAAAATGAAGGTGTGTTGCAGCTGGAGACCTTTTTAAACAAAGAGATATCTTTCGAGAGTGATGAAAACTTCGCAGCAGATCACTATGAAATAGTTTTAAAGTGATTGTTCGGTAACAACACAGAGATGAGCGTAGCCTCGCCATTACAACTCTATATTCATATTCCCTATTGTGTTCATAAGTGCCATTACTGCGATTTCAATTCGCATGAACGCAGTGAACCTGCCTGGGAAGATTATCAACAGGCACTGATTGCCGAACTTAAACAGTGGGCAGCCAGCCCTATGTTTGCCGGTAGAAAACTACAAACCATATTCATCGGTGGTGGTACGCCATCACTTGCACCACCATCACTCATCAAAACCATCCTTGATGCTGCTTCTCTCTATTGTGGCATTGATGACGATGCCGAAATCAGCATGGAAGCGAATCCAGGCACCGCCGATGCAGAGAATTTTCGGGCTTATAAACTAGCTGGTGTTAATCGCCTCTCTATAGGCGTTCAAAGCTTTGATTCAACTGAACTACGCTGGTTAGAACGTATCCATGGCTCTGATGATGCGGTTAAGGCTTATCACATTGCCCGCCAGGCTGGTTTTACCAACATCAATCTGGATTTGATGTATGGGCTTCCCAAACAAAGCCTCTCCGAATGGCTTTGCTCATTGCACAAAGCCATTGATTTAGGGCCAGAACACCTATCCTGTTATCAACTGACGGTTGAACCACATACCAAACTGGCTTCCAGGCATGCACAAAGCCCCTATGTTTTGCCCAATGATGAGCTGGCTCTCAATATGTTTTATGAAACCCGTCAGCAACTTTCAGATGCTAGCTACCAAGCCTATGAGATATCCAACTTCTCCAAAGCCAATCTCAAATGCCGTCATAACGATGGTTACTGGCTCTACCATGATTATATCGGTATTGGCGCTGGTGCAGCCGGAAAATGGGATCATTCGGATCAAGGTATTAGTCGGTACAGTAATATCCGCACACCAGAACGTTATATCAAAACAGTCATGCAACAGAGCCACGCCATGAACAGCGAAGAGAGTTTAAATTGTGAACAGGCTGCCGCAGAAGCATTCTGGATTGGACTGCGACGTACAAAAGGTATCAATCGCCCTGCATTCAAACAGCGCTTCGGCATTGATGCATGGCAACAGTTCTCAAAGAAACTACAAACATGGCAGGCTCATGATCAACTGATTGTCATTGATGATTCAATCCATTTAAGCAACGAAGGCATCGCTTTAGCAGATGAAATAGCTGCATCTGTGCTCTAACTCTTGCCTTAGTTACGACCCGCCTGGCCTTCGGTATTAATCACCGTAGGTGTGATAAAAATAAGTAATTCACTACGGTTTTTAGTTTTCAGATTACGCTTGAACAGATTTCCAATAAAAGGAAGCCCCATCAAACCTGGCACACCGGAAACCTGATCCAGCTCAGTCTGAGTATATATGCCACCAAGCACTACTGTTTCACCGTTCTTCACCAACAATCGTGTTTCTACTGTCTTGGTATTAATCGCAGTGGCCGTACCTGCAACATTGGTTACAGGCGTATCCTTATTAATCTTGAGATCCATAATAATACGCTGATCCGCTGTAATCTGCGGTGTCACACGCAGAGATAACTTGGCACTCTTGAATACAGGCGTGATCGTTGTAGCTCCACCCGATGTTGTCACCTGATCAAAAGGAATCTGTTCATCCTGTTCAATAAGTGCTTCACGCAGATTACTGGTGAATACACGCGGACTGGAAACCACCTTAATATCACCTTCTGTTTCTGCCGCAGACAATTCCAGATTAAGGTTTAGTGCCCCACTCAAGGTACCAAGCGTATATCCAATAGCTCCACCGGAACCAGCAGCAACCGCCGCCCCCAAATCAACGACGTTGGTTCCCACTGCTGCACCAGCAACATTATTTGTAAACCGGCCGCCGCCGCTATTGTATGCACCACCCCACTTCACACCTAAATCCCGAGAGAAAGAGTCCGAAGCTTCAACAATGCGCGCCTCAATCAACACTTGCTTCATCGGCTTATCAATCACCGAAACAAGCAATTTAATATTATTTAAACGCTCACGCGTATCCGTTATAATCATAGTATTACTGCGTTCATCCAGCAGAATACTGCCTCGTTCAGACAACAGCTTAAGGCCACCACCCTCGCCACCGCTAGCTGCACTGGTCGATGTTGCAGAGGACTGAGAAACCGTACCACCTTTAAGGATCGTGCTCACATCATTGACTGAGGCATAACCCAATTGAATAAATTCAGTCTCTAATAGCGCAACTTGTTCAGCACTCTTCTTCGCATCCTTGCGTGCATCAGAATCTGACTTCAATACCGACAATGGTGCAATCCGAATCACATTACCATTCTTCTCTTTACCCAAACCTTTAGCCGAGAGAATAATATCGAGCGCCTGATCCCATGGTACATCCACCAATCGCATGGTTAAAACACCGACTACATCATCAGACATAATGATATTCAATTCGGACATCTCTGCGATCAGCTTAAGAGCATTACGGATATCTATATCCTTATAATTAAATGTCACCTTTTGACCGCTATAGACTTTTTCATCTTTGGCAACATCACCATCAGATTGATCTGCCGCTACCAAATCGTCCGGTTTTAAGGTGATCGTCAAAACATTACCAGTCTGATATGAGGTCACTACAGACGCCTGACGTAAACGAGCAACAATCCGCACATCTTTATTAACACCATAGCTATCGACCTGTGTTACAGGACCAGGGAAAGCACGCACATCCTGTGAACGCTCCTGCCCAGTAGCCAATTGGGCCTGTTTCAAGTCAATGATGACTTTTCCATCTTGCTCCTGGATATTTACAATAGGATTGGTGTCATCCGTGCGAACGACCAGATGGGCGATACGATCGTCCGGCTGAAAATCAATCGCCTCAACAATCAAACCAGTAGCACGCGCAACAGGTTTTATTTTTCCAAATCGAATAATCATCTCATTGGCATTGGCATCAATCTGATGATTTGAACCAGCATCTGCATGCAACGCAACCACCATGCGCAATCGCCCTTCAGCTGAGCCAATGGCAACATTATTGATACGCTGAGCACTGTATGTGTAATACTCTTTCGGCAAACTCGATTTTCCACCCCAGAAGTCGAGCACCATGGTTGCCCCATCATTGGTTATCAAGGCATTATGGTTTGCATCCATATGTTTCCCACGCAAAACCAGTTCAGTCACTTTGCCAAGATCCCGAACTTCGATATCCTCTACGACAGTACTAGGCCCACCTGTCGATGCCGCCGCCGGACCAAAGAGTTTAATCAGCAGGTCATTACCCTTTTCACCGATTTCATATTGTGTACCGGCCATCAAACCGATTTCAATGCGCACACCACTGCTATCCTTTACAGGTACAATGCTTTCAATGCTGTCACCACCCTGCAGCGGATTCACAGAAGCCGATAGTTTGGTCTTCGGAAAATTCACTACCAGTCGATCTGGCCCCTCCAGATTAAAAACCTGATACTCAGACGCCTCATCCATAGCAATACGTAAATTGTCACCAGATTCATCCGTAAGCAGCTGCATGCTTTCAATTGTTGCAGCCTGCACCAGCACGGTTTGACCACATATTAGAGCCAATAGCATCATTGTTCCCAGCAAATAGCGTACAGCAGCTTGCCAGCCCGTTGCAGTATACACTGCAATATTATTGATATTTCGTCTCATTGATGTCCCCCGGACGAACGCGTATCACCGTTGATCACACTCATTTACGCCGTCCATTACGTCCATTTTCAGCTTGCGCATCGACAAAGCGATAGGTCACTGCCAAGCCACTGACCGACAACATTCCAGGTGACTTGCCGGCTGATAGTTTCATATTTTTCACATCTACAATGCGGGGCATCTCTCCCACCCGCTTCAAGAAGGTCAACAACTGGCGAAAACTACCGGAGACCTTAAATTTTACAGGTACTTCAGCATAGATCTGTTTGATCGCTTCTTTACCTGGTTTGAATCTCTTGAACAGAAGACCGGAGTCTTTACCTGCCCATGATACGTTTTCGAGCAAATCCGGAATCTGTGATTTTTTCGGCAACATATTCAGAGCTACTTTCAATTGTTTCTCAAGTTTCGTGTATTCCAGTTGTTTGCGCGGCAGGTCATGTGCCAAACGCTGATTTTTCAACAACATCGTCTGTTGCAGCTTCATCGCTGTCTTCTGCTGTGTGATCGACTGCTGCAGTGGTACCCAGCCCATATAAAAGTAGACCGCAATGATCAATGCAAAAGTGGCCAGTAAAAACAATAGTTTGTGCCACAGTGGCATAGGCAGCAGAGGACGAAGCGATTCAAGCATAGAGAGTTTCACTGATTCAAACATCAGGATGCCTTGCCGTTATTCGAAGCCGCCGCATCAGACTTATTGGCTTCGACACGCGCTATTTTCAAGCTAAAACGGCGTAACGGCAAACCATTTTTCTTAATCCGTGTAATTTCGCCTAAACGGATATTTGAAAAAATAGCAGACTGATCCAGCTTACGCATGAAACTCGCCACGGCTTTATTGCTTTCAGCTAAACCAGCTAACTCAATATCGCGACCTTTATCTTTGATCGAATCAAGCCAGACGTTTTGAGGTATCAAATCGGCAATCGCATGCAGGGTATGCAGTGAATGAAAGCGCCCCTCCTGCAGACGATCAACAATAGTCAATTTACGCTCAACATTGCTACGTAGGCTATCCAAGTCTTTAATTTTACCGATCTTCTTTTTCAAATCGATGTTTTGCTGCTGCAACACAATAGTCTGCTCTTTCACATCAGCCAGCTGCAATGAAGCCATCGTATGTACTCCCAAAGCCAACAAACACGCTAAGACCACGACTGCAGCAAAAGCACTGACATGCTGCACAGTTTGATGCTGTCGCCGTGCAGCACGATAGGGGATCAGGTTAATGCGAATCATTTGTCAAACTTCCGCAGCGCCAAACCAACCGGAACCATCATCATTGTCCCTAAATCACGCTGTTTTCGCACATCAAATTTTTTCGGTGATATATTCACATTCAGCAGCGGATTAAGTATCGCTGTATCAATGCCCAGCCGCTGCTCCAATTCAGTAGTGATATTGGGTAACAATGCGCAACCACCGCTAAGAAACAGTTTACGAACAGGGAAATCGGGTTGGCTGGCAGAATAGAAATCCAATGAGCGCACCAACTCCGATGTCAGTCCGGCATAAAAATGCTCCAGTGCATCGGCTTGAACAGAGGCAAAAGAGTCAACTTTTAACTGCTCTGCATTATGATAACTTATACCATGTGCTTTCTGAATCTCTTCCGTTAAATTCTGGCCACCGTAAAACTGATCACGCACAAAAGCCATTCGTCCATTAATCAACACATTGATATTCATCATATTCGCACCAATATTCACCAGTGCATTCACTTCAGCTTCTTCTTCCGAGAAGATATATTCAGACTCCTCAGTAACGGAGTGCTCATCGGTCAGTTCAGCTGCATTTTCCAAAGCAAATACACCACAATCAATACACTTCGTAGTTAGTCCCGCTTCATTGATCACAAGCTGATAATCTTCAACTATTTCCCGTTTACACGCTACCAGAATCACATCCATATGCTCTGGATCGTCAGCCGAAATACCCTGAATATGAAAATCCAGAAACACATCTTCCACATCATAAGGCACATGCTGGTCAGCTTCGTAGCCAATCTGTGCTTCCAACTCAAGCTCAGTCGCTGAAGCCACCTGGATTGTTTTGATGATCACTGCATTGCCGGAAACAGCCAGTGCTACATTATTAGTCGATGGCTTGGCAATCTTTACCGCCTCAATCAAAGCATTGGAAACAGCTGTGGAATCAATAATAGTATTCTCAACGATAGCATCGCGCGGCAGTGGAACTGTAGCCATGGCAGTCAATTCATAGCCCGAACGGGACTTGCTCAACTCTACCAGTTTAATACCGGTAGAACTGATGTCGATCCCCATCAATCCCTCAGACTTGTTTGAAAAAAAGGACACTCACCCTCCGCGCTTTAAGCTTTACTGACAGAAACCTGTGCAAGTTATCTTATTATAAGCAATAATGTCAAGTTTATAGAGTTCTAAACAAGCGTCAAACTTTGCTAATTTTTAGACAATCAAGCTTCACACATGCAACCAAGCAAGCATTGAGCCAATTCACGACACCCAATACCAGTTCATCGCTGCCCCTACTTCATTTCACCTATCAAATCGCTCTATATTATGCAGATTCAATCAGCCTCTTACTTTCTATACAAAACCAAACCCTGGTTGAATAAATGATAAAGCCAATTCACATTCAATCGTTTCACCCAACGAACAACAGGGTAGTGTTTCGATGTGTCCACCGTTATCACATTATCTCAACTCACCTTGGCAATCGCGCTGGCAATTTCCGCCTGGTTTTTCTGGCAAGCACCACAACCAGCATCAAACCAGCCACCAGTAAAAGTCATGCTTCCGGCTAATATCAATATGATTGCAGATTCTGCAGAAGAGAACACCCCACAACTTTGGCGCCTCATCACACGTCGGGTCATCTCCAAAGCGGGTTTAGTGGCATTAACAGATCGACTAAATCAGCTGCAGCTGGAATCCATAATCATTCAAAATAGAGAAGAAGTCACCATGCATGCCTTTGATGATGCTGTACTATTTAAGAGTAGAGAGAAGGCTAAAGTTGCCGCCAAAACCTGGCAGAGCCACAATATTGAAACGAATGTTATCGACGCCGACAACGGCATATTTTTACTCAGCTTAGGTCGCTTTTATCAAGCCGCTTATGCCACGGCCATGCAACAACGGTTAAAGGCAATAAAGCGAAAGTTCCGCTATCAAAATCGCACCATCCCCATTCCAACATGGCGATTCACCTTCCCCCCTGCAGATAGAAGCAGCAGTGAAAAATTATGGCGCGAGCTTAATCAAACTGGCGTTGTTATGCCCATATTGATGTCTGAAGAGAGTTTCCAAGCACAATATGGTAATATCATCACACCATAAAGAGCTCACACAACAGAGCCCTTCAAGAGCTTTAACACCACCAATTTATCCAACAAGAAATCGCTAATAACTGACCAAAAAGCTTTATTGAAAAAGACTATACCTATCTATGTATTGGAATTTTCGGTACATATGATGGAGAAGCTTGAAAGGCGAACTTACACAAATTCAACAAGAGTGCTAATCCATTTATTATGACAAATATTTTAAGAGCATTGCTTTCAGATCAGCAGGCTTGGCGGGTTTGGACAGGTAATCATCCATACCAGCCTCCAGACACTTTTCACGAGTACCCTTCACCACATTGGCTGTCATCGCGACAATCGGCGTATGCTCACCTTCAAGCTCTGCAGCACGAATCGCCCGTGTCGCATCCATGCCATCCATGACAGGCATATGCATATCCATCAACACAAGGTGATAATCAGTAGCTGCCATCATTTCAACAGCTTCCTGCCCATTTGTAGCCTGTTCAATGATACAACCAAGCTTACCCAGATGCAGCTCTAACACCTTGCGATTAACAGCATTATCGTCAACTGCCAGAATACGCACTAAATCTAAGGCATCTTCACCTGCTTGTTTGCTAGTGCTCTGCTCCACATCTGCCTCTACAACTTCAACTTCAGGCAATGAAATTTCAAACCAGAATGTAGACCCATCACCCACTTCACTTTCAACTCCCATCTCTCCGCCCATGAGCTCAACCAAATCACGGCAAATGGTTAGCCCTATGCCTGAACCACCATATTGCCGGGTCGTTGATGCTTCGGCCTGACTGAATTTATCAAAAATGCTATCCAACTTCTCTTTCGCAATACCTATACCACTATCACGCACCAAATAACGCAAGCGAACAACGCCATCACCCCGCTCTTCGATAAGATTAATCGTCACGTTGCCATGATCTGTAAATTTAACAGCATTACCTGCCAGATTGACCAGAATTTGGCGAATACGCACCAGATCACCTGTAACATGCAGTGGTAAATCTGAATCACCGAGAACAGCAACAAGCTTGATGCCTTTTTCAACCGCTTTTTGATCAAGCAGCTGCACTGTACTCTGCAAAACTAATCTTGGGTCAAACAAGGTCTGCTCCAATTCCAATTGCCCTGCTTCGATCTTGGAAAAATCAAGAATATCATTAATCAGACTAAGTAACATGGCGCCAGAATCAATTAAGGTCTCGACATTCTCTTTCTGCTCTACATTCAGTTGAGTCTCTCGAAGGTGTTCAGCGATACCGAGCAAACCATGCAGTGGTGTGCGTATCTCATGTGACATATTGGCCACAAACTCTGACTTGGCACGATCAGCTTTCTCGGCAACCTCCTTGGCAAGACTTAGCTCAACTTCTTTACGTTTACGCTGATCCACCTCTTCAGACAATTCATTTTTGCTAAGGGTTAATGCCTGCAGGTTTAATGCCATTTGATTAATACCCGCAGCCAATTCAGCCAACTCATCAGATGAACGGACTTGCACTATTGTATCAAATTGACCTGAGCCAATTTGAACCGTTGCCTGCTTCAATGAAGTGATATTTCTAATAATTGCTCTGGAGATAAAAAAGCCCAGCAAAATCGCAAAAAGAAACGAGGCAAACGTAAATATGATAACTTCATCGATATTGCCCCGAA
Organism: Mariprofundus sp.; assembly: GCA_021772775.1. Taxonomy (GTDB): domain Bacteria; phylum Pseudomonadota; class Zetaproteobacteria; order Mariprofundales; family Mariprofundaceae; genus Mariprofundus. The sequence continues at coordinate 2,582 of JAJFLH010000020.1, read as the reverse complement.
TCATCGCCCGTATTTGAACAACGGAGTGACCAATTTCGCTAAATGCATCCTCTTCAATCTCTTCCATCAGCTCCTGTGCCAGCCGGGAAGCGACTTGCATCTTCTTTTCGAATATCATGCCCTGCTCAGATGTAATAATCCCCCCATCTGCATAATGATCTAAAAGACGATTGGCTAACACCATAACAACCGATAGCTCTTTTCTCACCAGCTGGATTTGGAATAATTCAGACTTTCCACCGCCCTCTTCAAGTATTGATTCCGACTTAAGGCCCGCCTCTGTTGCCTTTACAAGCGACTCAACCAACTCATCAATTTCATTCAGGCTTGTTCTTATTTGCCCTATTGCATATGCCCTCTCTTCAAACGAGCCATGATCAATCTCAAGAATAAGCAGACGAATATTCGATTTAACTCTTTGCAGGTGATAGGCAATTTCATGAGAAAAGCGCACCTCGCCAATATTAGACGAGTGAATCACATTTACTCGCTCCAGGAGTGCTGATTGACTAATAGAAATTGACGTACCCAAGAAGGCAATAAACAGTGCCAGAGAAACAAACCCCAGCGTTAATTTATGCCAAATTTTCATCGCGTTTTCAATCTCACAGCAGGCATGCCCCTAAACTTCGATTCTTTCAAACAGATTAGCACGTTTAGTGCCAATAATAGCTCTTACTGGAGTATTGAGAATGAAAACCTACGGCTATTGCCACAACGGGTAAGCCGGAGTGAATAAAACGATTCATTTATGAATAGAAATTATAAGCCTGATAGAGGCACAAACAGAAATATGATTATATTGGGTCTAGGATCCTGTCGGACTTATGAGAAATCTACTGCATGGCAGGGAGGCCGCCAAAAACATCCCGGTTTATCATTACATAGTTACCACTCTGCGCCTCAAAACCGCACTATTATTGACTCGTCACCCCATCTGCTCGCTACGATCCTAAGTACGACGACTCCTAGTACAATCCAAATGCCCTGCTTTAATTTATGATGCAATACAACGATAAAGTCTCAAACGATGCATTCAGTTCACATGAAAAGATCAGGTTTTAATGGATCAGATCCGCGAATCGATCAAACAGATAATCGGCATCCTGTGGGCCAGGACTGGCTTCCGGATGATATTGCACAGAAAATATAGGTTTACCCTTCACCTGCAAACCTTCCACGGTACCATCGAATAAAGACCGATGCGTAATATCAACATGCTCTGGAATATTATCATCACAAACTGCAAAACCATGATTTTGACTGGTGATCTCTATTTTACCGGTCGTTTCATCTTTAACCGGATGATTGCCACCACGATGACCGAACTTCAATTTAAAGGTAGAGAGGCCCAAAGCTTGGCTTAGCAGTTGATGACCCATGCATATACCAAAAATAGGGATATCTGCATCAAGCAATTCACGAATGGTATCGACCGCATAAGCAACAGCAGCCGGATCACCTGGGCCGTTAGAGAGAAAAATACCAGCCGGCTTCAGCGCCAATATATCTGCAGCTGATGTCGAAGCAGGCACAATTGTCACATTCAAACCACGATCAGCCAACTTGCGGAAAATATTACGTTTACAACCAAAATCAAAGGCCACCACATGTTTGTCACAATGAAGATTTTGAAATTCAGCGCGATTCAGGTCATATGTACCCTGCTGCCACTCGGCTTGATCTTTGCGACTTACCTGTCCAACCAAATCACGACCGTCTAAACCACTCCAACTGTTGGCCATTGCCAGCGCATCAGCTTCTGACATGCCATCGGATGCAATCACACCATTTTGTGCGCCGTGGTCACGCAGATGGCGAACCAGTGCACGTGTATCAATACCGGCGATACCGACAACACCGTTATCCGACAACCAGGCATTAAAGTCCTGTTCAGAGCGGTAATTTGAAGTAATCCGCGCTGGTGCACGCACGATGCAACCGCGTACTGAAATCGCGTCGGACTCCATATCGCTATCATTTATACCGACATTACCAATGTGTGGATAGGTGAATGTGATAATTTGATCCGTATAAGAGGGATCAGTGAGAATTTCCTGATAACCTGTCAGCGATGTATTAAAACAGACTTCACCAACCGTATTACCAATAGCACCTATGGCTTCACCACGAAAAACACGTCCGTCAGCCAGTACCAATATCGCCCCAGTCATCGCGTCTGCCATCTACAACACCTCGTCAATTTTACGTCGCGCAGATTACGGAATCTGTGTAGTAAAGTCGAGCATTACGAACAATAATACTAGGACAATCGCATTAAAATATTTTACCTCAGAGTTGCCCCAAGCACTCTCTCTTACGCAAGCGGTGTCACCTTGGTGCGGAGTTACACAGAGAAATCAGCACAATGATCAAAAGAACAATGCTAAGCGGAGAGCAAAAGATGAACGTTGTATTTAAACCTTTCCAACGGTCCGAGGTCGGCCCAGACCGTGTGAAAACGTAAATCAAACAGTGATCTGTTGCGCTAATATTATTTAACTGCATTTTATGACCGTATTTGGCTTTGATTCAAGCAAAAGAAGGTCTTGGTCGGTTTATAAGGCCAGTATTAATCGGTA
>JAJFLH010000019.1 GCA_021772775.1 Mariprofundus sp. | reverse complement strand
GGTTCTTTTTGATCGAAGATTTATTTATGGATATTCAATCAACTGACTCTTTTCTGCATCGGGCTGTTTATAACGCAGACGCAGGAAAGCGAGTTCTTCTGCCGAAGCTCCCCTACTGCTGGTCTCCTTCCCATAACGCAGCGGGTCGATCTGCCCCTTTTTGCCCTTGAGTGAAATCTCATACAGTGCTGTAACAGTGTGCCCTGCACCAATTTCACCTGCATCTACCCGGTCGTTGTTGAAATCTTCCCGTTTAAGCATGCGATTCTCATAACCGATGAGGCGGTATTCCGAAACCAGATCAGGATTAAACTCAATCTGGATTTTAACATCCTTGGCAATGGTCAGAAGCGTCGAGCCGACTTCATCAACCAGAACTTTGCGCGCTTCATTGATGGTATCAATATAAGCGTAATTGCCATTACCTTTGTCAGCCAACTGCTCCATCAGATGATCGTTGTAGTTGCCTGTGCCAAAACCAAGTGTGGTCAGTGAAATCTCCGACTTACGTTTCTCCTCCACCAGATCAATGAGTGATTCAAAGTTTGTCGTACCCACATTAAAATCACCGTCGGTAGCCAGAATCACACGGTTGATACCGTTTTTAATGAATCCCTGTTCGGCCATGGCATAAGCCAGACGGATGCCTGCTCCACCATTGGTAGAACCACCAGCCTGCAGGGCATCCAGAGCTGATGCGATTCGGGCACGCTGATTACCGGCAGTTGGTTCGAGTACCACACCAGATGCACCGGCATAGACCACCAGTGAAATGCGATCTCTGTTTGAAAGCTGTGAGCTGAGCATTTTCAGTGCTGATTTGAGCAGCGGTAGTTTATTCGCACTAAACATCGAACCGGATACGTCTACGAGGAAGACCAGGTTGGATGCAGGCAACTCCCTGCGATCCACTTCATAAGCCTTGATACCGATATGCAATAGATGTCTCTCAGCACTCCAGGGTGCAGGCGCTATTTCGGTCGTGACACGAAACGGCTGCTTCTGGCTATTTGGTGTTTTGTAATCATAAGAGAAGTAATTGATCATCTCTTCAATGCGCACCGCATCCTGCGGTGGCAAACGTCCTTCATTCAGCATGCGACGTATATTGGCATAAGTGCCTGTATCAACATCGATACTGAAGGTGGAAACCGGATCAGAGCTGACCAGTTTGACTCCATTCCTCTCCAGATGGGCATAGCTCTCCCGATCAACAGCTTCGGACGGGAACGCAACACCCGGCATGGCTGCCATCATAGCGCCCGGAGCCATAGCTCTTCTGTAATGCGCCTTGCTTTCTTTGCGGCGAACTTGTGGCTGCGACGTTGCCAGCTCACTGAGCTGCAGATCGTGCAGCGCCTCTGCTTTGCCTGCCCCTAGAGTTTTGACTTCCTGTTCCGTCATAATATCTGCTTTCTGGCTGGCATTGCATGCAACCAGTGCAAGGCTGGTAAACAGCATGGTGATCAATAATAGACTGCTTCTTTTGCTCTTCATCTGTATCTCCTATGTTAGATAGTTTCAGGCATGGCCTGTCTCTATAAACGCAGTAGATACAAAAAGGGGTTAAAAAAGATTCCTTAACTCAATGTTATCTTGCTCAGCCCCTATGAATATTGTTACTTAACATCTCTTTAAATAACTCATGCCTGGCACCGTTCCTTCCTAAACAACAATCAAGATTCAAGACCTGTCCCTAATTCCAATTATTAGGCTGACTGCCCATATTTACGGCGATAAGCACTGTTTAAAGTTTCAGAGACAAATTCAAATGTATGCAAAACACCTTCATATAAATCCTTTGAGCCATGAGCATAATCATTTCTAAAATCACAAATCCTCTTTATCTTGGCATCTAAATAATCAAAATGATCATCATCTGTAACAACAACTTCAGAGTCATCCAATATAATTGACTCCAATCCCTTCTCATCCATTTCTAGATGCTTTTCGCTCCAATACCTTTCTCTTGCGCTAAGCCAGACTCGATGACGGTACAATTCAAAGTCTTCTCTTTTTATATGCCCATGCATCTTCGCATGTCGCAAACGCCTTGAAAGCCCTACCTTTTCAGGGAGCTCGTCCTTGTATAGCTCTTTTAGACCAAGCTCAAGGCTGGTCAAAGCTTGATGCTCTGCAACATTGAAAAAACGAAAAACAAACCATGAATAGAGATAAATATTTTTTGCAGTTTCATAATGTATCCGCACTTCAACAGGAATAGGTTCACTCAGTGAATATTTTGAGATGCGTTCGTGAAAGAGGTCAATCTTTCGCTGACCACCACCAATAAATTCTGGATACGTTCCTGCATTTCTAGGATCTGCTTCGCAGACTAAGTCCAGAGGTTTCATAAAATCACAACTATAATCTGTTTCGCTCATTTAATACTTAGTCCTCCGAGATGACTCAAAGGGTAACGTCCCCTTACTCAGATGACGCAACACTTGATAGCCTTCTTCACTCTGTTCTAAATTCACATGGCTTCCACGGCCTGACTGCTCAAAATAAATATCAATTCCTACAAAGTTACGCATATTAACCTCCTTTTCAAATCTGAGATTTCAGCTCGCAATCCTTAATTCAGGTTGCATCACCTCATGAACTGTCCAGCTTTGTTCTCATTTAAAAGGCAGGTACTTACATTCCCGACGGTGTTTAAACACGAATGACAATTTATAGTGTGTCCTGCCTTCTGCTAATTTACTTATGATAACAAATTGAATGATGATCTAAGCATAGGATGACGCGTATGGATCAAGTGCTGTCATGGTCAATGAAACCGAAAACATCATACCCTATTGTTTTTAATGCCTTTAAAGCCTTCGTTGAACATTAAGTGGGCTAGTAGTGACTCCTCCACTGTTCTTTTACGCCTTCCGATGATGGGCTGTTAAATCGCCTTACAGCCGGCTCCGATGATAATGCTCTTACCACCAGATTGAGGTTTTACCTGAATCTGAGTGGCAATGCGCTCTTTAAGGGCTGACACGTGAGAGATCACACCGATAAGCTTACCATCCTGCTGCAGGCTTGTGAGCGTCTCCAGGGCTGTTTCCAGAGTTTCTTCATCCAGTGTGCCAAAACCTTCATCGAGAAACAGTGAATCAACTCTGACCTTTCGACTGGCCATCTTGGAGAGGCCCAAAGCAAGTGTCAGGCTCACAATAAAGCTTTCCCCACCAGAGAGGTTTTTCGTCGATCTTATTTCACCAGCCTGATAATTGTCGACTACATTCAGCTCCAGCGGTTGTTTGTTGTCGCGGATTAACAGGTAGCGATCATTCATCTTTTCCAACTGCTGGTTTGCATGTGACACCATCAGTTCAAAAGTTAGCCCCTGAGCAAAATTGCGGTATTTTTTCCCATCGGCTGAACCGATCAGGCCATGTAATTTTTCCCAGCGAACAGACTCTTTTTTCTGAGCATCGATGAGCGACCTCTGCTCCTTGATGCGCTCTTTGGCAGCACTGTTCTCTATCAATGTATGCTTTAACGCGGCAATGTTATCTCTGCACTGCTTCAGCGTTTCTTCGCATTCACTTAACTCGGCTTCCAGCTGCTCAAAGCCCTTATCCGTTACTTGCCTGTTCAATTCGCTCTCTAAACGTAATTCACGGTCTTGCTGTTTTGCCTTGACGCCCGTCTGTCTGTCGTCCAGCTCTTTTGCCTCTGTCTTAAGTGCATCCCGTTCAGTAGCAGTAAGGCGAGCTTCAAGCAGATGTTTTTCATCCCTGAAGCTGACAGCCTGAAGAGAGCTCACAAAACCGATTTCAAGCTTCTCCAGTTCAACTCTTTTATCCTCAATGCGTTTCATCAAAGAAGCGATGTTAGCCGTTGTTACATTCAGTTTATGCAGCAGCTGATCATGCAGTCGCCTTGCCTCTTTCTCTGCCAACTCCGCATTGGCAATCGCGCCATTCAAAAGACCCTCATCAATATTGGGATTTTTATCGCCATAAAAACCCTGCCGCTCATCCATCCTACAAGCATGTTCTTTCTTAAGTAAATACAATAACTTATAGTTATTCTCTAATGTAGAACTTAATGTGTTAATCACCGCATCAGCCGACTTTAACATACTATCCAACTCGGCGAGCTGTTTTTCTATGAGGACAGAATCATTCACCTGAGACTGCCAATTTTTGAGTCGTTGCTGCAGAGATGTAAATAATTGAGAGAGGTTTGAATCAGGTATTTTTTCAATACCAAGCGGCTGAAGTCGGCTTAATACCGTGCTCTTCAATTCAGCAAAACTGGTACGATCAGCGCTCAAGTTTAACATTAAATCAACAAGTGATTTTTCGGCATTTTTCTTTTCATTCGCAGCAGCTATTTCAAGCTTTTCACTCTCGACAAGTTTTTTTCCGGTCTCATGCTCGGCTATTTCCAGCTGTTTGATGAGCGCTTCCTGATCTTCGGCTTTCTCTATCAGCTCAGATAGTTTCTCAATCCTGCTCTCGGTTGCATCGGGAACTGGAACATTACCTGCAGCATAAGGGTGATCCTTGGCTCCGCAGAGCGGACACGGTTGATCATCTTCAAGCCTGCTACGATGATCTTCGAGTTCAGCAATCTTGTTGAGAAACGTCATTTCACGCAGCAAGGTCTCTTTTTCGGTGCGATACTCACGCAGCAGTCGATCTGCTAGTAAAACAGCTAAAACCCTCTTGCCCTCTTCAAGAGCTTTGAGTCTCTCAGCCTGTTGCTGTTTTCGAATAGCGTGCTGACTTAAACAGGCATCCAGCTTGTCGCCAGCATCTTTGAGAGCAGCTGTAGCGTTCTGCTCATGATTTATCTTATCCGCAATCACCTGCTGTTTTGATAACAAGCTACCCAACTCTGCTTCGACGCCAGCCAGACCGCTCACCAGCCACTGATCCCCCGCATGGGTCGCAAGATATTGCTGCACGCGTTTCAATCTGTTGGCAGCCTCATTACGCTCACCCTGCTGCTTGAGCTTGCGCTGTTTCTCGACATCAATTTTTATCGCATCTTGTTTACAAGTTTGCTCTGCGGTTTCGATAGCCTTTTTTTGATCACCAAGTTTTTGATCAAGAACACGTACTTTTTGTATCAACGGAGCAGCCACTTTCAACGCCTCTTTGACCTTAAGGGTCTGCTGTTCAGCAGCATTCAATGCATCCACATGCTGCTTCATGGCGCTCTCAAGCTCGGGCAATCTCTCTTGCTCTCTGTTCAATGCAGCCTGATCCGCCGTCAGCTGTTTTCGCTCCGCAGCCAGCGTGGCATATACTCCATCCAAAGCTGACGCTTTCACGGCCCAATTCAATCGCTCTCGCTCAGGCTTAAACTGTTCACAGACTCTCTGTTGCCGCTCAGAAGATTCCGCTAAAGAGATAAGTTCTTTTTTTAGCTCCTCAACACTCTTTAACCAGGCGATGGCTCTCCCAGCCTCTGTTGTGTATCCAGCAAGCTCTCTCTCTTGTTTCTGCGTATGCTCAAGACTCTTCTCGACTTCGTTTTCCTGTTCCGCTTTCAGAATGACAATGCCTTTGGTTTCCGCCTGCAGCAGCTTTAGTTGCTCATGTTCATCGCGCTGGCGCTCATGCACCTTACGTGAGATCTCCGTATAGATTTGAGTTCCGGTAATCTGCTCCAGAATTTTGGACTTCTGTTCCACATCGGCCTTGAGAAAAGTATCAAACTCGCCCTGGGCAAGCAGCATGGATCGGGTGAATCGATCAAAATCCATACCTGTTTTCTCTTCAACTACGATGGCAACGCGCCTGAGCTGATGTTCAATCACTTTGCCCTGATCAATGCCCTCTGATATTTCATGGCGTGGATTCTGTAACTCGCCATCTGTTTTTTTCCTTGCCCGATGCTGTCCCCAATGACAACGAAAGCGGCCAGCCTGAGACTCGAACAGCACCTCGGCATAACATTCACCGGTTTGACGGGAGATGATCTCATTTTCGCTTTTGGTAATTCGCCCCAAACGCGGTGTAGCGCCATACAGCGCCAGACAGATGGCATCGAGGATGGTCGATTTGCCTGCACCGGTAGGCCCGGTCAGAGCAAAAATGCCATTTGAGCTATATTCCGGATGTGTGAAATCGATGAACCATTCACCAGAGAGTGAATTAAGGTTTTTAAATCGAAGTTCAAGAATCTTCATTTCGCCCCCTACTCGGCATTGAGGTCTTCTTCTTGCAAAGATTTGAATATCGCCCTGTATGAGTTGGTCAACTCTGGCCTCTCTTCAGCAGCGACATCAAACACATCCAAGCAGCGTTCGAATACATCTTCCACACTCAGATCGTTTAACGTTTCACCCTGCTGAATCGTAGTAATGACCCGATCCATAAGCCGCTTGTTCTTGATGCGCAGAATTTCCATGGCTGAACCAGCCAAAGCGTCATCGAGCATCTCCCTGAGACTGCCGATGATCTCACTGCCGGTATATTCGATCTCCAGCCACGCACGGCTTTCAATCTCTTTCAGTGATTCTATTTTTGTCTGGATATCATCGAGTGATCCGACAATACGCTCCAGTGCCTGAAAACAGGGAACCGGCAGCACCTGAATCATCGGAGTGGTATTGTTAAACTCAACAATCATCACCTGCTTCTCCTGTGTTGATTCACCAAAGCCCATGGCAATGGGTGAACCGCAGTAGCGAATGTGTTCAGCGCCGCCTACACGTTGCGACACATGCAGATGCCCCAACGCAAAATAATCGATAGCTGCAGGAAACAGATCAGCGCCGATATGTGCTAAAGAACCTACATAGAGCTCCCTGACGCCATCACCATCTATGGTTTTACCACCAGCCGTAAACAGGTGGCCCATAGCAATCATAGGCACATTTGATCGGCCAATTTTATCAGGTTCAGCACTACAACGTTCGGCATCTTCACATTCAGCGCGTACCTGTTCAGCGATAGCACAGACATCGGCATAGTGATTTTTCAGCCCTTCAATAAGTTTGGCGTTTTTATCATCAATGCTTTCCCCTGCTTCAACCGTACGGATATCCCTGTCTCGCAGATAAGGCACGGCGCAAATAATTGCCTCGGCATGATGCTGTTCATCTTTGAGCAGAATCACTTCATCATGCAAACTATCTGTCATGGCACCAACGACATGGACATTGAGTGCCCGCAATAGTTCTTTAGGCGCATTCAGAAATGAAGGAGAATCATGGTTGCCAGCAATCACCACAACATGGCGACAAGGTGAAGCTGCAACCTGGCACAAGAAGCGGTAATAGAGCTCCTGGGCACGATTGCTCGGCGTGCTGGTATCAAAAATATCACCGGCAACCAATAGGGCATCGATCTGCTGTTGTTGGATCGTTTCCGCCAGCCAATCCAGAAAGACTTCAAACTCCTCATAGCGTTTTCGGCCATAGAGGCTGCGGCCAAGATGCCAGTCTGATGTATGCAGAATTTTCATCGATTCAGTTCTGATCATTTCAGGCAAAGCTCTATCCTTATCTATCTTATTACTCATTCGGCCATTCACCTTCACTCTTAATCACAGCTGTGTCAGTGAAAGGTAAGCATTAAGGCAGCATCTTCCAAGCCGCTCTGAACGTTGATGCAAAAAAGATATTCAGAAGATAGAGAATTACCTCTTTACGCTGTAGCTCTAAACGCATTGGTGCAACAATGAACAGCCCATCCGTCCATTCATGATCGGGCTTATGCTTTATCACCCGGTGTCGCCATTGCAAACACGCCGGCTGGATCTGCCTTGCTCTCTTCTGCAGATCCAGATTGGTTATAACTCATCACCTGTTCAAAATATTCCTGATGGAAACCAAGGCTCTCCATATAAGAGCACTGTTCATCATTTTTGATACTGTTTTTCACAGCAAAGATCTGCTCATGTTCATCATAGCTGCTATCAAGATTCAAATCTGCATCCATTCCCATCTCCGTTGCCAAACCCCAAGTCTCCTTATAGATCGTTTCTCTCGCTGCTATTTTTGGAAACAGGGCGTAAATCCTGGCGTTTCCCCCCAGCTTGGAGGCCTCCTCATTCACTGCTCGTATCGCTCTCTGGAACAGCGCTTTAAAACCGTTGATACCATATTTCGGCAACACACAGCATGGACCAAGGCGATAAACATAATCAGGCCCTTCTGCAAACTGCCCTTGTTGTTTTGAATCTTGCCGTCGCCGTATCATAAGAAAGCCCACAATCTTCCCCTGCTCTTGCAGAGAGAGGCAACTCGCTTTGATTGAATCACGATAGATCTCCTTGAGGAGCGGCAGGCGATTTGATTTGAAGTATCGTGCATCAATTTCAGAGATGGCTTCCAGGTCATCACGCGTGATTGTTTTGAGCTGAATCTTATCTCCCAGATCTATCTGTTGATCGTTTATCTCAAGAGGGAGTTGGGCTTCCTGAGAGCTTGTAAAAGCTTCTGCATGAAATCCCAGCTTTTTGTATAAGCCGATGGCCAACGGAACTGCTCCCAATCGGAATGTATGAATCTGTCTCTCTTCTTGCAGATAATCTAAAACCCCACGGATCAGTGCGGCGGCAAGCCCCTCTCCCCTGGCTTCCTCTGCGATAATGATGTTACCGATCCAAGCCTGGTTGCCATAGTTTGTCGTGAAGATGCTTCCTGCAATATATCCATCCATAAACAGAGTAAAACAATCCTGATTGAGCTTTATATACCTGTTGAGTTCATGCCGATCATAATAGTACCACCCCTCTCTGTTCATCAATGCAATGATGCCATCGATATGCTCTTGGATTAATCGTTGAACGTGCACTCGAGCTCTGTTGATGAGGATTTCTGGCATCATATTCGGCCTACTCACCAATATCTTCATTCCAGAGTTCAGGTGATCTTTCGATAAACTCCTGCATAAGCTGAACACAGCGCTGATCATCGATAATGGTTAAGTTTACACCGCGAGAACGCAGATGATCCTCAGGTCCTTTGAATGTGCGGTTCTCCCCCACCACAACATTGTTTATGCCATAGAGAAGCACGGCACCACTGCACATATCACAGGGCGAGAGTGTCGAGTAGAGGACCGCCCTACGATAATCGGCCGCTTTGATTCGGCCTGCACTTTCCAAACAATCGATCTCTGCATGCAGAGTGGCACTGCCCTTTTGTACACGTCTGTTATGACCACGACCGACGATTTCACCATCAATCACCAGCACCGAACCGATAGGAATGCCTCCCTCAGCTAACCCCTTTTCCGCTTGCTCTATTGCAGCTTCTAAAAACTGATCCATAAAAACTCCTCTGCAGATCGATACATGTACCGCTGCAGTGTAAGATTAACTGTTTCAGCAACGGCGAGATAGCTGAATATTTCTCCACCACAAGACATAAGATCCAGATTCTACATTGCAGCTAATTTATAAGGGAGGTGAAGGTGAATCGTTATTTTCGCAATTATTTACATGCTTTATGCTTACCTTTCATTTTAAATAACTATTGTTAAACATTAATTATAATAGAGTTTTGACCCATTAGCATATAGTAACTAGTAGACACTCCACTGCGATCAGCAAGACTCCTTAACTGGTGGACGCTTAATGCCCGGTATCCAGGTTCGACCATGGACAGCATCCAGACCTGACTGCGTTAAATGCGCTCCCCACAGCGCTCCGATCTTCAAATCTAATACATGTTGTTCATATAGCCATGCCAAATCAGTTCTAAGCCTGTCAGAGGATACATTATAATTTTGCGCATTAAGTGCAGCATGCAGCACAGCCTCATTTGTACTGTACCCATTTGACCCAGCAAGTAGCTGCAAGATATTCAAACGGCGCTCTTCAATCATAGCCTGCTCAGCTGGATCCAAGGCAGCAGCTCGTGCGGTTTTACTCTCTCTGATTTCATTCGCCAGACTCTTATCTTCATCGGCAGTTTTTGACTTCTGCTCAATGCGCTGCTGCTTTTTAAGCTCTCCAGGATCGATATTTTGTGCCAATAGTGCTTTGGCAGCCTCGCGCTTTTCGCGTGCATCTTCGAGAGTTACCGCTGGATATACACCGAATGCCAAACTCTTCTGTTTGCCATCAAAACGATAGGCAAGCTTCCAATATCGACCAGATGATTTCACCAACAAATAGAGTCCACCACCATCACTGACCTTAAACTGGTTTCTTCCATAAGGTTCTTTAAGAGCAACAATCTCTGCATCTGTTAAAGGCATGCATGAACCTCCAAATGTTGGTTCTTTTTGAGGCTAAAAGAACCAACAAAAAAACCATCATCTTTAACGTTGGTTCTTTTGTTGGTTCCAATGGTATTGCTTGTGATGGTTCTCGACAACCCCTTCTAAAGAACCAACAGGGAAACCCACCTAACAGCAAAGGTTTCAAGGGGAATAATAGAGGGATTTTAGTACTTTTTTTGTCATCGATTGATCTGTAAATATCTGTATATTACGATAGACAAGAAGCCTCAGAATATCTTGCCGATGCTTTTGTTGGTTCTTTTACAACGACCACAAAGGACACTCTTTTCACACCCTAGATTATGAACGGATCACTGAAATGCCCGTCAGCCGCTTATGGAGCAATCACCGAAGCTTACCCCTGCCCTACCTCGTTGCAGGAGCCAGCGGCGACACGGCTCGTTCAGATAGCTCCCTTCAATTAGAAATTCATTTGATCCATTGTTATGCATTTAAGATATATTCCGCGCATGAGTTTAAATCACCAATCATTGATAACGGACAGTCGTTCACCAAAGCCATCTTACATCACCCTGCCCCGACTGGATCAACCGTTGCCAAGCATGCTCAACTTTCTCGATCAGCACTTTTCGCATGTAGGACGAGATACTTGGATGGAGCGGCTACAGGCAGGCAAGATACGTGATGAGCAGGAGAGGATAGTCGATGAATCTACGCCCTATCGCATCAATGCTCGCTTGAGCTACTACCGCGAAGTAAAAACTGAACGGCGCATCCCGTTTGAAGAAAACATTCTTTATGAAGATGACAATCTTCTGCTGGCTGATAAACCACATTATCTGCCCGTCACACCTACCGGATCTGCTGTGAATGAATGTCTTATGCATCGTTTAATCAAGCGCACAGGCAACAAAGATTTAATACCTGTTCATCGTCTGGATCGTGATACCGCTGGCCTGGTGTTGTTGAGTAAAATACCCGAAACGCGTAAACATTATTTTGCCCTGTTTAACAAAGGCTCTATCAACAAACAGTACGAAGCCGTCGCAAGCTTACCTACAGATTCCAACACGACGGAGTGGCTGATCGAAAGCCGCATTGAAGCAAGTGGAAAATGGATATTGTGTCACAATGTGGAGGGGGAAATTAATGCTCGCTCACGTATTAAGCTGTTGGATAAAAACTCTGACCTGGCACGTTTTTCACTCTCACCCATAACCGGAAAAACACATCAACTGCGTCTGCATATGGGCCTGATTGGTTCTCAAATATTACATGATAGATTCTACCCCGAGCTAGTGCCTGAATCTGTCAAAGTGGATTACTCCAAGCCGTTGCAACTGTTGGCCAAAAACCTCTCTTTCACAGATCCTCTGTCTGGCATTGATCATCAATTTGAATCTGCACAATGTCTCTCTGCATGGAATTCTATCAAACCATAAACCCGTCCTCCTACTTTTCTCCTCTAGCGCACAAATATCCCCTAGTAGTGCATACATACTTACTGCCGATATATTTTAAGTGGTTAAGCTAAGCGCTGTAGCTTGGAGGTGGAAAGATGAATCTGTTCAAGAAGGTCGTTATAGTCATTGGCTTACTTGCCCTGCTTGGGGCTTGCGCAACTGTTTCTGAACAGAAGCTCAAGTTAGCGCAGCAGAGTGTGGAGAGAGGAGCATATAATCAGGCTTTCGACCATACGGCACTTTCACTACAAGCAGAGATAGCAAATCAAAAAGCACTGGCTCTATTTTCTGAAGTTTCGGAAGGTGCATATAGACAGAAACTAGCTGAAATCGAACAGGCTAAAGCTATAGCTGATTGGGACAGAGCGGCCTACGCCTATGACCGCATCATTGCTCTAAACAAAACGGTTCAGAAGATTCAGCTGTCACTCAAGCTATACATTGAAAAAAACCGAGTATCCAATACGAATCTAAAGGCTATGGATCGACTTTTACAGCTACAGCCTCGGCATGTGAATGAAGCGCGCAGTGTAGCTTATGAAAAAGCTGCCGAAGCTCATTATCTTAGTGGTCAACGCTATGCAGCAGCTCAGACTCATCGGCAGGCCAGCAGTGAATTCAATAAGGCCCTATCGTTTATTAACCCATATAAAAATGCATTAAGTCTGGCATCAAAGTCCAAACATCTGGCTGATCTGGCGGATGCAAAACTCTATTATGGTTACGGCGTTCAGGATGTTCAAAACCATCAACATCGCGCTGCTTCCATAGCATTTGCTAAAGCCGATGAGTTTATTCACGGCTTTAAGAATGCACATCTTCTAGCAATCAAATACAAAAATATTGCCGACCAGGAAGATGCGCTAACCCATTATGTTAAAGGAGAACAACTAGCGGCCAATCAGGACTACAGGAGTGCGGTGAAAGAGTTTGAAGTCTCGCGCTCATTTGTGGCTGACTTTCGGGATGTCCATAGATTGATCCCCCACTACACTGATCTGGCCAACAGAGCCGATGCACTCAAACATTATCAACAGGCCATGCACCATATGGATCAGTATAAGTTCTCTCAGGCAGCAACTGAATTTGACCAGGCCAATGCATTTCTGCCGGGCTTTCGTGATGCCACAGAGATGGCCAAACGAGCCAGATCGTTTATTCCACCGGATTCTCATCAACTCAAGGCATTGGTTCAGCAGAGTGTGAGCAATGGTATACCGCTAAGCTGGTTGCATGATGTGCACCGTGGATATACTGAAGATGTGGTAGTTAACAGCATCAGGGTGATAAAACGCGGACACTTCAATCAACGTCGTGAATTCTGGCCTTATAGAATACGTCTGATTGGCACATGTGATCTGGAGATCGACAAAGTAAATGAGCAGGTGGTTGCATTTGATACCGTAGTGGACTTCCGCCTGTTTCGTGATGACTTTGGTGATTGGCGAGCGAAATATAGATAGACCGTTGAATTGGCTCCCTTTTTGCTTTCATAAAAAGCCGCCTGACAATGACTTGCAGGATGCGCTGTGAGGTGAAGCTATGCCCGATAATTTTACGCTCAGGGCTGATAATCAATCGAGCAAAAGACGGTTAATCCGTCTACTTCCTGAAGAAGGGCATCCGATACGGATTGACCTTATGGGTAAAAACTTCATTGAAGTTAACATAGCCACTGATATCTCATTACGAGGGGTAGGTATTGATGTTGCCCATGGTTTTGAAGGATATAATCTGGCTGACAAGATTGAGATTTTAATTCTTTTACCTATACCTGTCTCTTATACTATCTCTGCAACAGTAAGAATTGTGCACATACGTGACAGTTTTTTCGGGGCTGAATTTGAACGCTTAGAACGTAAAGATTATAAGAAACTACACGCATATATCGCCAGTAGACTGCTGGGTGAAAGTTTAAAAATACGACTCTTGCATCAACTGCGCTACTTTTCATGAACATGAAATCAGGGTCTTATTAATATTTTTTCCGACCTAATTGGGCATGACAGCAGTTAATCAATACGCGCCCCCCCCCCATGGGTCGCTTCTCTGTTGTAAGCAGCATTCACCTTCTTCCCGCGCAGGCGAGACAAAAAGACGAAGTCGTTTGGACGAATAAAAGTCGCCCGTAGGGTGAGAGGCAAAGCACCCAATCAATCCACTCACTCAATTTTTTCTGGATACCCGATCACGATCAGGTCGGGTATGACGAAGTGAATGGCGCAGCCAGCGACCATTAGCCAGAGCACTTCTACTTATTTCGCATGCTCTTGCCGTGAGCTCTCTTCATGCATGAGTTTGGCAATGAATGTTTCAACCTCTTCTGGCATATAAGTGACACTCACCTGGGCTACAATGGGTTCACTTGAAATTGCATGCACCACTTTAACATAGAGCTTAAATGTGCCATCTAAAACGAGCTTCAAACTACTCAAGGTAGAACAGTCCTGATCCATCTGCATTTCGAACAGTGAACCATTCAATCGAAGCACCTTGCCGCCAAATGTTTCACGAGAAAACTTTCCTTCTATGGGTGAAATTTGCACATCTAGAGGTAAACTCAATTGCATCAAAGGCTCGCTGTTCTTCTCTGGCAATAACAGTGCAGGCGCATCGTAAACGCCACCAACATCAAAAATCGTCATCTCTTTACTGACACCTTTTGGCATCACTTTAATTTCATCATCAATACGCAACGGGGTGTCACATGCATCATGCGTAGCTTCCGAGATCAGGATCTGGCCACCTACAGTATAGGACTCAATTCTCGATGCCGTATTCACCAACATTCCGACAACGCCATATTTACTGCGTTTATGACAGCCTATATTGCCGACAATCGCAGAGCCTGTATTGATACCAATACCCATCTTCACTTGCGGATAACCGACGTCCTGAAACCGACGATTCACTCTGTCCATGGTCAGCTGCATCTCAACGGCACAACGCACTGCGCGCATGGCATCATCATCGCGTTGAACAGGTGCACCAAAAATAACCAGGATAGCGTCACCGATAAACTCATTGATCGTACCCATATGTTTCTGAATCACCGGCGTCATCTCACCGAGATAAATATTGATGATATCAACAACAACTTCAGCTGATACCCGCTCTGAAAGCGAAGTAAAACCCCTGAGATCTGCCATCAACACAGATATATGCCGCTTTTCACCACCGAGTTGCAATCCATCCGGAGTATCAACCAGGCTATCAACCACCTCTTCGGAGGTGTAACGGCCAAAGGTATCGCGAATAAAGCGATAGGCAGATTGCAGTTTTTTGTTCGCCGTACGCAGCTCAAGCTGATTTTTTATCCTGACATGCAAAATTGAGGGCACAATCGGCTCACTGATATAATCAACAGCCCCCACTTCAAAACCGAGCACTTCATTAAAGTGTCGATTCATTGAGGAAACAAAAATCACCGGAATATCTTTACTAAGAACATTCGCCTTTAATTGACGACAGACATCATAACCATTCATGCCCGGCATCATAATATCGAGCAGCACAAGGTCTGGCGGACTATTTGAAAAACAGATTTTCAGGGCACTTTCACCATCGCGTGCCGCTTTTACGATGTACTTGGGGTTCAGCATGATCTCCATCAGACTGATATTCGTAGGCGTATCATCAACGATGAGAATAGTTGCTTTTTCATGGTCTGGCATGACTACTCTTCCTCTCTAATCTGATCATCTGGCACGATTATCACCATAATGGAATACTAAACAGCTTTGCACTGTAGAGAAAGAACGGTGCCAAAGTTTTGCAATTGCAGAGCAGACTCCCATTCCCCTGGTTGTACCAACTGTCTATTTGCTTCGCGCTGGTAAGCCTATCTTACTGAGTTCAACTACAGGCCGATCTACTCTAAAATCAGCAAGATCCATGGCCGGTTTTTCTCCCATGATCCAGCGACTCATGAGATCAGCAGTTCCTGGTGCCAAAGCCACGCCATTGCGATAATGACCACTGGCGACCCATAAACCCTGGCGACCTTCGACGGGGCCAAGATAAGGCATACCGTCGGGACTGCCGGGGCGAAAGCCCATCCATTGATTCACCACCTTGGCCGATTTAAGGCCTGGTGTAATACGATATGTTGCATCTAATAGTGAATCAATCACCTTCTCCGTAGTCCCCTCTTCAAAACCAACCCGCTCCATGCTTGCGCCGACCAGAATATGACCATCAGAGCGCGGTACCATATAGACATCATCATGTTTGATAATATGATTTATCTTGCCCGGTTCATCTTTGAGCAGCACGATTTGCCCTTTCACAGGCTCTACTGGTAGCTCCAAGCCGATCTGCTTGGCCAGCTCACCACTCCAACTACCGGCAGCGAGCAATGCCGCATCAGCTGGCACCACTTCACCATTGGCAAGTATTACAGCATTGATATCACCCTGACTGTCTTCTCCTAAAGCCACGACTTCAGCATGCTCGCGAACTGGAATATGACAGAGCTCCAATGCTTTTTTGACTGCTGCAAGCAGCCGTGGATTTCGAATCTGCCCGACTTCAGGCCATAGCAGTGAACCACTCACCTGCTCAGAAATAGTCTTCTCATGCGCTTGAGTTTGAGCAGCATCAAGCTCTTCCACCTTCCATGTAAAACGCCTAGACCAGGCCAGCGCTTCTTCACGGTGATGAATGCGATCATCTTCAAACAAGGGAATCAATAATCCACTTTTATGCCACTGCATGGAGAGGCCTGTTTTATCCAGCAGCATCTCATTCATAGCAGGATACATGGCCAGACTGCGATCAATCAGATGGGTGAAACTATCAGGATAGAGCCATGGATGAATGGGACAGAGAATGCCGGCACCAGCCCAGGATGATTGCTGACCAGTCATCCCTTTTTCAAGTACGATAGGTTTGGCACCAAGCTCATGCAGATAGAGTGCAGTCAGGCAACCGACCACGCCGCCACCAATGACCGCAACACGTTTGCCTTCAGCCTGTTTAAAATTAGACACCTTACTCTCCTTAGAAAATGTTTTATGCGCTTGCGGAAACTCTGCTGCATTGCCACCATGCAGCCATGCCTAATTTGACACAACAACAGCCAATACCGTTAGCGCAAGCTTATCAACATTGCCTGGATATCGCACGAAGTCACTATGAGAATTTCCCTACCGCATCCAAGCTGTTGCGCTCTGACTTACGCCCTGCCGTTGCAGCCATTTATGCATTTGCCCGTCATGCTGATGATCTGGCAGATGAAGGTGATGCCTTGCCTGAAACACGGCTCAAACAGCTTGATGCCTGGGAAACACTATTGGAGCGCTGCGAGCATGGTGAGCTCGTTGATCAACCCATATTTATAGCTTTAAGAGATAGCATACAGTCATTCGACCTCGATATTGAAGAGTTAAATAATCTACTCATCGCCTTTCGAATGGATGTCACGATCCATGCCTACTCCTCACTGGATGAGTTACTGTTTTATTGTAAACACTCAGCCAACCCGGTTGGGCGTTTAATGCTGCAGCTGCACGGCATTCGTGAAAGAGATGCGATTCAATGCTCGGATAAAATATGTTCAGCACTGCAACTGATTAATTTCTGGCAGGATTTGAGTGTCGACGTGCCCAAGGGCCGCTGCTATCTGCCTGAAAGCTGGCTGCAGGAGTTCGGAATTTCCGGTCAGCAGCTTCTCGATGGCGAGATTGATTCAAAAAAACTGCAACCCGCTTTATCAAAAGCCATCCTTGAAACAGCGAATATTCTTGAGGCTGGTGTGCCCCTGCTTAGCATGATTCCTTTTCGTCTGCGCCTGCAAATTGCTGCGACCATTCATGCCGGCCGCCTGATGTTAAAGAGAATTGGACAGTTAGAAGACCCATTAAATGAACGCGTTACCGTGAGTAAATCCGATTGGAAGATTCTCGCTCTACCCATATTAAAAGACACTATGCTCCCACCTAAAGGAATAAATAAAACATCATGAATACAGCACAGAATTCTATGACTATAGAATGGTTCCTATGACTCCTGAACAGTATTGTCGCGATAAAACCAGAGGCTCCGGCTCCTCCTTTTTCTATGCCTTTCTCTTTTTACCTGAAGATCAGCGCCGTGCTATTATGGCACTGTATGCCTTTTGCCGAGAGGTAGATGATATTGCTGATGAAATTAAAGAGCAGGAGGTCGCACTCCCCAAACTGGCATTTTGGCGTGAAGAGCTATCCCGTGTTTTCGCAGACAAACCAAGCCACCCCGTAGGCCAGGAGTTACACTGGACCAAACAACATTTCGCTATTGATGAAGAGTTATTGGCTGAAATTCTTGATGGTATGCTGATGGATGTGATGCGTAAACCGATACTCAAAGCATCTGATCTATCCTTGTATATTTACCGTGTAGCCGGCGTAGTTGGCCTGTTGAGTATCGAAGTGTTCGGTTACAAAAATCGTAAATCACGTGATTTTGCTACTTCACTGGGAGAAGCGCTACAGCTGACCAATATTCTGCGTGATGTTGCTGAAGATATGCGCATTGGCCGAATTTATATTCCTCAGGAAGATAGAATTCGTTACCGCATCAGCGATCAGGATTTCAAAGATGGTGAGTGCAATGAAGCAATGCAACAGCTATTGGGTGAATATGCCGATAAAGCCGAAGCCGCCTACAGACAGGCACTCTCCTGTCTGCCGGATGAAGATAGAGAGAGCCTCCGCCCCTCCATTGTGATGGCGACTATCTATTATGCTTATATGAAAGAGCTCAGAGATGTGAAGTTTGATGTCTGGAAGCACCCGGTTCACACCCTACCGCTAAGAAAAATCTGGATTGCCTGGCGCAGCTGGCGTTATGAGTCCAAAGCTATCAAAAAGAATCTACCATTGAAGCTGGAGTTCTGATATTTCAAAGTCGAGACTTTCAGATCAACAGCCAGACAAACCAGTTGCCATTGTCGGTGCAGGCTTAACCGGCTTAACTGCTGCTATCCGTTTGGCTGAACAGGGTATTGATGTTCATCTGTTTGAAGCTGCGCCTAAAGCGGGTGGAAGAACCCGATCCTTTTATGAAGGCAAGGTAGATTGCCTTTGTGATAACGGCCCACATCTACTTGTTGGAGCCTACCAGACCACACAAAAACTCATGCAGGATTGTGGTATCTCACATCATATTCATTGGCAATCCAGCCTGCATTTGCCGCTTTGGGAGTCACAGCGTGGTAGTTTTTCTTTTAAACCCACAACTTGGCTACCTTTTAATCTGGCCCTACTCAAAGCAGTCGGCGAACTGCCCGGCCATGATCAAACATCCCCACTGGCGATGGTAAAACTGGCTACCACATTGAAATCTGATATGGATGATAGCTGCACAGTGCAAGAGTGGATGCAGCAACTCTCTATGCCCAATCAACTTATTCACGACCTTATCGAACCATTATGTCTCGGCGCCATGAACGAAAGTATGGATACCGCCTGCGCATCATCATTTCGGCGCGTGTTGCATGAAAGCTTCTCCAGCCACAAACAGGCTCGCCTTGGTTGGTTTACAAAACCATTGGATCAAGCACTGATAGACCCGCTCTGTGAACGCGCACAACAACTAGGCGTGAAACTGCATACCCGGACATGCGTTCGGTCACTGCAGGAGATTGAGGACTCTATCCAAATCGCAGGGCAATCATTTCAACATGTTATCCTTGCTTTGCCAGCCTATGCTACTGACCGCTTACTCAATCGCCCAACTTCATGCGAAACCCGAGCTATTTGTAATATTCACCTCTGGTTTGAACAGGAGGTTCATCTTCCATCTCTACTGATTGGCAGTCTAGGTACTACCGGGCAATGGTTTTTTGATGTCTCGTCGCAAATGCATGATCAAAGCAAATTGCGACATTTGTGCGCTGTCATCAGCGCTGATCAGAGTAAGCTGGATGATTTAACACTGGTGCAAATCATCAGGGATGAAATCAGGGCAATCACATCTCTGTATGCATTAACGCCTGTCCATTACCGCATTGTCAGGGAAAAACGAGCCACTGTTCTGGTGCGCCATGATCATGACGAGCAAGTTCTTCCACAGGCTGTTATCGACGCCTCAGAGCGCTCAAAACCGGGGGATCTGCCTGCGACGATTGAATGGGCCGTTCAACGTGGTGAAAATGCAGCAAATTCCTGCTTGGATAGACTCAAAAGGTAAATTATCCACTCCTGACATTGATATGTCAGGGCCCCTACTCTTCATTCTCCACCTTTACAAAGGTACTTTAACTTAAGATCATAACATACTGAAATATATGAAATAAAATCATTGCATAATATTTAACCACCACATTCAACCCTCTCTTATCCTAATAAATCACAGGTGTTAGAAGGGATTCATCCACATAGTTATCCACAACCTGTGTGGATAGATAAAAAAGCCATTGAAAAAAAATGGTTCATACTCCAAACCCACTATTGCGCTGTAGCCAACTCGTTTTATGATTAGTCACATGAAATCTAACTTTAGACAATCGACTATCACTGATAAGCTTATTGGCGAGTTTGATCGCGCTCTAAATAATATTTTTTGCAGGCAAACCAGCTCACGTCCTTATCCGGCAGATGCTAAAGATCCTGATACATCAACGCTTTCAAATGCACAGAAAAAACACGCTGCAGCTCTTATGCGCGTAAATCACTCTGGTGAGATGGCTGCTCAGGCTCTGTATCAAGGCCAAAGCCTGACAGCTCGAGACCCCAAATTGGTCGACAAACTAAAAAATGCATCGCTGGAAGAGGCGGACCATCTCAACTGGTGTCGCAAACGCCTTGAAGAGTTGGATGAGCGCCCTTCCCTGTTTGATCCATTTTGGTATACCGGCTCTTTCGCCATTGGCATGGCTGCAGGCATCGCTGGTGATCGCTGGAATCTTGGCTTTCTCGCTGAGACTGAACATCAGGTTGTACGCCATTTGGATGATCACCTGGATCGTCTACCTGAAGAAGATGATCGCAGTCGCGCTATTGTGGAGCAGATGAAAATAGATGAACAAGGTCATGCCGAATTAGCAGAACACTTGGGAGCAGCAGATCTTCCGCAACCGATCAAACAGATGATGAAATTAACATCAAAGGTGATGACTTCAGTTGCTGAAAAGGTATAACAGCTAGGCTTAGCTGCTTAAGAAACCTTATTGTTCCAAAAAACCGACAGAAAGAAAAAAGGCTCCCCTACTGTTCCCAGCAGGAAAGCCCATGAAACAAACAGATAACTAACTACTTAACCAAAACTCATCAGCCTTTCAAGCAGCGCCTGATTCATACCAGTAACTTCAGACATACGCTTCATACGATCTTCGTGATAAGCACCAATGATAATAATTGCATCGAGATCCAATATAGTCAAAGCGGCTTCAAGAGCCTTGGGATTATCACTTAATACTTCTGCAAACTTACGGCGCAGGAAGGAGGTAATAACTTCCACGAAATATGGTTCAATCTTGGCCCTAACGTGTGTTTCACCGATTTTATAACGCTGCGCAAAATAAGCATCGCCATATTCACCATTGAACAACTCTTCCATCCATTGCTTATGAGTGACCTTTAGTTGCTCAACTCGGCCACTCACAATTGCAGCAGCGACCTCATCATTAGCCAGTTCCGCATAAAATGTATTGGTGATTTCATCACCGTGTTTCATCACCACATCTTTAATCGTAGGCAACAGTGGTGCATATACAGCATCAAAATTGCAAAATGCTTTTGCTCTATTGAAATTATTTTTTGTAGTTTCTGACATTGCTATATTCTCCAATATTTTTCCATTAATAATAAACAAGCTTCAGCATCCTAAGCACACTTAAACCACTGTGTCATTCTGCTCTTAAAGATCTGTTACCGATAAATGCCTGCTTATTCCGTTTACAATTATTACTTATAGAATAAAAACGGCGAAACCAGAATGGTTCCGCCGCTTTAATAGTTAATCTTTAACAGTCTTCTATTAGATCATCTGACCGAGTTGAGATTGCGCCTGTCTGGCTTCAAGTAGGACTAGGCCAAGGTTTGCACCTTGATTAACAATCACAATCAATGATGCTCTGTGCTCAATATCGAACAACAAAATACCAGCATTTGCACCACGGATGTTAACTTCCTGGAAGTCACCCACTTTCAATGTGTCTGTAACACGTTTAGCCAAACTACCAAGTGCAGCACCCATGGCTGCCGCAGCATCGCCCTGGTTTCCACCCAACTGATCAGCAATCATCATGCCGTCCGGACTGATAACACCTGCACCTTTGATGTCAGATGTCGCCATTTTCAACTCATTTAGAATTGCATTGATTTTTTCCTGTTTCGTTGCCATTTACATCTCCCGTTTTAACATATTTATTTTTTATCACTATTACAATTCATTTATGCAGGTAATTTATAGCTATCCTTCATCGCATCAGCACCAGGCTCAAGAACTTCCACCCAATCAATAAAACGTGTGCACATCTCTTTACCTTTGAACATAGCACCATGTTGCGGAGCAATGATTTCAATATCCAGTTCACGCACCATTTTTGCCCACAGCTGGCATGCTGTTTTACTCGCCATATAACGATTATGGAAACCGATCATTTCCGCCGCATGAGCATCAAAATCTTCAACAAAACGGTAATTAACGATGGCAGCACCAAGGTCACCAGTATAAAGAACCTTTGAAATAGGATCATAAACATGGAAGTTGCCGGCAGAGTGTAAAAAGTGAGCAGGAATCAACTGCAGCTCGCAACCTTGAAGGTCAAGCTTCATACCACCATCTGGGATCTCTTTCATACGATCCATTACGCTGCCATCAACGCCAAAATGAGCCACAAAACGACGCCAGATTGCAGACATATAGGCATCAGCATCAGTAATCATTAACCAGCCATTAACTGATGCAACAATATCCGGGTCCTGATGAGATAAAAATAGATATTCCAAAGAAGCTGGTGGCAGGTGATCAGGCAGAGCTGAGAAAAGTTTTGCATAAACCTTGTGCCCACCCGGATCTAACAACATTCCTTTACCATTATGAATAATTAAATGCTGATTCGCAGATATCATTTCACCTTCAGTAAAGTCTTCAAAAAACACACATTTATGATTTTCATTTTCAAACAGTATATCTGCCATAATATGATTAACCCCTCGATATCATTTTATTTTTGCTATTAAGATTACCTGTCCAGAGCCATAGCATCAGCAATCCGTTCACCCAGATTAGCTAGCATTTTTATCATTCCCTTTGGAACCGCTGCGGTATCCATGACCAGTACAAAAGGCTCGCCCCCCACATCAAGGTCTTTGATGACCATCAAATGAGAGTCTTCAAGCACAAGGGCAACACAAGTAATGCTATCGTATTCTCCCAAACGTTTAGCATGTTCACCAACTCTGAGAAGCTCAGGTGCAATCGCAGACATGCCAGCATGCGCTATCTCTCCGGCATGACTAACCGCCAAACCATGGTGGTCAGCAAGCAGCAGCGAATGCATTTTATGCTGTTGACGCACTTCCTCAAGAATGAGTTGTAAATGTTGATCCAATGTGACTTTCAATTCTAATCCCTCCAAGCAAGCTGTAATTTAACCCTAAATATAAGAGGGTTTCCACTAAAAACTTTGCAACAGTTTTTTTTCTGAATAAAGACTCAGTTTAAGACTGTCTGTATTTCCACACTCTGACTGATTAATTTGACGCATGCACTAAAATATCGTAGCTCTAGCTCTATGATGTTATCCCAACCCCCTCTCACCTTCCTGATGCAATGAACATAAGTATTATAGGAAGCCTTTGCGGCAGCAGCCCGGTTGATAAACAGGCAATTGAAGGCTTATTGAATAGTGAAAAAGTCGCCTTGAAATACAATGGTGACTTTACAGGTAAACCTGACACCTCTATCTATATTAATGAACAATGGGTGTTAAAAATCAGTCGAAGCAATGGTTTCCCCTCGCTGTCGGTAGCTGAAAAATGGTGCTCCTTACAAATCGAAAAAGAGAAAGGCTATGGTGTTTATCACTCCCAGCGTACGTGGCTGGTATTTGCCATGAATGAGCAGTGGATGGTTGCCAATATCACCCCCCGCATGCAGGCCTTGCACACGGTGGATTTTCACTCTTTGGATATCAATGAGCGTACACGCCGGTTACTTGAAGTACTAAAAATATATATGAACTTCACATCTGAGTTCGGACTACGTCTGGATGAAGGTCTATCGAACTTTGGCATTTTGGATGGTCATGTCTGTTATCTCGATGATGATATCTACCCTTGGGATAATTTTTCTTCTCTCTCCGCCATGCTCGGCAACTGGGTGCGAAAGTCAGATGTTTTAGCGATGGATGCAGATACATGGAAAAAACTGGGCGAACTCCTGCAACCGCTATTGCGAGCCCACTCCTCTGATGCCGAAGACATGGTTCGTGAAGGTATTATTGATCAGATCGTAGGTCAGCAAGAAACATTAAAGATGGAGTTTCTAACCGCTCTACGACCTGTATATAAATTCACCATGACTCAACAAGCCAAAGGTGAGTTTCTGACTTCGGAACCAATTGCCCTCATTGCCGATGTACATGCTAACCTACCGGCATTTGAGGCTATTTTGAAAGAACTCGATAGCCATGGCGTACGTCAATATTTGATGCTGGGGGATATAGTCGGTTATGGGCCGAACCCAAATGAGTGTATTCAGTTAATCAGACAACGAAACATGTTCTGCATACGTGGCAACCACGATCATTATGTTGCGCATAATGGTGATGTCAGAGTGGCTATGGGTAAGATGGCAAAATGGACGGCCGACTGGACTCTTGGCCAGCTGCATGATGACGAAAAAATGTGGCTGGGTGCGCTGCCGGTACGCCATCAGATGAACGGTTGGATGGCCATTCACGGCTCTCCCGTTGATAAAAGTTTTTTCAATGGCTATGTCTACAATATGACATCAGAGCGTAATTTAGATCATCTTAAAAAGATCGGAGTATCTCTCTGTCTACACGGACACTCTCATATTCAAGGTGTCTATGCACTTCAAGCGGGACAATATCTGGCTTTTGATAAAACAAAGGGTGATATTAATCTGCGAGGGTTTGAAGCGGCATTGGTGTGTCCGGGTTCTGTGGGACAACCCCGAGGCGGCGAAGTTGAAGTGATCGCTGAGGTGGCTATATTCTACCCAGAAGAAAACAAAGTGAAGATGCTAAGCACACCCTATGATATAACACGGGTCATTGCAGACATGGAGAAACAAAAATTCCCGGAACAACTGATCAAACGATTGCGCGAGGGGCGTTAAGAAAGTGATTGTTTATTCAGCACTTCCGCGCAGACCTCGTATAGTCTGCAAACCAAGCCCCTAGAGACTGATTTGTAAGCACAGGCAAAGCCACCTTTTTGCCTGTGCATGCTGCTTATTACCTGGATGATATAATCAGCATTTTCTTAGATCATCATGGGCAGAATTCAGCAACCTCTTGCATAACATTTCTGGTTGCCATCCATCCAGCGCCTAAGCTAGTGGTGGTGCGAGTAACTAAAATAAGTAAATAGTCGGGTTTATCTGGCAGCACTGCCATGAAGTGGTAAGTGCCGTCTGTTGTCATCTGAATCTCTTTGACATGGTAGCTGATTTCGCCACCGCGCTGAGCAGCCATCATCGTTTCTACTGCGGTAATGGTTTTGCCACGGAACATGTCGACAGCAGCCACCCCTACAGCATCAATATAGGATTGCGTAAAATAGGGAACATTGTGATATGCATCAACAATCAAACCATTATTCAAATCAACGACCGCCGCTGCAAGGCCGCCCTCAACTTCAGTAACCAGTGTTTCCAATTTCTGCATTTAAATAGTCCCCTCTTCCCTGAGTAGTGAAATGTAATACTATATCCACTGATGTTAAACATAAACAACTTTGACAACGTAAAAAATTCAGGCGGGAAATCAAACACTATTATTGTGGGATTGCAAGAATTCTCTTCTTGTAAGTAGTATGGATGAGTTTTTTCTAAACACTTTATAACAAGTTAAACCTCCCCTATTACCGCCCTGCTTCTTTTTTTTCGAATATAATATAGCTCACCTCAGCTGCTTTTGTCTGCCTCACACACATGACTCACTCATAACGCAGTGTTATGCTCCGGGCTGATTTTAATCCGGGGAGTGAGCATGTCAGGGCACAGTAAATGGTCTACGATCAAGCACAAAAAAGCTGCTACCGACGCCAAACGCGGTAAAGTTTTTACCCGTTATATTCGTGAAATCACCATTGCAGCACGAACTGGTGGCGAAGATCCGGATTGTAATCCCCGCCTGCGTGTGGCTATCAGTGCCGCTAAAAGCGTGAATATGCCCAAGGACAATATCGAGCGAGCCATTCACCGTGGTGCCGGCACTGATGATGGTGTCCATATTGATGAAATTCGCTACGAAGGTTATGGCCAAGCCGGTGTTGCTATCCTGGTCGATTGCATGACCGACAATCGCAAACGCACAGTCGCAGATGTACGTTCAGCCTTTAATAAAGGTGGCGGCAACATGGGCGAATCCGGTTGCGTGGCGTGGATGTTTCATCAAAAGGGTCAATTTATATTTGAGACAGAGAGTGTAGATGAAGGGACACTGATGGATGTGGCGCTTGAAGCGGGTGCCGATGATATTGAAGAACACCCTGATGATGGCTGCTCGATTGTATACTCTGCACCGGCTGATTTTGCCCCCCTGCAACAAGCGCTTGAAGATGCAGATTTGATAGCCCAAATGGCTGAAATATCGTGGATCCCTGAAAATAGTATAACAGTAGAAGGCGATGCGGCTGAAAAGCTATTGGCCCTGATTGAACGACTGGAAGATATTGATGATGTTCAAAATATTTATGCCAATTACGCTATTTCCGATGCGGAAATGAAACGCATCCACAGCTGAAGCGTCGATATTTAAAATGATGAGACTTCTTGGTGTTGATCCGGGCTCCATAAAAACAGGTGTTGGTATTATTGATGTAAAAGGCAACCATATTCGTCATGTCTTTCACTCGGTGATTCGTACCGGCAAGGGTGAATTTGATGAGCGTTTGAATGTTCTGTTCACGGAGCTATCTGAGATTATTAAACAGTATCACCCTGATGACGCGGCTATAGAAGATGTTTTTGTCTCAAAAAATATCGCTTCCGCTTTGAAATTGGGACAGGCACGTGGTGCATTGATTGCCGCCTGTGGTGCAAATGGCTTGCGCGTAAGCCCCTACTCCCCAACCAAAGTAAAACAGGCCGTGGTTGGATTTGGTCGCGCAGAAAAAGATCAGGTCGGTCATATGGTTCGTATGCTGCTGCACCCACCGGAACCTGTTCCCGAAGATGCTGCTGATGCACTTGCCGTAGCCATCTGCCATGCGCATCATGCACCGATGAAAAATTTAGCGAGAAAAACATGATTGGTTGGTTGAGTGGCACAGTGCGAGATATTGATCCGGCAGGCATCGTGATCATCGAAACAGCTGGTATTGGTTATGAAGTTTCAGTCAGCCTGCAAACCTTGTGCAAACTCAAACAGGGCGACCGCGGCGAGTTATCGATTCACACCTATGTACGTGAAGATCAGATCACCCTGTTCGGTTTTGCCAACAGCTCTGAGCGTAGCATGTTTCGGAAATTAACCTCGGTTTCCGGTATCGGTGCGCGTATGGCGCTAAACCTCATGTCGGGTATGCCTGCTGATGAACTGGTTCATGCCATTGAAAGCGCTGATGATCTGGCTCTTGCTCGCACACCGGGGATTGGTAAAAAGAGTGCTCAACGGTTGATTTTAGAGCTGCAGGGCAAACTCGATGCAATTGCCGGCTCTACTTCTAGCACTGGCGCTACCAATCACTTGAGTGAAGTGCGCTCCGCATTGACCAATTTAGGTTATAAACCGGCTCAGCTGGATGCAACACTGAAGAAAATCGCACCGGCTGATTTTGAAACCATGTTCCGTGCGGCATTAAAGGCGCTGGCTTAAATGGATAACAGTTTTGACGAAGATCGCCTTATTGATGGCAATGCATCAGGTCACGATAACTGGGATGCTGCGCTGCGCCCTAAACAACTCGATGAATATGTCGGACAGGAAAAGATAAGAGCCAATCTAAAAATATATATCCAGGCTGCTCGCAAACGTGATGAATCACTCGATCATGTGCTGCTCTATGGCCCTCCCGGCCTAGGTAAAACAACACTGGCCAACATCATCGCCACAGAGATGGGTGTGAATATTCGCAGCACCTCAGGTCCTGTGATCGAGCGCCCCGGTGATCTGGCTGCCATGTTAACCAACATTGAAGAGGGCGATGTGCTTTTCATTGATGAAATTCACCGCTTGAGCCCACAGGTTGAAGAGATTTTATATCCCGCCATGGAAGATTTTCAGCTCGATATTGTGATTGGTCAGGGGCCTGCTGCACGTTCCATCAAAATGGATATCCCCCGCTTCACTCTGATTGGAGCTACTACCCGTGCCGGTCTGTTAACCAATCCTCTACGCGATCGCTTTGGGGTCATTGAACGGCTCGAATTTTATTCCCATGAAGAGCTTACTCGAATTGTCAGCCGATCTGCACAACTATTGAATATTGATACTGAAAATTCAGGTTCGTTAGAGATTGCCCAACGCTCACGTGGCACCCCACGTATTGCCAATCGCTTGCTGCGCCGTGTACGTGATTTTGCTCAAGTTGAGCATGATGGTGCCATCAGTCAGTTGGTTGCCGACTCATCATTAAAGCGCCTTGAAGTGGATCATTTAGGCTTGGATCATCAGGATCGTCGTCTGCTATCTGTTATCATTGATAAATATAACGGTGGACCTGTCGGTCTGGATACCATTGCCGCCTCCATTTCAGAAGAGCGTGATACCATTGAAGATGTGCTGGAGCCCTTCTTAATGCAAGAAGGATTGATTGCCCGCACCCCGCGTGGACGTACTGCTACACCTTTAGCCTATGCCCATATGAAACGCGACCTACCCAATGATGGCAAACAGGCCCTGCTGTTGTGAAAAGAGCGCTAAACAGAAACGATGACAGTCGCCTTAAAAGCTGGCCCATCCGTGTCTATTATGAAGATACCGACCATGGTGGTGTGGTTTATTATGCCAATTACCTTAAATTCATGGAGCGAGCCCGTAGTGAATTTTTACGTGAAGTCGGCTTGCAGCTGGACTCCATTGAACAGCAGTTCGGTGTGATGTTTGCTGTACGCCAGGCCAATGTCTCCTATCACGCCCCTGCCCGTTTCAATGAAATGTTATCGGTTCAGAGTACTCTGGTTGATATGCGTGGTGCACGCATTGCTTTCAAGCAGCATATCTATCGCCAATCTGATCATGCGCTGTTAACCGAAGCCGATATTCATCTAGCCTGCATCAATCGCGATGGCAGTGTCAGTCGTATTCCCAAGTCCATTGTGAAAGTATTACAAGATCATCTATCCAAAAAAGAGGAGTCATCTTCATGAGTCAGGACCTGTCCATACTCCACCTTATCCTGAATGCAGGCATCATTGTGCAAAGCGTACTGGTTTTGCTAATACTGTTATCAATGATGAGCTGGGCAATTATTTTCAATAAATGGAAACTCTACCGCAAAGCACGTAGCGAAGCTGAGGCTTTTTCTCAGGCCTTCTGGAGCGGCTCGGATATGGATTCCATTTTAGCCAGTATACCTCAGCAGTACCCTGACTCGCCACTACCCAATATATTTCAAGCTGGCTATCGTGAATTTATACGCACTCGTCAGGCTACCCGCACAGAAAGTAGTAAGATTACTGCCGCTGGCGGCATTGATGGTATTCGCAGAGCTTTAGATGCAGCTTTTTCCAGAGAGATGGAAAAGCTTTCCCGTCATCTGGCTTTTCTGGCTACGGTTGGTTCGACCGCCCCATTTATCGGCCTGTTTGGGACGGTATGGGGTATTGTTAATGCGTTTCAAAGCATTGCACTGACCAAGAACACATCGTTAATTGCTGTCGCCCCCGGCATCGCAGAAGCACTGGTTGCGACTGCATTCGGTCTAATTGCCGCCATCCCTGCAGTTGTGGCATATAACAAATTCACCTCTGACCTCAAACGCACAGGCGCAAATATGGAACAGTTCAGCTCCGAATTCCTTAATATTATTTCGCGCCACATCAAAGGCTAAACTTATGTGGGCTGGTAAGAGCAAATGGAGTCAGGATACCGAACCGATGGGCGAGATCAATGTCACACCGCTGGTCGATGTCATGTTGGTACTACTGATTATTTTCATGATCACTGCACCTCTGCTCACCCAAGGCGTAAACGTCGATCTACCAGAAACCGAGTCATCCGCATTGCAGCAGGATATTGAACCACTGGTTATCAGCATTCGCGCCAATGGTGAAATCTATCTGCAAAAAAACATCATTATAATAGATCAGTTAGCGCCAAGAATTAAGGCGATGCGAGAGCAAAAGCCTAATCTTCCTGTATTTATTCGTGGCGATGCTAAAACCCCCTATGGACGTGTCGCAGCAGTGATGAGTCGCTTGGAAAGCTCTGGTATTAAGAAGGTTGGTCTTGTCACAGAGCCTCGCCGTTAAACGAAGCAGCAGTCAACATGGTGCAGATCTAAAGTCACTGGATCTGCTCTATGCCGTGCTACTGCATTTGCTGGTGCTCACCATCATTGCCATCATTGCATTCTGGCAACAGCAACATAAATCTGAACCGCTGAAACGCATCGAAGTGATGATGATTTCCGCCAAAGATCTGGCCAAGCTTGAACAACAGGCAAAACCCAAGCCTGTCAAACGTAAAAAGGTTAAAGTAAAACCGAGACCAAAGAAGAAAAAAAAGCCCGCAGCTAAACCTAAACCTAAAAAAGCAATGCCTAAACCAGTCGCGAAAGCAAAAGCGGTAAAAAAATCTATTGCCAAAACACCTGCTGCTAAAGTCGATGATAATTTTGATCCTTTTGCCCCGATAGCTTCAAGCAGTGATAAAACAGCACCACTCAAAAAGGCTACGACCTCCCGGCCCGAATTAGCAGATCTTGCGGGTAAACAGTTATCTAAAAATGAAAAAGAGCGTTATATCGCCCTTATGCAGGCGGCTGTGCAGCGGCATTGGAAAGTTGCTGCCAGTGCCTATAAATTTACGACCCCGCTGGTCGAAATGAAACTGTTGCCAACTGGAGCCATCGAATCAGTACGCATACTTGAAAGCTCCAGTAATGATGCCATGGATGCATCGCTTATTCGCGCTATTAAAGCTGCTGCACCATTTGAGCTTCCCCGCCAACAGTTTGAGTTTTTCCGCGTCAATCGCATTCGTTTTCATCCCCTGCAATAATCAGCTCAATCACAACACGGTTGTCGGCGATATCATCACAACGTTCACATTGGCTGCTCTTATCCCCGTAACAGTTCATCACATCAATTTATCAAGCTTACAGGCATAGCTGCTTTCTTATTCACAATGCAATGCAGAGTACCCACAATTGTTTTATCGCTTTCGATATTTTTTACCTTATAGTTCGTTTTGACTGCACAAATATTATATTGACTGAGAGAGTGAACTTATGACGTCGAAGAAATATATGACTGGCAACCTGGACCTTACCAAACATGATACAGGTACTGGCGCACATCGTCAGCGCAAACCTGTGTACATGGACTTTTTACCACCTTGTAATCATGCCTGCCCTGCCGGAGAAGATATTCAAGCCTGGTTGGCACTGGCCCAGAATGGTGAGTTTGAAGCGGCCTGGCAGAAATTAATTGAAGACAACCCTTTCCCAGCCATCCATGGTCGTGTCTGTTATCATCCGTGTGAAACATCCTGTAATCGTGCCCATACCGATCAGGAAGTCAGCATTCATGCTGTTGAACGCTTCCTCGGTGATCTGGCTATGGAGAAAGGCTGGAAACCTCAATTCACTGCACCGGCTGGTGGTAAACGCGTATTGATTGTTGGTGCAGGTCCATCTGGCCTCTCCGCTGCCTATCATCTTATTCGCCTTGGTCATGAAGTAGAGATCCGCGAAGCAGGTCCGTTTGCCGGCGGCATGATCCATTTCGGTATTCCCGCCTACCGCATGCCACGCGATGAGTTGAACCGTGAAATCCAGCGTGTCGTAGATATGGGGGTCAAGATCGTTCTCGACTGCCGTGTAGATGATATTGAAGCAGCCAAGTCTGAAGGTAGCTTTGATGCCGTATTTGTCGCTGTCGGTGCCCACCTGAGCAAGAACATTGAGATCCCAAGCCGTGATGCTCGCAAGATGCTTGATGCAGTCGGCTTCCTGAAAAGTGTAGAGAATGGTGAAGATCTGCAATTGGGACGTCGTGTAGCTATTTATGGAGGCGGTAACACAGCCATGGATGCGGCTCGCACTGCCAAACGTTTGGGTGCTGAAGAAGCGGTGATTATCTATCGGCGTGATCGTGCCAGCATGCCTGCCCATGACTTTGAAGCAGAAGAAGCCATTGAAGAGGGTGTAAAAATCAACTGGCTACGCACGATCAAAGAGATCGACTGCACTACCATGACGGTTGAGGTGATGGAGCTCGATGAGAATGGCCGTCCACAACCGACAGGCAGAACCGAAACACTGGAAACCGATGCCCTGATTATGGCCGTCGGTCAGGAAACAGATACCGGTTTCCTGAAAAAAGTTAAAGGCATCGAATTCAACTGGGATGGCACAGTAATTGTTGGCCCAAACATGATGACCGGTGCCACAGGTGTATTCGCTGGCGGTGATATGGTGCCAAGTGAGCGCTCGGTCACCATCGCTACTGGTCACGGTAAAAAAGCAGCCCGTTATATTAATGCCTGGTTGCGTGATGATGTCTATGAACCGGCTGCCAAACATCCCATTGTTGAACATGATAAACTGCAGCTCTGGTACAGCACCGAAGCACCCAAACGAGCGCAGGGTGAACTCTCTCCAAGCGCTCGCCTCGGTGGTTTTGAAGAGATCCTGCAGGGTTATAATGAAAAAGAGGCACTGTTTGAAGCCCGCCGCTGTCTCTCATGCGGCAACTGTTTCGAGTGTGATGGCTGTTACGGCTCTTGCCCTGAAGACGCCATTATCAAGCTGGGTAAAGGTAAACGTTACTTATATGACTACGACAAATGCACCGGTTGCGCTTCCTGCTTTGAACAGTGCCCGTGCCACGCCATTGAGATGGTCTCTGAAGACGCCGTCACCCCAGTTAAGGCATAAGGGTAATCATCATGACTGATATTAAAAAAGCCAAACAAATCACCTTTGATGGCGGCACCGGTGTCGCCCATATTGCTTATCGGGTCAATGAGATCTGTTCAATCTACCCGATCACCCCCTCCTCCGATATGTCCGAGCTCTGCGACCAATGGTCGGCACAGGGCAAAACAAACGTCTGGGGAATGGTGCCGGAAGTAATCGAACTGCAATCTGAAGGCGGCGCTGCCGGTACTGCTCATGGTGCATTGCAAACCGGTGCACTGACAACCACCTTCACCTCTTCGCAGGGTCTGCTGTTGATGATCCCGAACATGTACAAAATTGCTGGCGAGCTTACAGCCACGGTGTTCCATGTTGCTGCCCGTTCCCTGGCCACACAGGGGCTCTCTATTTTTGGTGATCATCAAGATGTGATGGCAGCCCGCTCCACCGGTTTTGCTATGCTGTCATCTGCCTCCGTACAGGAGGCTCATGATTCCGCCCTGATTACCCATGCGGCCACACTCAAAGCACGTATTCCATTCATGAACTTCTTTGATGGTTTCCGCACCTCACATGAAATCAATAAAGTTACCCTGATCTCCGATGATGATATTCGTGCCATGATTGATAACGATCTGATTCATGAGCATCGCCATCGTGCCCTTAATCCGGATAATCCATTTATCCGTGGTACGGCCCAGAACCCTGACGTCTATTTCCAGGGCCGTGAGTCGGCCAACCAGTTTTATGACAAAGTACCCGAAATTGTGCAGGGCACGATGGATCAGCTGGCCGAACTGACCGGCCGTCAATATCATCTGTTTGATTATTTTGGCGCTGATGATGCTGATCGTGTCATCATTGTGATGGGCTCTGGTGCTCAAACCATTGAAGAGACCGTTAAGGTACTTAACGCTCAAGGTGCCAAACTCGGTGTGATTACCGTACGCCTGTTCCGCCCATTCAGCCGCAAGCATCTGCTTGCAGCGCTACCTGTTACGGTCAAGAAGATTGCTGTGCTTGACCGCACCAAGGAGCTGGGCGCTTGCGGTGAACCGCTCTATCAGGATGTGATGGCCTCGCTGTCTGAATCGGTTATGGTCGGTGATTTAGCGACCTTGCCACTTGTAACTGGTGGTCGTTACGGCCTCTCATCCAAAGAGTTTACGCCAGCCATGGTTAAAACAATCTTTGATGAACTGAACAAAGAACAGCCCAAACGTAATTTTACCATCGGTATCAATGATGATGTCACCTTTACCAGTCTGGAGGTTGATCACAGTTTTATTATTGAGCCGGACAATGTCACACGCGCGCTCTTCTTCGGGCTTGGCTCTGATGGCACGGTTTCTGCCAATAAAAACAGCATCAAGATTATTGGTGAAAACACCCCACTGCACTGCCAGGGTTATTTTGTATATGACTCCAAAAAAGCCGGCTCACAAACCGTATCCCATCTGCGCTTTGGCCCGGATGAGATCAGAGCACCCTATCTGGTCGATTCAGCCAACTTTATCGCCTGTCACAAAGCATCATTTATTTCGCAGGTTGAGATGCTCGATAAAGCGGCACAAAACAGCGTATTTCTGCTCAATAGCCCTACAGCTGCTGATCAGGTCTGGGCAGAGCTGCCTGAGCCTGTGCAGCAGGCCATCATTGATAAGAACATCGACTTCTATGTTATTGATGCATCAACCGTAGCACGTAATGCGGGCATGGGCCGTCGCATTAACACCATCATGCAGACTTGTTTCTTCGCACTCTCCGGTGTTTTGCCACGTGAAGAGGCGATCGATCAAATTAAAAAAGCGATTGAAAAAACCTATGCTAAAAAAGGTATGGATGTCGTTGCACAGAACTTTAAAGCGGTCGATGCAGCCCTTGATCATCTTCACAAAGTCGATGTGCCAGCCGCTGCTAGCAGTGAACGCAAAATGGATCTGATGGTGCCGCTGCATGCACCTAATTTTGTACAGCAAGTCACAGCACCTATGCTAGCCGGTAAGGGTGATGACCTGCCCGTCTCTATGGTACCGGTGGATGGCACCTATCCTTCCGGCACCGCACAGTGGGAAAAGCGCAACATCTCCGATTTTGTACCCAAATGGGAATCGGATGTCTGTATTCAATGCGGTAACTGCTCATTTGTATGTCCGCACAGCGTGATTCGTGCCAAATTCTATCACGAAGATCATCTCGACAATGCGCCAGAAGGCTTCCCATCAGCACCAGTCTCTGCGCGTGGTTTCCCGGAAACACGTTATACACTGGAAATTTATCAGGAAGATTGTACCGGCTGTGAAATGTGTGTGAATGCATGCCCCGCTTATGATCCAGCTGATGCGACGAACACGAAAAAAGCCATCAATATGACGGATAAAGCACCATTGATGGAACAGGGACTCAAAGATGTCGAATTCTTTGAATCTATACCTTACAATGATCGCTCCAGCATCGACTACTCATCAGTACGTGGAGCCCAGTTCCTTGAACCCCTGTTTGAATTCTCCGGAGCATGCTCAGGTTGTGGTGAAACTCCTTATGTGCGCCTGTTAACACAGTTGTTCGGTCCTCGCCTGCTTGTTGCCAATGCAACCGGTTGTTCATCTATTTATGGTGGCAATTTGCCTGCCACACCGTGGACAGTGAACAAAGAGGGGCGCGGACCGGCATGGTCCAACTCGCTGTTTGAAGATAATGCCGAGTTTGGGCTCGGTATGCGTATCGCTGCTGATCAGCATACAAAACTGGCCAAACAGGAACTCGATGCCATGCGCGATCAACTCGATGATCAATTTGTCGATACGCTGATCAATGCAGACCAGAGTATTGGTTATGGTGTCACACAGCAGCTCGAACGCGTTGAGAAGCTGAAACTTGTACTTGAAGGTATGAATGATCCGCGTGCTAAAAACCTGCTTACTGTCGTCAACCACTTGGTGCGTCGCAGTGTCTGGCTGGTTGGTGGTGATGGCTGGGCATATGATATTGGTTCCGGTGGACTCGATCATGCTCTGGCCAGTGGTCGAAATATAAATGTGCTTGTGCTTGATACCGAGGTCTACTCCAATACTGGTGGTCAGGCTTCTAAATCCACACCGATTGGTGCTGTAGCTAAATTTGCCTCAGGCGGTAAACCAGTTGGTAAAAAAGATCTGGCGCTACAGGCAATCTCCTATGGTAATGTCTATGTGGCTCGTGTTGCGATGGGCGCAAACCCTCAGCAAACGCTATTAGCGATGCGCGAAGCAGAAGATTATCCGGGCCCATCCATTATCCTGGCTTACAGCCACTGTATTGCGCACGGTATTGATATGACTCAGGGACTGAATCAGCAGGATATGGCCGTACGATCCGGTTACTGGCCATTGATTCGTTATAACCCGATGTTGCGTCAGGCAGGCAAGAGACCATTTGTACTCGATTCGCCAACACCGAGCATGAAGGTTAAGGATTATGCCTACACTGAGATGCGTTATAAATTACTACAGAAAAATGATCCTGAAGAGTCAGAGCGTCTGATGAAACTGGCTCAGGAATCGGTTGATCTACGCTGGGCTACCTATGAACATATGGCAGAGCAAGATCCATCTGAATTTCAGCCGATGAAATAAGCTGAAAAATATGAACACTATCATGATGGATTACGATATCCTGATCATAGGATCAGGCCCAGCCGGTCAACATGCTGCATGGCAGGCTGCCCATATGGGAAAAAAGGCTGCGATCATCGAGCGTAAACCAAGTATTGGTGGTGCAGGACTACAAACGGGAACGATTCCCAGTAAAGCACTGCGTGAAGCTGCTTACCTTGCTTCACGCACCGGACAAGGCATGCGCGAAGCAACGCATCATGCACGCCATGGCGTGATGGCTGATGCGGTTCGCCGCAAAGATATGGTGATTGCGCAACAGGAATCAGTGATTCTTAAACGCCTGCTTAAATCAGGTGTTGCACTCATTCCCGGTGAGGCCGCCTTTGTTGATGAGCATACACTGGAAGTAACTGACAATAATGGGGCAAGCCGCCGTCTTTCAGCCGAAGTTATTCTGCTTGCCACTGGCTCACGTCCTCGGCGTCCATCCGATATTCCCTTCGATAAAGAGACAGTACTCGACTCCACATCCATTCTAAAGCTGAAAAAACTGCCACGCAGCTTGCTGGTTGTGGGCGGCGGTGTGATCGCCTGTGAATTTGTCTCGATCTTCGCAGCCCTCGGAGTTGAAGTCAGTGTGGTCGATTCACATGACCAACTGCTCGCTTATCTGAGTGATGATGTTGTTGGTGTGTTAGCAGATTCATTTGAAAACATGGGTGTGCAGCTGCATATGAAAGAGCGTGTGGTGGCTATCCGTAAAGAAGATGCAGGTGTACTCACCTTGCTCGAATCCGGAAAAAAAATGCATACTGAGGCTGTGTTATATGCCATGGGGCGTACACCCAATGCATTGAGCCTGCATACCCCGAATGCTGGCATCGAATTAGATAATGGCTGGATTAGCGTCAACAAACATTTTCAATCCAGCGTTCCACATATTTATGCTGTCGGTGACCTGATTGGTCGCCCTGCCTTGGCATCAACCGGTATGGAACAGGGTCGAACAGCTGTTGCACACGCATTTGGTGAAACCTCCCAAGCCATGCCAGCTAATCTTCCGATGGCGATTTATGCTATCCCCGAAATTTCATGGGTAGGTAAAACGGAAAAAGAAGCAATACGAGAAAAACTCAGCTATGTGGTTGGACGTGGTTTCTACAAAGAGTCTGCCCGTGGTCAAATTATCGGTGATTCCAATGGGCTGGTAAAGCTCATTGTCGATACCCAAACGCATAAACTGATTGGTGTACATATCGCCGGAGAACATGCCAGTGAATTGATTCATACAGGGCAATTACTGATGCATTTTAATGGTACAGTGCATGATCTGGTAGCCAATGTATTCAACTACCCTACCCTGGCGGAGTGTTACAAACTCGCTGCCCTAGATTGCCTGCATAAATTACCCTGAGCGTGGGTCTCACTACATCCATTCTTATAAGCTGTAAACTTCTGCAGCTTTAAATCAAGAAACTCAGCATTATGTTTCAAATGATGAATCAACTGCTTCACACGTTTACGGTTCACGCCGAAATCAGAACGTCCCATCCATGACGCTGAATGCAAATGAATCAAGTGATGGTCGATATTTCGGCATAATTCAAAATCATCGACATAAGAAAAGATCACTGATGCAAACATGGCATGCAGATAATAAGCATCATCCTGTTGAATTAACCCTCCCTGCTCTATGACTATGTGCTTTAACTGCGCCCATCTCTCTTCTTTCATCTTTAATCGGAGATTGCATGCGCCACACTGCTCTGGAAAGCCATTTCACTGCAGATACAATTGGGTGAATCAAGCTAAGGGCGTAGCATATCTTGATATAGACCAAGCGTTTCAGGCTCCTTTTGTGACTGAATCGCCATGATGAGATAAATCAAAAAAGCGATAAGAGATAATACTAATATATGATCAGAAACCATTTCATCTTTTAACTCCCCTCACCCAATGGGTGGGCAAACATGGTTGGATTCACATGAAATGCGCTAATTCACTGATTCTGCAACGAAAAACAGGTTGTAGTACACTGCTCCGCTCTTTAGGCTTTATGGTTAAATATAATCTAGCTTGAATATGTACAGGAGAACACATGGCCAATCAAAATGATGATAGCAAAGCAACTGGGAAAGATACCGATATTCTGGATTCAGATGAGCTGCTTGATTTAGATATGGCCCTTGATGATCTGAATCCCCCTGATGAAGGTCTGGTGGATGATTCTCTGAGCGATGCTTTAGAAGATATGCCGGAACACTCCGCAACAGAAGCAGCTCAACAAGCAGCAGAATTGGCTACAAAGTCAGCTCAAGAGGCAGAAGCCAAAGCCGTTAGTGAAGCAGAAGCTGCAAAGAGTGCTAAGGCAGCTGCTGAAGAGGCTATGGCTGCTGCCTTAGCTGCTGAGGAAGCTGCAAAACAAGCACAAGCTGCGGCGAAAGCTCAAGCTGTAGCGCAAACCAAAGCAGCAGAACAAGCCAAAGCAGCCATGCAAGCCGAAGCTAAAGCCAAGGCTGAATCAGAGGCTAAAGCTAAGGCAGAAGCAGAGGCTAAAGCCAAGGCAGAAGCAGAGGCTAAAGCCAGGGCAGAAGCAGAGGCTAAAGCCAAGGCAGAAGCAGAGGCTAAAGCCAGGGCAGAAGCAGAGGCTAAAGCCAAGGCTGAATCAGAGGCTAAAGCTAAGGCAGAAGCAGAGGCTAAAGCCAAGGCAGAAGCAGAGGCTAAAGCTAAGGCAGAAGCAGAGGCTAAAGCCAAGGCAGAAGCAGAGGCTAAAGCCAAGGCAGAAGCAGAGGCTAAAGCTAAAGAAGAGTCAGCGAAAATGGGGGCAATGGACGGATCTGAAAACTTTATGGATATGAATTTGGATGATGATCTGGATGATGACTTGAATGATGAGATTCACGATAGTGCGTTAGAGACGCTCTCTTCACTCGAAGAGGAGCTCAGCGAATTGGCAGACTGGGATGACTCGGTAGATGAGATCCCCGCTATAACTACCAATGAAACGACTCATCTTCAAACACCAGCTAAGGCCCCAGAAGTTCCTGTTGCCCCAGAAGAGCCAGTAAAAACTAAAGAAGAGCCCGTAGTAACAGAAAAAGAAAACAAAAAAGGGGCTTTTGGTGCAGCCAATAGTGTTCTACTTAGTTTTGGCTTGATCTCTATCATTATAGCAGCATTGGCAATCTGGTTGAGTCTCGATACATCTCAACAGGCTGCGAATCTCGCATCGGCACACCTCAAACAACAAGAGCAAGTAGAACAGATGGAGAAGCATCAGGAAAAACAGACGATTCTACTTCAACAACAAATCGAGAACCTGCAGCAACAGTTGAAAATATTAACCAATGTCATATCCAACAAACAGACGGAGCAGTGGCAAAATGCAA
Source organism: Mariprofundus sp. (assembly GCA_021772775.1). Classification (GTDB taxonomy): domain Bacteria; phylum Pseudomonadota; class Zetaproteobacteria; order Mariprofundales; family Mariprofundaceae; genus Mariprofundus. The sequence continues at coordinate 35,623 of JAJFLH010000019.1, read as the reverse complement.
TAGAGAAACCTGCTTTAAAAACCGCTACAGAAGCAGAGCCTGTAAAAGAAGAGCTTAAAGCGGCAGAGGCTGCAAAAAAAGTAGTTAAAAAAACCGTAGTAAATAAGATAGCGCCCACTGTCAGCCCGGAAGCGGTGAAAAAAGTCGCACCGAAACAAGCTGTAACCACAGCGCCAAAAACAGCTGCTATTAAATCTATCTCAAAAGCCGCAGTGAAATTGACGCCCCTATCATCACCTTATGCAGCTGAACCTGGCTCAGTTCAAGGTTGGGTGGTGTATCTCTTCTCCTCAGCATCGCAGGAATCAGCTGAACGTGAAGCTCGTCAATTTCGAGGTAAAAAAATTAATGCAAAATACGTCCGTACGATTTCCAAAGGTAAGGTTTGGTACCATGTGCTGGTGAGTGGTTTTGCAACGGAAAGAAAAGCTGCAGCCTTTAAAAAGTTTGTAAAAGAGTATCACGGTATTGATGCATGGTATAATAAGAGCGCCAATAAAATTACTAATAGCAGTACCAAGCAGGCAGCTAAGATCATTAATGTAGCTTCAAACCCAAAAGCCAAACAGGCCGCTGTCGCCAACAAAACAGCTAAAGCAATAGTCCGTCATAATGTGAGATTCCAAGCGATCAAGTCAGAAGTATGGCTACAAGTTTCTGCGCCTAACAAAAGAGGAACCGCCAAAGGCAAGCTATTAAAAGAGGTTTTGCTCAAACCCGGACATCATATTACTCTCAAGGTAACATCTGATTCTGTGTGGATCACAGCTGGTAATGCTCCTGCTTTAAGCATCAAAATTGATGATAAGCTGGTTTCAAAGAGTGGCAGCTTGGGTAATGGTAAGAAAGTATTACGTAATTATCGTGTGAAGATAAAAAAATAAATAAGCCATCAACGCTATAAAGGAATTATATATGGATAACATTAACAACAGCTTAGCTCAGCAAGTGATCAGTTGGGAGTATTCGGCTGCTGCGACACCTGATTTAAACGAAGTGCCTATTCAACCTTTTCCAGCCTCTCTGCATGAGCAGGGCGAAACTCGTGTGATTGCACTCGACCTCTCTGCGGTTCTGGAAACGCCTTATCTCGCAACGTCACCTGGTCTGCTCGCCAACTATGTGCGTATTTGTGCCAATGAACAGATCAGCACTAATGTGAGCTCAACTTCTGAAGTATTTTTTGTAATGCGTGGCTCTGGGCGCACTGAAACAGAAAACGGCACAATAGTCTGGCAACAAGGCGATGCATTCACTCTACCAACGAACAGCGGCATCACTCACTTTGCTGATGAAGACAGTGCTCTCTACTGGACCCATGATGCGCCTCTGCTGGAATATTTGGGGGTAGCACCAACAGCACCACGTTTCAAAGCCGCTTTTTACAGCAAGGCATATATGTCTGATGAAGTTGAACGTATCCGTGAAATAGCCATTCGTGAAAACCGTAATCGTGTCGGCATCATCCTGGGTAATACCGATAGTGAAAAAACCAAGACAATGACGCATACCATGTGGTCGTTGTTCAACCTGTTACCCAAAGGTGCTGTACAACGCCCACACAGGCATCAATCAGTCGCACTTGATCTGGCCGTATTCTCAGGCCCCGACACCTATACATTGATCGGTAAAAAAGTGGATGAAAATGGTGACATTATCAACCCTGTAAAAGCCATGTGGGAGACCAATACCGTGTTTGTCACGCCTCCGGGCTGGTGGCACTCACACCACAATGAATCTGATCAGAACGCCTACGTATTCCCCGTACAGGATGCAGGGCTTCACACCTACCTACGTACGTTAGACATTCAGTTCGTCAAATAAGCAGAGTTTGGTGGCAGTTAGGAATCAATTTTATTCCTAACTGCCCTGCTAAATGCCGGTATTTTATAAGGTTTGGAGATCATACTTTCCCCATCCAACAATGAGGCATTTTTCACCATTTCACCTCTGTCATATCCAGTGCAATAAATCACTTTCACATCAGGTTTAACCGCACTAATTCTCTTCACCGCCTCTACTCCACCCAATCGAGGCATCACCACATCCATAACAATCAGTGAAATATCAGCCTGATGCGAGGCGAACATATCAACAGCCTCTAGCCCATCCCCCGCTTCAAGCACCTTGTAATTAAGGCTTTCCAGAACTTCTTTACTGGATGTCCGCATATCAACATTGTCATCGACGAGAAGAATAGTTTCACCATAACCTTTTACAGTATCTTCAAACGGCAATTCCGGTGTAATGATATGGGCTTCCTGTAACAGGGGCAGATAGACCTGGAATGTAGCACCCTGATTGAGGCTAGACTCTATCTCAATAATACCACCATGGTTTTGAATTGAGCCATAACTCATAGCGAGTCCGAGTCCTGTTCCCTGTCCTGCTTCTTTGGTGGTAAAGAATGGTTCAAAAATGTGTTCCAAATCTTTTGCATCAATTCCAATGCCATTATCCTGTACCGTCATCCGGGCAAACTGGGAAACCTTCATATCTGGGTGTCTTTTGATGAAACTTTCATCCACCTCAATATTTTCCAGTTTGAGCGTAATAACCGGTTCAGCGACGCCAGTTAAAGCGTCTCTGGCATTGTTCACCAAATTGATTAAAACCTGTTGTAACTGCGTTGCATCCCCATGAATAAGCAGGTTTTCACTGCATAGCTCCTTCTTGAATAAAATATTCTCGGGAACCGCTGTTTCACACAATTTCACCACTTCTTTTATAAATGTAGTCAATCCAAACGACTTCATTTGAACATGTCCTTTGCGCGCAAAAATCAACAGTTGCTGAATCATCTCTGAAGCACGAAAACTCAAATTTTCAACGGCCGACAACTTTTTAATGACATCAAGGTCGTTCGTTTTTCTTTTGGCGAGATAGAGATTACCCGTCATACCCGCAAGCATATTGTTGAAGTCATGCGCAATTCCACCCACCAGAGTACCGAGCGCTTCCATCTTTTGAGCTTGGCGAAACTTATTTTCTAAAATTTCATGTGAACTCATATCCTGTTGAATCGCTACGTAATGGGTGATTTCACCCTTAGCATCGATGATCGGTGAAATTGTCATTAAAGCAGGAAAGTCAGAACCATCTTTGCGACGGTCGACAACAGGAGAGTACCAAACCTTTCCACTCGAAATGGTCTTCCAAAGCTTTTCGTAATATTCCGGCGCTTGGTTTCCACTATTCAGAAGTCTTGGGTTTTTTCCAACCACCTCATCTGAGCTATAACCTGTTATCTGTGTGAACGCTGGATTCACATATTCAATAATGCCTTGTTTATCAGTAATGACAACGGATTCACCACCCTGCTCAATAGCTTCGGATAACTTTCTGAGTGAAGATTCACGATTTTCAATTTCCCGAATCATGATATTGAACGATCTGCCCAAATCATCAATTTCTATATAGGGTGATGGGCTGACCTCATATGAATAATCTCCCTCTGTGGCACGTTTTACCACCGCCGCAAGATCCGATATCGGATTAAGTAGACGCTTGGTAAACATCAAGCTGAGTAACCCAAAAATCGCATGCAATAACACAACAATAACGGTCAGCATAATTAGTGCAGAAAGAATCGGTGATGTAATCTCTTCCGATTCAATTTCAGAAATCAAACCCCACTGCAAACCTCTAACCAGTGTAGCAATCCCAAACACCTGCTTACCTTCAAAACCTTCATAAGCATCGGTTTCATGCCAGTCTTTACCAGCTAACAGTGTACGAACAATCTCTTTATCGGATAATAGATCCCCCTGTTTGAGCTTTGTCTCCGCCATATGCGTCAGCAGAGATCCCCGACCATCCACAATATAAACATTTGAATCATGTTCAGATGTTTTAGCTCTGATATTCTGCCAGTACTCATCAATGTTAATGGTACTCACAATCACACCCATGGATCTATTTTCGGATATAATCGGAACAGCTATAATAAATTCGAAGTGATTATCCGATAACAGCCTGGGCGAACCAATATAGACCCGTTTGAGCATCGGAATAACAAACGCAGGATCATCCTTGCTGATATGAGCAGTTGTATGTTCAGCCAGCTGTGATGTTACAATAATATTCGCATCTTGATCGTATATCGTCGATGTATTAACCATCGATTCGCGTTGACTGATCTTTTCAATAAAATCACGAATAGCTTCAATATTTCGTTCATGTCTCAAAAAGTAAGCAATGGGATCTGATTTATTTTGCAATACAGAAATCAGGCGGTTGGTTTCAAGGTGAAGGTGTATTTCAATCTCTTTATGAAACATCTCCTCATTTAAAAGGGCATGATCAAGCAGCAACTGATGCGCCTGTTGTGATAACCATGGCGAAAGCGCAATCGCAGGCAACAACGAAGCCAGAATAATCAAACCATACCATGCCCGCCGTAGGGGCATTTTCTTCAATATATTCATTTTATTACTAGCTTATTACTGTGATTTTGAGGCCTTGAGAATAAAAGATTGGTCTGTGTATGCCGATAAATTCTTGGGCATATCTTTCCACAAGCCCATTTCAACCATAACATCAGCCATAGCGCGCACACGCTCATCACTTGGTGTCATATCACTGTAATCAATCCAGTCAGGAGGATCGGTCAACACCTGCTCAAATACAGCCGCACTGGAGCCGGTATAATCCTCCCCCATCACAGCAGCCTCATGCGGATTATTTTCAATAAACATGCCGCCTTTTTTCAGTGCCATGATCAGCTCCTGCACCTGATCCGGGTGTTGTTCAATAAAAGTATTGGAAGCAAGAAAGACATGATCCAAGTGATCTTTCCATATTTTTGGAGAGATCGATGCCATCCAGCCAATACCTAGCGAGATAGATTTATTTCCTTCCGGCTCCCCAACTACAAAGCCATCAATTTCACCGCGTTTCAGCGATGTGATCATATCGCGTGGTGGCATACCCACTACTTTGACACCCTCATACGGCACACCATGTTGTTTTAAGGCCAGATAGAGCAATACATGATGCTGGGAATACATATGTGGTACTGCCAGCACCACCTCCTGATCTTTTAGCTCGGCAATACTTCTGTATTTTTTGGCCAGTACAAACCCATTGCCATTACGATCAGCCATCAAAACAATTTTGGCTGGCAGACCTTCTCGAATCATATTCATAGCCAGTGGAGATAACACAAAAGTCCCAGCCATTTTTCCACTTTTCATATCATTGATTACATCATGCCAATCATGGTTTTGAATGGTTTTCAGCTTAAATGTGCTTAAATCGTCCTGATACAGGTTTTCAACAACAGCTAAAGAGAGATGTCCACCACAAATAAGCCGTCCAATTTTAACTTCAGATTTAGCTTGAAGCGCTGTTTTATCGTGATCACTTTCACCGCTGCAAGCAGAAAGAAACACGCCAGTAAACATCATTACGATCAAAAACTTCATTGATATGCCTGATTTCATGATACCCTCTCCCAGTATATATTAATAAATATAAGAGTTAGCAAATTCAACGCCAGATGCCGATGTATACATTGTTATATTCAATATGACACGTGCATATACGTAAAACTGCCTGAGGCTTTCATTATCACTTGTGCTTCAATACTTCTTTTTTCCCGAGTTTATCCCTTGTAATGCACCCCAAAACAGACACAATAATAATTCTTATCCATGCGGTTCATAGATAGAGCCATTGAGATGCCACGGCTTCATCACAAGCCTTTTCAAACCTCTATTCATCACAGCGCTGTTACTGATCAAGCTGAAATATGGCAACCTGATCATGCAGCTCTAAAGCTTGATCATTAAGTCGCTGACTGGCCGCTGCTGACTCTTCCACCAGCGCTGTATTCTGTTGAGTGCCTGCATCAAGCTGGGCGATGGCTTTGTTAATTTGATCAATGCCGCTGGTCTGTTCAACACTGGCAGCTGCTATCTCAGCAATAATGTCTCCAACTTTGGCAACAGCAACAACGATCTCATTAAGCACTTCTCCAGATTCATCCACCAATTTACTGCCTGCATCAACACTCACCACGCTATTGTTAATCAAGGTCTTAATCTCTTTAGCAGCCTCAGCAGAGCGCTGTGCCAATGTACGCACCTCACTTGCAACTACAGCAAAACCTCGTCCCTGTTCTCCAGCACGAGCTGCCTCCACTGCGGCATTAAGTGCCAACAGATTGGTTTGGAATGCGATTTCATCAATCACACCAATAATATCAGCTATCTTACGACTGCTGCCATTGATCTCTGCCATCGCTAGCACCGCTTGTTCGGCGACTTTGCCACCTTTCTCGGCCTGATCACGCGCCTCTACAGCCAGCTGATTGGCCTGACGTGAATTATCAGCTGTGTGCTGCACCGTGCCGGTGATCTCTTCAATACTGGCGGCGGTCTCTTCCAAAGCTGCAGCCTGCTCCTGAGTACGATTGCTAAGGGTGTTGTTGCCCTCAGATATCTCACCCGAACCGGACTCTACTTCTGTAGCCGCGGCATTTACATTACCTATAATTTCAGCCAATTTCGCAGCTGTATTATTATTGGCCTGTTTTATGGCATCAAACGAACCATTGTAGTCATTATCAATACGATAGCTTAAATCACCGCGTTCCAGTGCCTGCAAACCTTTGACGGTATCATCAACGACCTTTTCGGTAACCTCAATCAGGGTATTCATGCCTTCACTCAGATCGGCAAAGAAACCTTTTTTACCATCCATCGAAAGACGATGATTCAAATCACCTACTTGTGCAGCAGCAATGATCGCTTCCACTTCCTTCTCAACCTCTGCCTCAGCAGACCTGTCCAGCCATTCAACGACTGTTCCAAGGCGTTCACCTGTTTCATTTAATACAGGGCTGGCGGTTACCTGTACAATGAGTTTATCACCAAACGCGAGATCACCAGAATTTAACGGGCTAGTGAGCTTATCCATCAGCCCTCGTTGATGTGATGGTTTTTTATGGTAACGATCGATGTTTGAGCCCATTAGATTATTGGCATCAAAGTTGGGCACGTCTTGACTAAACTCTTTACTATAATGCTGGAACATTTTATGCGCGGCATCATTCATATAGAAAACATTATAATCTATATCAGCGATCTGAACTGGCACCGAGATTTGATCCAACGCAACTTTTAGTCGATCCGACTCATTTTTCTCTTTTATAATATTGGCAAACAAAACTGTTCGCATCTCCTCCAGCGCATCCATCAGCTGGCCCGCTTCATCCTCACTCTCAGCAAGGTGAGATACACAGTTCATATCCCCCTTGGCAATGGCCTGTGAAATACGAACAGCCTCACGAATGGAACTTGAAAGTCCCGTGGTGACCAGCCGCGCGAACAAAAGAGAGAGAATGATGATGAGTAGACACGTGAATGCAACTGCAATCAGCTTTTGCATGGCACTATTGGCAAGCGCATCAGTTTCAGACTGCAGATCCCCAAGCAGCTCTATTTCCATCTGTCTGAGCAACCCAATTTTCTTTGAAATAGTTGCAAACCAGTCGCTTGGCTCCACACCAAAATGACCATCCTGCGCATGATTCAAGGCAACAGTTCTCAGCGTTTCAACCTGTTGCACCTGTTCGCTATCGAGAAAAGTCAGCATTAATTTACGGTAATCACCTTCAGCCGTTTTAAGAAACATATCTTTATAGATATTCTGTTCAGCGATCAATCGAATGACTTTTTGCAATGAGCTGTTTGAAAATTGATCTTTGGCAAAAGTGGCGGTCAAAACGGCACGTTCAATACCGGCTCGTTCTTTCATCTGAAAAAAGGCATAGAGGGAGGACTGCATGAGCGAAAGATCCACACTTTCGCTATGATCAAGATTATAGCCCAGTTGAATAATCACTGCGATGGTATCAAAGAGAGATGCATTAACTGCTGAATAGTATGTAACTGCGTCAGCAACTGACAGTCTTAAATCATCAACAGAATTACGTGTTTGCGTTAATTGTATCAAGTTATCCAGCGTAAGTTTTACACTGCCTTCAATATGATCATATGCATTATAATCCTGCTTCATGCTCATGATCATCTCTTTGTATTCCTTAATCGCTTTCTCTGTTGCCTGTTGTTGTGCAGAGAGCTCCTGCTTGAATTTTTCACCCTTACTACCAATAAAACCCGCCGACATACCCCGCTCTCTCTGAAGTTGATGGGCTAGTCCACCAGCAATACCAAAAAAGTGACTACCGAGACGAATATCCTGCAGCTTATGATTTACGTTCTGTTCATCAAGCACCAAATTGATACTTAATATGAGCAACATGGACATCGGCAAAGAGAGAAGAAACAGTAGCTTGTTGCGTATTGATAGATTTGAAATCCATTGGCGTAAGGTGTCCATATTGCGTTCTCCCATGACATCATTTATGTCATCCCGATGCTACCCACACAAGAGATATGCCAATCATTCCAATTCTTTGTATTCAAATATTGTGTTTATCATGGGTATTAAATCAGATGATCCTCTTTAACAGTTCATTACCCAGTTCCCATTTTGAGCAGAATGGGTGAATAGAGGCACTAACAAAGCTCCTACCTCCTCACTGGGGTCAAATTCACCGTTTAATTAGAGTCAAAGTATGATGGAGACATGTTTATCAGTGACTTCAAAATAATCTGCCTGTTTAATACGAGATATATCTAAATCGCCAAAATAACCACAATGTTGTTGGGATTATGACGATACCTTGAGCTTCAAGCGAAAGAAACTGATTTAGCCATCGATGTTCGTCAGGAAATTGACACTGAATCCAAGAGTTTCCTCTAAACATTTTATAAGATGTGAATAAATTTGAATACCTACAAATCAATATCCTTAGCAAGGATAAACGAAAGGCATCAGCCACAGTAGCAGTGCAACAATTGTGACCATTCAGATAACCAATGATTGGAATAAAATCAGGAATCAAATCGATGGGACTCACAGCGTAGGCCACGACTACAGCAGTGATGATTTTTACTATCACAGGAACTCTGGCATCTTTTGATGCCAGGTAGAGAGCGTAGATATTATTGAGCAGAGGTTTTGCCCATCTCTTGATGATATCAATCATTCAGCAACTATCCTGGTTTCTAAACAAACGCATAAATCAGAAATCCACCGAATGCTGCTGCGATGATTCCACCAATACGTGCTGCAGGTTTAATCAGAGACAATGCCCACGACATCAAGCCCTTAAAATTACGACGCCCGATGATGGACAGAGATATGGCGGCAAGAATCGATAGCCAGCCAATCAGCTCAATGGCAAAGGGGAATTTAGAGAACCCGGAGTGATATATGAGAATCACACCCAGTATCAATCTTACAACAACAGCCAGGATATGTAGTTCCAATTTATCTAATTTAGCACGTAGAAAGGCAAATATAAGCTCGGGATTTATCACCATGATAAGTCCCGCCAATAGAGTCAGAGCGCCAAATATAATGATCAGTACAGTCATTAACTTTCTCCGTTAAATAAACATAAGCACAACAAAACAACTCAAAAGAATAGAAATAGCCACTTTATTTTAAATAGTTATAAAGCAAACATGATCTATCGCATAAACAAAAAAATTATAATTAATTATCCTGACTCAGCCCCTGCACCATTCACAGCAAACCAGCTCTCCTCATCAGTTCCTCTCCATCACAGCGGTTAAACAGCTGCCACTTACATTTCGATCAGGAAAAATATCATTCAAGGTGGTCTGAAGTTTATTCCAATCAGCGACCATTTTAGTGACCTGACTTTCTGTAAGCAGTTGGCCGTATGTTTTCGCTCTCTCCTTCGCAATACGCTGATAATGGAATATCGTCATATCCATTTTTTCCCTGTTCTTAAAACTCATATCCATGTTGATAATATTTTTCTCTGCATCATCAACAAAGATAATGGCATCATAATGACGTCCTGTTTTCTCAAGCATATGCAACAACATTGCTCCTTTATTCATGCCTGACGTCATCATGATCCCTTTGATGTAACTCATCTTCCATTTTAACGTATAACGATAAATCGGTGTTTTTTCACCCTGACTTACAAGTGCAGAATCACTGAAATGAATCTCTCTTCTCCATAGCTCTCTCTGCGTTGCTGTCCGGTACTTTGGCGCACGAGACGTGAGTGCTATAACTGTATGTCCACTCTTCTGCCATTTGCGAATCAATGCTGGAATCAACTCTTCGGTCAAATGCATTGTACCCAGTTCATAGAGCATTCCGATGGCATCTTCATACAGACAATCCACCTTTTGGCTCTCGCTTGGTTTGAGGTGCAACTTTCCAATCTGCCACTGATACCAAATATCTCCGCCAAGATCGATATCACTGGTTAACAGCGTGTTATCAATATCAAGCACAATCAGCACGTTTTCAGCACCATAGTCTTGATGCTTCGCTGAAATAACGTTTGAAATATGGGCAAATGATGTTGTTTCAATAATATTTGTGCCGGCTCCACAGATGAATGGGTAGAGCGCAACCATAAGAGTAAGGGATAGCTTAATCAGCTTCATACACCCCTCTCCTTTTATGGATTTTGATATTTGGGAGGAAAGAGGTATTCCGGCAACCGCTTTAGTTCAGTGATAAAAAGGAGGCTGCTGTCACCTTCGATCTGCGATTGCGCGCATAGCCATCCTCTAGGCCAGTATGAGCTTGTGTTAGCCCTCTCCTCGATCACATGTGCCGCTAGCTCTGCCCTACCATCCCGCAGTGCTTGATCAACATCCTTGATATAGAGGCACTCCCCCCCCCAGCTCCGGTAACGGTTCAAAGTAGAATTGATCCCCTTTGGTATCGATATGCACCAATTCTATGTTTATATGTGGATGAATAATCTCAATTTCAGCAGCGACTTTTTTGGAGTACATCTGTGCCAAAGGTGATCGGTGAGTAGCAATACGAATATGATGTTCGGCCATAAACTGCCTCCAAATAAAAAACTATCGCGTAGGATATCGTGGACTAAAAAACTTATAGCTACCATTATAGAACCATATGAAAAAAATCACATCGCTTTTGTGGGATCATATACAGGGCAATCGCATTTAACTGAGAGCGTCATGCTGCGCATGCGGGAATCCATGCTTTTTATCGACACATCCATATTAACCATTCTTTGTAAGGACGGCAGTATATCCGCCCCAACATTCATTGATCTAAAGTTTCTCTCTGGCGCTATATCATTGCACTCAAATCAATCATCACCTTGATGGATAAAATGCCAGCCAGAGCAAAACAGGCCATAGCCAGCTTTTTTCGGGTTGCGTAACTCAGCATAATTTTAGGTTTATCTTCAATATGGGTGTTTATCATGATCTATCTCCTTTCATTCAGAAACAATATTATTTTCTTACAACAGCTAAAATGTAAGCGATATCACATAGCTTCAGTTTGCACTGTTTTGACACAGTGCGCTGGCCTTATTCACCACTACCCCATGATTAAGCTATGGTTTTTTATGCTCAAAAACTTATAATAAGTTCACTAGATTTCATAAACTAAGCTGATTCACTGGAGGACGTATGAATATCATGGCAACCCTTAATACCTTTAAAGGTAAAGAGCTTGATGATGCACTCATGCAATTGATTACAAAGATATTTGATGCACAACACAATGAGATAGACCATTTGAAAGAAGACAATATCTCTCTTCAGAAAAACGTCTCGGATTTCAGAGGTAAAATGGCAATTAGTATGGACGAGAACAAGGCATTGCGTAAAACGGTAAATCAACTTCAATCACAAGTTTCCGCCATGCAATTATCAGCATCCCAAAGTCGACTCTCTGAAGTGGAAACGGCAGTTTTATCCACCTGTATCAACTCAGGCATCTCAAGTTTCTGTTCAGAAGATATGGTTGTTTCACTCATATACAGTCGACTGGAAATCACCAATGCCATTGATCAGTTAGAAAGGAAGGGGTTGATTCAGGTGGGACCTCTTGCCCCTATCGGCACATTTTATTCGATAACTGAAACGGGTAAAAAGTATGAGCACGACATCGAAAAAGATACTTATTCATTTTAAGCATTGATGGGTAAAGGGGACTGAAAGCCAAGTAAATCAGCGAACTGACTACTGAACATAGCTAAACTCCCCGCTCCTTAACTGCCAATCGTGTTTTGTCGCTATCTGCTATTACCGCCGCTCTGCCTAGTCTCGCATAGTGCGTGATCTCAGCCACCTGAGAACAGCCAAGTTCCTGACTTTTATTATTAAACTTTGTGTATAGTCCCATCGGGAGAATAAACTAGATTTTAGAAGGCTGAAATACAGAGCTCCCCCGAAAACTTCATATTTAACGTCGCGTTGTTTTAATGTGAGATTGCTTCAAAAGCGTCATTAGAATATCTTCAGTCCGATTCCTGAACGAGAGGTGACCTACAATGGCTTCGAAAGACAATCATTCAGCGACGGAACAACTGCAGACTGCCAATAGACCTGACGCTTCAACTATGGAGCGAGACAGATTTGAGCGGGCAGCAGTGCGACTAAGAGAACAACTCTTACACATACCTTCTTACGCAGATAAAGATCGAACATTCGGTATGGCCTTTTGGCGAGACTTGCACGCCAGCGCGCCACTCTATGATGGCTAATACGCTTTCGAGAGAAAAGGGCTGAGCCTACTGCTACCCCTTTGATTTTCAGTTAAGAGGGTAATGGAATCGCAATAACGATATGCATTCCGTTGCCCGGTGAACTGATGAAATCACAGCTGCCATTGAGCGCATGAACGCGCTCCTGCATGCCAATCATACCCAAGCCCATCATATTAGCCCTGTCCATATCGGCACCTATACCATTATCCTGCGCATCTAGACCAATGATCTGTTGCCCATCTTTATCCCGATTTACCGAAAGCTTAAGCACCACCCTGCTTGCACTGGCATGTTTCGCCACATTAGAGAGGCACTCCTGCACCACACGATAAATCGCCGTATTGATCTCATCAGGAAAATCATCCTGCTCATCTGAATGCTCAAACGCTATCTCCACATCACTATTTTTGTGCCAGTAATCAATGGTTTTACTTATGCCGTTGAACAGTCCCAATGCCTCGAGCATATCCGGATTGATACGAACCAGCATACTACGGACATCCCCAAACATCTTTTTAACGATGTCACGAATATCATTGGCCCAGCCAATCGACTGTTCATTTTCAGACTTTCTACAGATCACTGAAGCAATAGTATTAATCGCTGCCAGATGCTGCCCCAACTCATCATGCAATTCGCGAGCTAAATAACGCCGTTCATCCTCACTGGAAACAATCAGTCGACGAGAAAGGCGGCGGCTCTTGTCTGACAGATTTCTCAGTCTGACCTCCAACACTTTACGCTCGGTGATATCGGAGAAGGAGACCGCCAACCTGTTTCCCGGCAAGGTAAATATCCGTAGTTGATATGCTCGCATCAATCTCTCATCCTCATAGCTTAAATCCTCTGTCTCATAAGCAATGCCGGTGCGCGCCACGTTCAGCCAAACATCTGTTAATCCAAGCTCTCTGGCTGCAGGCCAAATATCATTAAACTCCTCTCCTTTCCACGCATTCAGTTTAATACCTGTCATCTCTTCAGCGGCCCGATTTGCATCGATAAGAGTCAGGCGATCAGGTTCTTCATAATGGTAAATATAGATGCCTGTACACATATTATTGATAAGGTCGTATGACATCTTATAAGAGCTGCGCAGAGCCTCTTCAACCTGCTTACGCAACTCAATTTGATGGGCCAGTTCATCTCGCGAAGCCAGTGTTGTTTTTAGATTCTCCAACATCTGATTAATCGATCCCGCCAGTGCGCCAATCTCATCGTTGGACTCAACCACAGCTTTTGCATCCAGATCACCCTGACCGATTCGACCGGCCAATTTAGCAAGCCCTACAATTGGCCGTGCCGCTCTGTGCGCCAACCACCAGGCCAATAGGGATGCCAGCAGAATAATGATCAAGCCTGAAATAATCAGCGTATGTGTCATCTGCTGAGCAAACAGCATGGCATCCTGCTCCTGCATCGAAACGACTACTGACCAACTCTCGCCCCTGTTTCCCTTGAGCTGATCAATGGATTCAGTTTTGCCACCAAAACCATAGGATTCCGATCCCGTAGTAATGCCGACAATCGAGCAAGCACTCAATACTTTTTCTTTCTCACCATCACTCACCAGCGAGATTGTCTCCACCTTGCCCAGACAAGCTTTAAGCCCCTCATTAATCTGACTGCTGAGCGGAACAGTGCCCGATTGATATACAATCAGCCCCTGAGATCGCACCAATCTGGCCACAACCGGATACCTTTCGCTGACGTTTTGAATCAGGTCACTGATCACGCCAAGAATTTTGATATTACTCTTCAGAAAACCGATAACTTCACCATTTTTCATCACTGGTACTACGATTCCAATCACGTATCCCTTGACGCTGGCATCATATCCCCGGTCATCAATAAAGACTTTTCCTTTGCCATCATTCCATGATGCTTTCCACCAATATTTATGGCTATGAGCCAGCGTCGTCAGCTTACCTGTTGTCGCAATAATAGAGCCATAGCGGTTGGTAAGAAAAATCTCTCCGTACATATCGGAAAAGAGAGCTTGTTGTCGCTTCAGAAATTCAGCAATTGGATTATTCAGATAGCTTTGTACAAAGGGGGCACCCTCCTCCACATGCATCCAGCGCCTGTTCATCTGGTCTATCTTTTTCACACGATCACTTTCAGAAAATAGGGATAGTTTCTTATTACTCTCTAGCAAGCCCTTCTCAATTAATGGTGTCGATGCCAGCGTAATCGTTATCGCTGACCTTTCTTCAAGATGACTTTCCAGGTGCAGGGCAAGCTCTTTGGCAATGCCTTCAAGTTTGGACAGCTGATAGCTGGTAGCTGACTGATAGTTCAGGTGGTTATAGCCATAGGCAACCAGCACCAATAGCGTGATACTGAACAGAATCATAGTCATCGAAGCTTTCTGCTGCAGTTTCATCGCCCACCTCCCCCACAAAATAGATACTGGCTACCCTCCCTATAGTTTGGCGGTTTCAGCTTCCAAGTGCAACATGACTAAAATGTTCTTTAAAGTCGAATGACTCAGGCATGAATATCTCAGCGGGCTATCTGAAGTTCAAACTATTCGTGAGCGAGTATTCAGCTTCCATGCAAGCTGATTACTGTTCCTTCTATATGTTCACAGACTGGTTATCTCTTTTCCGCAGCCATTGGCGCACAGTGCCGTTGAATTTATTAAGTGATATAGTGAATTCTACATTTGAGAGTAGGCACAGAACCTCTTGGTTATTTAATGCATAAGTCTCAAGCCGAACCCTCACTGATCTGAGCAACGGCATCACCGAGTTGGATATAGGTCTCAATGCCTGCCTTGGTGTTTTTTAACATATCTTCAGAGGGAACCCACTTGCCTTTTTCTCCACATAGAACAACGGTGCTTCCGCCAAAGAGAAAGTAGCCTTTTTCATCGCCCTTTTTAAACGCTTTAGATTCATCAAAGGATTGCACGATTTTACCCACGCAGGTGGCGCCAACTTCAATATAGGCAAGTTTACCAAAATGTTCAGTCTCCAGGATCGAGACACGTCTCTCATTTTTGATGAAAATATCCTGCCTATATTTCAGCGCCAATGGATTAACTGAATGCAGATCACCGGGAACGGTGAATGCCTTAAGGGTTAAGCCATGATCTGGATAATGGTAACGATGATAATCAACAGGGCATAACCTTGCGATCATCAGCGGTCCACCGATAAAGTCTTTGGCTAATTCAGAATCACCAATGAGATCAACAGCACGTAACATCGATCCTTTAACGGGAATATTGAGATCATCGGTCATGCTCTCATGGCCAAAGTATCGCGCCTCAGCAAACGCACCCATTTCATGATCTTTTGTTGTAAACTCTCTCTGCCCTTCATGAAATTCCCGGATAAAGAACTCATTGAATGACTTATAGGATGTTTCAATAGGATTCTCTTTGAACGAGCCCTTTTGATACTGATCAATGTTAATATTAAAGTTTTTGAGAAACGGTGCGACTTTTTGCCCTGACTTTAAACTGTCTTGTGATTTCCCATACATCTGACTGAGCATTTTACTTGCAATCACAGGACCTAAGAGCCGCCCTATGGGGTTGCCATAGGCAAATTTTACTGCCCCATCACCATAAACTTTTTCAATGTCCATTCTGTTTTCATGACGGTTAAAAATTTGAATTTCAAAGCCTTCACTCATTGTAGGGGGTCCTTTGTCCTTTTATACTTTAGTGAAGATATCATGGGATAGATTTTATCCAACACAATCCATTTCCCTTGATCTTTAATACAGAAGCCAGGCAGCGTGATTTTCAAACACGTATTAAACCTTATAAACACTTATCTTCGACAAATTATCCGAGACTAAGAGGCTGTCGGACTTAGGGTAATTGTAGCGAGGGGTCAGGGGCATAGGGCAGGGTCAGATACTTTCTTCTTTTCGCTTTAGGCAGCGGCCTCTCGGTTCATTGCTCTCATGGAGCACGACCTCTGAATGCAGGAACTGTGCAGCCTCTGCTGAATCTTTCACTTTGCTAGCGCTGCGTTGCAACATTTCTGATTCAAATTCAGTTAACAGACGGCTTCTCACACCTGCTTCTCTCCACCCCGATAAGGGGTGACATGCTTTTTTAATTCCCCGAGCCAGCGCCAGCGCATCCAGCAGCGCTTGATTTGCGCCCTGCCCTTTGAATGGACTCATAGGGTGAGCAGCATCTCCAATCAGGGTTAGGTGTGCCCCTTTCTGCAACAGTTCTGGCTTAAGTGGTGCCCGGTCATAGACAGGATAACCAGAAACCAGAGCTTCCTGCGTCGCCGCTAAAATCTGAGGGATGGGATCGTGCCACTGACACCGTCGAGACGCCTCTTGTTTGAGTGCTTGAGCGCCTTGCGCACTCAATGCCTTGGCCTCTTGTTCTGACATTGGAAAACTAAGCTGCCACATCACCGAGTCTGAGTCATAAGGCATGATGTAAATCCGTTCATTGCCATTGGCCGTTTGAAATACAGTGGCCGAGTCCAGCAAAGAGCGGTCAACATCTTCAATATCTGCCAAAGGAGTGATCCCCAAGGTCACAATACAACCCAGATAGGATAATGGAGAGGCATCTTCACCAATCAACAAGCTGCGCACCGTACTACGGATGCCATCTGCGCCCACCACAAGATCGGCATGGGCGCGCTTGATCTCACCTTCTACTAGAAAGCTCAAATCCACACCTTCACCCTCTTTAAAACCTACCAGCTGGTGCCCCCACTGCACTGCATCGTCCCCACCCAGCTGTTCAAGCAGCGCCAAGCGCAACGACTGCCTGGCAATATGCACATTCGTGCGCCTTGGTGACGGTTTCCCATCTGACCATCCGCACTTACTGATTCCCCATTCAGCAATCACTTTTCCATCGCTGGTATGAACTAGATGTCTGGTTGAAACCAGCCCCTCTTCAAGCGAGAGAATGCCCAGTCCTTTCATCGCACTACTCGCTTGTTGCAGCGTGAGTCCATAACCCTGAGATCGTACATCAAAGCCACTATCGCGTTCATATAGTGTAAAGGGAATGCCACGGTGCAAACAAGCTACGGCGAGAGCTACCCCACCTATGCCAGCACCAATGATCGCAATATGAGGGTAATTTTCTCTGTCCACTACGGGAGGGATAGCAGTATGAACCAGGCCGGAGCCTTTACAGTCCTTGCATGAATCTAGGTGACCCCTGGGACGAACCGGGGCGACACCTTCGCTATTCATATGTTCAAATTGAGCCAGCGCCCTCTGGTAGCGGAGCCTCACTTTTTTGCGGAGCCTTTTACTTTTCTTGCCACGCCCCTGACATTCCGGACAAACAGACCAGTGACACTCTTCCTTTTCCACCAGTCCATCAGTTTGACCGCCGGAAACGATCCTTTTAATCATGGGCTTTTGATTTATCCAGTTTGGTAAGCATCAACTCGCCTGTTGCTTTTGATAAAACAGCGCGCCTACGCGTTCAATATGATTAACCAGGTCGGGGTTAGTAATATTGTTAAAAAAAGAGAGATCAAACAAATAAGAGAGGGGCAGTCCATAGGTGCATTCAAATGACTTTACCAAGCCTTTCCCTTCAAGTTCATTTAACGTTTCACGCTCCATAAACTTGGTAAGAAGTGCCAATGCTTTCGTATAATCATTAAAACGATGAATCCAGCGAATGTTCTGCTCACTCATGATTAGCATCCCCCATCATAAGGCGGATCTTACACAAACATGGCGGTAACAAGACTATTTTAATTCCGTAGCTGATCAACTGATGCATCTACCTATTTTGATATCAGATGCCGTTGAATTACTCCATCCATTGTCGACAATTCTCAACTGGCAGGACTTTTATTCGGTACTGGCTCGGGAGGCTTTTCTGGCGCGGATGCGCTCTTTTTTGTCATCTGTGCCATGCGCACTGCGTGGTTTTCTGGGTAGCGCGCGGTAAATTTCAACCCGATCGCCTGCCTTTAATACCAGGCTGCCTTTGATCAACTTGGCAAAGATGCCCAGCTTATTGACCGCTAGATCAATCTCAGGGTGCTTATCTTGCAAGCCGGACATGTGCACGGCTTCTTCAGCGGTTGTGCCTTCAGCTACATCCAGCTCTTCGATAAACTGCTCTTGAGGCAATGCATAGACTATCGAGACGTGCATTAGCTGTTCCTGGCCGTGGCATTGAGCTCTATGGCTCGCCGTTCAAATGCTTGCACCATCGATTTACATGCGGTTGAAAAAATAGGACTGGCAACCAAGTCCAACATCATGCTGCGAAATTCAAATTCAATCGAAAAATGAACTTTACATGTACCATCATCCTGCGCATCAAAGGTCCACACGCTTTCCAAAAACCTGAACGGTCCTTCAAGTAAGCGGATTTCAATCAGTTTATTAGCCACATAGCGATCAATAGTTTTAAAGCTGTGACGGGAACCGGCCAGATCAGCAATCAATTCTGCGGTTAATTCACCTGACTCTTTTGTTAATACGGTCGCATCCGCAACCCAGGGTAGAAAAAGCGGATAGGCATCAATATCCAACACGATATTGAACATATCCTGGACAGAACAGTTTACCTGTCGGGTTTCTTCAAAGCTGCGCAAGACTCTTAATGCCTTTTTCCAGATTGATTGCTCTTTTTAAGACTAGGCCTTTTATCCGTTTTATAAGGGTTTTTACTGGCTGAATATGAGAGACGAACAGGCACACCAACCAGGTCAAAGGCCTTTCTAAATGACTGTTCGAGGTAACGTTTGTAGCTGGTTTTCAAGCCATTAGGACGATTACAAAAAACTTTAATGCTTGGTGGGCAAGTTCCCGTTTGGGAAGCATATTTCAGACGCACCAGCGAACCACCATCACTCGGTGGATGTTGAGTTTCCTGAGCTTCTGTAAGCCAGCGATTCAGAGGGCCTGTTCCCAGTTCAAAATTATTCCGTGTTGCCGCTTTTACCGCCTCATCAAGCAGACGTTTTACACCTTTACGACGACTTGCCGTGATTCGAAAAACTGGAATATCTGCCAAACCACGCATCCTGAAATCCAGACGCTCGGCATAATATTTCCACTCTTCATTGGTCAGTAGATCCAGTTTATTCACCGCAACAATCAAAGCACAGCCTTCATCCTGAGCCAACTGCATAAGTCGCATATCCTGCTCTACAATGCCCTCACCACCATCAAGCAGCATCACAGCCACATCGGCACGTTTAAATGCCTGCACCGCTTTCACACGGGCAACAAACTCAATGATGTCGCTGATACGCCCGTGTTTACGTTGTCCGGCAGTATCTACCAGCCGCACCACGCCATCGGCATAGGGCAATGTACTATCAATAGCATCACGTGTAGTGCCGGCAATATCACTAACCACCATGCGGTCACGCCCTAACCATGCATTGATTAAGGTAGATTTGCCCACATTCGGACGTCCAATAACAGCCACTGATGCGAGCTGATTACTTTCTGCTTGACTCAAATAATCTTCATTAAAAGCGGGGATCACCTTTTCTATAGCGTAAACAAAGTCACGTATGCCTTCGCCATGCGAGGCTGAAACAGCAATCGGATCACCCATACCAAGTCTGAAAAACTCAATCTCACTACCCGGCTTTTCTGCTTTGTTGGCAACCAGTAAAACAGGCATGTTCTGACGACGCAGTTTATTTGCAATCGCATCATCAACAGGTGTCGAACCCATTTGCGCATCGACTACAAACAGAACTATTTCAGCGATCTCCAAAGCAGCTTCTACCTGCGCGTCAATGGCAGGCTGCATCACATCATGTGTGCCTTCACCAATACCACCGGTATCAACCAAGACTACTTTGCGATCTCCAAAGGTGCATTCCGACTCCAGTCGATCCACAGTCACACCGGGGCGATCACCTACAATCGCTTTGCGATTACCGACCAAGCGATTAAACAGCGTGGATTTACCAACATTCGGACGGCCTACGATGGCAACTACGGGTAATCGGGCGACCCTCTGTTCACCAAACGCTTGAGTCACTTTTTCATTCATCTGTTCAGTCAATGGGAATACCTTCGAAGTGCTGCCACTATTTAGCGCAGCATGTACAGGGTGCCAAGATTATTGCGCACCAATATGCCTTGATTGCCGGCTACAGGAGCACGGTCAATTCGGCCATTCAGATCAGTACTGGCCATTAGCTCTCCAGTCTGACTCAAGCGATAAACTGTAGCTTTGTCATCAGCCACCCATAAACTACCTTTCCACAAAACAGGCCCTGTTAATTCACCATCAGAGAGTTGCTGCTTCCACACCGTTTCACCATCTGCGGCATTCAAAGCACTCAAAGCACCAGAGCTATCGGCAACATACACCAGTCGATCAATCAATATTGGTGATGACTTCAGTGATAGTTTGCGACGGCTTAATGTACTACCATCCTGTAGGGAGAGGAATGAGAGTTCACCCTGAAAAACAGGCACCAACAACATATCTTCATCACGACCAGATTGCGCCGCAGTGATCAGTAACGGCATGGCTACAGGTACTTTCAGCTGACTCATGACCGATGCTTTATTACTCAATAACAGCTGTCGTTTCCAGATAAAACTTCCGCTGTCAGCTTTCAAGGCAATCACATCACCATTACTCAGTGCTGCATACACACGTTGATTATGCACAACAGGTGAAGGTGACAGATGCATACTCAGGCCGCCCAGTCCATCGGAGTAACTCCAGATCTTTTTACCTTTATTGCTAAAACGATAGAGCTGATTGTTTGATGTCTGAATAATAAAACCATCGCCATAGACAACAGGCTGACCAATCAGAGCTGAAGGCAAATCAAAGCGCCAAACCACCTTCGAGTGCTGAACATCAAGGCCATAAATCACACCACTTAAATCACCAACAACCACTAAACCATTCGACAGCTGCAAACCACCCGATTCACAGGAATCACTCAAAGCAACGCGACTAATTTCACTACCATTGTTATCATAAATACGGACACGTTTATCCTGCCCACCGATGACAACACGCTCACCCTGAGCTGTTGTTGCGGAGGTAGGCAAACTAAAGCCCATAGGAGAGCCAGGAATACGCTGATCTACATTCTTACTCCAGAGGATTTGAATCGGTCCAGTAGCCAGGCTTTGAGCAGCATCACGGATGGGCTGGACACTAGGCCTGTTACTGCCTTGCTCGGTTGTTGTTTTCACCTCTTCCTGAGCTGGCCACAACGCTGACAGCGTTGAACAGGCCGACAGGCTCATCAATGATGAAACGAGGAAGATAGTACGCATAGGCAAGTGCATTAAAGGGTGACCTGAATCAAGCTGCTTGCTGTGGAAGCAAGGTTTTGATCTTCTGTTTTAGCGTATCATCATTGGACTGTGCATCAAAAGCCTTCTGTAAAAGTTTCTCTTTTTCAGCCGCATCATCGGTTAGTGTCGCCAGCAGATAATAACGCAGCTGCTGATATTGTTTACCTACGATTTTATCCAACAGCACTTGAGCGGCAGCTTTATCACCCTTGGCAATTTTTATTTCAGCCAAATCCAGACGCGCTTGCCAAACCCACTCGTCCATCACACCGTCAGTTTTAATCAGATTTTGTAAATGCATTTCAGCATTAGCCTGATCAACTTGAGCTAATTGCATCAGGGCCAAAGCAGCATAGCTGTTTGAAGCAAACTGGGTGATAACACTTTCAAGCAGGGCTTGTTTCTTGCCGTTATCAGTTTCATTGATCGCCTGCTGATAAAGTGTTGCAGCAGATTCACTTACTGCACGATCTTTCTCAATCCACAAACCACTGACGATCAATACAAGTATAAGACCAGCAACAGCACCAATAATCTGTTTCTGATGGGATTCTACCCAATCAAACCATTTGGCCGAACGCATTTCACGCTTGAGTTCATCCATCTCTTCTTTCAATGGTGAGTTCTCTTCCGGTTTTACAACGACCTTTTCAGATGTTTTATCACTCATGCTGTTATCCTCTTTTTACAATTACAATGAAACTGGCTAAATATTTGTGGCCGCAAGCTAAAAGCCCCCCCGCCACTGTCAATCTAAGTCTGTTTTGACCAATACCGTTTCTGAACGCCGTTCCAAAATAATAGAAACCACACTTTTCACCAACGCTGCCATGGGAATCGCAATGATCACACCAACAATACCCCATAAACTACCAAACATCAGAATTGCCACAATAATAGCTACCGGATGCAAATCAACGATCTCAGAAAACAACCACGGCACCACAACATTGGCATCAATGGTCTGCACAATCGCATAAGCCAATACAGCATACGCCATGGTATCCGTCCAACCCCACTGAAAAAATGATAGTAAAATCACCGGAAAGGTGACGACTGCCGCACCTACAAATGGAATCCAAACTGAGATACCGGTCAAAACAGCCAATAAAAGTGCGTACTCATGACCCATCCACCAAAACACTAACCACATGGCGACGGTAACGATAAAGGCTTCCCAGAATTTACCACGGATATAGTTACCAATCTGGGTGTCCAATTCTGACCATACACGCTGTAATAAAGAGCGGTCTAATGGTAAAAACTGCTGTGCCCAGTCAATAATGACCTCTTTATCCTTGAGGAAAAAGAACACCATCACCGGCACCAGCACCGCATAGACAAGCAAGGTAATCATACCAGGAATAGAAGCGATGGAGAGTGTAAGCAACGCCCCGCCCCACTCCTGCAGCTGCGCGGCCACTGCTGCAATAAGTTTCTGAATATAAATCGGGTTGATCCATTCAGCCCGATTGGTCTGCAACTGCTGCATCATCTCACGCATGGATTGAACATATTCAGGCGCCTGAGAAACCAATCTGCCGACCTGTTCAGTCAGCAAAGGTAATATGGCCAATACGGTAAACAGCATTACTAACATTGCACCGCCACCAGCTACAGCGATGGCAAACATGCGAGGTAATTTACAACGTCCCAACAGATCAACCACACCATCAAGCACATAAGCCAGCGCAATTGCCAACAATACAGGCGCTAAAATCGGACCAATAAAAATTAACAGAATGAAAATGACCAGCAATGATGACAACAGCATCACCAGCTCGGTATCTGCTAATCGTTTACGCAACCAATCAGTAAGAACTATCATCTACTCTCAGAACGCAGTCCGGGCTGAATACCGCCGAATGCAACAAGCAATGCCGCCGTAATTGAAGCGAACAGATGAATCAAGGCACTTACGCCATGCCAGATCCCAAACAATTTACGTTGTGGGTCATCCTCAGCCAATGCATCAAAGGCACCAATCTGGGCTTTGAGATCAGCAATCACAGGCGCCACGCCAAACTCATTCGCTGCGACCAGCACTGCTAGCAGTACCAGAAACACAATGCGAATGCGCCCTATCTCAGCCCCTGACTTGTGCATTCTAAACCAGAAGACCAGCACTGCCGCGACCAAAAAGATGATGCCCGTATTGGCCATATGAAAGATATCACCGGCCAATGAACCGGCCAGTGACACAGAACCCGCTTTGGCAAACAGAATAGGTGCAACCACATAACCGGGAATCACCAGCAGACCGAGCATCAGTGCCAGACACAAACGCACGGCACCAATACGAATGCAATCAACCTTCATAGTTCACCTAAAGAAAGAATGCCAACATCATGTTTTACAAGCACAACAAAGGCATTCAAAGCATCGTAATTAGACATACGAAATGGACTGAATTTCATATTCACGTTCACCACCAGGAGCCTGTACTGCTGCCACATCACCCTCTTCTTTGCCGATCATGGCACGTGCCATCGGTGATGTAATAGAAATTTTACGCTGTTCAATATCAGCTTCATCCACACCGACTATCTGGTAAGTAATTTCTGTTTCATCATCCATATCTAGCAGTTCAACTGTGGCGCCAAATACAACCTTATCGGATGAGATTGAAGCCGGATCAATAATTTGAGCACGCGCCAATTTATCTTCCATGTCTTTGATACGCGCTTCATTCATGCCCTGCTCTTCTTTGGCCGAATGATATTCAGCATTTTCAGACAAATCGCCGTGCGCCCGCGCCTCTTCAATGGTAGCTACAATCTTATGGCGCTTTTCACCTTTTAAATAAGCTACAGTCTTTTTCAAAACTTCTGCGCCCTGTCTTGTCATTGGAACCCGTTCCATTGTTACTCCTTGGTGGTCGTTTAGAAATGAAAATCAGTCAGTAAGGAGTTAGGGCATGCCCTAACTCCTTACATCTCACCTTTCACTGTTACGTTACACAGAATGATATTCTTGAATACTTTTAACCACGGTCACATCGGACTGCCCTGCAATCGACTGTGCTGCAGCAAGACCACCTGCCATGGTGGTGAAATAAGCAATGCCGCGATCCAATGTAGCCTGTCGAATAGGCTTGGAATCTTTGATGGCTTGCTCACCTTCAGTGGTATTAACAATCAAACTCACATCATCATTGAGCAGACGATCAACAATATGAGGACGAGTACCATCGGTAACTTTGGCGACACTATCAGCCGTCAATCCAGCATCAGTTAACGCCTTGTGCGTACCACTGGTAGCTAGCAGATCAAATCCAGCATCAGCAAGTACGCGCGCAATTTCAACAGCACCACTTTTATCGGCTTCACGCACAGAGATGAATGCACAACCGGATTCTGGTAACAGTACACCTGCACCAAGCTGGGCTTTAGAGAAAGCTGCAGTAAATGTCTCTGCAATCCCCATCACTTCACCGGTAGATTTCATTTCAGGGCTAAGTAATGAATCCGCCCCTCTAAACTTCACAAATGGGAATACAGCTTCTTTCACAGCACGGAAATGTTTCGGCTGCGGAATTTCATCAATACCCTGCTCTGCTAGTGATTGCCCAGCCATAATGCGCGCTGCAATCTTAGCCAGAGGTTTACCCGTCGCTTTAGATACAAATGGTACTGTACGGCTAGCACGTGGATTCACTTCCAACACATAAATCACATCACCTTGAATCGCAAACTGGATATTCATCAGCCCTTTCACATTTAAAGCCAGACCCAATGCCTTGGTTTGGCGCGTCACCTCTTCGATAATGCTATCGGAGATCGAATGCGGTGGTAGACAACATGCCGAATCACCGGAATGTACACCAGCCTCTTCGATATGCTCCATGATACCGCCCATAACAACGGTCTCGCCATCGACCAAAGCATCAACATCAAGCTCAATAGCAGAATTCAGAAAGCGATCCAGCAGTACCGGATGATCCGGAGATGCTTGAACGGCCTCTTTCATATAACGCAGCAAACCTTTTTCATTATGAACGATCTGCATAGCGCGGCCACCCAACACATAGGAAGGACGCACAACTACCGGATAACCAATTTCATTGGCCACAGTGACAGCTTCTTCAGTCGAACGCGCTGTTCCATTTTCTGGCTGTTTTAATTTAAGATCATGCAATAGCTGTTGAAAACGTTCACGGTCTTCTGCCAAGTCGATCATATCCGGACTGGTGCCTATAATAGGTACACCGACGGCCTCTAAGGATTCAGCCAGCTTCAATGGCGTCTGACCACCAAACTGTACGATCACACCAGCGGGTTTTTCCACATCAACAATGGCCATCACATCTTCAAATGTAAGAGGCTCAAAATAGAGACGATCCGAAGTATCATAATCGGTTGATACAGTTTCCGGGTTACAGTTGACCATGATGGTCTCGTATCCATCTTCTGAGAGCGCAAATGCTGCATGTACACAGCAATAGTCAAATTCGATGCCCTGGCCAATACGATTCGGCCCACCACCCAACACCATGATCTTCTTCTTGTCCGTTGCTGCTGCTTCACACTCCTCTTCATAAGCTGAATAGAGGTACGGTGTTTTTGCTTCAAACTCTGCCGCACAGGTATCCACCCGTTTATAAACAGGTGTCACACCGGCAGCCGAGCGTGTTACACGTACGAGGTTCTCATCGCAGCCCAACAACATACCCAAACGCATGTCCGACAGACCTTCACGCTTGAGTTGTTTCCACTCGATAGCCGATAGATCCGCCACATTGCGTCCCACCAATGACTGCTCCAAAGCAATCATGGTTGCAATTTCACGTACAAACCATGGATCGATCTTGGTCACATCAAAAACTTTCTCTTCTGACCAGCCTACTCTTAGTGCTTCACCGACCCACCACAAACGCTCTGCTCCTGGCACAGCCAGTTTTTCCTGCATGAACTGAGCCGCATCCACATCATCAGGTACAACCTTATCAAAACCACAAGAACCAACTTCCAAACCACGCATGGCTTTACCAAGACTTTCGGTGAATGAACGACCAATGGCCATCACCTCACCGACTGATTTCATCTGTGTGGTAAGACGTGCATCTGCACCTGGGAATTTCTCAAATGCAAAACGCGGTAATTTAGTGACCACATAATCGATAGTAGGTTCAAATGCGGCGTAGGTTTCACCGGTAATATCGTTACGGATCTCATCCAGTGTATAACCGACAGCCAACTTGGCTGCAATTTTAGCAATCGGGAAACCAGTCGCTTTAGAGGCCAAAGCAGAAGAGCGCGATACACGCGGATTCATCTCAATGACAATCAGACGACCGTCTTTTGGATTCACTGCGAACTGCACATTCGAGCCGCCTGTCTCCACGCCAATCTCTCGCAAGATATCAATCGAAGCATCACGCATGCGTTGATACTCTTTATCCGTCAACGTCTGAGCTGGTGCTATGGTAATTGAGTCACCGGTATGTACGCCCATTGGATCAAGGTTTTCAATCGAGCAGATAATCACACAGTTGTCAGCGTGATCGCGCATCACTTCCATCTCATACTCTTTCCAGCCAATGATGGACTCTTCAATCAGAATTTCATCGGTTGGCGAGGCATCCAGGCCAGAAGCCGCAATCTGTTCAAACTCCTCCGGATTATAGGCAATACCACCACCAGAACCACCAAGCGTGAACGATGGACGAATAATGATTGGATAACCAATATCAGCAGCAATCTCGCGGGATTCCTGCATCGTGTGACCAAAACCACCACGTGCCATATCCAGATTCAATGCATCCATAGCCTGTTTGAAAAGAGCACGATCTTCAGCTTTATCAATAGCCTCAGGCTGTGCGCCAATCAGATCCACACCAAATTTTTTCAGAATACCGTGTTTATTTAATGAGAGCGCACAGTTCAATGCAGTCTGTCCACCCATGGTTGGCAAAATCGCATCGGGGCGTTCTTTCTCAATGATGCTTGCGACCACTTCCCAAGTAACTGGCTCGATGTAGGTGGCATCGGCAAATTCCGGGTCAGTCATAATAGTAGCTGGGTTAGAGTTAACCAGAATTACCCGGAAGCCCTCTTCTTTCAAAGCTTTACAGGCTTGAACGCCTGAATAATCGAATTCACAAGCCTGGCCAATTACAATGGGGCCGGCTCCTAAAATCATAATGGATTGAATATCATTTCTACGTGGCATGCGTTTAATTCAACTCCTTAAACGGAAAAATCCGGTTTCATAAAAAAGGGTTTTAGACACAAAAAAAGGGTAAGTTCACGACTCACCCATCAATTTCGCGCATACTAACGCGATACTATTCATGGGGAAAGACAGATCTCAAAAAAAGAATTCTTTCAGTGGCTCATCACAAGGTAATCTGCCAATTCATTCATCCTATAAACATAGATTGAGATTCACCCTTATGTCGCTCTGTATTCCAACCAGGCACTCACTTACTCGTTGTTCGTTTGACTCAATAGCGCTTTAAGTCCTGCTAGTCCTTTAAATGTTGTATGCGTTTCCTCATCAGGTTTCACTGCACCCTGGGCATCAGCTTCTAGGTAGCGTTGATGTTCATTATCATGACAATAGATACAGAGTAGCTCCCAATTACTACCATCAGGCGGGTTATTGCTGTGGTTATGATCTTTGTGATGCACGGTGAGTTCACGCAGCTGTTTGCCCGCGAAATCGCGACCACATCGGCCGCAAACCCATGGATATAGTTTTAAAGCTTGCTCTCTATAACTCTCATTACCCATACACTCTCCCCATCAACAACACCCTATTCGATCTATATAATTACAGCACAACATGAATACTTTGCATTGCATTTTTCGCCTTTTGCCGTGCATCTTCCACAGTCTCACCACGCGCCAGAGCAACTGCCATGCGTCGCTTACCATGCACTTCCGGCTTACCAAACAGACGAATCTGGCTGTTCGGTTCAAGCAAAGCCTGTTCAAGATTGCCAAAGCCCACCTGATTGGAGTCGCCTTCCACAACCAGCGGACATGATGCTGCAGCGCCATGATGATGAATATTTGGAATAGGCAAACCCAAAATGGCACGTGCATGCAGGGCGAATTCGGACAGATCCTGTGAAATTAATGTCACCAGGCCAGTATCATGTGGACGTGGTGATACTTCACTGAATATCGCCTCATCACCTTTGATAAACAGCTCCACCCCAAACAGACCATAACCACCCAGCGACGTGGTCAC
This sequence comes from Mariprofundus sp., assembly GCA_021772775.1. Lineage (GTDB taxonomy): Bacteria > Pseudomonadota > Zetaproteobacteria > Mariprofundales > Mariprofundaceae > Mariprofundus. The sequence goes on along the minus strand of JAJFLH010000019.1, from coordinate 6,573 downwards.
TTGTGATGCGATATGTTGTGACGCAGCCAGAGCAGCACCACTCATCTGCTGCGGTTGCCATGACTCACGATAATCACCATCCACCTGCAGATGACCAATCGGCAAACAGAAGGATGTGCCATCACGATGACGAATCGTAAGCAGCGTAATCTCATAATCGAAATCAATAAAACCTTCGACAATCACTTTACCTTTGCCTGCCCGGCCACCTTGCTGCGCATAATCCCAAGCTGACTGGATATCGTCAGTCGTTCGAATCACCGACTGACCTTTACCGGATGAACTCATGATCGGCTTAACCACACACGGCATACCGATGGCTGCCACCGCAGCCTCAAACTCTTCTGATGTCGCGGCGAATTGATAAGGTGATGTCGCTAGCTCTAGTGTTTCAGCTGCCAAACGGCGAATCCCCTCTCTGTTCATGGTTAACTGCGTAGCACGTGCGGTTGGAATAACATTAAAACCTTCGCCTTCCAGATCTGCCAGCGTATCGGTGGCAATAGCTTCGACTTCCGGCACGATCAAAGCGGGCTGTTCGGTTTCAATCAGCTTACGCAACGCATCACCATCGAGCATATTCACCACATGGGAACGATGCGCCACCTGCATGGCAGGTGCATTGGCATAACTATCGACCGCAATTACTTCCACGCCTAGCCGTTGCAACTCAATGGCAACCTCTTTGCCCAATTCACCTGAACCAAGCAACATCACTCGTGTTGCAGCGGACGTTAATGGTGTACCAATTTGAATGCTTTGATCTGTCATGATGAAACCCCTAAATAATATTCCAAACGTAGTGTATCGGCACAGACATAAGAATCCACAACGCAAACCCCTCGCTTTTAAAGGGTAGCCCTAAACAGCAGAATCTATCACGCTTAGCTGCATGCATGAGAGAGAATCATACCAACAAGAATTGGAAGCATTACGCTTCGATAATAGCTTCACCCGCTTGCTGCCCGGCGACTCGGGAGAGGGTAAACAACCACGTCAGGTTTATGGCGCCTGTTATAGCAGAGTAGCTCCAACAAAGGTTTCTCAACCATCGTTAATCATTCACGCTTCAGATCTCGCCAGCAGATTGGGCTTATCAGATGAACTCTGTCGGTCAGATGCCTTCTCACAACTATTCTCAGGTAATCAGCTCTTACCCGGCATGGATCCGCATGCGATCTGTTATGGTGGCCATCAGTTCGGCAACTGGGCTGGCCAACTTGGTGACGGGCGTGCGATTAATCTTGGGGAATTGATCAATACCAATGATGAACGCTGGATGCTACAGCTAAAAGGAGCTGGACTTACCCCCTACTCCCGCAGTGCAGACGGCTTAGCAGTGCTGCGATCTTCAGTGCGTGAATTTTTATGCTCTGAAGCGATGCATCATCTCGGTGTGCCCACTACCCGCGCTTTAAGTCTGATTCTGACTGGTGAAATGGTGATGCGTGATATGTTTTATGATGGACGGGCCGCTTTAGAGCCCGGTGCCATTGTCTGTCGCACAGCCCCGTCTTTCACTCGTTTTGGCAGTTTGCAGATTTTTGCTTCACGCGATGACACCACCACGCTAAAACAGTTGCTCGATCATACGATCATCCACGACTTCCCGCATCTCGGGGAACCATGCCAACAGGTCTATCTGGAGTGGTTTAACGAAGTGTGCCAATCCACTGCTGAACTGGTCGTGCACTGGATGCGTGTTGGTTTTGTACACGGCGTGATGAATACCGATAATATGTCACTGCTTGGCCTGACTATCGATTACGGCCCATACGGCTGGTTGGAAGCGTTCGACCTTAGCTGGACACCAAACACCACAGACCGTGAATTCAAGCGCTATAGCTATGGTCAGCAACCTGCCATCGCCGGCTGGAATTTAGCTCGTTTGGCGGAATCTATTCTCCCTTTGATCGGTGACATAGAACCCCTACAAGAAGCACTGAATACCTATTCACAGAACTATAAAACCCTGTGGCAAAACATGATGGTAGAGAAACTTGGCTTGAAATCATTTCAAGCAGAAACAGACCATAAGCTGCTCGAAGAGTTACAGCATATGCTTACGCTGACTGAAACAGATATGACCATATTCTATCGCAAACTCGCCAATACAAACGCAGAAGTGAATTTAGAAAACATTAATAATAACAAACTAATAGAGCCTCTACTTGATGCATACTATCAATCAGAAGATATTGCGTATGATCTGCAACAACAGATGGCTGACTGGTTGCGAAGCTATATTCAGCGCCTTCAACAAGATGGAGTCAACAACACCGAACGCAAAGAAAACATGAACCGCATCAACCCAAAATACGTGCTGAGAAACTACCTTTCCCAAGTTGCCATTGATCAAGCCGAAGCCGGTGATTACAACGAAATTCATCGCCTGCATGAACTGCTAAAACACCCCTATGATGAACAACCCGAGTTTGACTCTTATGCCGCCAAACGCCCTGACTGGGCCAGAAACAGAGCAGGTTGTTCAATGCTCTCCTGCAGCTCATAAATCAGTTCCATGATCAATGAATCAAAGCATGCCGTCATTCCGGACCTTGATCCGGAATCCATAAACTCTGTACGAAACCGCTAGCTCTGATTATTCAAGAATGATCCGGGCTAGATATCGCACCTTGGCAACTGCTCCATGCATTATCCATAACAGGCCCATGACTAGCACCGACTAAACTTAGGGTATCGCCCCCCTTCTTATGCATGAGTTATGAACAGTTCCTAGCCTTCATTTTTTGTTTATGAACTACAGTGGAGTAATCGATGCAAGACCCTGATAACATGGCCCTAATGACGTAACAAACCGAAATTCATTTGATTTATCCACTTTTTTCATCATCAAGTAGAATGATATCACTATGCCCATTATCACCTCAAAATGATGAAGTAAAGGACTCTTAACACATTGATTTATAAAGCTTAATTTAATCGCCTAAATTTTAGGCAAAACACATACACACCATTGCATCTATTGATTTATATGCATTTTTGGCTTCTATCCACAAAGTTATCCACAACTTCTGTGGATACTCAAACAAAATATATTTTATAGAATATTTCAGTTGATATGACTTCAAAGCAATGCTAATCAAACTCTCTCAACCGACTGTTTTTACAATGATAGGTCCACTCTATAAAATCGAGCAACACTCATTAATGATTCAGAGTCGAATATCGCATGATACATCTGCGTTCTCTCAACAAAACTATCTCTTATCGTCGTACCCAGGGGACCGAACGAGGTTATTCAGTTGCCGATGTTTCAGAGCGTTTGGGTGTTTCAACCAAGAGCTTGTATTTGTGGATTCGAAAAACTAAACAAACAGGCGGGGATAAGGACGTTAGTCAGGCAGAGTTTGCACGTCTGAAAGCAGAACTAAAACGGGTTGAAGAAGAGCGTGATATTCTAAAAAAGGCCGCCGCATACTTTGCCAGAGAGCCCCAGTAAGGTATGCGTTCATAAGAGATAATCGTGATCAATTTCGGGTAAGGAGCATCTGCCGTGTGATGCGAGTGCATCACAGCGACTTCTATGCCTGGTTGCATAACCCTGATTCTCTTCGTGCTAACGAAACAATCGTTTGCTTGGATTGATCCGAGTCTCTTACAGCGCGAGTGATGGGATATATGGTAGCAGGCGCATCCACGGTGATCTTCAAGAGATGGGCGGATCTTGCAGTGAAAACCGTGTTGCGCGGCTAATGAATAAACATGGAACCAAAGCATTGAGAGGCTATAAAAAGCCAAGGTATAAGACAGGTCATTTGAATCGTCAGTTCACTACAGATGCTCCAAATCAAATCTGGGTAACAGATATTACTTACATTCGAACACATCAAGGGTGGCTCTATTTAGCTGTGATCGTCGATCTGTTTTCTAGACAGGTTATCAGCTGGTCAATGAAAGAGAACCAAGCTCGCGATATTGTTCTGGATGCATTGATGATGGCTTTCTGGCGTCGCAAACCTAAGTCAGAAGTCGTTATTCACTCTGGCCAAGGATCTCAGTATGGAAGTGATGGTTGGCATCGTTTTCTGAGAGATCACAATATGAAAGCGAGCATGAGTCGTCGTGGCAACTGCTGGGATAATGCTGTTGCAGAGTCTTTCTTTAGCTCATTAAAGAAAGAACGTATTAGGAAAACAATCTATAAAACACGCGATGCCGTGCGTTCAGTGGTGTTTGATTATATCGAAGTCTTTTACAATCGGAAACGTCGCCATAGTCATCTTGGCCACGTCTCGCCAGTTGACTATGAGAAGCGGTTTTTAGAAAATAACAAGCGTCTACTGAAATGTAGGTAGTCCAATCAGCATAAAAACGCTATGGAGATAATAGAAGTGGCTAAAATAAAGTTGGGTAAATACAAACATTTCAAAGGTGGTGAGTATGAGATTATTGCAGTGGCCAACCACTCTGAGACATTGGAAAAACTAGTTGTTTATCGCCCGTTATACGGAGAAGGTGCGATATGGGTCAGGCCACTTGATATGTTTCTCGACATGAAGGAGATCGAAGGAAAAGAAGTGCCACGGTTTCAGTTTATGGGGGAATGAGCCACTGATCAGCTAGCAGGCGACCTTGGATATAAAGAAAAACACTATAGTATTGACCCCATGCTGCTATACAAAGTATTGGGATTCCTATTTCTTGGCTTAGCCCTTATTGGTGTTTTTTTGCCACTACTGCCCACGACCCCATTTGTTCTATTGGCAGGTGCCTGTTTTGCAAAATCATCAGAACGCTGGCACAACTGGCTCATGAGCAATGCCACGTTCGGACCAATGCTCAAAAACTGGCAAGAGCATCAATGCATCACATGTAACTCCAGACGCATTGCTGTTTTATCTCTCATTCTGTTTGGTGGTTATGCCGTCGCATTTGCCCTAGCCGACCCATATTTCATCGCCTTTGGTTCAGCCTTCATCATCATCTCACTAATCTCTGTCTACAGCCTGAAGGTATGTGAGCAATAAGAGGCTAGGCAAGATAAAACATTCACAATGCAAGGCTAGGCACCGTTTCTGCACAATTATTTATCTTCCGTAGAGGCGCGATCAGATAAATGCGTGGGATCATGCATGATATCCAGGTTAACTCTAAGCTGATCAAGCATCATCGATTCATAGAGGTATAAAGGACGACCTGACAACTTCACTGTCTTAATATATTTTTTAACTTCTGGACAATCAGGTGGAACCCAATCGCATCCTATTCTCTTAGCGTAAATATCCACTGGGGTATATTGAGCAAAAACATCCCTGTATTTCATAGTTTTAATGAGATAAAGCACAATGCAGGTCGCAATAACTAGAGAAAACCATGCTGGAGATCTCTCCCAGGATAACAAAAGGTATGTTGTTGGAAACACAAACCCTATTGAAATATTAGTTATCATGAATTTTACCAAGGCTTGGTAACTATCCCGAACTTCGGCCTCATGATATGGCTCGTTAATACTAAATCCCCTGATTTTAAACATTATTATCACCCATCATGCATAGCCCTCTTTTTTAAAGTGTGCATAAATATCTAAACCTAATGAAATCTGCAATGAGCATCTGCCGGTATCAGTCATGAGATACAAATCATCTCTCGATGCGATGTAAGCGAGATTTATCGCCATTACTTTCGACCTGCTAGGCAGCGACTTGCATGAGGAACGAGAGCGTAACGAGCGTCCCTCTCTATGCTTTGGTTAGGGCATTCTATACGTTTCATTATAGATATCTGTTAATCTACGCCCTTGAAAAATCCAATATGGTGCAGGTCTTAATGGATTTTCTGTTTGCAGTAGTTTTTTTGTTAATGCTGTGAGAGAAAGTATTTCATCTCCAAACCGAACTTTAGATTCTGACTCGACAAAACACTCGGCTTCAAATTGAAGGAATGTTAATTTTGAGCCTATTTCCATTCCCATCTCAATGAAGTTTTGCCGAGGGCGTTGTGCTTTTAATTTTTGAGAAGCGGCCTTTGAATCAATATCAACCTTATCAGCTTCTTTCTGTAGTTCAGGAGTAATATTATCTATGACCATCAACTCTAATAATGCTATTGCTTGCTCAGGCTCAATTTGGAAAAACTCACGCTTAGGGTTTAGGCGATAGGGAGCAAAAGCCATATGAAAAGCCTTTTCAACTTTTGATTCATCTTTTACTCGACCAGCAAACTCACACTCAAAGGGTACAGGAACACCTGTGGAGTAAAGCTCATTCAAACGAATATCAACGCTATCTCTTGATGTTTTTCCTATTTTGACGATTCCAGGCATTGCTGGATTGGTTAAAACATAAACGATGCCTGATCTTTCCTCTTCTAACATTTGCTTATCTGCCTCGAAGCCCTAACTAAGATAATATGAGTAATCGTTATTCCACATATTATGCTCCTATAGGTGGAAACGCACTCCACAATATCTCGCGGATTCAACTTGTAAGTGCAACTTTGATAAGGGTTTGAAGGAGCAAGCTGCGGTAGCAGTCTTGCGCTTTTCAAACACGACTTATCAAAGGACAAAGAATGAACTACACGCAGCTTACCCAAGAGCAACGGTATCAG
>JAJFLH010000018.1 GCA_021772775.1 Mariprofundus sp. | reverse complement strand
ACGCTCTTCTGGAGCACCATCAATATCACCATAATCTTTAAATTCAGCGCCACCACTTTCAGACAGAACCTTAGTAATTGCAGCTGTCAGTGTAGTCTTACCATGATCGACGTGACCAATAGTACCAATATTGACATGCGGTTTGTTACGTTCAAACTTTTCCTTTGCCATTGTATTTCTCCATTTCAATATACTATATATCAATCTACCACGATGGAGCTTGTACACGGCACGCGACACAAACAACCATCAAAACTGGAGCCCAGAGCGAGAATTGAACTCGCGACCTCATCCTTACCAAGGATGTGCTCTACCCCTGAGCTACCTGGGCCTGTTCCAACCCCAAAGGGGAATGGAGCGGGTGGCGGGAATCGAACCCGCGTCATCAGCTTGGAAGGCTGAGGTGCTACCATTGTACCACACCCGCGTGTTCTGAAAGCAAGCTCAGGGAACTTCTTTCGTAACTGGTGGAGAGGGCTGGATTCGAACCAACGTAGGCTGAGCCAGCAGATTTACAGTCTGCCCCCTTTAGCCACTCGGGAACCTCTCCGTACACACGCCCTTAACAACCTTCACTTACAAAGATCGACCCAAAAGGGCGCGCGATACTGCGTTTTTATTGCACCATAGTCAATACAGGCAACAAAAACACGGTGAAACTGGAGCCGGCAACAGGAATCGAACCCGTGGCCTGCTGATTACAAATCAGCTGCTCTACCATCTGAGCTATGCCGGCAAGGGTGGCGCATCTTAGCGAGGAATTTACTAAACTCAAGCATAAATTTTTAACAGTTATTTTTCTTACCATTTAGAGCTGCTCTTTAAGGCATAACTGGAGCGCTTATAATACGAGGTCCGCAACAGTGAGAGATTCGCCTTTCCATATGTAAGTTTCTTAGCTACGAGCCAAAGCCTGGCATCACCTAACTTCCTATTGAATTGGTAATTTATAATACTTTACTGCAAACTAAGGTCTTCAGTGATTGTAAGATAATGTTGTATACGTCTCTGAAGCTTCAATACGAACGTTCATGATGAAGGATAGTTCACTAATATGCGCAGAGTAACTATCGACAATTATTGACGATATAATCCATCAAGGATTTAAGAGCCATACTCTTGTGTCGGTTATGAGGGTAAAGCATTGAAATTGGATAAGTCTCAAGCGTGTACTCGCTCAAGAGCTCTACAACTTTACCTTCTACCAATGATTGGTTAACGAAAAAATCAGGCAGGTATACGATCCCGACACCAGACAGAGCCATCTGGGCGACCATTTCCCCATTGTTTACTGCCGTATTTCCATCAATCTCTATGCTGTATTCACTATCGGCGCTTTTGAATGCCCATTTCTTATGACTTACAACAGAATCAAATAGACAATTGTGTTTGCTTAACTCCTTGGGAGTTTCAGGTATGCCCGCTTTCTTGAGATAATCAGGGCTTGCCACACACTTAAGGCGAGTCTCTCCCATCTTTCTGGAAAAAAGGCTTGAATCAGGAAGGTCGCCAACACGAATAGCTAAATCAAAACCCTCTTCGACAAGGTTGATGAAGCGATCCACAAGCAGTAGTGATACTTTTACTTCTGGATGTTGAATAAGAAAACCAGGCAACAGAGGTTCAAGAATATGCCTGCCAAGAAATGTTGGTGCGGTAACTTTCAACGACCCACGAACAGTCAGATGACTATCCTCTGCCAGTTGTTCAAGTTCACTAACTCCGGTAAGAATCTCATCAATCTTCTCAAGATACATTTGGCCATCATGAGTCAGGCTAAGCGCACGGGTCGTTCGGTAGAGAAGTTTGGTGCCAAGTAGACGTTCAAGTTCAGATACCTGTCGGCTAACGGCTGAGTTAACCAAGTTCAGGGAATTGCCAGCAGCAGAAAAGCTTCCCTGTTTTACAACTTCACGAAATACCTGCATTGCTCTCAGTTTGTCCATTGTTCTAATAATTAGAATTATGTTATCTATTTCAAGTTATTTTTCTTTTATTGGGAGATAATAGACTTCTCCACGTGGAGCGAATTGTTCTGTCACGACATAAGACACAGGAGAATCAAATGAAAATAATAATCGTTGGTGCATCTGGCCGAATTGGAAAAGAGGTAGACAAAGCACTGTCCGATAGACACGAAATTATTCGCGTTGGTGCTCACAGCGGAGACGTCCAGAGTGATTACACTGATATAGAATCCGTCAGTAACATGTTCGAGAAGATTGGCGCATTCGATTCACTGATCTCAGTGGCTGGTGGCGATAGCGCCTTTAAAGGATTCGAAGAGCTGGATGATGCAGATTACGAATATGGCTTTGATCGAAAGTTTCTTGGCCAAGTTAGACTGCTTAAATATGGCAGTGACTTTGTCCGTAACAATGGCTCGTTTATCTTTACAAGCGGCTTCTTAAGCCACTATCCCAATCCAGCAAGTATCGCTACAGGCCCACTCCATGCCGCAGTTGATACCTTTGTTATTAATACCGCACCACTCCTGCCCCGTGGTATTCGATTAAATGTGGTTAGCCCTGCACCGGTTGTTGAACCAGGGCAGCGAGGTCGGGGGCGTGTCACTGCCGCAGAAACAGCCAAATATTATGTAGACGCTGTGGAAGGCAATATGAGTGGTGAAGTATTAAGAGCATGGGGTGGCTTACCCGTAGTGACCGCGTCATAAGCAATGCAAACAATTAACACAAAACATAGGAGAAGAATCATGAAAATAGTAATTATTGGCGCAACAGGAACGATCGGATCGGCTGTTTCATCCGAACTCGAAAAAAAACATGAGGTCATCCGTGTCGGTTACAACGATGGTGACTACCGAGTCGATATCGCTTCTCAGGAATTGATACAAGCACTATTTGTTAAAACTGGAATAGTTGATGCAATCGTCAGCACTACTGGGCTGGCCAATTTCGGGACTCTGGACAGCCTGAGTGATGCTGACTATGAGCTTGCGCTGAACAACAAGCTGATGGGGCAGGTGAATCTTGTTCGTCTTGGCAGGGATTATCTGAATGATAGCGGATCAATTACCTTAACCAGTGGCATTACTGCCTGGCAACCGATGCAGGAAAGTCTTTCAGTCAGCATGGTCAATGCCGGTCTTGAAGGATTCACACGTGCGGCTGCGCTGGGCTTAGACCGTGAAATTCGCATAAATGTTGTGAGTCCCGATTTTGTTCGTGAGACTGCAGAAGCAATGGGAATGGGCAGTATAGGTGTTCCAGCAACTCAGACTGCCTTGGCATATGCCGCAACTGTTGAGGGTAAAATGAATGGTGAAACTGTAAACGCTAGAGATTACTTATAACCTCAAGGATTCTGTTCTTAGTGGCATTTCTTTATCCATGTAGCCCCAGAATTGAATGTCCATTTCTAGCGCAGACCGAGTGAAAACGTTAGTAGTGTTATAATCCTCTCATAATTTTGGTGAGAAGTTTTCGTAAAACGTTTTGTTGAAGGCGACAGGCGCAACCAAAATGCAAGCGGGTCTGGCTTACTTGTGGCTGTTTCAACAAAGTAAAAGTACAAACTCACTATTAAACTTTCTAAAATGAATGGAATGTAGCACTCAACGAGTGAGCCTCGTTATGACTTCGCCAAATATGGAATCACTACCGGTGGTACGAGTTCAGAGACATCCCCACCCATACTGGAAATTTCACGGATAAAGCGTGAAGAGACAAAGGTGTAATCTTCACGGGCCATGACAAATACCGTTTCGATGCGTTCATCGAGTCTGCGGTTCATGGTGGCCATTTGGAATTCATATTCAAAATCGGAGGCTGCGCGTAAACCACGAAGGATCGCTGTGCCTTTATGTTCATGAGCAAGGTCTACCAGCAGCCCCGAAAAACGTACGGCTTTGACATTCTCTTCATCACTAAATGTATCGCGCACCATCTTCAATCTTGTTTCAACATCAAACATCGGCCCTTTACCCGGATTATCGGCAACACCGATCATGACACGATCAAACATCTTCAATCCACGCTTCACTACATCGACATGGCCCAATGTGATTGGATCAAAAGTCCCTGGATAAATTGCTGTACGTTTCATGTCTGCTCCATCTCAAAATCTTTACGCATTGATCAATGCCGACCATAGGCCATGCTCGTTAACAATGCCTGTCAGGTTGGCATTCGGTGTCACATCAAAAGCCGGGTTGTTGGCCTCTACTCCTGCGGCCGCAATACGGATATCGTGAGTCTCCCCTTCCCTATTCAATCCATCCATGCGACAAATCTCATTATCATCACGTTGCTCAATCGGGATATCTTTGCCGGTTGGACAGGCGGTATCAAATGTTGTACTTGGTGCAACCACATACATCGGCACGCCATGTTCTCTTGCTGCCAATGACAGTGAATAGGTACCAATTTTATTAGCAACATCTCCATTGGCTGCAATACGATCTGCGCCTACAACAATCGCATCCACCTTACCCTGTGCCATCATCCATGCCGCCGCTCCATCAGCCTGAATACGACAATCAACACCTTCCTGATTCAGCTCCCAGGCTGTCAGTCGTGCACCTTGCAGACGGGGTCTTGTTTCATCCACCCAAACAAATGGCTTTTCACCAGCCTGTGCCAAGTGATAGATACCTGATGTTGCAGTTCCCCAATCAACCGCAGCCAACCAGCCTGCATTACAATGGGTAAGAATACGTCTCTCACCAACAGCCAGTAGCTCAGCCATCATTTCACCCATACGTTGATTCGCAGATACTTCTGCATCGGCATAGGCCTGTGCTCGATCGATCATCTGCGCTGTTGTTGGGTTAGACTCAGCACACTCCTGCATTGCATTACAAGCATGAAACAGATTAACGGCCGTTGGTCGCGTTGATCTATAACGTGATAGCCAATGTGAGAAAAAGGTTTCTCTATCTTCTTGCCATGCCAACGCCAAACCATATGCCGCTGTTGCACCTATTGACGGTGCGCCCCGCACTTGCATTGACTCGATCGAAATCGCCACATCTTCTGGAGTGCAACTCACAACCTGTTTAAATTCGTGCGGTAACATGCGCTGTTCAATCCATTGCACTCCGCCCGATTCCAAGTGCCAATTCACAGCCCTATATTGTGTGCCATTTACTCGCATGAATCCTCCCACGCATGAAGACGATTAATTTCATTGTACATACAGTTATTCACGAAGCTTCCGTAATACGCCATCAAGCTCTGCAGCTCTAGTGTAGCCAATACGCATTTCTCCAGCTCCATTCTTCTTAGTAATAATCTCTATAGGTAAACCCAGTTTATGCGTTAGCTCTTCCTGCAATGCAAGAACATCAGCATCTACTACTTTTTTATTCACAACAGCTGGAACTTTGGCAGCTTTTTTTGCTTCCTTCTCCATCTGACGAGCACTCCAACACTGCTCAATACAAAGTCGAGCAAGTCGCTCAGCAGCATCTGTTGGCAAACCGACCAATGGGCGAGCCTGACCCATATTTAGTTCCCTTTTTTCTATCATATGTTTTATTGGTTCTGAAAGCTGAAGTAATCGAATCAGGTTACTGACCTGGACACGGGAGACGCCAATTTTTTCCGCCACTTGCTGCTGGGTACAACCGAATTCAATAATCATACGCTGATATGCTCCTGCAGATTCAATCGCAGTTAAATCATCCCGCTGCTCATTTTCTACGATCGCCAATTCCAGTGCTTGCAGATCATCAACGTTGCGCACAACTGCAGGGATTTCTGTCAGACCCGCAGCTTGTGATGCTCGCCAACGCCGCTCTCCTGCGATCAACTCATAGCCCTCCCCTTTGGGGCGCAAGAGCACAGGCATCAACACACCATCCCTGCGGATCGACTCTGTTAGGGAGTTCAGCTCCTCAGACATGAAGCTTGTTCTTGGCTGATAACTATTTGGTTTGATCTTTAAAATCGGAATTTGAGATGTCTGACGCATCACTTCAGGAGTTGGAGTGTCTCCCAATAATGCATTTAGACCTCTACCTAAACCTCGACTTTTAATAACAGCCATACGCCCTTCTCCCGTTTAAATCACAGCCAAACAAAATCATACCTTTCTTCGATGCATAAACTCTCTTGCTACCGACAGATATGCTTGTGCACCTTTTGAACGAACATCATGATACATTACTGGTACGCCATAACTTGGCGCTTCAGATAAACGAACATTCCTTGGTATCACTTCTTCATATACTTGTGAGCCAAAATATTCTCGAACATCTTGCTCTACCAATGTTGATAACTTATTACGGCGATCAACCATTGTGAGTAATACACCTTCAATCTTTAATACTTTATTCAGTGCCAGCCTAACTCTACGAATTGAATCAAGTAACTGTGTTAAACCTTCCATCGCATAAAATTCTGTCTGTAAAGTGACCAGTACTTCATCTGCCGCTGTTAGCGCATTAACGGTCAACAAACTCAATGCAGGCGGACAATCAACAAACACATAATCAAAGGGTTCGCCCTGATATGATGAGAGAGACTGATTCAAGCGTGACTCTCTAGCCATTTCATTTACCAACTCAATTTCAGCTCCCGCAAGATCCATACTAGCAGGTAGAATCCACAAACGTTCACAATCAGTTTTCATAATACTGTCATTCAAAACAGCATCGCCCATCAATACATCATAGGTTCCAGATTTCACACTATTTTGATCGATGCCTAGACCAGATGTTGAGTTACCCTGCGGATCCAAATCTATCAATAGTACACGATGATCAAGTGCTGCTAGAGATGCCGATAGATTGATACTTGTCGTCGTCTTGCCTACACCGCCTTTTTGATTTGCTACTGCCGTTACTGGACCCAAACCTTGATGTTTCACGTGAAACCTCCCTGTCATCTTAACTATACCGATAACAGCGGATCAACTGATTCTCATCAGTCCAATCATCAACGCTAACCGAATATTCACCTGCCACATCCCACCCTTCGATTTCAACAGAAGGATGAGACCGCGGAACAGGTAGTACAGCAATAGCACCCTTATTCACATGCGGTGTGAACATATGTAGTAACATAGCCTCATCAGCAACTGCTCTTGCAACACAAACATCAATATTCAAAGGCTCTAAATCATTGATATCAGCATCGTACACTTCTGAATTGAGTTTAAGCTTTCTCACAACATGCCGTAAAAATTCAGCACGTTTCTTCCTACGCTCAACCAATACACCGGTAAGCCCAGGCTTCGCCGTTAATAAAGGAATGCCCGGCACCCCCATTCCACTTCCAACATCAAGTACTCTTCCTTGTTCAGGTAATAACTTGACCATAGCTAATGACGGACGAATAAAACGCGCATAAAATATACCGGCATCCGATATTGATGTTAAATTCAGTGCACGACGAAATTTCAGCACCTCTTGTACATAGGCTTCACACAAATCAGACATTCTATGGTTTCCTTATATATAACATTAAACTACTGATCGCAGCAGGCGTTATTCCAGAAATACGAGAGGCTTGTCCTAAGGTTCGCGGCATAGCTGCACTTAAACGCTGAGCACATTCAATACTAAGACCTTTAATCGAATCATACTTGGTATCCTCTGGAATTAGCTTCTCTTCCAGTAGACGAAACCGATCCACTTCCAGCTGCTGTTTATCAAGATAACCATCATAATGTATGAGAGATAACAGAGTTCTAAGATCACACGCATTTAATTCATTGTAGCCATGAATCAACTTCAGAGCTTGAGAGGCCTCAACATCAGCACGGTGCGTATATGCTACAATATTCATTGCTTGTGTTGGTCTGGGTAAATCAAATTCAAAAAGCTTATTTTTCCAGGCAGTACCAGTACCAATCGTTGTTTCACGGGCTATTTCCAAACTCGATAATATATTTTCTTTCCGCGTTTCATGCCTACGAATACGCTCATCGCTGTATAATCCGAGCTCAATAGCCGCATCACCTAAACGCAGTGAGGCATTATCTTCGCGTAACTGAAGCCTAAATTCTGCACGGGATGTAAACATCCTGTATGGCTCCGTAACACCCTTCGTTACCAAGTCATCTGCCATCACGCCTAAATAAGCTTCTGACCGATCTGGAACCCACGATGCGATATCAATTGCACATGCCGCTGCATTTATCCCTGCCAAGAGCCCCTGGGCCGCCGCCTCTTCATAACCAGTCGTCCCATTAATTTGCCCTGCATGAAATAGACCAGATACTTTTTTAGTTTCAAGAGTTGGCCTCAACTCCGTCGGATCAACATAATCATATTCAATAGCGTAACCCGGTCGAAGGATCACTGCCTTTTCCAAACCTTCTATTGAACGGATAAATTTCCATTGCACATCAATCGGAAGTGATGTGGAAATCCCATTCGGATATACCTCATTATGATCTCTACCTTCAGGCTCCAGGAATATTTGATGACTCGACTTATCTGCAAAACGCACCACTTTGTCTTCAATACTTGGACAGTAACGCGGACCTGAACTCTCTATTTGGCCAGAATACATAGGTGACCTGGATAGGTTTTCCCGAATAATTTCATGCCCTTTTTCGCTTGTTCGTGTGATAGCACAAGGAACTTGATCTTGAATAACCGCATCATGAGTAGAAGAGAACGGTAACAAATTTGTTTCACCTGGTTGCATTTGCAGATCATTCCATCGAATGCTCTTCTTATCCAAACGCGGTGGTGTACCTGTTTTCAAGCGCCCCAACTGTAGCTCTCGCTGATATAGCTCGTCAGTTAAACCATGCACCGCAGCATCACCAGATCGCCCTGCTGCCATTGTCTTATCACCAACATGTATCAAGCCACTAAGAAAAGTGCCGGTTGTCAAAACTACGGCGTTAGCAAAATGATGAACTCCAAACTCATCCACAACTCCAGATACTTTATCTCTGTTAAACAATAACTCAGAAATAGTCCCTTGATGAAGATGGATATTAGGATGCCTATCCAATAATTGCCGCATCACCATATGATAAATAGTACGATCACACTGAGCTCGCGTGGCTTGAACAGCGGGTCCCTTTCGACGATTTAGCATACGATATTGTAGTGCTGATCGATCTGCAGCGATCCCCATCAAACCAGACAGTGCATCTACCTCATGTACCAGGTGACCTTTTCCAATTCCACCGATGGCTGGATTGCATGACATTTTAGCAATCGTATCCAAATTTTGTGTAATCAAACGGACACGAGCACCACGACTTGCTGCACTCCATGCCGCCTCACAGCCAGCATGACCTGCACCAACAACAATCACATCTACTGAATCTGGATGTTTCACGTGAAACAACTCGCCATAAAATCACACCTCTACCACTTAGAAACCGAGTAAAACAGATTAATAGAGAAACACATAATCCAAAATATCTCAATTTATTGATCGGAACGATAAGGTTTGACTTAGAGAGTAGCAAACAAAAAGGGCAGCCAATGGCTGCCCTTTTCAAAATAATCTATGATTATTTAATCAATCAATAAAGCGCTTTGCGACGAATTTCCAAAAGCTCATGGATAATTGGTGTAAGAATAAGCTCCATAGCCAATACCATCTTAGCAGCAGGAACCACTAAAGTATTGCGACGGGACATAAACGAACCATTCAACATACTCATCAACCAAGGGAAATCGATACCCCATTTTTCAGGTCTACGGATACGGATCACAATCATGCTTTCATCTGGTGTAGGAACATCACGCGCAATAAATGGGTTTGATGTATCAACCAATGGTACACGCTGGAAGTTAATATCAGTGTTTGTAAACTGAGGTGTGATAAAATGTACATAGTCATGCATACGTGAAAGAATATTATCGACAACAGCTTCCTGAGAATAACCACGCATCGCAGTATCACGATGAATTTTTTGAATCCACTCAAGGTTCACAACAGGAACGACACCCAGCAATAGATCTACATAAGGTCGTACTTCTTCAACACCACCATGCAATCCTTCATAAAACAACAGATCAGAACCTTCACCAACTTCACGCCAATCAGTGAACTTTCCTGCATCAACACCATAGAGTTTTGCTTCTTCATCATCATGAACATAAGTACGTGCTAAACCACGACCTGTTCTACGATAAGAATCAAACAACTCCGCAATTTTATCAAACAGATTAGATTCATCAGAAAAATGGCTTAAACGCTTACCAGCCGCTTCAAATTCTTTGCCTTTAGCGCGGAACTCCATGCGATCAAATTTATGAAAGCAATCTCCCTCAATAATTGCAGGAGTGACTTGTTCACGCCTAAAGATATGCTCTAAAGCAACCTTAGCTGTACTTGTGCCCGCACCGGAAGAACCGGTAACTGAAATAACTGGATATTTAGCTGACATAACTTCTCCAAATAAGTTCTTTTAAAACAGGAAGTTAGAAACAAACCCCTCAACTTCTCCCCATTCTCTCATAATACTTTACCCAAGAGGTTGGCCATTATGCCTTAAAAGATAAGTAACTTTCAAGCAGAAACAACTAACAGTGCGTTAACCCGGCTCCATCATGAACTATATTCACATTGATATTTAACTATTTTCCAATACAGAATTCAGAGAAGACACGATCTAATATGTGCTCAACATCGCCAATACCCAGAATCGAACCGAGCAAGCTCCAAGCACGCCTCCACTCCATAGCAGTTAAATCCATATGGCTTTCCTGCTGCAAATGATCCAACCCAAGCTGCAAATGAATAGCAGACTGTTGCAAGATTATTCTATGTCGTTCACGTGTAACCAACAAACCATCATCAGCAAAATTAGAATCGCCCAATTGCACAGCAAGTGCATCGATCAATGTTTCAAGTTTACTCTCTTGCTTTACACTAACAGGTAAAAAATGAGTTGGAATTTCACCATGAGATAGATCTGTTTTATTCATCAGATAAATATCTACATCTTCAGAGATTTCCCATGTCTCTGGCCTTGAAGCATCGGCAACAAGAATAATCGCGTCGGCCTGTTTAGCGGCTTGCTCAGCACGACGAACACCTTCCTGCTCGATTAAATCATCACTTACCCGCAAGCCAGCCGTATCAGCCAGCCGAACAGGGATACCATGCACCTCAAAATCAATCTCAAGCACATCACGGGTAGTACCGGGAATATCACTCACAATAGCTCTATCTCGCCCTGACAAGGCATTAAGCAGACTGGACTTACCAACGTTAGGAGCCCCGATAATCGCCACTATAGCGCCGTCAAATAAGCGTTCGCCTAATGTTGCCGTCGAAAGCAGCATATGAATGGGAGCAAGCACATCCTGTTGCATCTGTTTGGCAATCTTCTCAAAAAAATGATCAGGAATTTCTTCTTCTGGAAAATCCAGACTGGCTTCCAGATGCGCAACTTCACCCGTCAACTTCTGCATCAGATGTTCAATATGTTGCCCAAAAGCCCCCTGTAACTGTCGTTGCGCCTGTTTTCCTGCTCTTAATGTAGCAGCATCAATACACGCAGCCACTGCCTCAGCTTGTGACAGATTAATTTTCCCATTTTCAACTGCACGTCTGGTAAATTCACCGGGCTCGGCCGGAAAACAACCCAGCTGATACAAGCGTTCTAACAATGCACGTAACAGCACAGGGCTGCCATGCCCCTGGATTTCAACGACATCATCACCTGTATAGGAGTGCGGATTTGGAAAGTAGACGACCAAACCGTGATCCAACACATCACCATGTTGATCCAGCCAATAGGTAAATGTTGCCAGCCTTGGTTTGAGTTGTTCTTTTAATGTACTAACTTGTTGAAGAATTGGCAGCGCATCCGGACCCGAAATACGCACCATTCCAACACCACCACGCCCAGCAGGCGTAGCAATGGCAGCTATTGTTGTCTGCCTTCTATGAAGATCATCACTCACAGATAAAGTCGATTAATCGACATTCATCCTCTTCATTACCCAGCGCTGCTGGACAATAGCTAAGCAGTTATTCACAACCCAATACAGAACCAGACCTGCAGGAAAGAACAGGAACATGATCGTAAACATAGGTGGTAGGAACTGCATAATTTTAGCCTGCATTGGATCTGGCGGCTGAGGGTTGAGTTTCTGTTGAATGTACATAGAGATACCCATCACTACAGGTAGGACGAAGTATGGATCCTGTACAGACATATCCGTAATCCAACCAATAAATGGTGCCTGACGCATCTCAATCGACATCAACAATACTTTATACAATGCAAAGAAAACTGGGATCTGAATAAGAATCGGCAGACAACCACCAAGCGGATTCACCTTATTCTTTTTGTACAGCTCCATCACTTCCTTACTTACGCGCTGACGGTCGTCTCCATAAAGATCCTTAATACGCGCCATTTCCGGAGAGAGTTTACGCATAGCAGCCATCGATTCGTATGACTTTTGCGTTGGCCAAAAGAACAGGATCTTAATACAAATCACCAAAATAATAATACACCAACCGAAGTTAGGAATATAATCATAGATCCAAACCAGGAAATCATGCATCGGTTTCGCAATTGGAGAGAACCAGCCAAAATCAACAGAGCGCTCTAATTCAGAGCCTGCAGCTTCAAGTATTGGTGTGGCTTTTGGCCCAACATAGAGCTGTGAATTAAAAACAGCATCACGACCTTCAACAAGGCCATCATCAATCAAACCCGCCTGATATGAGCGGCCATCACCTTTAAAATAATAAGGGTAATTTTGTTCCGGATTAGAAATTAAAGCAGCAATAAAGTAACGATTCATGATGGCTGTCCAGCCACCCATAGACGCCATGCGTACAGCACCCTGCTCATCTAAATCATCGTAATCTGGCTCAATCAACTTACCATTGAACAGTGCAGTTGGGCCCATGTGCTCATAAAATGTATTCAGGTTTTTATCAGGGAAGCGTTCCACAACCTGCCGATATATTTTCATACCGACGCCATCAACAATTCTATCGCTGACTTGAATGATATAGGAACCAGGCACCAAACTAATTTGGCGCTGCCATAGATGACCATCATCCAATGTGGCTTGCAATAGAACTGATTGTGAAGTTTTCTTTAAAACCGTAAATGGCTGTGCCAATGTTCTATTCAACACACCTGCATTAACATAAACGCTATGGCCTTCAGCCATTGTCAAAGCTGCAACGTTTGTCGCTCCAGGCTCCAACGATTCACGATAATTGTTCAAAAGAGCCTGTGTTAACCAGCCTTTATCATTGACTGTCAACTGCATCAAATCATTGTTAATCTCAAATTTTTCACCAGCTTGGACATCACTAACGACAGGACTCGGTGCTGAATTTGATGTTTCCACCACATCACCACTTACTGGCGCGAGCGTAAGATTATCCGCACTTGTTACAACGCTTGAATCTGCAACAGCTGTTTCAACAGGCTGTGCTTCTCCACTTACCGGCGTCTTTTTTTCCTCTGGAAACAAAGCACCCCATCCCAATAGCACAACCATGGATAATACCATTGCCAGGATTAAATTCCGTTGTTCCATGCTTCATCTCCCTAAAACTCTTTTTACCTTTGAGTCACGTATCTCATCACAATCCGAATTCATCCCACATCAAGGAACCGGATCGTAACCACCTTTTGAAAAAGGGTGGCATCGTAACAACCGTTTCACTCCAAGCCAAATCCCCCGACCAACACCATGGCGTTGAACTGCTTCCATCATATAATGCGAACAAGTGGGAGTATGCGCACAATGTGGAGGTAGAGCCGGTGAAATGAACAACTGATAAAAGCGAACCAGTAATAAAACGAACCGCTGAAGAGTATGGCGTATCATTTTAAAAAACACACTCATTTGCAATGAATTTTAGCCAATGCCATCTGAAAATCATGCGCGGCACTCAGCATCTTTCCAGCAGCTTTTATTGGAATAACCAATACATCAACGTTCATCCGATGATAATCACCGGTACGAAACGTATCCCGCAATTGCCGTTTAAAGCGATTACGCTGTACTGCATTGCCATATTTTCGAGAGACAGCCAGTCCTAAACGTGAATAACCAAGTTCATTCGCCTGGTAAACCAAACGAATACCACCATAATTAGCTCGCCTGCCTTTTCGCATACTGGAAAAGTCAGCTTTAGAACGTAATCTAAACGATTTCGGAAACCGTTGATTCACTTA
The DNA here is from genome assembly GCA_021772775.1 of Mariprofundus sp. Classification (GTDB taxonomy): domain Bacteria; phylum Pseudomonadota; class Zetaproteobacteria; order Mariprofundales; family Mariprofundaceae; genus Mariprofundus. The sequence goes on along the minus strand of JAJFLH010000018.1, from coordinate 76,882 downwards.
AGAATCAACAGAAATCAAGTTGAAAGGCGTGAACGACCTTTAGCTCTGCGACGATTAATCAAAGCGCGGCCTGAACGTGTTGCCATACGTGCACGGAAACCATGACGGCGGGCGCGGCGAATACGGCTGGGTTTGTATGTAAAGCTCATGGTCTTACTCCTGTTTCCTTGCTTGTTAAAAAGGGCCGCGCATAATAAATGCAGAGAGATCAGTGTCAAGGATACAAATAATAATAAATGGATTTATTGAATTGGCTGGATGATCAGTATGATGCATGTATCATTCAGCAGATGGCAAATATTCCCGATGACTCTTTCTGGCAACACATCTCAGATAAACTGCAGGAAAAAATTCCAGCGGCGCGATTTGACGCTTGGATTCGCTCACTATCAGCTAACTATAGTGACAATAAACTTACCATAAAGGTTCCCAGTCGCTTTTTTATTGATGGGTTAAAGTCCAATTATGGGCAACAAATTACTGACATAGCATATGAATTATCAGGGTCATTGATCATTATTGATTATGAGGTTGATGCTTCACTTGCCAATCAAGCTATAGCAAACACCCCCAACGATTCGGCAGTATCAAAGCCATCGTTAGTCGATGGGTTTATAGATCCACGTTTTACCTTTGATAATTTTGTTGTTGGCTCAGGTAATGAGTTTTGTCATGCCGCAAGTCGCGCAGTAGCTGATAATCCAGGTGAAATTTATAACCCTCTCTACCTTTATGGTGGTGTTGGACTTGGTAAAACCCACCTAATTAATGCTGTCGCTAACTCTTTAATCACTCGTAATGATACCAAAATAGCATATCGTACAGGTGAACGTTTCACCAATGAGCTTATTCAAGCGATTCGTAATGGTACATCAGAACAATTTAGGAATCAGTATCGTCAGGTTGATGTACTTATTATTGATGATATCCAATTCATCGCTGGTAAAGAAAAAACACAGGAAGAGTTTTTTCATACATTTAATGCACTGTATGAAGTAAAAAAACAGATTATTTTAACCTCGGACAGAAGTCCACGTGAACTCACTAATCTTATGGAACGTCTGCGTTCTCGTTTCAACTGGGGCTTGGTTGCCGATATTCAGGCACCCGATCTTGAAACAAGGCTGGCTATTCTTTCAAGTAAAGCAGAGTTAGCTGGTGTCACACTCGATAAAGATGTTAGCCATTTGCTAGCTGCTCGCATTACGAACAATGTCCGTGAACTCGAAGGCGCATTAACTCGTCTTACTGCACACTCCACTTTAACAGGCCGAATTATAGACCTCACATTTGCCCGTCATGTTTTACGTGACCTTCTACATGAAGAAGTTCGCGCTATTAGTATTGAAGATATACAAAAAAAGATCTCCTCATATTTCAATATTAACATCAGGGAAATGTCTTCAAGCAAACGCAGTAAAAACATTGCTTATCCCCGTCAAATTGCAATGTATGCCAGTAAAGAACTAACAACAATGTCATTGCCTGAAATTGGCAGAAATTTTGGTGGTAGAGATCATACAACAGTACTCCATGCAGTACGTAAAATAAAAAAATTACGTGATGAATCGGATGATTTTGATGACGAAATGGACAGAATCCTCAACTTATTGAAACAATAAAATTTATACTTTATAGCCTAAACCATCCTAACTACTCATTTAATAGCTATAAAGAACAGTGTTCAAAAGCAATCTGCTTTAGCCATGGCTATCATTCATGCTCCCCCTCCTCTTAAAAGAGGCATCTACCTCTGTGTCTAAAAGATAAGCAAGCTTATAAGGCCTGAGAGCTTTATATGGCATCGGCTATTCCCCTTACTAAAGCACCTCGGACTACTCCTTTTCAAAGACCTCCCCCCGAGCTTATAAAGCTATATGAATCCAATAGTTTTAATCCATAAAAAAACGCCCAATTACAGTGAAATATCATAGATAAACGAACAAACTAAAGCAGTTCATTTACACCTTATAATAGGAAAATAAGATCAAATTCATGCAACAAAAACAGAAATCAAACAGCATTTATATCGTGTGCATATCCCCCACTACAAGCTGTGGATAGTTAGCGTATAACTGAACCTATTCATAATATATTTGTCTGCATGAGCAAGCACACACATCTTATCCACAGAATTATGCCGTATTAATCCACATTAAATGAATCCGTTTATTCATATAAAATAATAACTTATGATTTTATCCCGTGCATCCACAGGCCCTATGATGATGACTAGTTTCTTTAAATAAATAGAATATAAAGGAGTAGATAGAATCATAAGTTACTCCTACACAACTTTTTATGATCAAAAACATAGTTATTACTAAGACCTTAGATAATAATAAAATGAAAATACTTTTAATTGCTCAAAGAATAATTCCATCTAATTTAAAGTCTCTTCCGTGAAGCCTAGCTAAATAAAGTAGTAATCGACTTCGAGTAAACATTTTCAAGCGTGAAAAAACAGATTGAGCTCATAACTTTTACAAACGGCTATATAGTCTGCTTTATAATATCGTGTGCATATCCCCCATTACAAGCTGTGGATGATTTGAGTAAAACAAGTTTAAACGATAACCTAGCGGTCTGTATGATTCACTATTCACATATTGTCCACAGTAATTTACAATTTGAGTCCACATAACTAAAGCTTATTTATTAGACAGGGTAAGGGATACAGGACTTATCCACTTGATTCACAGGCCCTATGATGATGACTAATTTTTTAATAAATAAGAGTTAAAAGGAAGTAGGTATGAACATAACAATTCCCAGAGCAGCTTTATTACAATCCGTACAACATTGTCAAAACATTGTTGAAAGACGCCATACTATTCCAATTCTTGCTAATCTTTTACTTGAAGCCAACAACGATACCTTGTCAATTACAGCAACAGATTTGGAGGTTGGTTTACGTAGTCAATCCCCAGCTATTGTTGAAACGAGTGGATCAATTACACTATCAGCACGCAAATTATTCGATATCATTAAAGAACTTGATCCTGAGCAGGATGTAACACTTGAAACAGGTGATGGTTTTGTGATTATTCGAAGTGGACGTTCCCGTTTCCGGGTAGCATCTCTCTCTTCTAGTGAATATCCTGGAATTACCGAAGAAACAAATGAGTCATCAATTTCATTATCCAGTGATACATTACGAGATATGATTTCTGCGACCAGCTTTGCAATGTCTACGGATGAAACAAGAAAATATTTAACTGGTACCCTATTTGAAATTGATGATCAGCAGATGTTACGTTTGGTAACAACCGATGGGCATCGCTTGGCACTATCTGAAATTAATTTAGAACAATCATCAGAAACGAAAACTTGCATTGTTCCCAGAAAAGCAGTTATCGAGTTAAATAAGCTTTGTGACCATTGTGAAGATCAGGTTGAATTGTTTCTTGGTGAACGCCAAATCAGAGTTAAAGCAGGCTCAAATGTGTTGGTTTCAAAATTAATCGATGCACGATTCCCTGTTTACCAGGATGTGATTCCGGTTAATAATCCATGTAAAGTCGTTGTAGAGCGCAGCTCTTTTGATCAGGTTTTACGTCGTAGTATGATTGTTGCTAATGAGTTTACCCATGATATTCGTTTGGTGTTTTCAGAAAAGGGTATTGATGTGTCAGCTCACAATACCGAGCAAGAAGAAGCAGAAGAACATATTTCAGCTGAATATAATGGCCAGGAAGTTGCGGTTGGTTTTAATGGTAAATATTTGCGCGATACATTGAGCGCACTTCGCACAGCTTCTGTTTCTATCGACTTGAAAGATGAGTTATCTCCTATTCTTATTTCGGGTGAAGGTGAGCAACAATCGAGATATGTCATTATGCCAATGCGTATTTAACTCAAGTCTATTCATTGAGTATATGGATTAATCTCTGAGTGTCTTCTCAACAAAGTGATGACTTTCAATGGGCAACGCCGCTGACTTTGGATCGGGTAAAAGTTAGTCATTTGCGTTGTCATAAGGAACTGGAGTGGTCAGTCACTCGAGGATTGAATTTAATTATTGGTGGCAATGGTTGTGGAAAAACTACCTTGTTAGAATCCATTAGTTTGATGGCACATGGGCGTTCATTCCGGCAATCACGTAGCCCACTGCTGGTGCAACATGGTCAGGATCGTTTTATGATTCATGGTCAATGGCATCGTTTTGGCCCGATGCATTTGAGTGTGGCCGGAAGACAAGGACAGACATCTATTCGTCTGCAGGGGCGAGATATTCAACGCAGGAAAGATGTGAGCGATAGTTTTCCTGTGATTATTGATGCACCTCAAGGACGAAAAATTATTGATGGTGCTCCGGGGGAGCGAAGGCGCTGGCTTGATGCGCTGATTATGACCTGTTATCAACAGATGCGGACAAATTATGAGCGTTATTTGAGAGCTGTCATGCAGCGTGGACGTCTGTTGCGTAGAAGAAACTTTTCTGATGAGCTGGATGTTTGGGAAATGCAGATTGTTCAGTATGGTATGCCTGTTGTTCAGGCGCGGACATTGTTATTGCAAGAACTCAATGTCCTATTGATGCATGAGAAGGTGTTGACAGAAGATGTGCTCAGCCTGTCGATGAAGATGCCTGAATATACAGAGCAAGCATGGTTAGAGCGTTTAAAAGAAAAGCGACAAGACGATGCTAAAATGGGTAGTCTGCGTTTTGGTCCACATGTCGATGTGGTGAATATCCATTTTCAAGAGCGGGAAATCCGTAGTGCGGGTTCGCGTGGACAGCAAAAGCTCGCGGCGATAGCCTTGAAGATGGCAGAATGCGCCTTATGGGCGAAACATCGGCGTTTAATTCCAGTTGTATTGTTGGATGATTGTTTGGAGGCGTTGGATCAACGTCGACAACTAAGATTGTTTCAACGTTTACAGCAAAGTCAGGCGCAGATTTTAATGACCGCACCTGATGGTGTCTCTGTGTCACCTGAGTTGAGTATTAATATTCAATTCTTAACAGAGAAGGGTTTATGCAGCGATGTGGCAGATAAATCGAAGATGAGAGTAACAGCAATGGAGGAAGCAGCATGAGCGCTTCAGAAGAATCCCAGCAAGATTATAGTGCAGATAGTATTAAGGTTTTGCGTGGCTTGGATGCGGTACGTAAACGCCCGGGTATGTATATCGGTGATACCGATGATGGTACGGGTCTGCACCATATGGTGTTTGAAGCGGTGGATAACTCCATTGATGAGGCATTAGCAGGCCATTGCGATAAGATCGAAGTTATTGTCCATTCTGATGATTCGGTCACTGTGCGTGATAATGGTCGTGGTATTCCGGTTGGTATGCATCCCGAAGAGAATCGTTCTGCCGCTGAAGTGATTATGACTGTTCTGCATGCAGGCGGTAAGTTTGATGATAATTCCTATAAAGTTTCCGGTGGTTTGCATGGCGTTGGTATTTCGGTGGTGAATGCACTCTCTGAGTCATTGGAATTGGTGATTCGTCGTGAAGGTAAGGTGCATTATCAGAAATATGAGGGTGGTGATGCTGTTGAGCCACTGAAAGTGATTGGTGAGGCTACCGGTACAGGAACGGAGGTTCGTTTTTTACCTAGTCTGGCAACCTTTTCTCATCGTAATATGTCATTTGATATTCTCTCCTCGCGTTTGCGTGAGCTCTCTTTCCTGAATTCTGGTGTACACATTGAAGTGTTGGATGAACGTACCGATAACAAAGTGGTGTTTGAATATGAGGGCGGTATTTCTGCGTTTGTAACGCATTTGAATCGCACACGTACGCCATTGCATGGCCAGTGTGTGTCGATGACTTCAGAAAAAGATGATGTAACAGTTGAACTCTCCATGCAGTGGACTGATTCGTATCAGGAACATATTTTTTGTTTCACCAATAATATTCCGCAAAAAGATGGTGGTTCTCATCTGGCTGGTTTGCGTGGTGCATTAACACGTACAGTCAATAACTACTCCAATGCCAATGGTCTGACCAAAAAATTAAAAGTAAGCCTGACCGGTGAAGATTGCCGTGAGGGTTTAACGGCTGTTTTATCGGTAAAAGTACCTGATCCAAAATTCTCATCTCAGACCAAAGATAAACTGGTCTCATCCGAAGTGCGCCCTATTGTTGAAAGCATTGTAAATGAAAAGCTAGCTGAGTGGTTTGAAGAGAATCCAAAAGAAGCCAGGAAGATTGTAAGCAAAGTAGCTGAAGCGTCTATGGCGCGTGATGCAGCACGAAAAGCACGTGATTTAACGCGGCGTAAAGGTGTACTCGATATCTCCAGCCTGCCAGGTAAATTAGCTGATTGTCAGGAAAAAGATCCGGCGCTATCTGAACTCTACCTGGTGGAAGGGGATTCTGCTGGAGGTTCAGCTAAGCAGGGACGTGATCGCAGGGCACAAGCGATTTTGCCATTGAAAGGTAAAATTCTGAATGTAGAGAAAGCCCGTTTTGATAAAATGCTATCATCGCAGGAAATCGGTACGATGATTACAGCGCTTGGTACAAGCATTGGTAAAGAAGATTTTGATATCTCTAAACTCAGATATCATAAAATTGTTATCATGACAGATGCCGATGTCGATGGTTCACATATTCTTACCTTGCTGTTGACCTTCTTCTACCGTCAAATGCCTGAAGTGATTGAACGCGGGCATTTGTATATTGCGCAGCCGCCTTTGTATCGTGTGACACGTGGCAGAAAGGCACGTTATATTGCCAATGATGATGAGTTGTTTGAGTTCCTGCTTGAGCATGGCAGTGAGTCCAAGGAATATTTCAGTAGTAAAACTGCTACAGTTATGAGTGGTGAGCGTTTACAAACAACAGTTCGCAGTATTAATCGTTTGCAACGTTTACAGAATAGATTATCTCAGCGCATCGATTTGACCGTATTAAAGTTCCTCATTGAAAGTGGGAACACAACCATAAAAATGATGCGTAACCGTGAGTTACTGGAAGAACGTATGAAGGCTCTGGATTTGGCCTTTAATAATGGGACACGTCCAGATGAAACCTTAAGTTGGAAAGTAATAGAAAATGCTGAAGATGGTAGTTTTTGGGTGCAGTTTCAGCGCCGTGACCATGGGCGTGTGATGATTTCGCGTTTGGATAAAGACCTTGTTGGCACCGCTGAATACGCTGAGGCGCAGAAACTTTGCACATCTATGCAGGATCTTGTTGAAGATGGTGCGAAGCTAATACAAGGTGATAAAGTGTGGCCGATATCTCACTTTGATGAGATAGCCGACACTATTGAAGCTGAAGGTCGTAAAGGTTTGTCTATTCAGCGCTATAAAGGTTTGGGTGAAATGGATCCTGAACAATTGTGGGAAACAACAATGGACCCTAAGGTGCGCACATTCTTAAGGGTAACCTTGGAAGATGTGGTGAATGCCGATGAAGCATTTTCAACATTGATGGGTGATGCAGTTGAACCACGGCGGAAATTTATTCAGGACAATGCCCTGAAAGTTCGCAATCTCGACGTATAATACGAACAAAGGATTTAGATGTGACTGATAAAAAGAGTTTAAGTTATGCTGATTGCGGTGTAGATATTGATGCTGGAAACGCCTTTGTTGGCCGTATCAAAAAGGCTGTAAATAGCACCATGCGTCCGGAAGTACTCTCCGGTCTTGGTGGATTTGGTGGTCTGTTTAAACCTGACTTTTCCAATATGGAAGAGCCTGTACTGGTATCCGGCACTGATGGTGTAGGCACCAAGTTACTGCTATTGCAGGAATATGATAAACCGCATGTGGCTGGTATTGATGCCGTGGCAATGTGTGTGAATGATTTGGCCGCACTTGGCGCAACACCGCTGTTTTTTCTCGATTATCTGGCGACCGGCAAATTAGCCGGTGAAACATTAGCTGGTGTAGTTGAAGGCATAGCCGATGCATGCAATACCTGTGAATGTTCATTGGTTGGTGGTGAAACCGCTGAAATGCCGGGCATGTATGCACCGGGTCATTACGATATCGGTGGATTCTGTGTTGGTGTCGTGGATAAACCGAAGATGATTGATGGCAGCAAGATCAGTGCTGGCGATATAATTATCGGTGTAGCCTCCAATGGTCCACATTCCAATGGTTTCTCGATGGTTCGTAAGCTACTGGAGCTTGGTGAAGCGGATTTACGGGAAGATATGCTCTCCGATGGTCGTAAGGCCGTAGAGGGCGTTTTAGCCCCTACTCGTCTGTATGTTCCAGCCGTAAATGCATTAATGAAGTCTGATGCCGATATCCACGGTTTTTCTCATATTACTGGTGGCGGCATGTTTGATAACTTCGAACGCCTGTTAACTGATGACTTGGCAGTAACCATTGATGTCAGCTCCTGGCCTGTTCCAGCGGTATTTGAGTATCTGCTTGGTTTTGCGGATGTTGAACGTGATGAACGCTATCGCACCTTTAATATGGGCATTGGTTTTGCCGTTGTTCTACCTGAAAGCGAAGCCGATAAAGTAGAAGCGCTGCTTAAAGAAGCTGGCGAAACGACCTACCGCATTGGCTCAATTCACAAACGTGATGGTGAAGCAGTTACGTTGATTGATTGAGGTTTTAGTTTATAATAATGTATAACTGAGGGTGCCTTTTGGTGCCCTCTTTTTTGACAGTGTGAGCTGAGCTGATTGTAAAAGACGTTCTTAAGCGATAATAAATTACAGGATTATAATGAATCGAAATAAACTAGAAGCCGCATCTGAGCAAGGCATTATCACGAAAGAGCAAGTAGAGGGGCTACTTCGTTTCTTTGAAGTGGAAGCAACTGCTGCCGAGATAAATGGTTCCGAAGAGCCTCAACGATTTGTCCGCAGTTTTGGTGATGTTTTTATCACGCTGGGGATTCTGTTTGTTTCAGTTGCCTGTGCACAGATCAATATGAGCAGCGTCTATCTCAATATTATTCCACTACTGTTATTGATTGCCACCACAGAGTGGCTGGTTCGGGTTCGACATCTTGTACTTCCAGGTATTGCTCTGCTTATCTCTACCCTCTATTTCGCCAGCCAGATTCTGGGTCTTTCACTTATCGATTATAGCCTGATGAATCTGATGCTGCTCACAGCATTGGCTGGCCTGTTTTATTGGCGCTATAAGATACCATTTACACTAATGCCAATTGCGCTGGGTTTTGTTGCTATGGTCAGCGTAATCATTGATATTGATATCACCAATGCGCAATACCTGTTTACTATCTATGGATTGTGTATTTTTGCTGTAGCGATGTGGTTTGATTCTCATGATAGAACGAGAGAACATCGATTTAGTGACTCGGCATTTTGGCTTCACCTGATTGCAGCCCCCTTTATTGTGCATGGTGTGATGGTGAGCCTGCTTGCATCTGGAAGTGGAATACCATTTAAAGAGCTGTTTATGATACTTTTCTTTATCAGCTTCTTTTTGGTAGCGCTCTATGTTGATCGCCGGGCACTACTGGTTTCAAGTCTCTCCTATGCAATTTATGCCGTGATTTCGCTTTCGAAAACAAATGCATTTGATATTGAAAACCTAACGCTGTTGATCTTTGCTGCCTTTGGTGCATTCATTATCTTTTTTGGCACATACTGGTACAAGATTCGAAATAGCCTATTATCTAAGACAGAGCATTTTTCATTATCTAAGTATGTACCTGAATTCATAGAAAGATAATTGAATAACTAAATTGATTATATTGATTCATTGTTAGGGTTGGGCTTAATACCCCATCTGTTTTTCGCTTAGATGTATTACTTTTATAATATTATTTTTTTTCGTCTATACTCAGCCCGTAGCTTCAAAATAGTGATATTTTGATTCAGATGGTAGTGGTATCTAATTGCGTAATAGAAGGTGTGGTTGAGTAATGGTGAATTTCAAATTTCAAATGAATAAACAACTTTTTGCGTATCCATTGGCTTTTATGCTGGTATGGATGACTTTAGCTTTGACAGCTCAGGCTGCTCAGATGTATTCAGAGCAGACGCTGTATGCTGAACCGAGTGTGAGAGCTGAGCCTGTTGGCATAGCCAGGCTTGGTGAAGTGGAGATTATTGGGCAGAGGCAAGGTTTTTGGGTGATGATACAAACCTCTGAAAAAATTGAAGGTTGGCTCAAGGTATCCCATGTTGAAATGGAGGAGACCGAGATTTGGATGGAGCCTATTGATAGCTTGAGAGATACAGGGCGCCTGGCTGTCTCTAAAAAAGGCGAGGAGAGTTCTGATGAGCGTTGAAAATAGGGACGAACACACTTCGTTTCTGTTTCAACTGAAATGGTTAATTCCATCCCTCTGTTTCAGAAGTATCTCCTATTTTTATTGGCTATTGGCCTTTGTGATGTCTGTAGTGGCTATCGTACTGACGATCAATCACACCAAGGTCGGTGGTATTGATTCCAGAACCTTTGATACGGTGATGAAAATGAGATGGGAAACACCATCACCATCGCAAGATATTGTGCTACTCGATATTGATGAAAAATCGCTTGCACAGATGTCTCAGGAATATGGCCGTTTTCCATGGAAACGTGAGGTATTTGCTGAAGTGCTGGCAGAACTGGAATATGAGCAGGCACAATCAATTATCTTTTCGATTATGATAACAGATCCAGATAAAGGTGATCCCAAAAGTGATGCAGTATTGAGCTATATTGCTAGTGAATCGTTTGTCACAGTTTATCCTCTGGTGCGTCTGGATCCTCAAAGTGATGTGGACAGTAAATTAAAAGTATGTGATCTGATTCCGGCAGGTGATGCACCCTGTGACACTGATGCAACCGTTGCAGCTATTTTGCCTGGGCTTCCTGGTATGCGACATGATATGGGCATGTTGAATCATCACCCTGATATCGATGGTGTGGTGAGAAAATGGGAACTGGAGTGGCAGGAGGAAGGCTGGAAGTTTCCGACCATGGCCGGAGCTGCATTAACTGTAGCCGGTGTTGAGCCTAAGGTAGCGAGTGATAAACCCTTTGTACTGAACTGGAGAGGTGATGAAAAGCCGTATCAGAGGATATCTTTCTCCGATTATATGGCATATTTGAATGGTGAGGAGGGCTATATTCCTCCGGGTTTCTTTACTGGAAAACATGTGATCATCGGTGCATCTGCAGATGGTTTGACTGTTTTTAAGAACACCTCTGTAGGTATGAAGAGTGATGGTGAGCTACTGGCAACAGCGCTCGATGATGCGATCAATGGCACCAACCTAAAACCTATGCCACCATGGATGGTGACTGTTCTAACCATCCTATTTATGTGGGGTATGGCATATATGTTTGTCTATGGCCGTTCTCAAGGGCGTCTGGATAAGGTATTTGTCATCATGCAGTCAGGTGCCGTGGTGATTATGGCGCTAACAGTCAACTATACCACTTACTTTCTGGATCTGGCTCCGCTGTTTAAATTTGCATTCTACTTCTTCGTGATTGGCCGTATTCATCATAGCATGGGTGATAAAGTCTTTATGGGCGATGTCGATTATCTGACCGGTGTGGCAAATAAAAATGATTTGGACTCTGTAGGGGTGATTGTTTTTAAACGGGATTCTAAGCATTTTTTACTGCGTAGACGTGAAATGCTGCAACTACAGGAAGATTTCCCAGGAGCTGAAATCTTCTTTTGCCATAACTCCTTTGAAACAGGTAAATTGCTTGAAGGCAGTAATAAAGTAGAAGGCATTATTGTGATGGGCAATCATGAGACACAGGAGGCTCGCATGGATCGATTGCTGGAATTTTTGAAGCAGCAGGAGCTCCATAATGTGTTGACCGGTGTCTATGCATTTCCTGAGGCAGTGATGCAGAATAAAGCGTTAGCAGCAGAGTTTATGGCTCAGAAAACACTTTATCATGTATCACAATTGCCACTTGGTGGAAATGAAGAAGATGAATAGGTTCCAGCTCTTTAGATAACTATTCGGGTAGGTGATTGATGAACTCTAAAGCTATTGCTGTGATGGTCTCTGGTCGTGGGACAAACCTGAAAGTTATTTTGGAATCGGTGGCAGCTGGTCACTGCCCTGTTGATGTACAGCTGGTTATTTCTGATAAGGCTGATGCGGCAGCGCTTGAAATTGCAAGGCAGGCTGGTGTGCCACATGTCGTCTATTTGAATCCGAAAGATTATCAGGATCGTGCTCAATTTGATGCGGCCTGTGCCGATTTGATTGATCAGCATAGTTGTCAGTGGATTGTTTTGGCCGGCTATATGCGGATTCTATCCTCCTTTTTTGTGCGCCATTTTCCCAAACGGATTATAAATATCCACCCTTCTCTGTTGCCCTCCTTTGCAGGAGCGAAAGCGGTTGAAGATGCAGTGACTTATGGTGTGAAACTGTCAGGCTGTACAGTGCATCTGGTGGATGAAGTACTCGATGGTGGATCGATTTTGGCTCAATCTGTTGTACCTGTATTGGATGATGATACACGCGATAGCCTGCATGCCCGTATCCAGAAAGAAGAACATAAACTCTATCCAGCTACACTCAAACGCATGGTTGAACAGGGCTTCTCTATTGAGGGTCGAAGAATTATTTGGGCCTCATAAGCTATTTATCTATAAGCTGATATAAGCCTTATTTTCAACAGTTAAAAAGAGTGGTCTAAATATCTCTGTGCGCTCTGTCACATTACCAACATCATTCAACTTCATACTTACGGCACTTGTGATGAGTTTGGAGCAGGTTGGGAGGCACGATGTTTTCGGAGGTTGTTAGGCATAGATATCATCTGTTGCGCGTGATTGGGCTGTTGATTTTGATGACTCTGACAGCCTGTGTCGGCACACATAGTAAACCACTCTCTCTGCATCAAAGTGAGCAGAAAAAACTCCGGGTGATTGGTCTACCACAATTTACTGTCAGTCAGCGCATTGATATTCGTCGTGATAATCCTATTTATGCTGTCATTGGTGTTAGTGCTAAGATCGTACAACAAGTGGTACGGGAGAGTAAACGTATCAAGTATCAAGGTGCCAATCCGGCACTCTTACAGCTTTCAATTGCCAAGATGCGTCAAGGCATCAAGTACCGCTTACGCAGACTGGGATATCGTGTTGTTGATCTGGATATGAGTTATTGGGAAGCGCAAAAGGCATATCGCAAAAAAGATCCACGGGCTAGAGGTATTGATGCCTTGATCAGAGTGGACATTAAACGTTTTGGTTATGCTTCGGGCTCGCCATTTAAACCTTATCGACCAGGTATGGTATTGGCAGCAGATCTGTATGCCACCCAGGATCGCAAGCTGTTATCCTCGAATATATATAATGTCGGTTATGATCGTGATGATCTTTCTCCTTATATTTTAGAAGTGGGTTATATCAGTCATATTCATGTCGAAGATAAACGCTATCTTTATAAAAACTTTGAAAGTTTGATGGAGCATGCCAGGGATAGTTCAAAAGGGTTAAAGTTTGTGGCTGGTGTTGCTGCAGAGAGTGTCGCCGGTGATTTGAAGAAGAGACCACAGCGCTATCTGGTGGCAAAAAAATAAGCCTTTTAAGTGTCGATGAGGATATTATTCAGTCGTTTTTGATGATTTTGATTTAGGGCGGCGCAGGATAAGGGCAGTCGAATAAAGAATGATGCGCCTGCACCGATTTCACTATCTACCCAAATTTCACCATTGTGGGCATCAACAATACGTTTGCAAATAGCTAAACCCAAACCAGCCCCATCACCATCCTTACGGCAGCGGGCATCATCAGCGCGATAAAAGCGATCGAACAGACGGCTCTGTTGTTCTTCTGCGATACCAGGACCTTCATCACGTATACAGATGAGCACTGAATTCCCTTCAGAGTGAGCGGAGAGCAGAATACTCGATTGTTCGGGTGCATGTTTAAATGCATTGGAGAGTAGATTCATAATGGTATGTTCGATTTGATTGGCTTCCCCCATCATGATCAAATCATCCTCGATTTGCATGTCGAGCTGGATTTGTTGGCTATCAAAGAGAATCAGATGGTGTTGCCCTATCTCCTGTAATAAGAGCGATAGATCTACAGAAGTTTGTACCAATTCAAGTTGTCCAGCTTCAGCTCGAGCCAGTGTGAGCAGGTCATTCACAATGCGCTGAATGCGATCAATAGTACCGAGCTGTTGTTGTAAAATTTGTTGATACTCCTCTTCACTACGTGGTCGACGTAGGGCGACTTCAATCTCCCCTTTTAATATGGTCAATGGTAGACGCAACTCATGTGAAGCATCGGCTGTGAACCGTTTCTGTGCTTTAAAACTGGTCTCAAGGTCGGTAAACATTTTATTCAAAACACGTACAAGAATTTGAAGTTCTTTATCCTGGGACTTGGATTTAAGTCGACGGGACAAGTCACCAGCGGCTACTCCACGTGCGGTAGAGGTGATTTCCTGAATTGGCTCCAAAGCACGTTTGGCCATGTAATATCCAGCTACGGCACTGATAATGATAGAGATCAGACCAAGAATACCACCAACAACATATAGGATATTAAATACAGCGCGAATATCTGCCGTACTGTGACCGAGCAAAAGAGTGGCTGTAATTCGTCCAGCTTTATGAATAGGGAATGCGATAACTCTGATATTCGCTTTATTCAATAATGAATTTGTCGAAGCGAAAGCGGGGCTACCATCGCGGAATGTATGGGCAAGAGCGCGACTGACATCATTGCCGCCTTTATTGATAAGCGAGTGGTTGGCACTGAATAAAATAAGTCCGTTGGCACCAACGAGCTGAATAGGGCCCTGAAAGTGATCCGCATACGTGCCTAAATGGCCCGACCAGAAATAATAGGGTGAGGTTTCGAGTTCATCGACCAGTGTACTGGCCTGACTCATCAGCTGTTCATCCACCTCATGGTAGATGCGATTGGACAAGACATTGTATAGAACCACAGCAGCAAAAAGCAAAATACTGAGCTCGAGTGTGATGTAGAGCATGGCCAATCGGCCACGAAAAGTGCGAAATATATTGGAACGAATCCAATGAATGATGCTCATGGGGTTACGGCTCAAAACAGCTGTCTGTCAGTTTCGGTTAACATTTCAATCGATGAAACCTGTCGTGTGGAATCGGGCGGATCACGCTGGCGGTGAGTTGTCGCTGAGCAGATATCCTTGACCGCGTAGCGTATGCAGCAGTGCAATTTCATGACCTTTATCTATTTTAGAACGCAAATGGCTGACATATACATCAATGACATTACTTTCCGGGTCGAAATTCATATCCCAGACATGTTCACCAATCAGCGTGCGAGAGAGCACTTTGTTTGGATTACGCAGCAGATATTCCAATAGGGCGTACTCTTTGGTCGTGAGTCGAATCGGTTTTTCATTGCGTGTTACGCGGCGGCTAATTGGATCGAGTTCGAGATCAGCCATACTCAATACGGGGGATTTATTATCGGACTGACGACGCAACAGAGCTCGTACACGTGCCAGCAACTCTTCAAAGGCGAATGGTTTGGCAAGATAGTCATCTGCACCGGCATCGAGCCCACGCACTTTATCTTCGACGGAGTCGCGAGCTGTGAGCATCAGAACAGGCGTTGCAACACCGGAGGCTCTCAATTCACGGCATACCACAATACCATTTTTCTTTGGTAACATGAGGTCGAGAATGATCAGATCATAATCATTGATTTCGGCTAAAAACTCACCGTCTTCACCATCATAAGAGACATCAACAGCATGTCCCTCTTCCTTCAAACCTTTTTGAATAAAGTGAGCGACACGCTCTTCATCTTCAACCACCAAAATCTTCATGCGGCTTACTGTAGCATTGATGGATAGTATGCGTGAAGGATTATCAATAGGGAGGTGTGCATGGATTACAAAGTTATCAAAAAAGAGCGGGTCTATCAGGGCTTTTTTGGCATGGATGAATATATTATTGAGCATGACCGTTTTGATGGTGGTTCGATACAGGCAAAACGTGAAAATATGGAGCGTGGTGATGCAGCAGCCTTGCTGCTTTTTGATCCTAAAGCGGATGAAGTGTTACTACTGGAGCAATTTCGCATAGGTCCAGCGGCTCGGAATGATAATCCATGGTTGATTGAAATAGTTGCGGGCATGATCGATAAAGGTGAAACAGCAGAGCAGGCTGTGATCCGTGAGGCGCAAGAGGAGGCCGGCTTTATCCCCACTGAGGTAAAGTTTCTTGGACGATATTATACCACACCGGGCGCTTGTTCAGAGCGCATCGACTTGTTCCTAGGCCTGGTGGATAAACAGTATCCAATCAGTCTGGGGGGTGGATGTGATGAGGAGCAGGAGGATATTCGCAGCTTTTGGGTTTCACGTGAAACCAGTTTGCAGATGTTGGCGGAAGGAAAAATAGCTTCCGGGGCTCCTATGTTGGCGCTGTTACTCGCCTTCGGTTGCAAAGGTGTAGTGTAATAAAGAGTAGATATTATTGTGTTTAAAGAGGCGAACACCTTTTAAATAAAAAGAACATAATTGACCCCTATCATTTGAAAGGCAGGTTATGGCTATGCCTCATTTAGTATTGATCGATGGACCCAATTACGTATTCCGCGCCTTTCATGCTGTGCGCCATAATCTTGCCAACTCAAAGGGTGAGCCAACCAATGCCGTATTTGGTTATGTGCAGATGCTGCGCAGCATCCTTAAAGATCTGAGCCCTACCCATGTGGCTGTCGTGTTTGATCCGAAAGGAGGCACATTTCGCAATCGTATGTATCCTGCATACAAAGCGCATCGCCCTCCTATGCCTGAAGATTTGGCGGCACAATGGTCATCTGTGTATGACGTTACCGATGCGTTCAAATTAAATCGTATCTGTATTGAAGATTATGAAGCCGATGATGTGATTGCCACATTGGCCCGGCAGGCTGAAGCCAAAGGTTGGGATGTAACCATGGTTTCGACCGATAAAGATCTGATGCAGCTGGTCAATGATCGCATCTGGATGCTCGATACCATGCGCAAAAAAGATTATGGGCCGGAAGAGGTGAAAGAGAAATGGGGGGTTGGCCCTGATCGCGTTCATGATCTTTTGGCGTTGTCCGGTGATTCGGCCGATAATATTCCCGGTGTGCCCGGTATTGGTCCGAAAACAGCTGTGCAATTGCTCGAAACGTATGGTGATCTGGAAGGGGTATTGACGCATGCCCATGAGATCAAACAGAACAAACGACGTGAAAACCTGATCGAATTTGCTGAAGATGCGCGCCTCTCCTATCGTCTAGTGGCCCTAGATGATCAGGTTGATGTGGGGATAGAGCTGGATGATTTGACTGTCTCTATGCCGGATCGCCCAAAGTTGGCTGAGTTGTTTGAGCGTCTTGAGTTTCGCCGTCTATTGGCTGAGTTCAGTGATGCTGATGCGGTAGACAGAGCTGTGGGTAAAGCTGTTATTGTGGGGCCTCTAAGCGAAGAGCAAGAAGAGAGTGTTCATGAACCACTACCTGCGCGTACTGATATACTGGTCGATGATGACACATCGCTGCAAGCGCTGTTGCAGGTATTACAGCAGGCCGAGCTTATTGCGTTGGATACAGAGACCACCTCTTTGACTACACATGATGCAGAAATCGTCGGTTTGTCATTTTCAGTCAAACCGGGCGAAGCGTATTATGTGCCGCTTGGGCATCGAGCGGTTGATCTGCTTGAACCTAGCCCGAAACAACTGCCACGCGCTGATGTCTTGGCGCTATTGCAACCGATTTTAGAGGATGGAAGCAAAGCCAAATGCGGCCATAATCTGAAATATGATGCTCAGGTTCTACGTCGAGCAGGCATCGATTTGGCGGGTATTAGCGCTGACTCTATGTTGTTGGCCTATTGCCTCTATCCCGCTAAATATGCTCCGAAAATGGACACGGTGGCAGAAGATTATCTCGGTTATCACTGTACTCCTTACGAAGCAGTGGCTGGCAAGGGTGCCAAACAGATCTGTTTTGATCAGGTCAGGATTGCAGAAGCTCTGCCCTATGCAGCAGAAGATGCAGATATTGCTTTGCGTTTGACGGCCCTGTTAAAAGATAAACTAAGCAGTGAGAGCCGCTTAAATCGCCATGATAATATTGAACTTCCATTGGCATCGGTGCTGGTAGATATGGAGTGGAAAGGAGCCCATATTGATGTGGTCATGTTGGCAGAGTTATCGGCCTCTTTTGGTTCACGTATTGCAGCGTTGGAATCGCAGATTCATGCCGCTGCTGGTCAAACATTTAATATTCAATCGCCCAAGCAGTTGGGTGAGTTGCTGTTTGAAATCTTAGGGATTGAGGGTGGCAAAAAGACCAAATCAGGACAGTGGGCAACGGGTCAGGAAGTATTGGAAAAACTGGCTGATGAACATGAGGTGCCGCGATTAATTTTGCAAGTGCGCCAGTTGGCTAAACTCAAGTCCACCTATACGGATGCGTTGCAAAAATTGGTGCATGCGAAGAGTGGACGAGTACATACCTCCTTTAATCAGGCTATTACCACCACTGGCCGGCTCTCCTCTTCCGATCCTAATTTACAGAATATTCCTATTCGCAGTGCGGAGGGGCGAGAAATACGTAAGGCATTCATAGCTGAGCCTGGTCATATGTTGATTGCTGCCGATTACTCTCAAATTGAACTGCGTTTGATGGCGCATTTTTCCGGCGATGCGGTATTGCAACAGGCTTTTGCTGACGGTAAAGATATTCATGCATCTACAGCTGCTGCGGTGAATGATATTGATTTGGCCGATGTGAGTGGTGAAATGCGTCGCAGTGCTAAAATCATTAATTTTGGCATTCTCTATGGCATGAGTGCGTTTGGCCTTGCCAAGCAGTTGGGTGTGGGCCGCAGTGAAGCAAAAGAGTTTATTGCGACCTATTTTGCGCGTTATCCCAGCGTTCGGGCCTTTATGGATGAGACTCTGGAAAAAGCTAAAGAGTCTGGTTTTGTTGAAACACTACTGGGACACCGTGTTTACGTACCGGATATCAACAGCAGCAATGGTATGCGCCGCTCTTATGCAGAACGCACGGCGATTAATGCACCCCTGCAAGGCTCTGCGGCTGATATTATCAAAGTCGCGATGGTTAACCTGCATCAACGTTTGAAAGATGAGGCTCCTCAAAGCGCGATTATTTTGCAGGTGCATGATGAATTGATTGTTGAAACACCCAAAGCGGATGTGGAAAAGGTTTCTACGATAATGCGGGAAACGATGCAATCAGCTGTCGCATTGAGTGTGCCGCTGATTGTAGATATTGGTATCGGAGATAACTGGTTTGAAGCGCATCAGCTTTAGGGGGGAATAGTTACTCTCGCATTATATTCCGAGAGTAGCTAAAATGAAACTATGAATATCATTAAAGTATTATTGTTAACGCTCTGTTGTTCTCTTTTTTTTGCGGCCTCCAATAGCTATGCGGCGTCTGCAACAGAGATCTACCTCGTCCGGCATGGGGAAACGATGGGCAACCTCACCCATAAACATACCTATGAAAATGACCGTACTTTTTCACCTAAAGGCAAAAAGCAGGTTGCAGCGTTAACCACTAAGCTGGATAAGCTCAATTTTGATCATATTATAGTTAGTCCAAAATATCGTACATTGAATACTATTTTACCCTATTTGAAAAAACATCGTCTAAAAGCAGAGGTTTGGCCTGAATTGCAGGAGTGCTGCTGGCAAAAGAAGTCGCGTATTGCATCATTCAACTTGAAACGTGGCAAAGCGATAAAAATCGAATCTCATATGAAGAATTATTTTATCTTTCATAATGCTGATGCGCGCAGAAGATATGCGCCGAAAGATTATGGTGATGGTTTGTTACAAACGTTTAAAGCAGTACAGCTGATTCGCAAACGTTTTGCAGGTACGGGCAAGCGTATTTTGATTGTTGGACACTACCACATTGGTTCGCGTCTGATTGAAATATTGCAGAACCTTGAGCCGGACGGACGATATAAACTTTCCAACGCCAAAATCTCTCATCTGATTGAAACAGGCGGTGGTAAGTTTCGTTTGCTCAATATAAACCAGTGAGTCTGTTGTGAGTGGGAAAAAGGTTTTTTTCACTGTACTTATGTTGTCTATAACGCCAAATGCTGTGGCGAGAGATATAAAACAAGACTGTTTACGATCATATTATATCAAGTCATACCAGCAGGCTATTGCTGTGTGTCAGGAGGCTGCAGACGCGGGTCATGTACAATCACAATATGTATTGGCTATGATGTTTCTGGAAGGAAAAGGTGTACAAAAAAATAGTCAGGAAGGCGTAAAGTGGCTGCAGAGTGCTTCGCAGCAGGGTCATATTCCAGCGCGTGTTAAATTACAAAGCATAGATGATTATGGGGCGGATGAAGTCAGGCGTAATCTTGCATCAACGTTGTGGGAAAAACATACCAAGCCTACTCCTGAGAAGAAGATAAATAAACCTGAACAATATCAAGGTATTGAAATATTTTCTGAATCCATGGCGGTTGACAAAACAAAACACGAACCGCGTATTGATCGCGACAGAAGCGAATCCAAGCCTGTTGAAATAATAGTGCATAAGCCGAATTTTGAAGCTCTCAAGGTCGAGACAAAGCCGGCGCAAGCCCCCCGTAAACGCGTCGAAGTCAAACCCGTTCGTGTGTCATCTCAAAAGAAGGTGGATGCAGTTGATGAATCTAGTTTGATGTCATGGCCACAATACGAAGGTTTAAACAGCCAGGAGACGTCTGAAATCGCCAGAGGGCTAGCTCAAGATCTGGCAGAGGTTAATGGCAGGACAGAAGGGTCTCAGCCAGCTATCGAAAGCAAGGCGGAAGAGTAGCCTTAATGTTTGTCGTCAGCCTTTGCCTGCGTGTTTTGTATGGGGGGCGGCGTAGTTTCCGGTTGATCAGGCTCAGTTGACGCAGGCTGCTCTAGTGAGGCAGAAGAGTAATCTTTAGCGCCAAATAGCCCACGCACTTTTTTGAACACGGTTTTAATGCCACGCCATAGTTTGGGTAAGAGCCAAATCATCAGTAAAATAAACAAAATCATCAATGCAACAAACAGTGTCGGGTGATTCAATGCAGCCCATAAACCACCAATAACAGCAATATCTTCAGTGATTGATGCTGTCCAGTTGCTGAAAGGCTCCGGTGAAGTGTTGATCAGTGCGCGCGAACCGGCCTTGGTGGCATGGGTGGCGGCAGCTAAACCACCGCCCATAATGCCGGAAGCAAGTGCGAGTGCGGGGGTAACATCACCGACTGCACCGGCAGCCATCATGGCACCGGCAGGAATACGAATAAATGTGTGAATTGAATCCCACCCGGTATCTACGCCGGGGATTTTATCAGCGAAAAATTCGACGGCATACATCGCGCCGGCAGCCAGTAATACCATTGGGTCGGTGAGTATTTCTAAGCCGGGTGGTAAATCGATATTGCCAGTTGTGCCCATTAGTCCAAGCATTAAGATGGCGGCATAGAGGTTGATTCCACTAGCCCAGGCAGCACCCATGGTCAGGGCAAGAATACCGGCGATCTGATCCAGTTGTTCCATGTCGTGACTCCTTTAAGATCTCGATTCAGTCAATCTGATCTCACCAGATTGCAGCTGTATTTTTCCCACATGAAGTAATAGCCGCAAGCGTAAACATTACACTAAAGGTATCATTATGAGTTGTATGCGATCAAAGAAGGGTCTAAATCATCCGGAGCTTCATAACCCATGATTTCAAACAGTGTTGCAGCAAGATGCGACAGACCGGGCATGTTATCACCATCTGGCTCACGCAGCTGATAGGAACCATCATAAGTAGGGTCAAACAGAATGCACGGTACCGGATTAGTGGAGTGTTTGGTGCATGCTTCGCTATCGCCATTTCCAGCAAAAACAAGCATCTCTTCAGCATTGCCGTGATCGGCAGTGATCAGAGCGCAGCCTCCTACTTTCTCTAAAGTTTTAATGATTCGGCCGACAGCTGTATCAACGGCTTCAATGGCTTCAATGGCGGGTTTCAGGTGACCACAATGGCCAACCATATCGGCATTGGCAAAGTTCATTAGGCCAAAACCATATTCTCCCTTTTCAATCAGCTCTATGGCTTTGTCGGCGATCTCCACTGCTTTCATCTGTGGCGCATCGGCAAAGGAGACATTTTTATCAGAGTCAATGAGAATGTAATCTTCCATACTATCGTCCAGCGGTTTGCGATAGCCACCATTAAAAAAGAAAGTGACATGCGGGTACTTCTGGGTTTCAGTGAGTCGAAACTGTTTGATGCCTAGCCCAAGAATACGTTTGCCAAAGGGGTTCTTCACTTTGGTTGGGCCCATAAGCTGGAGTGTTGGTAAATCGCGATCTTCATCATAAACCATCATACCAGCATAGGTGATCTCCGGCCGCTCACCACGATCAAAGCCATCAAAATCATCGAGTTCAAAAGCCTCAGTGATCTCGATGGCGCGGTCTCCTCTAAAGTTCATCATGATAACTGCATCACCATCATTGATTAAACCAACTGGTCTGTCTTCATCATCAACGATAACAAACCCTGGCATATCCTGATCGACTAATTCCGGCTGTTGAGCTCTAAAGTATTCAATGGCATCGAGCATCGATGAGAAGCGGTACTGCGCTTTACCATGTATCATCAAATCCCAGCCTTCAGCTATTTTCGGCCAGTTGTTATCGCGATCCATGATTAAACGCTCTCGACCAGCTCCACAGGCAAAGGCGTAATCAAAATCATCGTGTTGGTTGATGGTCGTAAACATCTCTTGCAGCTCAGTTACAAAGTTTTGCGCTGTCTGGATACCAACATCGCGACCATCAAGCAGGGCATGTATACGCAGTTTCCGAATGCCATGTGTAAATGCATGGTCAATCAGAGCCCTGTAGTGGCTTATATGAGAATGAATATTGCCATCAGAGAGCAAACCCAGAAGGTGGAGAGTGCCACCGGCTTCAGTGCTATGCATGATTTGCTTCAGAGCCTTGGAGTTAAAAAAGGAGCCATCTTCAATAGCATTTTGGATACGGGTTGGGCCTTGATCAAGTACTAGGCCAGCTCCCATCGTCAAATGACCGACTTCTGAGCCCCCCATGTCTTTGTTAGAAGGCAGGCCAACATAAGAACCATGTGTCATCAGACGGGTGTTGGCATACGACTTCATTAATTTGTCGAATACAGGGGTGTGGGCATGCTCAATGGCATCTTCGGGGCCGCCAGAGCCGAAGCCCCAGCCATCCATTACGATGAGTAATACTGGTCGCTTACTGTTGGCTAGGTCGCGAAAATGTGTATGTGCAGTCATGGTTCACCTGTTTGATTATGCGGAGATATATTAAATTGAATTTCTGAATCCTAGCATTTCATCAGCGATGAAGCATGTTAAGTTAAACGGCCACGATAAAGCCTTAGTAATTTCATTGTTTTTCTCTATCAAAATTTGAGTTTCTTGAGGTATGACAAGCTCAAGTAGATCTGTTAGCAATCAGATTTTAGATTGTAATGGAATGACTATAGACATGGAATAAAGACAGGGTCTCCTCTATGAACTGCAAGGAGTGAATCTGTTCTTTCGTTGTTGTTTGCAAGGAGTGCATGTGAATAAAACACCAAAAATCCTTATTGATGATGAACTTATGGTTCATATTATTCTGGATCAGCTGATTCAGAGTTTTGGTTTTGAGCCCCTAAAGGCGAAAGATGGCCAAGAGGCCGAACAAGAGATCGAGAAACAGACGCCAGACCTTATTTTACTCGATATCCTTATTCCTGAAACGGATAGTTTCGCATTGCTGCAATCATTCAGAAATAACCCCAAATTGAAAAATACCCGCGTTATTGTGATTACCGGCAGTAATGACCTAAATAAGATAAGTCATTATATTGATGCAGGTGCAGACGATTATATTCTCAAGCCATTTCATGCGACTTTGCTCAAAACACGCATGATTCACGCTTTAGAGCGTATTGAGATGAGTCGTCAGGTAGAAAATGTGAAAATCGTGTTATCTGAAGCGACATCGAAGCTTGAACAAGCGGTTGTTGATAGTGCCGAATATAGTGATCAGCTTAGCCATGACCTGAATAATATCTTGCTTGGTGTGGGCATGTCATCCCAGTTGTTAAGTAGTACGGCACAAAAACAGACGATTTAACGCTGTTTGTGTTTGATATGCAGCTCTCATGCTGAAGGTAAATGCAAAACATAGAATAACTCTTATCCTCTGCTTTGGACTTCTTCTGTCCGGGGCAATCTTTGCTTTTATTCATAGCTGGGAACTCTCGCGCTTTGCAAAAGAGTTTGAATATAGCGTTTCCAGTTATGCGATAGCTGTTCAGAAAGAGCTGGAATCGGTTGAGAAAACTGTGGCTGATGTGCGTTTCCTTATTGAGCATGATATCAATATTGAGCATGACAATCCGCAAGAGCCAGAGGATTTTATGCCGATGGCAGAAAGGCTCTTGATTGATGATCCCCAGCTTTTAAATATTGCCTGGGGTGTTTTTGAATCAACAGCAACGAAAGCTGAAAGTTTAAACGTTATTTATGCTAAAAAAGGCAATCATTCGAGCCTTATTCATAAAGATTTTGTTTATCTGGATGATAGTCATGCCGGAATCACTTATTTACCCCAACAGGGGCGACTGATTCAGGTTCAGGTGGAGAGAGATAAACATAGTCATGTCAATGCATTGAACTTTATTGCTGCTGTTAGTAGTCAAATGCAGACAGGCGCGTTGCTTGCCACTACACAGATTGGTGCTGTGATAACGGTATGGGATATTGAAGGTTTGATTGAACGTGCGCTTGACGGTTTGCCAACGGCATCCCAGCAAATCTCTCTGTTTCTGATTGATGGTGATCGCAAAGAACTAGTTTATTCATCGTCAGGTCATAGTCATGATTCTACTGATCTGTATCATGAGGTTTCTTTCTCTTTCTCCGGTCAAAACGGGCAATTGAATTTTACTGCTACACCTCAATATCTAAAAGATCATCCCACTGTACTGGCATGGCAATCATTGGCATTAAGTCTGTTCTTAACATGTTTTATCGTATGGGGGATGCAGCGTTCAAGAAAAAATTTCATGCTAATTGAGGAAGAGGTTATAGCGCGTACTGCGGAGCTGGAGGCGAGCCAGCAGGCTCTGCTTACCAGTAATCAGCGTTATAGTACCCTCGTGGAGATGAGTCACATGGGCATTCTCGTTCAGCAACGAGGAACGCTCTTATATGCCAATCCATATATAGCCGAAAAACTGGGTTTTGCTGATCAAGCCGATCATCTAATTGGACGAAACATCCTTGAATTCATCCATCCTAAAGATCAATTTACAGTGGCTGAACGTATTGAAGATATGTTGAAAAATAGTACGAATTATTTGCATACTGATGAGTGTTATATATATCCGCCAGAGGGCATTATGTATAGCGATACATCTTCAGTCTGCATTGATTATGAAGGTCAATCGGCAGTTTTAATGGTGATACAGGATGTTAGTCAGCGGCATCTGACCGAATCAAAGTTACAGCATATTGATAGAGTTGAATCTTTGGGTGTTTTGGCTGGTGGTATTGCTCATGATTTCAATAATTTACTTAGTGCAATTCTTGCGCATGCTTCCCTGATGCAGAGTCAGCCGGATACGAGTATGCATGCACGCAAACGCAGTAGTGTAGATGCGATTATCGATGCCTGTCATACGGCGGCCGGACTATGCAATCAAATGTTGGCATATTCAGGTAAAGGACAGTTTATTATTGCGCCAGTTAATCTCTCTCAGGTTGCTAAAGATATGGGCAATTTGATTGATGTGGCAGTCGCCAAGCAGGTCACTATCAACTATCAGCTCAGCCAATCATTGCCTGCAATTGATGCGGATATATCCCAAATACAGCAGGTTCTATTGAATCTGATTACCAATGCATCCGAAGCAATAGATGTTCATGGAGAGCGTAGTGAGGTTAAGCTTTGCACCATCAAAACGGGTGAAATGCAAGTCGATGATGAGTTTTTAAGTGACTATTTTGGTTATCAATACCTTGAGGAAACGCGCTATGTCTATCTTGAAGTCTCCGATACCGGTTGCGGTATGGATAAGGAGACCAAGTTAAAGATATTTGATCCCTATTACAGTACCAAGTTCACAGGTCGTGGGCTGGGTATGAGTGCACTTCTGGGAATTGTGAAAGGACATCACGGAGGCATTCGAATCAATTCTACTTTAGGGCTGGGCACAGTGATTACCGTTGTGCTTCCAATTTCTTCTCATGTAGTCACTAAGCCCAAAGAAGTAATGAAGAAAGCGCCAGAGCCGCATCACCGCTTTAATGGCACTGCACTGGTCATTGATGATGAGCTGATAGTACGCACCTCCGCTACATTAATGCTTGAAGAGTTGGGTTTTGAGGTGATGACATCGAACGATGGTGTTGAGGGTGTTGAGCTGTTTAGTAAATATAAAGATCAAATATCATTGGTATTACTGGATTTAACCATGCCCAATATGGGTGGTGAGGAGTGTTTTTATGAACTGAAACGCATCCGCACTGATATCAATGTCATCCTCTCTTCAGGTTACAGTGTGAAAGATGTAACGGAGAAATTTGTAGATGCTGGTTTAGCTGGATTCATTCAGAAGCCGTACTCACTTGATGATTTGGAAGAAAAAATACTTCAAACGCAGTAATTTTAAGATGGATTCTTGATTGGCTGGCTACTATCTAATCGGCTTGTGGGCCAATAATTTCAAAAATTATAAAGAGACTTGGATGATGCGTATAAGCTATGGCTTGCCGACCAGCCCTTATGGCGGCATCCTCATTGGCAATGTTCCCTGATGCTATGACTCCTACCTCGACATTCATTATTGCTGTTGTGATTGCCACAACGGCTCAAGTGCTGGCCAATCGCTACCGTTTTCCTCCCATTCTGTTGTGGCTTACCGCAGGTATGGTCTTGGGTCCATTTGGTTTGCATGCCCTGCATGTTGAAACGATAGAGCCTGCTTTGCATACCCTGATCGAACTGGGTTTGGCCATTATTCTATTTGAAGGTGGATTGAATCTGAATCTGAAAGCCCTGCGTGAAAATGGCTGGGTGGTTGGAAACTTGGTGTTAATCGGGCCAATACTAACGATGTTTATTGGTGGGTCTGCAGCTCATTTTATTGCCGGTATGGATTGGCCATTGGCGCTGCTATTTGGTGCGCTGGTGTCGGTCGGTGGCCCAACGGTGATCTTGCCGATTGTGCGGCAGATGCGGCTAGGTAGAAATATCAGTCATGTATTAACAGCCGAAGCGATGCTGATTGATGTGATCGGTGCTATTCTGGCTATTGTGATGTTACAGGTCGCGTTGACCTTAGATATGAGTGCATCCGGAATAGCGCAGGATATTTTGTATAAAGTGGCTGTCGGTGTTGCGATTGGGCTGGCCGGAGGACGTTTATTGGGTTGGCTTTTGGGTAGCCATTGGGCCAAGGATTTTGAAATTCGTACGGTGCTGACGCTGACATCGGCTTGGGGACTGTTTCTGGTGGCTGATTCGATCAGTGAACAGGCTGGCCTACTAACCATGTTGATGATGGGAGCCACCCTGCAACGCATGGAAGTGCACGATATTCAACGCCTCAAACACTTTAAAGGTAGTCTTTCGATGTTGCTTATTTCGGTATTGTTCGTGTTATTAGCGGCCAATATGGATCTGTCCGTGTTGTATGATTATTTGTGGCAAGGGCTGCTGCTATGCGTGATTCTGGCTGTCGTTGTACGGCCAATGATTGTCCTGTTATCTACTCTGGGTAGTCGTTTATCGTTTAATGAAAGTCTGTTTTTGGCCGGCATGGCACCGCGAGGCGTGGTGGCTGCAGCGATCACCTCTCTATTTGTTCTTATATTACAGCAAAATAACTATCCCCAAGCCGAGATGCTGCTGGCTATGGTCTATATTATCATCATCGTATCGGTACTTGGTTATAGTCTGTTTGCCAGCCGTTTGAAGGAGATATTACAAATCGAAGGTGGTGATGAACGTTCGGTATTGATTATTGGTGGTGGTCAGATTGGTGCTGAACTTGGCCGAGCTTTGGGTGAAGACCGTGAAGTCAGGTTCTTGGATTTGAATTCTGAAGTGATTGGTGGTCTGAAACGTTCAGGTTATAGTGCTATTTGCGGTAATGCTCTGGACCCATTGTACTGGGAAATTTGCCATGCTGAAGAGATTGGTTGTGCTCTGATTATGACAGGCTCATCAGATCATAACCTATTGATCGCTCGTCTGGCGCACGAGCAATTTCATATCCCGGAAATTTATGTTGCTTTGCAAGAAGAAGATGAAGTGAAACACGCCAGTATGATTCATCAGTTACAAGTGCGGCGCTTGTTTGCCAAACCATATAATTATACCTACTGGCATGATCAGGCTTACCGCAAACGTCTGGCATATGAGTCACGGTACATTGAGCCTGATTCACTGCTGATTGGTGTGCGTATGACTGATGCGCGCATTCAGCATGGGGTGCAGCCGGTAGCCGTTGTACGTGAAGATATGACGCTGGTGCCGCATGATGATTTGATTTTTAGCGCTGGCGACGAAATCAAAGTGCTGATGCGTCCCGAGCGCAGCCAGGAAAATCAGGCCTTGATTCTCCCCCCATCCTCGCGTCAAATAGAGCAGCAAACGAGTCAATAGTTGCGCTATCGAACCCGTTTTGCCCCCAGTCCTACGGGGTTGTTGCATGTAGGTAATGCTTATTCAGCCCTAAGTTGTGCCCAGTGGGCTAAGCAGCACCAGGCCGAGTTGCTGCTGCGTATTGAAGATATTGATCATACACGCTGCAAAGCTGAATATGCTGATAACATCATCGAAGATCTGTATTGGCTAGGCTTGCGTTGGCAGGCGCATATTCGCTATCAGAGTCAATGTTCTGAGCTGTATCAACAGGCCATATCTAAGCTTAGAGATATGCAGCTGATTTATCCCTGTTTTTGCACACGTAAAGAGATCAGGCAAGAGGTTGAACGTATAGCATCTGCGCCACATGCCGAAGAAACACAATTGGAATATCCGGGCACATGCAAAAACAGATCGTTGGTGGAACAAACAGAGCGCATGCAGCATGAGGGTTTTGCCTGGCGTTTGAATGTGAACAAGGCTCTGGCATCTGTGGGCCAGCCTTTAAGTTGGCAGGATGAGAGTGGTAGAAAACATGCTGTGAAGATCAGTCACGACATCGTTATCGGGCGCAAAGATATTACCTTTAGTTATCACCTTGCTGTTGTGATTGATGATGCATCGCAAGGCATTACTCATGTCATTCGTGGCGATGATTTGAAGGATAGTACCGGCATTCATCGCTTGCTGCAGGCTCTATTGGCTCTGCCTGAACCTGTTTATATTCATCATGCTCTATTGTGTGGCTCTGATGGTGATAGATTGGCCAAACGGCATGGCAGCACAACTTTGCAGGGTTTGCGTCAAATGGGTGTTGAGGCGCAAAATCTGCGTGACTATTTAAGCCACAGTGAGCCGCTAGTTTGGCCCTTTGGCGTTGATGATGAGCAGAATATTTTAGATGTGCTTGGCAAGACGTATTGATCTGCCATGATTCGCCGCAGTTAAAGGTGCACTGCGAAGAGCGATGTTGAGAATAAGAACGAGTGAAGGGTGAGATTATTGTGACTGCAATTCTAGATTTGATCGGCAATACACCCATGGTACAGTTAAATAATATTACCAGCTATCTGCCGGATAATATTCGTATCCATGCTAAACTTGAACGCTGTAATCCGGGTGGTTCGGTAAAAGATCGCCCTGCTCTCTGGATGGTTCGCGATGGCATCAAACAGGGGATACTCAGCAAAGATAAAACGATCCTCGATTCCACATCGGGTAATACCGGCATCGCGCTAGCTATGATTGGTGCAACGATGGGCTTTCGTGTGCGCTTGGTGATGCCTGGCAATGTATCGGAAGAACGCAAGCGCATCTGCCGTGCTTTTGGTGCGGAGCTGATATTTTCAGATCCTCTGGAAGGTTCCGATGGTGCCATTATGGATGCGCGTAAAATTTATGAAGCCAATCCAGAACTCTATTATAAGCCGGATCAATATAATAACCCCGCCAATCCACGTGCCCACGAAGAGTCTACTGGCCCGGAAATTTGGCGTGACAGTGATGGTAAAGTGACTCATTTTATCGCTTCCCTTGGCACTTCAGGGACGCTGGTAGGAACTGGGCGTTATTTGAAAAGCATGAATGCTGATATTGAGATCGTGGCAGCTGAACCGGACTCCCCTTTCCACGGAATTGAAGGTCTGAAGCACATCGAATCCAGTATTGTGCCGGGAATTTATGATGCCGCTGTACATGACCAAAAAATAGGTGTTGATACGGATGTAGCTTATCGATTCACCCAGCGCCTTGCCTCTGAAGAGGGGATTCTTTGTGGTCAATCCTGTGGCTGCTCTTTGGCCGCTGCATTGAAGATTGCGGATCAACTGGCAGCAGAAGGTAAAGCCGGTGAAATCGTCACTATATTTCCTGACGGTGGCGAAAAATATCTGACGACTCCGGTTTTCTCAGGCAACGACTGCGTTACCTATGCCGATGGCATTTAACTGTTCCTGAAAAGCTCTAGTTTTCCTTAAGTCACCGAGACAAATCATGAGGTAATGCTGTCTGTTTATTAGACTCTGGACCATTTTGGACTGAACTCGTTACGCGACTTCGATTTATTATTCCCAAAAACCATGCGTAATGGGGTAACGGCGATCACGGCCAAAGGCGCGCGGGGTTATTTTTACACCGGGAGGTGCCTGGCGACGTTTGTATTCGGCCAATTGCAGCAGGTGCACGATGCGTTTTACTTCCGCTTTCTCATAACCACGTGCAGCGATGGCATCGACACCTAAACGTTCTTCGATATTGGCGCTGAGAATGGCATCGAGCACATCATAGTCTGGTAATGAATCGGAATCCTTTTGATCGGGACGTAGCTCGGCTGATGGCGGTTTATTGATAGTGTTGGCAGGAATTAACTCTTCATTACGATTGATCCAGCGACACAATGCGAAGACGTCAGTTTTATAGACATCTTTGAGTACTGCGAAGCCGCCAGCCATATCGCCATATAATGTGGCATAACCCACGGCCATTTCAGATTTGTTGCCTGTTGTGAGTACCATGCGACCTGTTTTATTCGAGATGGCCATTAGTAGGACACCGCGCATGCGGGCCTGAATATTTTCCTCAGTAATGTCTGGTTCTGACTTCTCCCAGCTGGCAAATGTGTCAGCCAGTGTGCTTTCAACTGAAGTTACGCCATCTGCAATGGGTAAAATGATGGATTCAATGCCGAGGTTTTTTATCAGACCTTCTGCATCGGTAATGGAGTGATCGCTGGAGTAGCGTGATGGCAGCAATACTCCCAGCACATTGGCGGCACCAAGTGCCTCAACCGCAAGCACGGCAGTTAAAGCCGAATCAATGCCGCCGGAGAGACCGATGACCACCTGCTTACAGCCATTACGCAACACGTAGTCAGCTACACCCATCACGAGCGCTTTGTGCAGTTGCTCCATGGGCTCTGGCAAAGCCACAACCTGCCTGACACCAACGGAGGCCAAATCTACAGTATCCAGACTGGTTTCAAACAGAGGGGAGCGCATAAGCATATTGCCTTGCGGATCAATAACATGAGAACCACCATCGAAGACAATTTCATCTTGGCCACCGACCGGGTTAACATAAACCACTGGTGCCGCGAATGCTTTGGCGCGACGTCGAACTAGGGCTTCTCGATCAGCCTGTTTACCGATATGGAAGGGTGAAGCATTCAGGTTGAGCCATACATCACATGGCATGGCTGCCTGTCTGAACGCCAGCTCATCATGCCATAAGTCTTCACACAGACCGACGCCAACGCGCCAGCCGTTGACCTCAAAGATGCACTTTTCACCATTGCCTGCTTCAAAATAGCGCCGCTCATCAAATACACCATAATTGGGCAGGAACTGTTTGTCATACAGACCAATCAGCTTACCGTACTGGGCTAGGAAGACGCTATTCTTCAGGGAATTACCATCGCGGCGGGGGGCACCAAAGACTACGCAACTATTGCGACTGGAAGCGATCAGCGATTCGATTGCGACCTCTACGGTTGCCATAAAAGCGGGGCGATGCAATAAATCTTCAGGTGGGTAACCGGTAATCACCAATTCTGGTAACACCACCAAATCAGATAATGATGTTTCTGCTTCAGCCATGGCCTGGTGAATCAGGCCGAGATTTCCATTAATATCACCAACGCGGGGTGCAATCTGAGCTATCAATATCTTCATGAGCTACTCAAGCGCGGTACAAACATCGCATCTCCATAGGAATAGAACCGGTAATTTTCTGTTTTGGCATGTTCATAGGCTGCCAGTACAGCCTCCTGGCCTGCCAAGGCTGCAACTAGCATGATTAAGGTTGATTTGGGCAGATGAAAGTTAGTGAGCAGAGCGTCGACCATTTGGAAATGGTAACCGGGATAAATGAAGATGGAAGTGCGCCCTGCCCCAGCCTGCAGATCACCGTTTTGACTGGCAGCTTCCAATGTTCTTAGGCTGGTAGTGCCGACGGCCACGATACGTCTGCCATCAGCTTTGGCTCTGTTGATTAGCTCGGCCGTTTCCACCGGCACGATATAAGCCTCTTCATGCATAATATGTTCATCCAGCTGTTCGACCTGTATCGGTTGAAAGGTGCCGGGGCCAACATGCAGGGTAACATGGGCAAATTCAGCCCCAGCCTCCTGCATGGCTTTCATAAGCTCATCGGTGAGATGTAAGCCGGCAGTGGGTGCTGCAACGGCTCCCGAGTGGCGTGCAAATACGGTTTGATAGCGGGCCTTATCTGCTTCGGTATCAGGGCGATTGATATAGGGCGGCAGAGGCATATGACCATAGGTTTCAATGGCATTGCCAACATCATCAGCCAACAGCAGTACTTCAATCTTCTTGCCATCACGCTTTAGTACTTTGGCCCTGAAACCATCGGCAAAGGTGATGATGGTATCCGGTTTCAGCGGTTTGTTGCTTTTGCCCCAGGCTATCCATGTGTGAGCTGTATCCGTTGGCTCCAACAGCAGTACTTCGACTTTGCCACCGCTACTTTTTGTGCCGGTTAATCGGGCTGGAATAACTTTGGTGTCATTGAGTACCCATATATCGCCGGGTTGTACCAAACGCGCTAGGTCAGCAATTTGAGTATCGACGAAACTGCTGTTTGGCCGATGATCATCAGGCATACATAGTAGGCGCGAAGCATCGCGTTTCTCTAACGGCTGTTTGGCAATAAGCTGTTCTGGTAGATCAAAATCAAAATCACTAACTCGCATGGTTGCACAGCCTAGCGTTGACTTTAGTAATGGGAACCTATTCAACTCTTTCAATATTCATATGCGTAGTAGCTATGCATTTCTAAGCTTGGGGGTGCATGACTTCATAGAGCATGGTTTTCAAATCTTTGGCTTTGAATGGTTTCTGTAAAAAAGCATTGGGTCGGTCTCCGGCAATCAAAGCGCCCGCTTCAACTTCTGAATAGCCGGATACAAGCACAATTGGAACGCTGCTATCAATATCGCGCATGCCAGCCATGGCTTCAACCCCCCCTAATACGGGCATGGTCATATCCAATAAAACGGCGGCGAGGTTGGCATGGTGTTTACTGAACAGTTCTAGCCCCTCTTTGCCATCTTCAGCTGTCATGACATCAAAATGAAGACTTTCAATGAAAGAGCTGGCGACATGCCGCACACGCATATCATCATCGACAATCAGTATCTTTCCATCCCCCTGCCATGCTTCGACTTCAACCGTACTGATCATCGTTTCTTTAAATTCCTGTTCAGTCGATGGCAGAAAAACACGAAAGGCAGTGCCTTTACCAAGCGAACTGTAGACTTGAATTGCACCTTTATGACCGCGTACAATGCCAAGCACTGCCGAAAGGCCGAGTCCACTGCCTGTTTCTTTTGTGGTAAAGAAGGGATCGAAAATCTTGGCGGTCATGTCGAGACTCATACCGCAGCCCGTATCGCTGACCTCAACGATCACATATTGCCCAGCATCCAAGTCTGTTCCATTGTATAGTTTATCCAGTGTCTGGCGATCCATGTGGCGGGCCCCGGTAGATACTTTGATTTCACCGGGCTTGGAACCAATAGCATCGGCAGAGTTAACGATGAAATTCAGAATGAGCTGCTGTACCTGGGCCATGTCGCCTTCTATGCCAGGCAAGCTTTTAGCCAATTTGATCTTTAGTGAAATATGACTACTTACGGAGGCGCGAATCAGTTTTCCTGTCGATTTTACCATATCGTTTAAATCGAGAACTTCCAATTCATAACTGCCTTTACCAGCATATGCGAGCATCTGTTTGCACAATTCCGCCGCATGGTCACAGGCATCGACAATATTATCGATATGCCCAATCGCAGGCGTTTTTTCTTCTAGAGAACCACGGGCTAACTCCGCATTGCCGGAGATTGCTGCCAAAAGGTTATTGAAGTCGTGTGCAATGCCACCGGCCAGAACACCAAGCGACTCAAGTCGTTGTGCGTGCTCCAAGCGTACTGCGTGAGGCTGATGATCTGTTGTATGTTCGTGTGATATTTCAGTAAATATAAAGGCTGGTTCACCGTCATAAAGCACTGGGGTGGATAGCATCTTGGTATCAATAGGTTCACCGTCTCTGCGCAGTAGAGACTCATGTACAACTGGTGTCGGGAGAGTGCTTTTACATACACTTTCAATGTGGGCCTGCACTTTTTCCGCATCATTGGCTGGAATAGAGTCATAAAAAGGTGTGCCAATAACCTCTTCTACTCCGGATGCCCCCATGAGAAGTGCTGCGGCAGGGTTACAATAAATCCATTTTCCGTTGCGGTGTATGCCCAAAGCATAAGGCAAGGTATCGAGCAATGTGCGGTGGCTTCTTTTGTTGTCGACCAGAATATGCTCTTCATGTTTCAGGCGACTGGCGGTATCAAATATGCGGTGCTGATGATTCTCCTCGCGTTGCTCGCGCCAGGTGATGGTATAGGCGGCGATGAGGCTGAAGGCGATATAAGCCAAGCCAATATATGCCATTTTTTGCCAGATGATTTCGTCTACCATGGTACTTAAGCTGGCAATGATCACTGCATAGATGACAGTCCAGATGAGGCCAGTACGTGAACCGGCACTCAAGCAGGCGATAAATGGGAAGCCAAAACTCCAGATAAAACCGATATCGCTAAAGCCACCTTGTAAAAACAACAGGGAAAACAGTAGGACAGGGTGAAGTATGAAGAGGTTTTGCTGCCAAAAAGGAGCGTCTATTTTGCGTACCCAGCCATATAATCCCGCAAGAGAAGCTACCATAAGCAATTCGATCTGAGCTAAACCATTAAACCCCTGACTAAAATTAATCAGGCTAAACATGAGTACAAAGGGAATGGCAACCAGCAGGGAGAGCTGTAACGGATTCATGTGAAGAATAGTTTGTCTCATGGTAGTAGTGTTACCTCAGAGCTTTAAATAACCTTCCTAGCTAATGGTAGTATAGTCATTCGATGACTACTTTGTAAGCGCATCCATACTGGCTGTAGTGTTATGGCACAAAAGAGATGGATTAGGCGTTTTTTTGCCGGTGACAAATCATCCCATTAATTCGATGGTATTGCCGTCGGGATCACGAAAAAAAATAGCGGCTCGACCCGATTTGCTCATGGTATAGGGAACCTGACTGTTTTCGAGCTGGTTTATAATTTTATTGAGTTGATCTGTTTGCATGGCAACATGATTATCGCGCCCTCCATGGCTGGGTTTGTCACAATTCTGATAGGGATTATCCAGCAACATCAAATGAATTTCCTGGCCATGTTCAAGGCCATACCAGATACCATCAAAAGCCAGCTGAGGCCGTTCAATGCGCTGTAGACCCAATATCTTTTCGTAAAACTGAGAGGCCTGCTTCAGGTCACTAACCAGTAGTGCAATATGTACAACTTTCATTGTTTCCCCCATAACCAGGCTGCGCCATAGACACCGGATGAGTCACCATGTTGTGGTGGCACAAGCCTGGTGCGTACCTCATCAGAGAATACGTATTGTTGCCATAAGGTTGGAACGCGCTCGTATAATGTTGTGATGTTTGATAAACCGCCACCCAGCACGATTACATCTGGATCAATCATGTTGATTACTGTCGCAAGTGCACGGGCCAGATGCTGGTAATACTCACCCAGTGTTCGTATGCAATCTGTATCACCTGACTCAGCGGCAGCAACAATAGCCTTGGCACTGAGTCTATTGCCTGAGTTGAGATGATGGCTTGTACTCATAGCAGGGCCAGAAAGCCATGTTTCAATGCAGCCGTTCCTGCCGCAATAACAAGCCGGCCCAGGTAGATCGTTGTTTGAGAGAGCTGGCAATGGGTTATGCCCCCACTCACCTGCAATGTGGTTGGCGCCATCGACAAGATGACCGTTTACAACAAGCCCTCCGCCTACTCCGGTGCCTAAAATTACACCGAATGCAACTTGGGCACCTTGTGCTGCACCACTCATCGCTTCGGAGAGGGTAAAGCAGTTGGCATCATTGCTTAAGCGAATTTCACGTTGCAACAGCATCTCAGCATCCTGTTTTAGTGTTTGGCCGTTCAAACATGTCGAATTACAATTTTTCATGCGCCCTGTTTTGAGCGAAGCAGCGCCTGGTGTGCCGATTCCAACACTGGCAACAGCATTCAGTTCAGCTTCCGCTTGCAACACCATATCTGCAAGTAGCTCAACAGTGGCACGATAGGCGCCAGCCGGTGTCGCTTTGCGAATACGCATGAGTTCTATGTCATCATGATCGAGCGCGATTAATTCAGTTTTCGTACCGCCAAGATCGATACCGATTCGTATATCATTTTTCATATGGGTGACCATGCAGCTTATCATTGTCTGAACCGGCCGATACTGCAACAATGCGCAGCATTATGACTACTTCAACAGCACAGATATTAGATGGTAAAGCACTGGCAGCGCGTATGCGACAGGACATTGGTCTTGAAGCAGAGCAGCTGTCTCAAAAACATGGCCGAAAACCGGGTTTGGCGGTTATTTTGGTTGGTGCAGACCCTGCTTCACAGGTTTATGTGAAAGCAAAAAAAACAGGTTGTGAAAAGGCCGGAATTGCTTCCTATTCTCACGAACTTCCTGCCAATACGACACAGCAGCATCTGCTTGGTTTGATTACTGAACTGAATCAAGACCCGAAAATAGATGGTATTTTGGTGCAATTACCAGTGCCTGCTCACATCAATTCAGAGACCATTATTGAAGCGATTGATCCGGGTAAGGATGTGGATGGTTTCCACCCGTATAATCTCGGCCGTTTGGCTGCGCGCCAGCCTGCTTTACGTTCTTGCACCCCTTATGGCTGTATGAAGTTGATCGAAGAGACCGGTGTTGATCTGCATGGCATGGAGTGCGTGATTGTTGGCGCATCGAATATTGTTGGCCGCCCTATGGCGCTTGAGTTGTTATTGGCTGGAGCCACGGTGACAGTGACACATAAATTTTCACGCGGGCTGCAGTCTCATGTTGAGCGCGCCGATATAGTTGTCGCTGCGGCAGGTAAACAGGGTTTGATAAAAGGTGAATGGATTAAACCCGGCGCGATTATTATTGATGTTGGCATTCATCGTCTGGAAGATGGTTCGCTGACTGGCGATGTGGCATTTGAAGAGGCCAGTCAGAACGCGGCATGGATTACACCGGTGCCGGGTGGTGTTGGGCCGATGACGATCACGATGTTGCTGGCCAATACCGTACAGGCATTTAAAACGCATTTGGGAGAAGAGTAGATGCCTGATGTGGAAATAGATCTGGCAAGAACGCCCTTGTTTGATGCTCACGTTGCACTGGGTGGTAAGATGGTACCGTTTGCGGGATTTGAGATGCCGGTGCAATACAGGCTTGGCGCTTTGAAAGAGTACACCGCTGTTCGTAATGGTGAGGCTGGTATTTTTGATATTACCCATATGGGGCAGGTACGCGTGAGTGGCAACGATGCCCTGGCGTATTTGCAGTATCTGACGACCAATGATGTCTCGAAATTGGTTGATGGCCAGGTGCAGTATTCAGCGCTACTGAATGAGTCAGGTACATTTATCGACGATATTACCACCTACAAAATCTTAGATAACGAATATTATCTGTGTATCAATGCAGCGAACCGACACAAGGATGTGGCGCATTTGCAAACTCAGGCGGCGAGCTTTGATGTCTCTGTGGTAGATGAATCCGATGATACCACGCTGCTGGCCTTGCAGGGCGCTGCTGCACAAGCGGCACTGCAACCGCTTTTGGATAGGGATCTTGAATCTATCGGCTATTATAAATTTGCTCAGATCAAAGTGAACGGTGTCGATGGCATTGTTTCACGTACCGGTTACACCGGTGAAGATGGTTTCGAGATCTATATTCCCAATGCTATTGCTGTGGATGTCTGGGATGATCTACTTCAAAATGGTGCTGTTCCGATTGGTTTAGCGGCGCGCGATATGTTGCGCACTGAGATGGGTTATGCGCTTTATGGCCATGAAATATCTGATGCTGTAACGCCTGTTGAAGCCAAATTAATGTGGATCACCAAGCTGGATAAAGGTGATTTTATTGGTAAAGTAGCAGTTGAAGCACGTAAATCAGCTGGCCCCAGGCAGCGTCTGATTGCGATTAAGCTGGTTGGGCGTGGTATTCCGCGTGAACATTATCCAGTCAGTGTGGATGGTGCGCTTAGTGGTGAAATTACCTCTGGAATGCATAGTCCTATGGCCGGTGGTGTTGCGCTGGCTTATGTGAAACCTGAACATGCAGAATCCGGTGAGCTGAGTGTAGAGATTCGCGGTAAACAGGTTGCAGCGGAACGTAGCAAACTACCATTTGTGCGCAGTAACGTAAGAAGATAATAAGCCTGAAGAGGAGGGGATGATGACGATTCCTGCTAATTTAAAATATACCAAAGATCACGAATGGGTGAGAATCGATGGTGATATCGCTACCTTTGGTATTACCGATCATGCCCAGGAAGCTTTGGGTGATATCGTGTTTGTTGAACTGCCTGACATTGATCGTGAACTTGAAGCTGGTGAAGCCTATGCCGTGGTCGAATCGGTTAAAGCTGTTTCCGATGTCTATTCACCTGTGGCTGGCGCAGTGGTTGAAGTGAATGAAGAGCTTGAAGGCGAGCCTGAAAAGGTCAATACCGATGCCTTTGGCGGCGGCTGGATTGCCAAAGTGAAAATCAGCGGTGATGCCACTGTTGAGTTGATGACAGACGATGAGTACAACACATTTTTAGAAGAGTAAACCTTATACCGCAGAGGACGCAGGGTTACGCAAAGTAAAATCATAAAAAGAGACAAGAAAGCCGCCTTAGGCATGCTCAAACAGAAAAGTGATAATCCCATTCTTGAATGCTCTATAAAGATTTTGATTTACTCTGCGTAACTCTGCGTCCTTTGCGGTAAAAATATTGCAGAGGACATAACCATGCGGTTTCTTCCCCATACAGATAGTGATCGAACAGCCATGCTGGAAACGATGGGTCTATCTCACATTGACGCGCTATTTGCCGACATCCCCGATGAATTTCACCTTCAGAGAGGTCAGCTGGACATGGCTGAGGCTTTGTCGGAAGCCGGTATTGTGCGCAAATTCACCAAGGCCTCTGAAAAGAACCGTAATGCAACTAATACACGCTATTTTCTGGGTGGCGGCACCTACAACCATTTTGTGCCAGCTGTAGTTGATTATGTGGTCTCACGTGGTGAGTTCCTGACTGCTTATACTCCATACCAGCCTGAAATCTCTCAGGGTACACTGCAAGCGCTGTTTGAATTTCAGACCATGATTTCGCGTCTGACCGGTATGGATGTGTCCAATGCTTCGATGTATGAAGCTGGTACCGCAACCGCAGAAGCAGCACTGATGGCACGCCGTGTCAGTCGTAAAAAACGGGTGGTGATAGCCGGTTCTGTTAATCCACGTTATCGCAGTGTTACCACCAATTATCTCTCTCGCCTTGATGGTGAATGTGTAGAAGTGGATATGGGCTGTTTCGGTACTGATCTGGATCGAGTGATTGATGCCATTGATGGGCAAACTGCCTGTGTGATTGTGCAGTACCCTGATTTCTACGGTTCGGTCTACGATCTAGCACCACTGCGTGAAGCTTGTGATGCCAATAGATGTCTCATGGTGGTGGCTTTTTCTGATGTGAGTGCATTTGCTTTGATTGAATCACCTGGTGCGATGGGGGCAGATATTGCAGTCGGCTCGGGTCAATCGCTGGGTATCCCGATGGCCTTTGGTGGCCCGCATCTCGGCCTATTTACCTGCAAACAGAAATATCTGCGTCAGATGCCTGGGCGCGTTTGCGGTCTGACTAAGGATGCTGATGGAAAACGTGGTTTTGTGTTAACGCTCTCCACTCGTGAACAGCATATCAGGCGTGAGAAGGCGACTTCAAACATCTGTACCAATCAAGGACTGATGTGTACTGCAGCTGCAACGTATATGACCTT
The DNA here is from genome assembly GCA_021772775.1 of Mariprofundus sp. Classification (GTDB taxonomy): domain Bacteria; phylum Pseudomonadota; class Zetaproteobacteria; order Mariprofundales; family Mariprofundaceae; genus Mariprofundus. Next base: position 36,389 of record JAJFLH010000018.1, on the reverse strand, counting down.
GATGGGTGATGCAGGTCTTGCGACTGTAGCGCGCCATTCAGCTGTGGCACTGCAATCACTGGTCTCACAATTACCAGCCCATGTGACGGCAATTGATGGTGCACACTACAATGAAACCATTTTGAGCTTTGACGATCATGTTGCTCGGCAGCGTTTTCTTGGCGCTGCTCAAGCTAATGACATCTTTGCCGGTATCCCGTTGGAACAGCTTGATAGCAGTGCTGAAAATAGACATTTGCTTGTTACTACCACCGAGATGATTGAAGAGGCTGATATTAATGATTATCTGGTTGCTCTGGAGGTTGCGAAGTGAGTGAATCAGTTTTAAATTCAAACGACAGAACATTTAAATATTCAGCTACCAATGGCATTCAGCATGAAGAGCCGTTGCTGTTTGAACATGCCCATGAAGCCCCTGAGTCGATTCATCTGCCGGGTGTCGAAGGCGATATACCGGATGCTCTGGCGGTATTTTCGCGTAAAATTCCTGCCAATATTCCCGGCCTCTCTGAACCGGAAACAGTGCGTCACTTTGTGCGTCTGTCACAATGGAATCATGGTATTGAAACCGGTTTTTATCCGCTCGGTTCTTGCACTATGAAATATAACCCACGTGTAAATGAGACTGTTGCTCGTCTGCCTGGTTTAGCCCATATTCATCCAGATCAGCCTGAAGATACTGTACAGGGGGCACTGGAGCTGTTGTATGAAGTACAAGAGTGGTTAGGTGAAATTTCCGGTCTGCCACATGTGACGCTACAGCCTGCTGCCGGTGCGCATGGTGAGTTGGCAGGTTTGATGATGATTCGTGCCTGCCTCGATGCTCGCGGTGAAGCTGAACGCCGTACCGTATTGGTGCCCGATTCTGCGCATGGTACCAATCCGGCATCTGCTGCTTTGTGTGGTATGCATACGGTAGAACTGAAATCAGGTGCAGATGGCCGTATTGATCTGGATGTGTTGAAAGCAAACCTGAACGACGGAACCGCAGCGCTGATGATGACCAATCCGAATACTGCCGGTGCTTTTGAAACGGATATCAAAGAGATCTGTCAGTTGGTACATGATGCCGGTGGTCTGGTTTATGGTGATGGTGCGAACCTGAATGCACTGGTTGGCCTGGCGCGTCCGGGTGATATGGGGATCGATTGTCTGCATATCAATGTGCATAAAACCTTTGCCACGCCGCATGGTGGCGGTGGCCCCGGTGCAGGGCCTGTTGCTGTAAACGACACACTGGCTGCTTTCCTGCCGGTACCACGTATTGTCAAAGAGAGTGATAACTACCGTTTGGATTCAACATCAGATGCATCTATCGGCTCGATATTGAGCACTATAGGTCAGTCTGGGGTATACATGCGCGCTAATGCTTATATTTCAGCATTTGGCCGTCAGAGCCTGCATAAGATTGCTGAAGATGCTGTGCTCAATGCCAACTATATTTTACATCGTCTGAAAGATGTCTATCACGTGCCATTTGAAGGTGTGTGCAAACATGAGTGTCTGCTGACCGATGAAATTCAGAACAAACATGGTGTCAAAACACTCGATATCGCCAAACGGCTGATTGATCTCGGTTTCCATCCAATGACGGTTTATTTCCCGCTTATTGTACACGGCGCCATGCTAATCGAACCGACTGAAACGGAATCTCGTGAAACACTGGATAGCTTCTGTGATGCGATGTTGGAAATTGCGGCGCAATGTGAAGCAGGCAATACTGATGCTTTGCACGAAGCACCGGTTAAACCATTCCGTCGTAGGCTTGATGAAACGCAGGCGGCTAGAAAACCAGTTTTAGTATGGCCACAATAAAATCATGATGATGGCTCAGCTTTACACGATGAAGCTGAGCCGTGTCCTTTGAACTAACTTATCTGTTTGAGTCGGCAGTTGCTCAGCTCATTTATTGTCTGTTAAGGCTCTTAAACACTCCTGCCAATCAGCGATATGCTCATTCAATACCAGTTTGTTGATGTAGGTTTCATCCAGACTGTTGGCTTGTCCTCTTCTTTCCAGTTCAGGATCATGAACAAGGACATTGGCGACATGCACCGCTGTAAGGGCAAAACACTCGTCTAGTTTATAATTGCTGGGTGAATGATGGTGGTGGGCAATTTCGACGACATGTTCAGGTAAGCCCCACAAACCAAGCAGATATGCTCCAATCTCAGCGTGCGATGCGCCAATAAGCTGCTGCTCAATCTGACATATAGGCTCGCCTGATTGTTTTGCCTGTTCAGTTATGGTCTTGAATTTTTCAGGCATATTTACCGCGAGAATGAGTCGGCCAAGGTCATGCATCATACCGCCGATATATGCATCCAGACAACTTGCAGGGTTCTCTCCCTCATGTTTGGCAATGGCACGGGCTAGCGATGCAACGAGCATACAGTGTTCAGAAATCTTCCCGACAGTGCGCTCCATGGAGGGGCCTGATACAAAGGTTTGAACATGTAACATAATAAACTGCACCATATTCACACCGAGCATAGAAGCTGCTTGAGCGGGTGTTTCAATATTGCGGTTAAAGCCGAAGAAAGAGGAGTTGACCAGTTGTAAAAGCTTGGCTGTCATGCCGAGGTCTTCACCAATGATCTCTCCGACCCGCTGCATGGATGAGTTAGGACTTTCCAGCTCTTTTTCAATGCGCAAATATATCGTAGGTGGGGAGGGTAGAGTGTTCATCTGCAACAGAATGTCGCGCAGTGTTTCATTCTCCAGCAGTGAACGCAGTGCAATGACACGTTCGATCGTTCTTTTCAAAGTCACCGCATCACAAGGTTTGGATAACATCTGATGCGCAGGGCAGGCACTACCAATAAATGATTCCAGATCACACTGTCCAGACAACACAATACGTATGACATGAGGGAAATCGTTAGAAACTTCGCTGAGTAGCTCCGAACCATCCATGAGAGGCATGCGCATATCGGTCACCAGAACATCAATCTTTTTATGATCCATCAGTTCCAGTGCTTGTTGCCCGGAGGTGGCAAATTCAAAGTCCCACTCATGTCGCATGGGATGCACGATACGTTGCAGGCCGTTGAGTATGTTCTCTTCATCATCAACAAATAGGATGCGTTTCTTTTGATCGTCGGATGGATTAGCAGATTCAGTCATCGTAATAGCTCCCGAGTTCACATGTATTATGCACAATAGTTCCAGCCACCAGCAAGCTAATCATAAAACAGCGGCTATGATAAGGCTCTCTCTTAATAGACGAATGCGAAACCTTATTTTATTACTTAGCCCTTCGTTTATCGTGGATAAGCGCAATACTTATGACTCAGGTAAAGCCAGTGCAATGCTAACCCACTGCTCATACGCCAGTTGTTCAGGGCGTTTGCTTGGATCGATACCAATGGCTTCAAACTGTTCGCGGCTGAGCTCTTTTTTGAAGTTATTGGCGATGGTTTTGCGGCGGTGAGCAAAACCCTGACGCACTGTCTTTTGTAACTGATTGTATTCACATATTGGCGTATTGCCGTGCGGGGTTAATAAAATCACCGCAGAATGCACTTTCGGTGGTGGTGAGAAAGCTCCGGGAGGCAGGGTTAATAAACGTTTTACATCATAATGGTGGCGCACTAATACCGATAGTCCGCCATATGTCTTGCTGCCGGGGCCAGCTGCAATACGTTCTGCTACTTCGCGCTGGTACATCAGTACCATGCCACCTGATAGTGACAGAGCTGCTAATTGAGCGGTTAATGGGCCACTGAGATTATATGGTAAGTTTCCAGCAATCCATTCGGGTTGGACTTGACTGACGGTCTCTTCCAAGACTTTCATTACATCGCCATGAACGACGGATAACTTATTATTTTCCTGAGCGACACCCTGCCAACGGGCGGCAAACTGATCATCCATTTCAATCACACATAATTTATCCACACGTTGCAATAGCGCTTCGGTAATGGCTCCCGGCCCGGGACCAATTTCAATGGCCTTTACAGCTGTTGGCATTGCTTTGACAATGCGGCTGATGGCATGTTGATCGTGCAAAAAATGTTGTCCGAGAGATTTCTTGGCGCGTTGTGGTCGTTGAGTGCTCATGTGCCAAGCGTAGCCTATTGAAGCTCACGCATAAACGTAATGATGATTAGTCCGCTAACATCTGCCAATCAGCAAACATGGCGGCCTGACCTTTAGCACTGCCATTGGCACCGATCAGATTCCAGACGGTGGCTTGGTTGATCAGAAAGCGTTGCCCCGTTTTGGAAATACGAACTCCTGAATAATCATCAATATAACCATGATCACTCACGCGTTTGAGCAGGGCATCGCGCTCATTTTGTACCATCATCTCGGCGGATAGGCGAGAAGGCAGTTGAACAAATTCAATCCAGCTCATCTCAAACAGCTTCTGGGCGGCGAGATTGGCATAATTGATGATCGGATCAGCATCTGTGCCGTGCGAGAGCAGGGCGAAGGGGGCATGGTATATCTCGCGGGCTGTACGGTCGGGGTGAATCTCCAGCCGCATGTCTGCCATGATCGTGTGACCAGTCCAATGTTTCAGGCTGTTGTTCAGTGTGTTGATATGTTGGAGCAAAAAATCGTTCTGCTCATTTGGTTCGTGGGCGGTTTTAATCATGTTTGCGTACTCTGCCAAAAGCTAAAAAACATCCAGCCATGACCAGGTAGCCAATGACAAATGGCCAGGTTGTTGCGGGCCCATAAGCATTGATAATGGATGTTTCGGTGACCTGATAACCATGAATAATCCCAATCGCACTGAATAGTGCGGCAGCAAGAGCCCAGTTGGCGGCATTGCGGAAATGGCCATCGATTAGAGAGGCCGTCATGGCAGCCAATAACATGGAGGTGAAGATAAAGCCGCGCTCCAGCGCCAGCATGCCAGCAATGGGGAATTGGCTGGAGAGTGCTTCAATGCCAACCATCCCAATTGAGCTGCCATTGGCACGCAGACCACTCTCCAGCATTAACAGGCCCCAGGCGGCAATGGCGGGAATCAGCCCGATCGCGACGGCAGGTGCATGCTGAGGTGGTGTATCTTTAAACGCTTGGGCGACAATGATGATACCGATCCAGAGCAGGATGGCTGCACCTGCTTCAATTGGAATCAATGCCATAGCAAAGTTGACCAGCCCCAAACAGCAAAGAAGGCTTATCACCACCCCATTGGCAACCGAATAACCGGCACCAGCGCCCATATCTTTCCAGGCTGGATGGCCGATATAGATCGTGGTCGGGAAACAGCTACCGAAACATGCAGCAACCATGCTGCCGATACCATTGGCGGCCAATGAAGGTTTGACCGGGTAGATATCTCCGGCCGCTTCCGCACTCTCCAGATTTTGCAGTGAGCCGAGTAGATTGAACAGTCCCATCGGTAAAATAACGGCGATGAATCCGAACAGTTCAGGTGCTGCAAAGGCGTTGGCCAGTTCGACAAGATAAGGCGTCGGCAGATAGACATTGAACTGGATGGAGGCGATCAGGGCATCAGCATCCATGCGCCCGATTAGCCATGCCAGCAGAGTACCAACAACGATTGCCGCAAGCCCGGCCGGAATGCCGCGTGGTAAACGTACACGTCCAAAATATTGCATCAGAATTAGAGCCAGTGGTGCAAAACCAACTAGGGGATCGGCAAACATGCGGAAGGCAAAATCCATTGAAATAAAGGTGATAGCAATACCGGCCAGTGTGGCGAGTAGTGCGGCGCGTGGAGTGATCTGCTTGATGCGACTACCGAGCCATGCACCGGCAAATTCAATTAGGCCTGAGCCGAAGCAGGCTGCTAATCCCATCTGCCAGGCCAGTTCCACATCGCCAGTCATTTTGATCACCGGTAGCATGACAAATAGCACATAAGCGAACAGTGAAACGGTGTTTACACCATAGGGTAGTGCGGTGGCTTTATGCCCGCTTGTGATGCTTAATTGCTTGGCCTGCCATGCATAAAACAGGTTGCCGATTAACAGGCTGATGGCGACACCGGGCAGGATGCGGCCGAACACCAGCTCATTCGGCATACCGAGTAGAGTGGTACATAAGAGAGTAATAAGAATCAGCTGAATTAAATTATCGACAAAGAGGCCGAAAAAGCCGTCAAGGTCGCCGCGTGTCCACCAACTGAAGTTGTTCATTTATTCAACTGGGGGTATCGATGGCAGTAGCTGAGATATACCATCAATGGTCGCTAACAAACGATGGATGCCGGTGGGTAGAGCATGTTTGTCGAGGCTGGATACCCAGATGCCTTCATCCATAGGTGCATCGGTGAATCTGTTGGCATAAAGGTGCAGGCGACGATGTGTAAGCAGATGGATGTGATCAGGCCTGCGTTTCGACGGCTGTGGCAATTCGCTGATTGGTGGAGTCCAGAGACTGGCCCAGATACCGGATGCGGGGCGTTGCTTGAGCCAGATACCCTTTTGCGCATCAAGATACAGATCGACCTGCCAATGAAGGTCGAGTACAGGAACCGTTTTGCGCAGCTCTTTTGTAGGCTCGACCTGAAAAGCGGACTCACAATAGCTGCCGACAGGACAGCTCGGGCAATCAACAACTTTGGCTGAGCAACGTGTGGCGCCTAACTCCATCATGGCCTGATTCCATGTTGCAGGGTTCGCTGCATCGTCAATGGCCTGCTGAGCAAGTATCCATAGTGTTTTATCGTTTGATTCCGGTTTGGCATGCCAGCGTTTAAGCACCCGTTTCACATTGCCATCAAGCACCGGTGTGTTGGCTGCAAAACAGAATGAAGAGATAGCACCGGCGGTGGAGCGGCCAATGCCGGGTAGAGCCATGATTTCATCAAACTGATCGGGAAATATACCGCCATGCTGCTCAATAATATCTTGAGCAGCTCGATGAATGAAACGGGCGCGACGATAATAGCCCAAGCCCTCCCAAGCTTTTAACACATCATCTAAATCTGCTTCGGCCAGCGCTGCAATGTTGGGGAAACGAGCAAACCATGCTGCATAACGTGGCAACACCGTTTTAACTTGTGTCTGCTGCAACATGATTTCAGAGATCCAGATAGGATACGGCTCTGTCGTATCACGCCATGGTAGGCTGCGAGCATGTTCGCCATACCAGGCCAACAGGGCTTCACATCTGACGGAAGACAAAACCATTCTCCACGACTTCAAATGTTAGATAAAAGTTAGCGCGATCCAATCCCCATGACGATGGTAATAATTTAAAGGGAGCTGCTGCGTGAATTGCTTTGATAGCGCTTTCATTGACCTGTGGCAGCAGGCTGGGGCGCAAAATTTCGATACCACCAAGCGAACCATCATGTTCAATGGTTATTTTGATTGAAGCGCTGCGTTCATAATCAGAAAACTCTTCATATCGGGCATTGCCAGGTCGCCACTGATCTTCGAGCGCGCGTACTAGGGATTGAGCATAAGGTGCATACTTGGCTTGTCGTGTGTTGATTGGAATATCGGCTTCACGGGTAAGTTTTTGTTTCATGCGTCGTTCGCGTTCAAAGTCTTGTGATAGCTGGGATAGTGCCATGGCAGATGGCATTAAATTGGCGAGAGGCAGACGTTTCTGGGGGTGTTCGACTACGGCCTGTTTTTTCACAGGCTTCTCTGTTTTGATCGGTTTCTTATGCACAGGCTGCTTACTCTGTTTCGCAATTAAACTTGTGCGCTTATCTGTTTCTTTCACTTTTTGGGGTGTTACTCTGGGTTTTGCCTTGGCAACGGCTTGTTTGGGCTTGGTTGGCGGTTTCGGTTGTTGTTTGTTGGGCATTGGAGCTTTTGCTTTGCGTGTCATGCGATCTTTTGCATCGCGACTGCTTCCAGAGGCATTTATATTAGAAATAGTTCGTGCATCTTTGTTTGATTTTTTGCTTGGGCTCTTCTTTTCATCAAGCAGTACCACATCCATAATCTGAGGTGTCTCTTTTTTGGGTAAGGGTTTGTCATGTTCTTTCTGCACAATAAAAACCGCCAATAAAATATGGACGGCAAGTGAAGCGGCCAGCGCCAGAGTAAAACGCTGTTGCTGGGGCTTGAATATATTGAGGTTAAGTTTCTTCATGAGCGAGACGGCCGGAAATATACTCTGCCAATGCCCCATTAATCCAGCCGCTAATGCAGGATAAGATCAACAATGGGGGCAGAGCATAATAAAGTGCACTCTGTTGAATGAATAAAGTTTCAACGCTGACAAACTGTGCGAGCATATGTGCCAAGGCTCCAAGCAGGCTGATACCAACTAAACTTAAGCCTGGAAACCAGCGCCAGGCAGCGATCATCACTACTGTAGCACTTAAGCCACCAGCCATGGCTATGATAAAAGTGGGCGTAAATAGAGTGCCGATAAAGAAGCTGCCAACAACTATTCTGGCAATAGAGAGTGAGATAGCAGCTCGGGGGCCCATCATCGCGAGAGCTAATAAAGTGACCAGATTAGCCAATCCGGGCTTGAACCATGGCCCGAAACTGGGCAGCGATGCTTCAAAAACATGCAGTCCGATGGCCAGCATCAGAAGGGCTAACCAGCGGGCTTTGTTTTCCAGTTCAGCCAGAGCAGGACGTGGCAGACTAAATGGTGTCATGTTTGCTTACTCAACAATTGCATCGAAGCGGGTTTCACTGCTGCCGCGCAGGGTAATCAGAATTTTGTTGGGTACACAGGCAATGATATCGCCAGCATGCTTATGCGAGCCGGAGAGGACACAGCGTTGCGACGTGCAAGGAGATGAAGCAATGCGGGCACCGTGCTCATCAATGACGATATCGGATAAGCCTAGCTCCCCCTCTAGCTGCAGTGTAATGCTCGGTTCTCCCGGTTGTGGTAGGGGGTAAGTCGCCAACAGTGTGTCATCATGATAAATCTCAGCCATGGCAGGCCCAGCGGCGATATTGGCCTGAATGATAAACCACGAACTGGCGATGCTGAGCAAGATGATCAATAGCAGCAGACGATCTGCCCATCTGCCTTTAAGGGCATCAAGCATGGTTTGGCGCGGCAGCGAATGGCAGGCTAGGCTTGGCATGGGAGAAACCCTATCAATGGAGCTAACATGAATATACTGATCACCGGAGCAAACCGCGGACTTGGGCTGGGTTTTGTTCGACATTATTTGCAACAGGGGCATTCTGTTTGGGCTTGTTGCCGTATAGTTTCTGATGATTTGATCAATTTGGGAGCAGCAAACTTACACACCGTTCAATGGGATATCAGTGCTGATGATGGGCCGCTTGGTTCATTGCCGGATAAAATAGATCTACTGATTAATAATGCAGGTATTTATGGGCCGGGAAAAGATGGTCAGTCACTCAACAAAGTAACATCTGATGTGATGTTGGATGTGTTTAATGTCGACTGCATTGGCCCATTGCGCGTGGTTCAAAAATTGCATGAGCGAGTGATCGCTGGCCAGGGCATTATCGCTAATGTCAGCTCAAAAATGGGTTCAAGTGCGGACAATGGCAGTGGTGGTACTTATGCTTATCGAGCTGCTAAAGCGGCTCTGGTGATTGTATCCAAATCGATGGCGGTGGATTTGGCACCATTTGGCGTGCATGTGATCACACTACATCCGGGTTGGGTGCAAACAGATATGACGCATCAAACTGGCTTGATTGATGTGACAACTTCAGTGGCAGGCATGGTGCAGGTTATTACCGATGCGCGTGATTATATGGGGGGGCAGTTTGTAGCCTTTGATGGCAAAGTAGTGCCTTATTGAAGGGCAGGACTACCCTTCTAATACCTCTCGAATGAGCTGGCTGAGCTGACTCACTGCAAACGGTTTACTGATGACCCTTTCTAAAGGTGCATGACTGCGAATTTGTAGCGAACTAAGTCTATCGTAACCTGTAGCATACATGGCTTTTACAGCAGGGTTGAAGCTCTTAATTACTTTTAGTGCTTCAACGCCTCCCAGTTTAGGCATCACCACATCGATAATAATCAGGTCTATTTCATCCTGATGTGATTGGTAAGTTTCAATAGCTAACAGACCATCTTCAGCCATCAGTACTTTATAGCCTAAGCCCTCAAGTACATCACGCCCGGTCTCCAGGACGGTACTGTTATCATCTACAAGTAGGATGGTTTCACCATGGCCATTGATCACATCATCATGCGTATCTCCCATATCAGATAGTTGATTTGAATCGATCAGAGGCAGATATATCCGTACCGATGTCCCGCTGTGTTCGCCCTGTGTAGATTTTACGTCAATCAGGCCATGATGGGTTTTTACCGAACCGTAAACCATCGCCATACCAAGCCCGGTTCCTTTGCCCGGATCTTTGGTTGTGAAAAAGGGTTCAAAAATATGGTTGAGATGCTCCGCTTTAATACCGAAGCCATTATCAATCACCGAAATACAAGCATAATCACCTTTTTTAGAGCCTTCATGTTGATCAACAAAATGATTGTCGGCATGAATGCACTCAAGCTCAATCCGTATGCATGGTTTCTTTTGTGATTGCACAGCGTCATAAGCATTATTGATCAGGTTCATGAATAGCTGTTGCAGCTGATTAATATCGCCCTTCACTTGCATGTCACTAGTACTTACCTGCATTTGAAAATCAATGTTCTCCGGCAGCGAAACCTGGTTTAATTTGATGGTCTCTTTCAAAAAGGAGGAGATCGAAAGTGGATTCATCTCCACAACACTTTTGCGGGAGAAGGCCAGCAGTTGCTGGATCATTGCCGCAGCACTGAACGAAAGTTTCTCTACACTATCAAGCCGGTACACAACATCGGGTAGGCTATTGGCTGCCTTTTTGGCCATATAGAGATTGCCGGTAATACCCGCGAGTGTGTTATTAAAATCGTGGGCTATGCCGCCAACCAGCGTGCCGATTGCTTCCATTTTTTGAGATTGATGAAACTGTTGTTCCAGCTCTTCAAATTTTTCCAGATTTTGCTGAATACCAATATAGTTGGTGGTTTTACCTTCGTCATTTCTGATGGGGGAAATAGTCAGCATAGCGGGATAGAGCTCACCGCTTTTTTTCTTATTGATAACTTTTCCCTGCCATGTCTGTCCATATATCAGGGTTTCCCACATTCTTTCATAGAATGCGTTATCTTGACTGCCACTTTTCAGTAGGCTGGTCTTCTTACCAATGGCTTCTTCACCATAGCCCGTGAGCAGTGTAAACGCCGGGTTGATGTGTTCGATTACCCCTTGTTTATCTGTAATGACAATGCCCTCTCCAGACTGCTCCATAGCCTGAGAATAACGTCTTACTTTTTCTTCAGCCTGCTTTCGTTCAGTAAGGTCAATGCAAGTCGCAAGTAAATCATCACCAAGGAAAACACCGGCGATTTCAATGATGCGCACATCGCCATTCTTGCAAGTCACATTGTATTCAGCTGGCTGGATGTCTTCTTTCATCGTCATGGCTTTTGTCGTTGCGGAATCCCAACTATCTAAAACCCAGCGTCTGTACTCCTCATCCGGGTAAGCAAGCTCCCACCACTGCTCAATGGTCGGCAGATCTTTCTGGTTGTAGCCGAAAGTTTTTACAAAACGGTCATTGAAAAATTCGAACTCTCCTGTTTTTGCTACATAGGCTAGGGGAATCGGAATTTGTTGTACAAGCCGTCGGAATCGCGACTCGCTCTCTTTTAATTCTGCTTCACGCAGTTGAATATTGTGTTTCATGGTATTCATACCATCGGCAAGAAGGCCAACTTCATCATGATAACTGACATCTAGGCTCTGTGAGTAGTCACCGTTTGCGATAGCCTTAGAGACAGAGAGAATTTTCTGTAGGCGTCGCACAACCACCTTGTTCAGAAGAGCCACCAGGGTGATGACAATCAGCAGTGCCAATAGCAATAGTGCAATCATCTGCCTTATCAGTCGTTCAGTAAGCACTTCATCCATAAATTGACGACTGATATAGACGTTTACAGAGCCTATTGTTTGACCGTCACGCTCAATGAAGCGGGAGCGGAAAATATAATCTTCGCTGATCTTTTGCGAGGCTTGCACAGGCTGCCAATTTGTATTCCGCTGTCTACCTTCAAACAGATTACCATCTGTAATAACAGTGATCGCATAAACCTGCTTATCTTTCATTTCGGTATCGATAATCTTAATGACCCAGTCGTTATCAATCTCCCATACAGGTATAGACAGGTTTTCAGCTAGCCGGTCAGCTTTTCTGTGTGTCAACTCCTCGAGGTTTTTTAGAGCGGTGGTCTCAGTCGAATGGTAATCATAGAATTCAAAGACCATAAAACCGCAACTTACGGTCAACACTACGATCATAATGATCATGCCTTTAATGCTGTTTTTTAACCTGCTCATGATTATTCAGTACCGTCATTATAGATTATAGTAAAGCGCTCCATAGCTCGTATATAGTGCTCTGGTAGCCCGTCAGATCCATAATATTTATTGAGGATAGTTTCATACTCACCGCTCAATCTTATTTTTTGCAAACCTTGTCTGTAGCGTACTCCTAACGCGTTGCCGTTGAGCTGCTTCTCTGCCAGAAGAATAGCGATCGGAGATTCTGATTTGGGGATAAGAACTGAGCCAAAACTCTCTCTATCGGAAGGAAAAAGGCGCGTAATCATAGTTTTGCCAACTAGATTAATCTCAATCACCAGATCAATACGGCCTTTCTGCAGTTTTTTAAACAGCGATTCTTGAGAATAACTCTCTTCAAAGACGATGCCTGCTTTTTCGAATTGAGAGCGATCGACAAGTGTGCCTTTCAGGACCCCTATTTTGTGCCCTTCTAAATCTTTCACTGCGTGAATTTCGGGGTGTCTAGGATGATTGGGCAGATAATGGAAAACAGCCATATGATAAACGGCAATAGGAATGATGGCGGAGAACTCCTGCGTGCCCATATAGAACGCAGGGTTTCCCAAATCATTATTACTATCATCATCGATCATGCGCTTTAGAGGTCTAAACTCTATGATTGACGTAATTCCAGCAGCTTTTGAAGCAGCATGAATAATCTCACCGGCCATGCCGTTTAGCTGCATGGTTTTGGAAAAGAAGGGTAGGCTCTCATTGGCATGTAGCTGGACAGTGATTTCTGCATAACTGTTTGATACAGCTACGCTAAGCAGCAACAGTAAGGCAGTAACTCTCCCAATACTCTCCAATGCTTTAAGATATCTCACCGATATCACTCTCCTTTAATTTTCCCTGTTACTTAAATGTTTCCAATCGCCTCAAATAGAGCTTTCCATCGTCGCCCTTACCCAGATGTTTCTCAACAATCTTACCATATGTGCCATCGTTGACCATATCCTTCAGTGCTTTGTTAAATTTATCCGCTGCCATCTCTCCATCTGCATGTTTGCGGTTGAATACAATATAAAAGAGCTGCTTTTCAGCATCTCCAGCAGTGCTAACAAAATTTTCTTTTTCATCACTCATGTAGCGATCAAGCAGCCATTCCACTGTCTTGGGGGGGGAGCAGATAAAATCCAGTTCGTTATTTTTTAGTTTTTTCAGCAGTGCTATGGATCTGCCATATTGTACTTCGACACCGGCCTTTTCGAAGGTGCTCGTATCTTCACCTTTATGCGCCCCATAACGCAGGCCTTTCAAGCTTACATCATTGATCATCAAGCCATTCGGATGTCGCGGTTTATAATAGAAATATTTCTCGGGAAGTCGCGTGATCGGAATAAGGATCAGATGCTTTTTCTGTTCTGCAGTAAGCTGAAAATGCCAGCCTATGACAGCCATGGCATCCTCCTGTAACAGATAATATCTCACCATGCGCTGAATCGGATGGGTGGAAATGACTGCATCCACCCCTCCCCGAGCCAGAGCAGTGTTGACGAGCTCAGATATGGCTCCGCCATCCACTACATCGGAGGATACAAAGGGAGGAAAATCAACAGCATGTATCTCACTTTTATCGGCTGAAAACAGTGCTGTGGTCACGCGCGGGCCTGTTGCAAATGCAGGGCTTGGTAACACAAAAAACATGATGAAAAATACCAACAGGCTGTTGCCTGTGTGGTTGCTGGTAAGTTGATTCATGATATACCTTCCTAATCCGCTATTGCCGATGCTGATTGCACCAGCACCTTGTCCCAGAGCTCAAAATGATGACCGAAGGGGTTGGTCTGACTCATAAAGATGGTGATCTTCTCTTCTTTTGGATCGATACTGAATCGGGTTGAATAGATACCCGCCCACTCAAAAGTGCCTGCATCACCACTATCCACCGAATGCTCCCTATCCTGCTGGATGGCAAAACCGAGACCGAACTTCCAACCTTTGCTGTGCAGGAATTCGGCATCGTGTTTACCGATATGATTGGTTGCAGACATTAGTTCGACAGTCTTGCGACTGAGCAAACGAACCCCATCAAGCTCCCCGCCGTTGAGGAACATCTGGGCAAAGCGGAAATAATCGTAAACGGTGGATAACACATTAGCTCCACCAGCAAGATACTTGCCGGAAAGCGCTTCAGCATCGCTCGGATTAAGACATAGATCTCCAGAGATAATCGGTTTGTCATCGGCGCGTTCTAAATGCCCCTTCCAGTCGCTCTTCCATACGGCTGCAAGGCGCGGTAATTTCTCTTCAGGGATATAGAAATGGCTGTCATGCATTTTTAAAGGTTTAAAGATGCGCTGCTCAACAAATGTATCGAACTTCTGGCCTGAAACCACTTCCACCAGATAGCCCAGCACATCGGAGTTCAGGCCATAGTCCCAGACTTCGCCCGGATGAGCATAAAGTGGCAAACGGGCTAGGCGTTTGACCATGTCACCAATCTCTTCATCAGGGCGACAGAAACCATCGGTAATGCCAGCCTCTTTATAGAGATCAACGACCATGCGGCGAGTGGGATTCGGGTACACATCGTTGAGGAATAGATAGAGGATGCCTGAGGTATGCGCCAATAGATCACGAATCTGTACTTCACGTTTTACCGGCACCAGCCTGTATGGAAACTCAGAGCCTTTAGGCATGGGTACTAGTACCTTCTGATTGCGAAATTCAGGAATGTATTTGGATACCGGGTCGGAGAGTAGTAATTTACCCTCTTCATATAACATCATGATTGCTGTGCTGGTGACTGGCTTGGTCATAGAAACGATTCTGAACATTGTATCTCGGTGCATTGCTTTACCGACATCGGCCAGACCAGATGCTCGGAAATAAGCGATTTTACCTTTGCGTGCGACCAGCACCACAGCACCAGCGATCTTCTTCTGATGAATGTGATTATCAATCAATTGATCCATGTTCTTTAAGCGTTCAGACGAGAGGCCTACTTGTTCAGGTTTAACCATTTTAAATTCCGCTGCGGATGCCGACATGCTCGCAATGAAGAGTAGTGAGATGAGTGCGAGAATTACTTTATTCATGAGAAGCTCCTTTCGTTCGTTACGAAGCGATTTGTAAGTCGTTACAATCGATGGACGTCAAAACTTGGCAGCCGACATAATTTTAGGTGAAGGTATAACCCACTATATATCGCGGAATAATGTGGTTGCATTATTCTGCACACATTTAGCCTCGTAAGACCTCTCGAATGAGCTGACTGAGTTTACTTACAGCAAATGGTTTACTGATGACTTTCTCGGTCATCTCTTGCTGATTTACGCCAAGTGTTCTGAGTTTGTCGTAACCGGTAGCAAACATGGCTTTAACGTCTGGATTGATATCTTTGATCATCTTTAGCGCTTCGACACCACCGAGGCGTGGCATTACTACATCGAGAATGACCAGGTCGATGTCATTGATATGAGATTGATATGTTTCAATTGCAGCCAAACCATCTTCTGCTGTTAGTACAACGTAATTTATGCCTTCCAGTACATCCTTGGCTGTTTTCAGCACTGTTTTATTATCATCGACGAGTAGAATCATTTCACCATCACCATCGACGACTTGATCCTCCTGCACCGCTATATCAATAGCCTCACCTGACATAATCAGTGGCAAGCAGAGTTGTACCGTGGTTCCTTGCAGTGATGATATGATATCAACCATGCCATCATGCGTTTTGACTGCTCCATACACCATCGCTAGCCCAAGACCGGTTCCTTTGCCCTGTTCTTTGGTGGTGAAAAAGGGCTCAAACACATGATTGAGATGTTCGGGCTTTATACCCGAGCCGTTATCAACGACTGAGATACGGGCATACTCCCCCAGTCTATAACCGTTATGTTGGGTCACAAAGTCATCATCAGCCTGGAAGCGATCCAGGCAAATACGAATAGCCGGGTTTTCACTCTTTTGTACGGCATCAAAAGCGTTATTGATTAGATTCATCAACACTTGTTGTAGCTGATTGATGTCACCTTTCACAAGCATATCCGTATCATTGACCTGAAGTTGAAGCGATACACTTTCTGGCAGAGAGACCTGTTGAAGTTTGATCGTCTCTTTTAAAAATGATGAGATAGAAAGTGGATTCATCTGCACAATACCTTTGCGAGAAAAGGCCAACAGTTGCTGAATGGTTGCGGCGGCTCCAAATGAGAGTGTTTCCACGCTATCCAGGCGTTTAACGACTTCAGGCAATGATTTGGCAGCCATTTTTGCCAGATACAGATTGCCGGTAATACCAGCTAGATTGTTATTGAAATCATGTGCAATACCGCCAACGAGTGTACCAATCGCTTCCATTTTTTGTGATTGGTGGAATTGGGCCTCCAGCGCTTCAATGGCCTCTAGGCTTTGCTGGATACCAATGTAGTTGGTGATTTTACCACTATCATTTTTAATCGGTGAAATGGTCAGCATGGAAGGATAGAAATCGCCATTTTTCCTTTTGTTGATCACTTTACTTTGCCAGAATTCACCTGACCTTAAAGTAGACCACATCTTTTCATAAAATGCGGCATCCTGATTGCCGCTTTTGAGGATACGGGGGTTTTGCCCTATAGCTTCAGCTTCGCTATAACCGGTGATGAGCGAAAAAGCGGGATTAATGTATTCGATACATCCCGCAGCATCGGTAATGGCGACGGCTTCGCCTGATTGATCAACGGCTTGTGACAACTTGCGCACTTTCTCTTCTGCCTGTTTTCGGTCAGTGATGTCAATCCAGCTGGAGCGGCTATGTAAAATCTGGCCATTTTCATCCCGTACAGATGTCACGTTCAAGTTGACCTCTATTTTGCTGCCATCCTTTTTCCTCAATTGTAGCTCTGCATTGTGTACAACACCGGTTTCAATAAATGATTTGAATGCAGCCTGCACCTTGTCCATGCAGTCAGCGTGGTAGAGTGCAAAAATAGGTTGTCCGATCATTTCATCTTTGCGATAACCAAGCTTATTTGCCACCGTCTGGTTGCATTGCAATACCAGCGCTGTTGCAGCCTCCACCGATGCATACATATCCGGAGCATTGTCATACAGGTCGACATACTTCTCTTGCGACTTCTTCAGCTCTTGAGTCAATGCTTTTGCCTGTTCTAACAAAGTGTGTGTTTGAAGGTTTTTCTCTTTGAATACAACTGCAGCTCGGGTCAGGTCGCCAATTTCGTCGTTAGCCTGATATGGTGGAATCTCCGTTTTATGTGATCCCTGCGAAAGAGCATTAAAGGCCTTGGTTAAACCCATAATAGGCTTAGTGAGGCTGCGGCCAATCAATACAGAGAGCAGTAGAACCATCAATAGCGATAACAAAAGTGCAATAATAATGTAGTTAAACAGCTGTTGTAATGTGCTTAAAGTATCCTGCTCAATCGTAGTCATCTCCTGTGTGACCTGATCGGACATCTTGCGGGCATTGTACAGAATTTCATAAGCCTCAGCCGACATCACAACATTGACCAGAAATAGATATCCTCGTGTTCGCTGTACTGCTTCCAGAAACGTACGCTCATATGTTTCAATATTTTTTAGCGCATTTGTCGATTCAGTGCCAGCGGATAATCGCTGTTTATCTGTTTTCATCGCCTGTATCTGTTTTCGAACTGTGATGAAGCCAGCTTTAGTTTTTTGAATATATGATGGATCCAGTGTG
Source organism: Mariprofundus sp. (assembly GCA_021772775.1). Taxonomy (GTDB): domain Bacteria; phylum Pseudomonadota; class Zetaproteobacteria; order Mariprofundales; family Mariprofundaceae; genus Mariprofundus. Next base: position 18,447 of record JAJFLH010000018.1, on the reverse strand, counting down.
TTGAAGTAGCGTAGGGCATATTTCTCTATGGATAACAGACTGTTTAAGATGCGTTCATGCATTAAAAGCTCTGTATTATCGTGGTGCAGAGATTGCTGTTGTATGTGAAGTTGCAAAAAGTGTTCTGCATTAGCAGCTGCATCCTTTAAATCAAAATGGATTAAATGATGTTGTAGTTCTCGCTGTTGCTGTAGCTGTTCAAATGCCTGCATATAGCTATGAATGTGTTTTTGAATTAAATCCGCATGGTCTGATTTAAGGCTTTCACCTTTCTCGAGGGTCTGTTTCATATCGCCATATAGCGCATGTACCTGTTCGGCAGCGCTTTGATGGCCTTCATAAGTATAAATAAGGGCCTGGCGTTGAATTTCGGAAACATTGTGTGCCAATAGCAGATTCAACTCAGCTCGGTTGGAATATTCTACAAAACCTTTGAAGTTTTTTAACACATTGTCGAATGAAACGTACGAAATGGCTGCGATAGCCGTGGTCACTAAACCCACCGATAAAAAACCGGCAAATACTTTCTGTTTCAGTTTCAGGGTGCCAAACATGATCTACTCAGGCCATCACGAATTCGTTCCATTTCAGGAGCGAATATTCATAAGAGTCCATGACCGTATTCCATACAGCTACATTTTCGAAGCGCTTGATATAAGAGCCTCCGGTACGTACTTCATTCGGATGCACAGAGATTTTGCCATCGGTACCACGCAGAGCCTGGCTGGCTGGTTTACCATCATACCAATAGTCCCATTCGGAGGCGGACATAAAGCGGCGTGAGCGTTCTGGATTGGAAATATAATAGCCCTGCCTGGCAATAAATGCGCCTGGCCAACCGGATAACCACCAGTTCATAAAGGCATAAGCGGCTTCTTGTCGCTCACCACTGGACTCACGAGAGAGGCACATCACACCGTGCCAGGCACGATAGCCCTCTTTAGGTGCTGCATAGATACATGGAATACCCATGCCGTTGAGGGCAGAGACACCGGGAGAAAACATGCTCTGAATATCCACCTGGCCTGAGCGCATCAGTTCAACTGAATGAGGAACTGATGACCAGACGCCTCTGAAATGACCACGTTTTTTATAATCAACAAGGATTTTAAACAGCTCATCCAGCTCTGAGCGTGTCATGCTTCCCATATCTTTAAAGTCCATCAGTCCACGTGCTTTTACCGCCAGTGCTGCATCAAAAAGACCAATCGTTGGTTCATTCACCAGTGCCACTTTACCGGCATAACGTTCATCAAGAAGCCAGCCCCAGCTCTCCGTCTCATAGGGGATTCCTTTGGGAATCACTGCCGAGTTATAACCAAATGAATCGGTATTATGCACATAGGGTAAAAAGCTTATTTCACCGGTCGGGTTCGCGCCAAGCGAGCCATCAGCTTGTGCGTAGAGCAGTTTATGTGGGGCATCACCCAAGCCAATTTTGGCACCTGGAGATATTCGTCCGGTTTTGGTCAAACCATTGATCTCATCCCAGTATGTCAGTTTGTTGATTGAGATCGGTTGAATGGCATTGGCCTGCCATAATACATTCATACTGTTGGACCACTGTTCATACAGATCAAATGACGACGGATCAGTCGAGGCTTTTAGCAGTACTTCCGCACTGCCTCCTGGATAGAATTCAATATTAATGCCAAGGTCTTTTTCAGCTTTTTGACGTAGGGCTTCCTGAAGTGTCACATGGGTGCCGACAACCCGAATCGTTGGTTTGCTGTCGCGCGCACTGATAATGGCTGGAAAAGCAAAGGTGGCAGCAGCACCGACGACCATGCTACCGCATGTTTTCAGGAAATCTCGTCTGCCAAGGTCGCTCTCACTCTTTTTTTTCACTCTTCCTCCAAAATAGATTCTTGGATAACAACAAGAAACGAGCAAAAAGCGCGCCAATTTTTAATGAAGTGTAAACTATTTTTGCATATAAACAGGATTATCGCAGATCAACATCTAGTTTGATTGATGCGACAGTATTACTGCTGATATTACACCGAACTATTTCTTATCTCGGGTGGTCAATTTACCCTGTTTGATGCTAAAGTGGTGCCTTGTTGAGCGCTATTTTAGTCAGATAGCAGAGGAGAGGGCATGTTAGAATCATTAAATATTCAAGAACTGATCAATCTTTATGTCATCCCATGGGGTATCAATATCGTGATGGCCATTGCGATTTTTATTATTGGTCGATGGGTTGCCGGAGTCTTGCTGAATGTGGTCGATAAAATGCTTAGAAAAGCAGGTATGGATACGATGCTGGTCGATTTTGTGCACTCTATTCTCAATGCTCTGCTGCTGTTATTCATTATTATCGCAGCACTTGATCAACTTGGTGTTGATACGACCTCATTCATTGCCCTGATCGGTGCGGCAGGTCTGGCGATTGGTTTGGCACTGCAGGGGTCGTTACAGAATTTTGCTTCGGGGGTATTATTGATTGTATTCCGGCCATTTAAAGTTGGTCATTTTATTGAGGCCGCAGGTGTTGCAGGTGTAGTGGAAGAGATCGGCATTTTCAGTACACGTATGAAAACTGGTGATAACCGCGAAATCATTGTACCCAACGGAGCAATTTATGATGGTACAATCACCAATAACTCGGCCCGTGATACGCGCCGCATCGATTTGGTCTTTGGTATTGGTTATGATGATGATATCCGTAAAGCCAAAGCGATCATGCAAGCTATTCTAGAAGCTGATGAGCGTGTATTGAAAGAGCCGTCCATATTGATTGCAGTGGCCGAGCTGGCTGATTCCAGCGTTAACTTCGCAGTGCGCCCATGGGTAAAATCTGAAGATTATTGGGCCGTGAAGTTTGATGTGACTGAAAAAGTGAAGCTGGCGTTTGACGATGCCGGTATCTCCATTCCATACCCTCAGATGGATGTACATATGAATCAGCCCGATTAGACTCATGATGATGAGGCAGTAAAAAACGGTCGATTGAATCGGTTGCTGAAATTTTATTGATAAGCGATCCTCTGTTATAACAGTCTGCTTTGAATCTCATGGTCATTTCTGAATAACAAAGAACTGTACGGCAGTATTATTGATAAATATGGTTTATTATAGCGCCTGGGCTGTTGAAACCATGAAGGAGGATAGCTTTGCCAAAAATAGAACGTCGCAAACCGCTACTTAGTAGCGAAGAAGCTCTCCAATTGGTTAAATGGGATGCACCACGCCTGCGCGATGTGTTGATTGATATGCATGCACGGGAGCAGGCAGAAGTACTGTTGGGTTGTCGTAGTGATGAACAGCGTATCAGCCTGATCCGATATGTCGCCGAAGATGTGATGGGTGATGTCTTACTCGAATTGCCTGAAGCCATGCAGGAAGATTTGTTGGCTATTCTTAAACCCAGTGAGATTGAAGATGCGGTGGAGCATCTCAACTCTGATGATGCCGCGGATCTATTGCAGCAGGTTGATAAAGATATTGCCGATGAAGTGATGGAAAGGCTGGAGCCTGAAGATCGGCGAGGGCTAGAGCCTCTATTGGCGCATGATGAGGAGTCTGCCGGTGGCCTGATGCAGGCCGAGTTGTTCAAGGTACGTGATGACTGGACCGTTGATAAAGTCATTCGGGTACTGCGTCGTTTTGGTAAGGAGATTGAAAACCTCAACTATGTCTATGTAGTAGACCGTAAAGATGTGCTGGTGGGTGTATTGAGTTTGCATGCCCTGCTATTTGCCGAGGCGGAAGATATTCTATCCGATATTGTTGGTGATGGTTTTCATTGTGTGACAGCCGATCAGGATCAGGAGGAGGTTGCCCGTGTCTTTGATAAATATGATATGTTGGCCTTGCCGGTCATTGATAATGCGGGAGTATTGATTGGTCGCATTACTGCCGATGATGTGATTGATGTTATTCAGGAAGAAGCGACCGAAGATATGTACCGTCTGGCTGCACTTTCGGATCAGGATGATCTGGCTGAACCTGTCGCGACGACAGCTCGGCGCCGTGGTGTTTGGCTGGCAGTGAACTTATTGACTGCGATTGGGGCATCGATGGTGATCGCTCAATTTGAAGCGACTCTGGCGCAGATTGTGGCACTGGCAATTTTGATGCCTATTGTGGCCAGCATGGGCGGTATTGCAGGTACGCAGACCTTAACGGTGATTGTGCGTAGTATTGCACTCGGGCGTGTGACATTCGAAAATGCACGCCGTGCATTGGTCAAAGAGGTCTCAGTTGGTATGGTGTCAGGAATCATCTTTGCCGTGATCATGGCGGTTATTGCTTCGCTGTGGTTTCCTGATTTAGGTATGAAGCTGGGCTTCATTATTGCAGCGGCGATGATGATCAATCTGTTTGTTGCAGGACTTGCCGGAGCAATGATTCCTTTGACCCTACAGCGGTTGAATATCGACCCGGCTTTGGCATCAGGAACTATTCTCACTACTGTGACTGATGTGGTTGGTTTTTTCTCATTTCTTGGTTTAGCGACGCTGTTTCTGATTTAAAATTTTCACCACAGAGTAGGCAAAGTTTCGCAGAGGAAATCCATGACAGATATTACAATATTGCGAAATATCGAGCATTTATTTTTTTGACTTTACTCTGTGATACTCTGCGTCCTCCGTGGTAGATGGTCTTTATATCATTGCGATTCGGGAGCAGGGCGCTAGCTTTCAGTATCGATTTTTCTCTTGGAGATTCATATGTCTGATTCTGTTCATCATCGTTTGATTATTCTTGGTTCTGGCCCTGCTGGTTATACCGCCGCGATTTATGCTGCGCGAGCTAACTTGACGCCAGTGGTGATTCAAGGCCAACAGGCTGGTGGTCAGCTGACTACAACAACAGATGTGGATAACTATCCGGGTTATAAAGATGGTGTGCAGGGCCCTGAAATGATGGAGGACTTCAAAGCGCAGGCTGAGCGTTTTGGTACTGAAATGATCTGGGATCATATTAATGAGGCAGACCTTTCCAAGCGCCCTTTCACCTTGAAAGGTGATGATGGAACCTACACATGTGATGCATTGATTATCGCTACAGGTGCTTCCGCTAAATATTTGGGGCTGCCGAGTGAAGATGAATTTGCTGGTCGCGGTGTCTCTGCTTGTGCGACATGTGATGGTTTCTTTTATCGTGGCAAAGATGTGGCTGTTGTCGGTGGCGGTGATACTGCTGTTGAAGAAGCACTCTATTTGGCGAATTTGTGTAATAAAGTGACATTGGTTCATCGCCGTGATGCTTTGCGTGCTGAGCCAATTATGCAGGATAAACTATTGGCTACTGACAACATCGAAGTGGCATGGAACAGCACAACGGATTCAATTCTGGGTGATGATTCCGGTGTGACAGGTATCCGCCTGAATTCTACACTGGATGACTCTACGCGTGACCTGGATGTGCATGGTGTATTTATTGCCATTGGTCATAAACCGAATACCGACTTTCTGGCGGGCAAACTCGATATGGATGAAACCGGCTATCTGAATACTGTTGGTAAGAGTACAGCAACGTCTGTGGAAGGTGTATTTGCTGCCGGTGATGTAGCTGATCCTGTTTATCGTCAGGCTGTAACCTCTGCTGGTGAGGGTTGTAAAGCCGCTCTTGATGCTGAGCGCTGGTTAGCTTCCCAGGAATAATATTATGGTTCATTGAAAGGGGGGTGCCAGTGGCGCCCCTTTTTTTATGCCTGCAAAACAATGAAGACTAAAACCTCAACGAAAACAGCGTAGTTGGCACTATCATTGCTGGCACCTATGAAGGCGTGATCAATCATGCCTGAGCAGAGGTCTTACCATGAAGAATAAACGTTTATCTGATGACTGACTCACTAAAAAAACATCAGCACAGTAATTTTCGTAGCGATCTGATCATTGCTATCGGAGTGCTTGTCGCGGTATGGGGTATAGCTGTTTACATAGACTTATTCGAGCTGATTCATGCCTACCTTCATAAAAATGAACATTGGCAACTGGATGAACTACTCATGACTTTTTTGGCAGTTTCAATCGTTGCATTCTGGTTTTCATATCGTCGCTGGAAAGAGCTGGAGCAGACAAGTAAGGCGCTGCAGCAGAGTGAACAGAATAAAAATTACATCGTAAATAACATGAAAGTGGGACTGCTTGTTTACCAGCTGGAGGATCTGGATGATGACCGGACATTGAGGCTAATCAATGCAAACCCGGCAGCATCAGAGTTTACCGGTAGTGATATAAACAGGCTTGTGGGGTTGACTATCGATCAGGCCTTCCCTGATTTGCGTCAACTTGGATTACCTCAGGTCTATGCAGAAGTCATTCGTACAGGGGAGGCGTTCATTATCGATGAACTCGTGTACGGTGATGAACGTATTGAAAAGTCTACTTTTTCGGTCAGGGCCTTTCAGCTTCCAGAGCAGTGTGTGGGGATCGTTTTTGAAAACACGACAGAGCGCAGTCGTATGAAGGAGGCACTAAAAACCAGTGAACAACGCTTAAAACAGATGATTTTGAATGCGCCAATTCCGATTATGGTGCATGCAGAAGATGGTAATGTGCAGCTGATTAGCAGCAAGTGGGAAGAGTTAACTGGTTATTTACATGAAGATATTCCCACCATCGCAGCCTGGACAGATAGGGCTTATGGTGAATTGGGAGCTGAAGCCAGAAAGGTTATCAATAGCTTGCATAATTTGGATCACTCCAGTCATGATGGTGAATATACCATTCAGATTGCCAATGGAGAAACACGGACATGGGATTTCTATTCCACCAATTTGGGTAAAAGTGATGGCATAAAATATACTGTAAGCATGGCTGTTGATATCACCGAACGTAAGCTGGCTGAGAATGAAATGGTTGAGAGCCGGGCGCGATTTTCCGGTATTGTGGAGATGGCCGCTGATGCGATCATCTCAATCAATGAAATGCAACAGATTGTTCTTTTTAACAGAGCTGCCGAACGTATGTTTGGCTATCGGCAACAGGAAGTGCTGGGGCAACAAGTCGAAAAACTGATACCTGAACGCTTTCAGGAGGGGCACCGGCAAGCGGTTAAAGCGTTTGTCGGTACAAGTGATGCACCACTGCTGCACAGGCGTAGTGGGATGTTTGGGCGGCGTATCAATGGTGAAGAGTTCCCCATCGAAACATCAATTTCCAAACAGATCATTGAAGGTGAAACGATCATGACGGTGATGATGCGCGATCTGAGCGATCAGATAAAGGCCGAAGATACGCAACGCAAACTGCTCAAAGCGATTGTTGAAGCCGGCGAGGCAGTGTTGATCACCAATGCCAGTGCGATTATCGAATATGTGAATCCGGCATTTTGCAAAATCACCGGTTATACAGAGCAAGATGTGATTGGAAAGAACCCATCGATATTGAAGAGTGATGCGCAGGATCCGAAGTTCTATCAGCAGATGTGGCGCACCATTACGCGTGGTGATGTATGGCATGGTACGCTGATCGACAGGAAGAAAGATGGCAGCTTTTACCCTGCTCTGATGACGGTATCACCGATTCATGATGAGAAGGGTGAAATCAGCCATTATGTATCGCTACAACAGGATATGACCGACTATAAAAAGATGGAAGATCAATTCCTGCAGGCTCAAAAGATGGAAGCTATCGGTACACTGGTTGGTGGCATTGCACACGATTTTAACAATATGTTGGCGGCTATTCAGGGTAACAGCTATCTGGCTCGCATGCGGCTGCAGAAGGATGATAGTGCTGGGGCCGATGAAAAGATTGGCAATATCGAGCAACTGACCAACTCAGCCGCCGAGATGGTGAAACAGCTACTTACTTTTTCCCGTAAAGATTCAGTGGCGATGAAAACTTTTTTACTGAACCCTTTTCTCAAGGAAGCCCTTAAGCTGGCTGAGACTGCAATTCCTGAAAACATCAATTTACACAGCGTGATATGTCACGATAAACTCTATATTCGCGGTGATGCCACCCAGCTGCAGCAGGTGCTGATGAATCTGCTGAATAATGCGCGTGATGCGCTTGCCAGAGTGGAGCATCCAAATATATCGATTTCCCTGGCCCCATATCAGGCAGATGAAACATTTATCATGAAACACTCTGAAATCGATACCGAAAAAATGGCGCGCATAACAGTCCAAGATAATGGCAGCGGCATAGCCGAAGAGAATATAACAAAAGTGTTTGAGCCTTTCTTTACATCCAAGGGAGTGGGTAAAGGTACGGGGCTCGGTCTGGCCATGGTATTCGGAGCGATCCAAACGCATGGTGGCATCATTGAGCTCGACAGTCGGTTGGGAGAAGGCACTGGATTCAGTATCTACCTGCCACTGGTCAGCGAGCAAGAGGCGGAATACCAACCTAAGAAAACTGAACTTAAGGCAGGCAATAATGAAACCCTGTTGCTGGTGGATGATGAGCCTATGCTGCGCGCCACAACTCTGGAGCTATTAAGCAATCTGGGATACCGTGTGTTAGAGGCCAGCGATGGTGTGGAAGGACTCGAGGTGTTTACTCTGCATCAACAGGAGATCCAGCTGGTTATTACTGATTTGGTGATGCCCCGCATGGGTGGAGTAGATTTAATTAAGCAGTTACGATCACAGGGCAGCGATGTGCCGGCTATTTTTGTGACGGGCTACGATAAGGATCAAGCGCTGGATATTGGCTCCGGCATTGACCAAAGTATTATTTTGAATAAACCGTTTGACCTGAACTATCTCAGCCATGTCATTCAGGAGCTGTTAAGCTCTGAATAAGTGCTTCTCTTTTCATCGCGGCAGCGTCTGCGTATGCTTCTGACATGCCAACTCCTGCTCATACTTTACCAACTGCCGTACTGCTTGATCGTGATGGTGTCATTAATTTCGATTCACCGGATTATATTCTCAAGCCCGAACAGTGGCAGCCCATTCCAGGCTCTCTGGAAGCAATAGCGCGGTTACATGCTGCTGGCATCACCGTGACCATTGCTAGCAATCAGTCAGCACTGGCGCGTAATATGATGACGCAGGAGACCTTTAATGCCATTCATGCCAAAATGATGCTGGCTATTGAACAGTGTGGCGGCTTTATCTCACATGTATCGTATTGCCCACACGGGCCTGATGATCACTGCAGCTGCCGTAAACCGCTTCCTGGTATGGTTTTCGATACGTTGAATGCATTGGGGCTCTCCGATACTCCAGCGAAGGTTCTGTTTATTGGCGATTCTGTCCGCGATATTGTAGCCGCTCATGCTGCCAATGTAGACGCTATGCTGGTTCAGAGTGGTTATGGTGATGCCGATAAAATTTTGCACAAAGCGCGTCTCGTGCAACCGAATATTAAGGCTTATAGAAATTTAGCAGAAGCTGTGACTGTGATTCTGGCTGAGAAAGCCTGATGCTGTTTATCCGCTCGGCCCTTTTTAATGTATGTTTTATGCTGTTAACGCCATTGTTCTCATTGCTGGTCATTCTATTTCGGCCTTTTGGTTTTTCTGCTGCATGGATGTGGGCCCGCTTATGGTCAACCACTATCCTAGGTTTGCTTCGATTGTTGTGTGGCATTCGTATTCATATCGAAGGTAGAGAACATATGCCTGAAGAGACCTGTGTGCTTATGGCCAAACACCAGTCGGCAGCAGAAACGGTCGCCATGCCGATTCTTGTTCCACCTTACACCTGGATACTTAAACGCGAACTTTTTCATATTCCTCTTTTTGGCTGGGCATTGGCCTTGATGGGGACCATTGGCATCCGTCGAGGCACTCCACGTGCTGCCATTAAACAGGTGATGAAAGATGGTGGCGAGAAGCTAAAAGAAGGGTTGTGGGTGGTTATATTTCCTGAAGGCACGCGTGCAGCAGCAGGCACGACGGGTAACTATCAACCAGGTGGGATCGTTTTAGCTCAGAAGGCTAAGGCTGGAATTTTGCCTATGGCACACAATGCTGGAGTGCTGTGGCCCAAGCGTGGTTTCATTAAAAAACCGGGTACCATTACATTTCGTTTTTTACCCTATATCCCGCTTGAAGAGGTTACATCTACCAAACGGGCGGATCTATTGAGGCGGCTGGAGCATGACATTGAGGCCGTGACCAGAGAGCTGGGTGGTTAAGAGCTCTATAGAGATATCCATGAAAGGCAGTGCATCAACGTAATATCTTTGATGTGAAGCGTTACTTTTTAACTTAGCAGTGGTGCGATCACCAGTGATACAATCGCCATGACATTGATCAGAATATTCATAGCAGGCCCTGAGGTGTCTTTGAATGGATCACCCACAGTATCACCTACAACAACAGCAGTGTGAACATCTGAGCCTTTACCTCCCAAGTTACCTTTTTCGACATATTTCTTGGCATTATCCCAAGCTCCGCCTGCATTGGCCATCATAAGCGCCATCAACACACAGCAGATCAAAGCGCCCGCTAACATGCCTCCCAAAGCTGACGCACCAAGTCCAAAGCCGACGACTACCGGAGCCAGCACCGCCAGCACACCGGGCAGTACCATCTTTTTTAGCGCTGCATTGGTTGCAATTTCAATGCATCGGCCATGATCAGGTTTCGCACTACCCTGCATGAGTCCCGGGATTTCGTGGAATTGGCGACGGATCTCTTTGATCATTTCAAAGGCTGCATCACCGACGGCAGTCATGGTTAATGAGGCCACGATGAATGGAAATATCCCACCGATAAACAGGCCAATAAGCACCAGAGGTTCATTCAAACGAAGTGAAAACTCCGGGTTGTTTAACGAGATAGTTTCGACAAAAGCAGAAATGATGGCCAGTGCAGCAAGTGCGGCAGCACCAATCGCAAAACCTTTACCAATAGCTGCGGTGGTATTGCCCTGTTCATCAAGTGAATCAGTAATCTGGCGAGTCTCTTCACCCATGCCGGCCATTTCAGCAATGCCTCCTGCATTATCTGCCACCGGTCCATAAGCATCGATAGCCATGGTGATTCCTACTGTCGCGAGCATGCCGACCGCAGCTATGCCCACACCATAAATGCCGACTAAAGAGGTAGATACATAGATAATGGTTGCGATGGTTAATACGGGAATAACGACCGATTGCATGCCAATGGCCAGGCCTGAGATCATTACAGTAGCAGGGCCTGTTTCGCCTGATTTAGCAATATCCTTAACCGGTTGTCCGCCCGTATAATATTCGGTGACAATGCCAATAATGATACCGCCGATAGCTCCCGAAATTACGGCTCCCCAAACAGAAGCCGTAATACCACTCATGGTAATGAGGAAATAGGCCGCAACAATGAAGATGAGTGAAGAACCGATGGTGCCCATACGTAGCGCCAGCTGGGGCTCTTTATTGGCGAATAGTTTGACCAGAACTATGCCGACGATAGAGCAGATAAGGCCTAACGATGCCAAAGCCAGGGGTAGGAACATCAACGATTGTTGTGTGCCCAGAGGGTCAATCATATCGGTCGCCATGGTTGAGGCTATGGCAATGGTAGCAATGATTGCACCACAATAGGATTCAAAAATATCCGAGCCCATACCTGCGACATCACCGACATTATCACCGACATTATCAGCAATCACACCAGGATTACGTGGATCATCTTCAGGTATTCCCGCTTCGATTTTACCAACTAGATCAGCGCCAACATCAGCACTTTTGGTAAAGATACCACCGCCCACACGAGAGAATAGCGCAACTGAGGAGGCTCCCATACCAAATCCATGGATGGCATGAGCTGTTTGTGGATCACTGCCGAAGAATAGATATAAGCTGCCTAAACCGATTAAACCAAGTGAGGCGACAGTCAGCCCCATGATGGAGCCACCGTAGAAGGCGATCGTCAAAGCTTTTGTAGCCCCTTCATTTTGAGCTGCTGTGGCGGTGCGTACATTAGCTTTCGTAGCTGCAAACATGCCAAAGTAACCTGCCATAGCTGAGCAAATTGCACCGACGAGAAAGGCAATGCTTGTGTTCGCACCGAGAGTGAGGGTGAGTATGATGGCAACAATAACGATAAAAGCAGATAAAATTGTGTATTCGCGCTTCATGAATAGCATAGCACCGAGATGAATGGCTTCGCCAATTTCAACCACTTTTCCTTCACCAGCCGGATATTTTTTTACGGCCAGATACAAAAAAAACGCAATGATTAATCCCAGGCCGCCAAAAATGGCTGGAATCATATTCTCACCCATACTTTACTCCTCTGCGTAATCTGTTTTTTAGGCAATAAAAAGGGCGATTGATTTCTCAACCGCCCTTTTTTGTTTTTATGCCTTATGCACCAGGATTATTTAGCACAATCTGCTTTATAGGCGGCAACTGAATCCATCACCTCTTTTTTGGCCGCTTCTGCATCACCCCAGCCAGTCACTTTCACCCATTTGTTCTTTTCCAGATCTTTGTAGTGTTCAAAGAAATGTTTAATCTGATCGGTGAGGAATCCAGGCAGATCTTCAGGGCCCTTCACGTTGCAGTAAACCGGTTTTAATTTAGAGGCAGGAACAGCTAATACTTTGGCATCCATACCCGCTTCATCTTCCATCTGTAGTACACCAACCGGGCGGCAGTTAATCACACAACCAGGAATCAGAGGGAACTGAGAAACGACTAGCACATCTACAGGGTCACCATCATCTGACAATGTGTTGGGTACAAAACCATAGTTGCACGGATAGTGCATAGCAGTGTGCATAAAGCGATCAACGAAAACCGCACCGGACTCTTTGTCCAGTTCGTATTTAATCGGATCACCATGCTGTGGTACTTCGATAACCACATTGATGTCTTCAGGCGGATTGTTACCCGCAGGAATTTTTGTAATGTCCATGTATTAAATCTCCCCTTTATCTATGATTCACTTATACGTTGAATCTGAAGTGCATAACATCCCCATCCTTGACGATATACTCCTTACCTTCAAGTCTCATTTTTCCACCCTCTTTGGCCTTGGCCTCTCCACCAAGGGCTACGAACTCTTCATAAGCGATGGTTTCGGCACGAATAAAGCCCTTTTCAAAATCATTATGAATCACTGCTGCGGCTTTGGGTGCAGTGTCGCCACGGTGAATAGTCCATGCACGTACCTCTTTTACACCGGCAGTAAAGTAGGATATCAGATCAAGCAGGCTATAGGCTTCACGGATCACAGTGTTCAGTCCTGGCTCAGAAATACCAAGATCAGAGAGGAATTCGATCTGTGACTCTTTATCCATTTCGGCCAGTTCCGATTCAATTTGGGCAGAAACGACAACAACGCCAGCACCTTCCTGCTTGGCAAATTCGCGTACTGTGTCTACATAGGCATTGCCGTCAGGCAGAGCGCTATCATCAACATTGGTGACATAAAGAACCGGTTTTATGGTCAGTAGACACAGCTCATTGATAACATTCAACTCATCCGCAGAGAGCTGTTGACGACGCAGTGTGATACCATCTTCGAGGCCGCTTAGAACTTTTTTCTGCACAGTCATAATTGCGATTGCATCTTTATTGCCGCTCTTACACTGTTTTTCGGTGCGCATCACAGCCTTTTGAACGGTTTCCATATCTTTAAGCATGAGTTCAGTATCAATGATTTCAATATCAGATAAGGGATCTACTTTGCCAGAGACATGGGTGACGTTTTCATCATCAAAACAGCGTACAACATGGGCAATGGCAGAACATTCACGAATGTTAGCCAGGAATTTATTGCCTAAGCCCTCTCCACTCGCGGCTCCTTCAACCAGGCCAGCAATATCGACGAATTCGATAATCGCATGTTGCATCGCTTGTGGTTGAACGATGGCAGCCAGCGCATCCATACGTGCATCAGGCACTTCTACGATACCAACATTGGGATCGATGGTGCAAAAGGGATAGTTCGCAGCTTCCGCTCCGCCGCCATTTAATGCATTAAAAAGGGTGGATTTACCTACGTTGGGGAGTCCTACAATGCCTATACTCAGTGCCATGGTTTAACCTCATTTTACCGCAGAGGAGCAAGCGGCGATGTCCCGCCGCGCGATAGTAATAATATGCTTAAATATTGTAAGTAAAACCAGGGAATGAAATGCTGCAGTGTTTATTTCGCCTGGAATGGGCTAAAACCTGTTGCCTTTATTTTCACATTCTGGTTTTCCATTATTCAAAAACTTCTATCGCGCGATGGGAGTACCATCGCTTGCTCCTCTGTGGTGAATTATTATTTCGTTTTTGTTGCCATATGAATGCGATTGGCAGCAGTGTCTGTATCGCCATTCAACAGTGAATCAATTTCATCAAGCAGGGCAGAGAAAAGGCACGCCTCGTCAGCTCGGTCTGCTTCATCTGCACGACCGAGTACCCAGGCTGAAATATCACCATGTACAGGGCGTCCAATACCGACTTTTACGCGTACATAGTCTGTTGTAGGCATGTGGGCGTGCATCGAGCGCAAGCCATTGTGGCCACCATGACCACCACCTTTTTTGATGCGCAATTTGCGAGAGGGTAGATCCAGGTCATCGTAAATGACAATGACATCTTTCTCTTCGACTTGATAATAGCGTGCTAAAGGAGCAATCGATTCACCACTGTTGTTCATGAATGTTTGTGGTTTGATCAAGGTTATTTTTTCGCCATTACGATTCCAAACAGCGATCTCCGCATGAAAACGAGGGGCCGCGTCAAAACGCAGCCCCTCATGTTTTGCTAACAGATCAAGGAAGCGGAAGCCTACATTGTGGCGTGTTTCCTTATACTTGTTGCCCGGATTCCCCAGACCGACAAGCAGTTTCATGCTATTTATTCTGCAGCTGCAGCTTCTACTGTTTCTGCATCATCTTCTTCTTCATCACTACCTGTTTTAGGTGCAGCGATATTCAGGACTGTGAAGTTAACGTCATGTTGAACTACTGCGCCTTCTGGCAGAGTGATGTCTTCAATATGCACAGTGTCGCCAACTTCCATGTCACCACAATCTACTTCAATGTTCTCTGGAATAGCGTTTGCAGTACAAGTTACTTCGAGTGAGTGACGTACAAGGTCAACCAGGCCGCCCTTCACAACACCGGGGCATTTATCAGCGTTGATAGCAATAACCGGGATGTCCAATGTGATGGTGTCTGTGGCAGATACACGGAAAAAGTCGAGGTGAGTAGCTGTATCCATAACTGGATCCCACTGGGAAGCTTTCAATAGAACTGTGTTTTTAGTGCGTGAGCCTTTAACTTTAACTTCTAATAAAGAAGTGTGGAAGTGCTCATCATTCAGCTGTTTGGAAACAGTGAAATAGTCCATAGTAATGGAAATATCAGGTTTACCACCACCATAAATAATACCAGGCATTTTGCCTGCGCGGCGTAATCTGCGTGTAGCGCTACGGCCAGTTTCTTCGCGAAGTTCTGCTTCAACAACAATAGTCATGTGTATCCTCCAAAAATGCACCGTCAGGTTGTCCCGTCACGGTGTGCATCAGTTTGTTGTGAGCGGCCTGAAAGGCGCTCTACCACTGACGCGGGCGCGCACTCTAGGGTCGTAAATGAAAAAGTCTATATTGGTAAAGGGATTTGTCAGGGTAGGCGCATTAAGAATGCGGGTTATGGATTTAGCAATGTAGTCAAGGTTTCGTCAATCCGAATGGCTCGGGCAGAGAGGCTGCCCTGAGCATAACGCCGTTGGAATAGCTGAAAATATAATATAACTCAGGATCTTTTAATGCGATTACCTCGAGGAGACTGCCTATCTGTATTCAGCTTTGATGATGTTGATGTCAGTGCCCTTCTCTATATTTTGATACCACTGCTGCAGACGCTGATGCTGTATACTGCTTATGATTTCATCACGAACTTCTTCAATAGACTTTTGCATGGCTGGGCGTTTGCCTAGTAACTCGATCACATGCCAGCCAAACTTTGTTTTTACCGGCGTGCTTAGGCCATGCGGCTTAAGTGAGAAGGCGACATCGTCAAAAGCCTTCACCATGATGCCGCGCGGGAACCAGTTGAGATTTCCACCGCGCGATTTGTTGTTATTGTCCATAGATTCAGTGGCTGCCAATTCTTCAAATTTGGCGCGATTACGGCGCAGCTTTTTTAAAATTTCCCATGCTTTTTTCTCGTTGGCCAGGAGAATATGACGTGCATGAGCCTGTGCAGGAACGCTAAACTCATTGTGATGGCTTTTGTAATAGGCCTCAATTTCGGCATCTTTGATCACATCCATTTGTGACAGCTGCCAAGATTTTGCAGCCTCGATTAAAATTTGACGTTGCGCTGCTTGCATGCGCTGTTTGATGATTGGGTTCATCTCCAGGCCCAGTTGTTTGGCCTTGTGGCTGATTGCTAGGCTGCGAACGAGGGAGCGCAAAATATGGCTACGCGCTTTGGGGTCATTGCGATAGAGAAGCACAGACTCAGGCAAACGGGCCATTTCAGCATCAATATCAGCTTCGTGTATGGTGACACCGTTCACACTCGCTACAACCGGGCTGCCACCCATCGGTTCAAGCTTTAGTGGTTCACTTTGTTGCTGACAAGCTGTGAGGCTGAGCAGTAAAACAAATAACATCAGTTGCCGCATAAAACGAGATCCTCTTGTTCAGTTTGGGCGCTAGAGTAGCGTGCTGCGCTTGTACGACAACCTTGCAGAGTGTCGTCATCATGGAGGGTAGTCGATGAGTCCTGTAGTAATGGCAATTACAGTGTTGTGCCTGTATTTGGTTTTTTTCCACTTTTATGCCAAAGGCGTATTGAGTAAAAAGATATTCGAGCTCAATGATGATAACCCAACCCCCGCCCATACGATGAACGATGGTGTGGATTATGTGCCGGCCAATAAGTACATCATTTTTGGACACCATTATGCTTCCATTGCTGGACTTGCACCCATGCTTGGCCCTGCGATTGCAGTGATCTGGGGCTGGGTTCCAGCCTTGTGTTGGGTGGTGTTTGGTACACTTCTGGTGGGTGCAGTGCATGACTTTTCAGCGCTCGTTCTATCTATTCGCCATAAAGGCCAAAGTGTGGGTTCGATTGCCCGCGATGTGATCAGCCCACGTACTCGTTTGTTGTTTTTACTAGTCATTTTCTTTTTAGTGTCGTTGGCCATGGGTGTCTTTGTCTTGGTGATCTCTGGCCTGTTTGCCGCACCTGATGCGGCGAATATCCCTGCAACAGCGCATCCTGAAGCTGTTTTTCCAACCTATTCACTGATGTTAATTGCTATGGTCATTGGTTTCTTGGTGTACAAAAAAGACTTTCCTTTATGGCCAATGATTGCTGTTGGCTTTGTTTTGATGCTGATTACCACATCGATTGGTCTGGATATGCCTGTTACTGGGTTTACAGCTAATGACTGGACATGGTCATTGTTGATTTATGCTTTTATCGCCAGTGTTTTACCTGTGTGGTTATTGTTACAGCCGCGTGATTTCCTTAATTCGTTGCTATTGTATTTGGCGCTGTTCTCGATGCTGGCTGGTTTCTTTCTGTTATCACCGGATTGGGTGGCTCCTGCCTTTAATCCTGACCCTGTAGGCGCTCCGCCATTGATGCCGTTCCTGTTTATTGTCATTGCCTGTGGTGCTGTATCCGGTTTTCACGGCTTAGTTGCCTCCGGCACCACATCGAAGCAATTGAACAAGGAGACAGATGCTCCTTTTGTCGGTTATGCCGGCATGATTGGAGAGTCTCTATTGGCCCTTCTGGCAGTGTTGGCGACAACCGCAGGTGCATTTTCATCACGCGCTGAATGGGAATCCTTTTACGGCTCATGGGAAAAAGCCGCCGGCTTGCATCAGAAGCTGGGTATATTTATCCAGGGCAATGCCAACTTTATTCACCAGCTCGGTATTCCGTTGGACTATGCAGCGGCATTTATCTCTGTGGTGGTGGTCGGCTTTGCCATGACCAGTGTTGATACCGGCGCACGACTACTCCGCTTTAATCTTGAAGAGATTGGTCAAACCATCAACGTCAAAGCGCTTGGCAATCGTTATTTTGCTACCACGCTTGCTGTTGCTGCAATTGGTTTCTTCGCCTTCTTCACCATGGATGGTAAACCAGCGGGGCTATTTTTATGGACGTTGTTTGGCACTACCAATCAAATACTGGCTGGTTTGACCCTGTTAACGGTGACCATTTATCTCTATCGTAAGAAAAAGCCAATTCTCTATACCCTGTTACCGATGCTGCTGGTGCTCGGAGCAACTATTTCAGGCATGATCATGGGAGTTTACAAGGCGTTGGGTAATGAACAGTGGACTGTAGCAGCTGTTGGAGCGGCTATATTTTTGCTGGCCTTTTGGGTGCTGATAGAAGCCTTAGTGGTTGTCAAAAAAGTGCGTGATGAAAGAAAGCAGGATCAAGCTACAGCATCGACTCAATAGCTCTCCCGGATATTGGGGGAATAGTATAAATCGCGGATTCAACTTGTAAGTGCAACTTTGATAAGGGTTTGAAGGAGCAAGCTGCGGTAGCAGTCTTGCGCTTTTCAAACACGACTTATCAAAGGACAAAGAATGAACTACACGCAGCTTACCCAAGAGCAACGGTATCAG
>JAJFLH010000017.1 GCA_021772775.1 Mariprofundus sp. | reverse complement strand
GCTAGAGCAAAGGCTTTAGCGGAGGCCAAGGCAAAAGCTGCGGCGGAAGCTAGAGCAAAGGCTTTAGCGGAAGCGAAGGCAAAAGCTGAGGCGGAGGCTAGAGCAAAGGCTTTAGCGGAGGCGAAGGCAAAAGCTGCGGCGGAAGCTAGAGCAAAGGCTTTAGCGGAAGCGAAGGCAAAAGCTGAGGCGGAGGCTAGAGCAAAGGCTTTAGCGGAGGCCAAGGCAAAAGCTGCGGCGGAAGCCAGAGCAAAGGCTTTAGCGGAAGCGAAGGCAAAAGCTGAGGCGGAGGCTAGAGCAAAGGCTTTAGCGGAGGCCAAGGCAAAAGCTGCGGCGGAAGCCAGAGCAAAGGCTTTAGCAGAGGCCAAGGCAAAAGCTGAGGAAGAAGCTAGAGCTAAGGCTTTAGCTGAACCCTTAGTGCATTCTGGTGTAGAAGTTATTGAGCATCTTCAGATTGATGAAATTGAGTCACAATATGGTAGGTGAATTAGTCCTTAGCATATCTTGCACAGGCGCTTTTGTGTCGGCTGAATCATTGGCTATTGTAAAGCCGTCATTGCTATGGGGTGGAAGAGCTAACGCTAATTTGAAGCTATTTAATGTTTTGCCTGTTTGCCGGTTTCGATTGAATCTGGGGGCGTTGCTCTGATGTCCTATGTTCTCGATGCTTTGAAAAAATCTGAACAAGAACGCCGTGCTTTGCATCCGCGCTCCAATCAGGCTGTTCCTGCGCCGATGCGTGCTTCGAAGTCTCGCCGTTTCGGTTTTCCATTGATACTTATTGTAGTGGCATTAATTGCTGGTTGGTGGGTGGCCCAATGGCAAAACATAGACACATCGCAATCACCTGAAGCTACATATGTGGGCTCTTCAGCTGTTACATCCGTAATGAAAGAGCGCTCGCTGTTGGGCACAATTCAAAACAAAGAAGCTCAGGAGCTTAGTCCTCAACAGATCGAGTCGACACAGCTGATGCCCGATCAACAAGCAGGGATTACAAAATCTGGGATTCCGGTGTTAACAAATCACCCCAATGCTTTATCTACGGCTTTACCTGAAGTTTTATCCAAAAAAATGCCAGTGATTCAGATTGCAGAAGAGGCCCCCGTTTTTACTCTTGTCACACCTGCATCCTCTGTTAACAGCACATATAGTGTGGGTAGACAATCGGGTGATGCCGAACAGCAGCCAACTATTCAATCACTGCATGAGTTAACAAGTGCAGAGCAACAGTCGATTCCTGCCATCAAAATAGATGGCCATATCTATGATGTTAACCCGAAATCACGTATGGTGATCATCAATGGAAAAGTACGAAAAGAAAAACAGAGCATTAGCTCGGGTTTATCCCTGCAAGAGATCACTCCTGATGGTGTGATCCTCAATTATCAGGGGCGGGCAATTCATATCGGTGTGTTTGATTAAATATTTTAGTCACGAGGTGAAAGGATGAAACAAGTAGCTTGGAAAGTGATGATATTAACAGGCAGCTTTTTATGGTCTGTTTCTCCAGCATCAGCGGGATGGATGGATCAAGTCGGCGGTTTGATCAAAGATTCAGGCTTAGCTGAATCGGCTAGCCCTGCAGCATCTTCAATCAGCGCACTGTCCAACTCGGATATGATAGCCGGTTTGAAAGATGCATTGAGAGTGGGCTCAGAAAATGTAGTAGGGCAGTTGAGTAAGGCAGATGGTTTCAATAGCGATCCAGCTATTCATATCCCGCTACCAGAGAGTTTGAAAACTGTGGAATCGGCTCTTTCAACGGTAGGTATGGAAGGGCTGATGGATGATCTGGAACTGCGTCTAAATCGTGCAGCAGAAGCTGCTACGCCTAAAGCCAAACGCATTTTCGGTGATTCGATTAAGAGTATGAGTATCAACGATGCCAGTGAAATTCTTAATGGCCCTAAGGATGCGGCAACTCAATACTTTAAAGGCAAAATGTCGACTCCATTATCCAAAGAGATGCGCCCGGTTGTAATCAAAGCACTGAATCAGGCTGGAGTTATTCAAGCTTATGACAATGTGATGGGAGAGTATCAATCATTACCCTTCATGCCGGATGTTAAAGCCAATCTTACCCAGCATGTGCTCGATCTTGGGTTATCAGGTATTTTTCATTATATGGCCCAGGAGGAAGCTGCCATTCGTGAAAATCCGGTCAAACGCACAACAGATATATTGCAAAAAGTATTTAGCCATTAATGGGCGCATAATAGGCCTGAATGGTGTGAGTGGTCAGTATGAATTTCTTGCAGATCTTTGTGTTGATTTGTGTATAGTTGATCAATGAAATCATTCTCCCAATGGCGACCACATCCCTGGCATGGGCTAGACGTTGGAGCCGAACCGCCTTTGCGGCTAAATGCATATATAGAAATTAGTCCTTTTGACACGGTCAAGTTTGAAGTGGACAAAAAGTCGGGTTATTTACGTGTGGATCGCTCAGTACGTTCATCCTCACAGCATCCTGCGCTGTATGGTTTTATTCCGCGCACGCTGTGCAAACATCGTGTTTGTGATCTGATGGATGGAGCAGAGCAGGGTGATGATGATCCACTTGATATTTGTGTGCTTTCAGAGCGACCTGTTTCGCGTATTGAGATTCTTGTGAATGCTCGTGTGGTCGGTGGTTTGCCGATGTGTGACCATGGTGAAGCCGATGATAAAATCATTGCTGTGATTGAGGATGATCCGTTGTGGTCAGAAGTCAGAGATATTTCAGAATTGCCCAAGGCTCTGATTGATCGCCTGATGCACTATTTTTTAACTTATAAACTCTCTCCTGGCAAAGAGCAAAATGTCGCTATTGGTGAGCCCTATGGTTTTGAGCATGCATCTAAGGTTATTGAGGCCGCGATGGCTGATTATGACGAGGAATATGTTTCAGAGCCTGAAAGGCGCAATCTTACGCCTTAATTTTTAAGCAGCCCATTTCTGGGCTGCCAGAAGTCTATTCTTTATAGTTACCTAGTACGCAGTGCTTGGTGAAGGTTCCTGCTTCATCAGCAGTCCACTCACCTTTGTCTTTATTTTTCATGTTATCACACCATGCCTTTGTACCCGGTTCAGCTGTACAACCTGAAAAAGAGGCTAACAACAGTAGTGCAAAGCTTATGCTTAATAGTTTTTTCATATGGGTTCTCCCAGATTGAAGTCGATATTTAAGCTGTTGGAACACTCTGACTTAATTTTAGCAGGCTGTGAATAGGAGTGAGTGCTTGCCCGTATGGCTTTAATTTATCGCATGAGCTTGTGGAATGGATGGCTGTGGGCTCTTTTCATTAATATTAATGTTTTTATCGGATGTTTTAATGTTTGATGTATAGTCTTTTACTATGCGCTGACGGGATAAATATATTCGCCATATTATTCTGTTGTGATGGCGATAAACTGCCTCGCCTTTGTAGGCTTTGAAGTAGCTTGAGATGATCTGGTTTGTGGAGATAGCATGAGAATTGAATTACGTATTGCCAATGAGCTTAATGTGAGAGAGCAGCAGACCTCGGCTGCAATTGAGCTATTGGATGGTGGTGCAACCGTACCGTTTATTGCGCGTTATCGTAAAGAGGTGACCGGTGGACTGGATGATACGCAGCTGCGCCATCTCGAAGAGCGCTTGCGTTATCTGCGTGATCTGGAAACACGTCGTAGTGCGATTCTGAAATCAATCACTGAGCAGGAAAAGCTTACCCCAGAATTGAAGAAAGCGATTTTAGCGGCTGAAGCCATGGCGCGCCTGGAAGATCTATACCTGCCTTATAAAGTAAAACGCCATACCAAAGCTCATATTGCCCGCGAAGCAGGTTTACAGGATCTGGCAACAACCTTACTTGCTGATCCTACTCTGACACCAAAAATGGCGGCTTTTATATATGTTGATGCTGAGAGAGGCATTGAAAACATTGAAGCAGCTCTTGATGGGGCACGTGAAATTTTGATTGAAATGTTTGGCGAGGATGCTGATCTGATTGGTCGTTTGCGTGACTATCTCTCTAAACATGCTTTGATGACCAGTAGTGTGGTGAAAAGCAAAGTGGAAGAGGGTGCCAAATTTACCGATTATTTTGATTATCAGGAACAGTTGAAGCGTATTCCATCGCATCGTGCGTTGGCTCTGTTTCGGGGACATAATGAAGGTGTGTTACGCATAAAGATGTTGGAAGATGCGAATACTCTACAAGCAGGTGTGGCTGGTCATTGCGAAACTGCGATTGCCAATCGTTTCAGGATTAGTGCTCGGGGCAGAGCTGCTGATGCATGGTTGTTGGAAGCGGTCAGCTTGGCGTGGAAACAGAAACTGTGCAAACGCCTTGAAACTGATCTGTTTGCTGAACTGCGCCAGAAGGCTGAAGAGGAAGCGGTTAAAGTTTTCGCTAATAATTTGAGAGATCTGTTGTTGGCCGCTCCTGCCGGTGCGCGTGCAACGATGGGGCTGGATCCGGGCTTGAGAACCGGCGTGAAAGTAGCCGTGATTGATGCAACCGGTAAAGTGCTTGATACCACTACCATCTATCCGCATGCACCAGCCAAGCGTTGGGATGAGGCAGTTGCCGCACTTGCCGTGCTGGCAGATAAACATCGTGTTGATTTAGTCTCAATTGGCAATGGAACAGGCTCACGTGAAACCGAGAGTCTGGTCAAAGAACTATGTGAACGTTTTCCTCAATTGCAGTTGACCCAGGTGATGGTATCTGAGGCTGGTGCTTCGGTTTACTCGGCTTCTGCATTGGCAGCCAAAGAGTTTCCGGATATGGATGTGTCTCTGCGTGGCGCGGTTTCTATTGCACGACGTTTGCAGGACCCGTTGGCTGAGCTTGTGAAGATCGAACCGAAATCCATTGGAGTAGGGCAGTATCAGCATGATATCAGTCATAGTTTTTTGGCACGTAGCCTTGATGCTGTGGTTGAAGATTGTGTGAATCACGTTGGTGTTGATATTAATACAGCATCGGCTGCACTGTTGCGTCATGTGGCGGGATTGAGTCGTTCCATGGCTGAAAATATTGTCAGCTTTCGTGATGAACAGGGGGCATTTGTGAATCGTCAGCAGATTATTAAGGTCAAAGGAATCGGAGCCAAAAGCTTTGAGCAGGCGGCTGGCTTTTTGCGTATCATGAATGGTGATAATCCACTCGATGCATCAGCAGTGCATCCGGAAGCTTATTCTGTGGTTGAAAATATTGTGCAGAAAACAGCAAAACCCGTTGCTGAGTTGATGGGCAATGCTGAGTTTTTGAAGCAGTTAAATGCCTCCGATTTTGCCAATGAGAAGTTTGGAGCGATTACTGTATCTGATATTCTGCTGGAGTTTGAAAAGGCGGGGCGTGATCCACGTCCTGAATTTCGTACGGCCAAGTTTATGTCGGGTGTAAATGAGATCCGTGATCTGCGTGATGGCATGATACTCGAAGGTGTGGTGACCAATGTGGCCAACTTCGGTGCATTTGTGGATGTTGGTGTGCATCAGGATGGATTGGTGCATATCTCTGCGCTGACCAATGTTTTTGTCGAGGATCCCCGTAAAGTGGTGAAAGTCGGTCAGGTGGTTCAGGTCAAAGTGCTGGAAGCGGATGTGAAACGTAAACGTATCTCTCTGACTATGCGTTTGCATGATGAACCGGAAGCCAAGCTTGAGCAGCCAGCCTCTTCTGAGGATCAGCGGGGTTCAAGTCGTAGCGCTAAACGTGGTGAGAGCCGTGGAGAAGGGCGTGTAAAAGCTCAGGCGAATGAAAGAGGCTCGTCCAAACCACGTTTGGATAAATCATCTGCAAACAAAGCGCCAGATAACAAAGCAGCATCAAAACCATCTCATGGGAACAGACCGCATTCAAAAGGTGGACAGAAGCCAGGTTCGAAACCTGTTTCTAAAGGTCATGATAAGCGAGGGAAGTCGGCAAAGGGTCAAATTAAGCAGAAATTGGATCGCAATAAAAATGCACCGCAAAGTGCTTTAGCCGCAGCGTTTGCAAAAGCTATGGGTGATAAATAAGTAGACAGTGATAAGGAGTGTTTTGGGTATACTTATCAATCGATAATTTGAGTGGTCATCGTGGCCAGATAGAGATAATGAGAGGGAAATGATGCTTGAAGATGCTGTAAAAGGAATGTTGTCGGATCATGAAGCGAGGGTATTGGGTAGTCTGATGGAGAAACAGATGACCACACCGGATTATTATCCGCTAACATTGAAAGCATTAACTGCGGCGTGTAATCAGAAGAGCAGCCGTGTGCCTGTGATGGATTTGAGTACAAGTGAAATAGGTGGCGTGGTGAATAGCTTGCGTTCGGAAGGGTTGGTGACGGCTCGTATGGATGGTCGGGCCGACCGTTTTGAGCAACACCTCTCCCGTAAACTAAGTATTTCGAGCAAAGAGCGGGCTGTTTTATGTGTACTGATGCTGCGCTCTTCCCTTACGCTCAACGAAATTCGTATCAATACAGGCCGCATGGTCAGCTTTGATAGTAGCGAAGAGTTGCAGGTTTTGTTGGATCAGCTCATGCAGCGCGATGAAGTTTTGATTGTTCGCATACCGCGCGCCGCCGGACAGCGCGAAGATCGTTATGCACACCTGCTTTGTGGTGAACCTGATGTTGAAATTCCGGCCAAAGCTCATGCTGTTGCATCGGTTGCTGGTAATGTTGATTCTGATCGTATCACTCAACTGGAAAAAGAGGTCGCCGACCTCAAAGAAGAGTTGAAGTTGCTTTGGGAGTTGTCAGGTTTAGATAAAGAGTAGGGGCTGTTCAGAGAGATAAGCACTTACCAGGAATGCACCAAGCGACAGAGGGAAGGCGATAACTAATGGTGAGTCTCTTAGCGTTATAAAGGAAGGCGGAGTCAGTTATCTGAGTTCAATCTTTATCGTTACCGGTTTGATTGTTTTCCAGTCGTGCAAAAATGAATGTCTTCAAGCCAAACAGCATGAGAAAGAGACAGAGCGCTATCAACATCATGATAAAAGGGTGCTCCTGCATCCAGCTTAGCATCGAGAGTATATTCATAGCTAGATTCTAGCTCGGTTACCTTTTTGGGCAATCGTTGATAGTTGTGGCGAGTTTCAACTATCTATTCAGATAAGATTAATCGATGCTTTTAATAAACTGGTAAGATTTCACATTAAACAAGAATGTTGTTTTCTCTTCCAATTCAACCCTAGTACCGGATTTGGGGTGTTTCATGTTGTTCGGTATTTTTACCTGAACCTCATGATCCTTAGTGAGGCGGATGGTTAAAGTTGCAGGATTAATCGCTGCTGCATTAGCTGTCGTGGGAGCGTCGATTACAATGCCCTCTACGTTATGGGATGCTGTAGGAATAAAATTATAAGCACTATATGAAACGATCAGAGAGACAAGGGTC
Organism: Mariprofundus sp.; assembly: GCA_021772775.1. Lineage (GTDB taxonomy): Bacteria > Pseudomonadota > Zetaproteobacteria > Mariprofundales > Mariprofundaceae > Mariprofundus. Next base: position 6,714 of record JAJFLH010000017.1, on the reverse strand, counting down.
AGTACAAGCCAGATGTTCTCCTTAAGCTTTTCAATGAACATTTGACGTTGTGCCTGTCTGATGCGTTTGTTGAGATCGTTCAATGTTTTATACCTGCGTATGATGGATTTATGGAGGGAGCTGCAGAGGGTAACACTAGCTCTATTTCTGTTAGCTGTAATCGGCCCAGAACTCGGTTTGTGAGGTCATATTGCCGATGCGTTCAATCAGCATATCTACGGCATCTTCATGATCTGCAAAATTCATGCGATCAGTTTGCACGATCAATAGCGGAGTATCCTGATAATGGAAGAAGTATTGATCATACGCAGTTATGATTTTTTGCAAATAATCTGCATTGAGGCCGCGTTCAATGTTTCGATTACGACGACGGATACGCTCCATGATGATATTAGGCTTGGATTGTAGATAAATGACCAGATCTGGCTGGGCAATGTCTTCGTGCGTGAGGCGTGATACCTGATCATAAAGTGCCAGCTCTTCATCGGAGAGGGTGACGGTGGCGAAGATGTGATCCTTGGCAAACAGATAGTCGCTGATTACACCTTGGGCGAATAGATCCTGCTGGTTGAGGGAGTGCCAGTGTTTGATGCGTGAGAATAGAAATGAAAGTTGAACGGAGAGAGCATGACGGGTGGGGTCTTGATAAAACAGCTCGATAAAAGGGTTATCATCGACTTGCTCAAAGAAAGTGGTTGAGCCGAGTTTGTCGGCTAGCTTTTGGGTTAAGGTGGTTTTTCCAACGCCAATGGCACCTTCGATGGCAATATGACACTGTTTTATGGGTCTGCCATGGATGAGAAGATCGTCTGATGTCACCATACTATTCCTTTTTGCAAAGCTGTTTCTCCTGTTTCGAGCAGAGCTTGAAGTAGTTGTGAAGCGCTTTTATTCAAGATGGGATGTTGCCAGTTTGTAGCGATATCGCAAAGGGGTTGTAATACAAAGTGGCGATGCTGCATCTCAAGGTGTGGAATATTTAATCGATCTGAGACGATCTTTTGGCTCTCTATCGCAATGATATCGAGATCCAGTGTGCGAGGACCCCAGTGTTCGGCGCGCACGCGCTGGTGCTTGGCTTCTATCTCTTGCAGTGCATCGAGTAGTGCTAAGGGGGCTAGTGCAGATTCAATGGCAATGACAGCATTGTAATAATCAGGCTGTCCAGCTGGACCGAGTGGTGGCGTACGATATAGCAGTGACGACTGCATCACAGATGTATGGTGGAGTTGTTCAATACATGCGCGTGCAGATTCAAATGTGGCCTCTACGTCACCGAGATTTCCACCGAATGCAATGAAAGCGGTTTGTTTGACCTCTGTTTCACTAACTCCGTTATGCATAAGCAACTGCTCCACCGCGACGTGCATCACCAGAGCCCTGCATGCCTCCTTTAACATCGCAACTGATGGCATTCACACCGCCAAAATAGACACTTTGTTGTTGCCAGTCGTTGAGTTTCCATCCCATTTTCAGGCATTGATATCTGTCATGCTCGCTGAGCAGGCCCGGCTCAATATCGAGTCGATCAGCTTCATTGTGTAAGCGGGGAGCATGGACTGCACTTTCAATATCTTGCCCTAGCATCAGATGACGTGCCAGTACCTGGATAATGGCTCCGCGCAGTCGATTGGAGCCACCGCTGCCGAGCACGACCGCAGGTTTTCCATGTCTCATCAGAATGGAGGGAGCCATCATCGAAGGCAGTGTGAAACCGGCAGGCAGGGCATGAAAACCAAGTGGATTGATATCCTCCTCACCAAGCATATTATTTAGATGAATACCGGTGCCGGGTACGACAATACCTGAGCCTTCTCCATTGCTGCTGGTCATTGATACAGCCATGCCATCCTTATCTATGATGCTGATATGGGTAGTGCTGCCATGGCGGTTGGAGGGTTCATGTTGATCTTGCGTGGCAGCAGGGTTTCGTAATCGATGAAGAATATTATCCAGATGATGTTGAATGTTTTTTTCCGTCAGTAGCTCGGCTGCAATGGCGTGTTCATGGATGCGTTTGTCTAAGCCGTTGTGACGTACACGGCTGGCAGTGCGTAATACTTCGCTTATCAGCACGGGCCAGGGTGTTTTGCTGGTTTCAACCAGTTTACTCAATTGATCAAGTAGAGTGGTAGCAAGAGAAATCAAGAGACCACCGGAAGAGGGGGTAGGATTAGTGAGCAGTGTGCCGCCAAACAGTGCTGTGGATAACGGTTTGCGGATATTGACCTGTTCAGCTCTCATATCCGCCATATTGAGTAGACCATGTGGAATGCAGGCTGCAACAATATGGCGAGCCAGATCACCTTGGTACATCTCATTGATGCCTTCATGGCTAAGCATTTCAAGTGTGTTGGCGAGATCAGGATTGCGAAAGTTTTCGCCTTCAATAAGCAGTTTATCATGCGGGGCGTGGATCTCTTTACATTGTTCCGTGCTGGTGAGGATGGGTTGCAACAGTGCAATGAACGAAGCTTGTAAGCTGTTTAATCGGATGCCACTTCTGGCAGCGTCAATGCCCGGTGCTAAAGCATCCTGCAGAGGGATTTTTCCATGCAGACGATGGGCATGAAACAGCATGGCCAATAGTGATGGGGTGCCGACAGATGCCTGACCAATGTGAAAGGTTTGAACGGTATCACCAAAATCAATCGGGATGGCCTGAAGCCCGGCCTCTGAAACAGGTGATGATGCAAGCAGTGCGGCGGCTGCAGGCATGCGTGTAAAACCATCATAGAGTCGAGCTGGTCTTGTAGGCTCAGCCACAAGCATAAAACCACCACCACCGGCAGCTGTGAGCACAGGCTCAGCTGAAAACGAGGTGGTAATGGCTGCAATCGCTGCATCTACAGCATTGCCACCAGCTTTTAAAATAGCAGCACCTGCATCCGCTGTGGCCGGGTGCCCGGCGACAACCATACCTTTCGCGGACTTACTCATGACCTATTTTGAACAATAAAACCCGTGTACTTCAACTTGATTTGAATGGTTTTCAGTAGTTTTTCGGCTTCTTCATGTGTTTCTTTGGGACCAATCCACACGGCATGCAGAGCGCGTTTCTTGAAAACTCTAACACTCCAGCCTCTTTTCTTGAGGTGATCGGTCATGCCCTGAGCTCGTGCTTTCTCTTCAAATGCACCAATCTGAACATAATAGCTTCGTGTTGATACATTTTGAGGTTTGATTTTGATGGGTTTTGGTGTCTCTTTCACGACCTGTTTCGTTTTGACGGTGGGTTCTATTGTGACGGGTTTTTGCGCTGTTTTGACAACTGGTTTTACTGCAACAGCGGGTGTAGGTGGGTCTAGCTTGGCTTGATCCTGTGGCACAGCTTTAGCGATTGGGGCGGTTTGCTTGCTCGCGGTAGGCTTTGATGAAAAATCAAACCACTGCGGTTGTGAAGCTGCAATAATCACGAGCAGGATGCCGCATAAGGCAACGCCCCAGGCTATTTGCTGCTCAAGCAGAGAAGCTTTCCAGTTGCTTTGATTGCTCATGAGTTGGTTCTTCTGATCTGACCGAGTATCTGTTTAGTTGCCCAGCAGGGCATCCAGTTTTTCTGCAAAGCTATTGTAGCGGAACGGTTTTTGAAGAATGTTGAATGTTTTATCAGGGAAACGTTCATACAGATCTTCCGGATAACCAGTGACAAACATAATACGATCAAGGATGTCTGGGTTAACCTGTTCGATGGAGCTATAGATCTCATCACCACTGAGTTTAGGAATGCGCACATCAAGTAAAATGACCTGATACTGATAACCTCGTGTGGTCAGCTCAAACAGGCTCTGAATAGGATCGGACATGCTCTGAATAGAGCTTGTCATACCTTTATCGGTGACATAACGATTCAGGAATGCGGCCAGGATACTTTGAACTGAATCTTCATCATCAATAATTAATGTTTTTATTTCCATCTGAAGACATCTCCTATGATTACACCTGTGCTATTCAACTACTTTAAACTTACAATACTTTCCGGGTTTATACGAGCATTGTTGAAGCGAATTCCCCAATGCAAATGAGGGCCTGTAGATCGCCCTGTAGTACCCACTTCACCAATCTTTTGCCGCGTATTGACCCATGCACCCTGTTTCACTGCGGTCGATTTCATATGCGAGAATACGGAGACTAATCCATTGCCATGGCCGATGGCTACTGTTTTACCATTCAAATACATCTCATCAACCATCAGTACACGGCCGGCCAATGGTGTTTCGATTGTTGTGCCAGATGGGGCTGCAATATCAATGCCGGAGTGTGGGGATTTCGGTTTTCCATTCACATAACGCTGCGCGCCAAAGGGGGTGGACTCGATTCCTTTGACCGGTTTGCCGTGCATGATGATGTTTGGGTTGGCAGCGACTTTTGTTGTATATGTCGCTTTGAGTGCTTTCACTTCTCTCCGGTAGCGTTTCAGCGTGGGCCCATCAAATTCGGCCATCTTTTTGGCAACCTTGATATGAGAGATGCGGAACTCACCTTTTTCAACGATAAGGGAGTCTTCAGCCACCACCGTTTTTCCTGAACGCCACAAAATATTGTGTTTGCCAACCTTCTTTTTGAGGTCAACACCAATCCAGCCGCGCCATCTGTTATTACCCAACGATTTTAAAGGCCATTTTTTGCCAAAACAGGTTAGCGATAATTTCTCTCCGGTATATGAGATATCGAGCTGGGCCACATTACCCTGGATAGCTCGCCATTCAGTGGCCTGTGCAGAGCTGAGCCAGAGCGTGGTGCATAATAGAATGAGTAGTCGGATCTTCATATTGGGTTCCTTGTTGTTGATGTTACTTTGCTATCTACGGTGCCGTCACGGAAACGTACCTGCATATTATCGCCCGGTTGCAGGTCGGATGCCTGTGTAATGACATGGCCATCGGCGGAATAGCTCATGTTATAACCGCGATCAAGCACACGGGATGGATCAAGCTCTTTAAGCTCGCCACACAGTACAGCCAGCTTTTGCCGTTTCAACTGGATCTGTTTTTTCTGCTCTTTCAATTGCAGTGTGGCTCTGTTGAAAGCGATCTGGCGTTGCTGATGTTCAGTGCGGGCTTGTTGTGAGAGGGCACTTATCTGGTGATTGAGCAACAAACGCTGCTGTTGAAGCCGTTGGATGGGTTGCAATGGAACGAGACGTTTTTCCAGTAGCCGCAGTGGAGCGCGTCTTTTGTTAAGCTGGATGTGCAATGCATGGTTCAAACGCGATGACTGTTGCACTGCATTATGGTGGCGTGCATCTGTAATACGTTGCCATGCCATATTTTGACGTTGTTGCAGCGTACGTTGATCACGGTTTTTCTGATTGAGTCGCTGCTGCAGCAAGCCATAAAGACTGGAGATGCGTGGCAATCGCTGACGTAACTCATCGCGCGATGGACAGCAGAGTTCAGCTGCATTCGATGGTGTTGCAGCGCGCAGATCAGCCGCAAAATCGGCCAGAGTTGTATCAATCTCATGACCGACACCTGTGATGATTGGGATAGGGCAAGCAACAATCGCTTTGACTACGGCTTCATCATTGAAACACCATAGATCTTCCATACTGCCACCGCCGCGCACAAGCAGAATGACCTGTGGTGGTGATGCCATTGTGCTCATTTTGTTTAGCGCGCTGGCAATGGCGGCTGGAGCACTGCTGCCCTGCACCAAAGCAGGGGCCAGTGTGAGTTCAAGCCATGCAGGCCGTGTGGCGAGTACTTTTTTAACATCTTCAAATGCGGCTGCAGTAGGGGAGGTAACAATGCCGATATGGTTGGGCAGTGATGGGATCGCTTGTTTACGGGATGCATCGAAGTATCCAAGCTCAGCATACAGTTGTTTGCGCCGCTCAAATTCAGCCGCCAGTTTGCCTGCACCGGCTGTTTCCACTCGACTGATCACCAGTTGATAAGTGCCACGCGGTTCATAGACACTGATGTGGCCGGTAAATATAAATTCGCCACCTTCCTGCACAACATTTTTGTAACGCATGGCAGTCGAGCGCCATATGACAGCTGAAATAGCCGCATGGGCATCTTTGATAGTGAAATAGAGGTGGCCGGAAGAGGGTCGTGTTAGGCGGGAAATTTCGCCTGTGATCTGAATCTTACCAAAACCGATCTCTAGCATCTGTTTGATGCGGGCAGTCAATTCGGTAACAGAGATGGGGGTATTTTGATGATCGGCAGGCACGGCTCTAATCATGTCGTAAGCATTCAGTGGGTCAATCTGTTTTATAGGATGTTATGCTTGTACCATCCAATTCATGAGTTGCGGCCTAATTTTTTGTCTAACTGAAATCAGGGCTTCCTGCCTCGACCATTAAACGATTTTAGAACTGTGGTGAGATATCTCTGCGGCAGCTGCTTATGCTTGTGCTTGGTCTGTTAGAGCGATTTGACCAACTGCTTAAAAAAGAGATTGAAGAGATGAGTATGGATGAATAGATCAAACAGAACTCGTAAAAGGGGCGTTGAATGAAAACGCTTGATGTCATCTGTAAACCTCGAAATATGTTGGTCGGTTGATTACTGCATAAAGGACATGATCTGTTGTTTGAATATGATCAGGAATTTGTTGCGACGGGCGCGGATTCAACTTGTAAGTGCAACTTTGATAAGGGTTTGAAGGAGCAAGCTGCGGTAGCAGTCTTGCGCTTTTCAAACACGACTTATCAAAGGACAAAGAATGAACTACACGCAGCTTACCCAAGAGCAACGGTATCAG
>JAJFLH010000016.1 GCA_021772775.1 Mariprofundus sp. | reverse complement strand
CTGATACCGTTGCTCTTGGGTAAGCTGCGTGTAGTTCATTCTTTGTCCTTTGATAAGTCGTGTTTGAAAAGCGCAAGACTGCTACCGCAGCTTGCTCCTTCAAACCCTTATCAAAGTTGCACTTACAAGTTGAATCCGCGTCTTTTTGCTCGGTTGAGATGAACCTTAAACCCAAGCCTGTGTTTTCACACACTCTGGGCCAAACCCGGTCATTCGATTTGGAGTATATCAGTGTCTATTGATTTAGGGGTCGTCCACATATTAAACTTCATTATTAGCTATTCAGCGTTACAACTCGGAGAAGAAATTGGACTTTGAAGTAATACATCAAGATGCAGCAGGAATCATTACTGTTGCCCCTTACTCGATAGGATATTTTGCCTTTTGCAAACACCTAACCTTTGCAGGGGTTGGACCAACTATTGCACCATACTTGGCCTCAAGGCTTCTTGGAGATTTTTTTGGGATTAATCAGTATTGGGGAAACAATCCAGTAAGCTTTGAACTTCCCCAGCCTTTCAATAACGATCCGACTGAAAAGGCTTATGTCTCGAATAGAATTGGACGAGCCTTTGCAGATTATCTGTCGAAATTTCTTTATGGTGCTGTTCATACTCATTGTTATGAAGATGCGATGATAGCAAATGGGCATCAAATCGCTGGTCCTCGTCCAGACTTTTACTGCACCAATCCCCATGCTGGCTTCCAGTTTGCGGTGGAAGCTAAAGGATACGCATGTCCAACTTACTCAGACAACGAAATGAATCGAATTCTCCCGACGAGAGGTCCTAAACTACAGTCTACGACAGGTCCGCTTACTGCCAACTTTACTGTGGCAAGTGTGGCATATAATCTATACGCAGAACCTAAAATTAAGTTTTATGACCCCGTTGTCTCAGATGTTGTATATAACACAGCCTTAAACCAGACATTAAGGTCAGGGTATTATGAGAGTATTCTAGAATCAATCGACTCCCTCAACCTAGAACAAGACAATGATGTTCATGATCAAAATTTTGTAGCGTACAATATTCCTAGCCTTTCTTTTCCAATATCAAAGATATTGCTTCACCGAGCGATTGTAACTAGAGAGTGGCATAACAATGATTGGCTCAATGAAATTGCTCAAAACAAAGTCAGAGAGAGTGAACATTATTATATTGATCTAGACGGAGTAGGCTTAGCAAGTTATTAACCCATTCGTTATGTACTCAGTTCAAGTCCTGCTTGGCTCCCCAAACACCACACGAATGAATGACCGATGTTGGCCGACTATTGCCTGTGGTGATAGGCGTATAACGGCGGCGGTCGCACAAAGGCCACAAATGGACAGTCGCTTTCACGAGGTTTAACCTTTTCTCCTCACTAGGGCTGTGTTTGTGCGATCAAAACTTTGAGTTCTACTTTTCCCCTTTAATATGAGATATGGTGGATAAAGTGTCCACCTATAGGAGTTAATAATGAGGAATAATGATTACTTCTATTCGGTTAGTTATGTTTTAACAAGGAGTCATGGAAATTAGCGAATTCATTTTATATGCCTATCCATTTCGCTCAAGAGCAGAGAGGGTGTTATGGACGTTAAGAGAGTTTGATTATCCCTATAAGGTAATAAGGCTAGATCCGTTTAAGGGTGAAACTCGAACCGAAGATTTCTTAAATTTGAACCCTTCAAGAAAGATGCCTGTGTTATGTCACGACAATGATGTGTTTACGGAGTCGTCAGCCATTATGGAATACCTGAATGATATTTCTGAGAATCAAAAGTTAATTCCATTAGAGCCTAAGGAGATATTTAATTATAGGCGAGTGTTCCATTACGGGCTAACCGAAATTGAGCCTTATTTATGGATTGCAGAGCAAGCTAGCCGTCTGAAGGCTTTGTATAGCTGGCCAGAAGGAACCTATGAGGGAGCTATCTTCCGATTAAAAGAAAATATTAGTTGTGTGTGGCAGTGGGCAGAAGCTGGCGAGTATATTGCCAATGGTAAATTTACACTGGCAGATATCTATTTTTACCATTTAATCACATGGGCAAAGCAGCATAATATTGAACACTCTTCTAGTGTGAGTGAGTATTTGAAACGACTACAAGAGCGGCCAGCGTTTCCGGTGGAAATGTTGCCAAATTAAGATAAAAAAACATAACAAAAGCAATTAACCGGCGTTAGTTGAAAACATTGACCGTCCGGGTTTGGCCGTGAGTCGTCTGTCGTAATCGGTGTATAACGGCCAACTCAGGTTTTTTTCTTCCTAAAGCCATTCAGGGCTACCTTCTTCTTCCCTATTGAAGACTGTGGCCCGGTGCTTAACCCTCCATGGAACTTACATCGTCCACTTCGATAGAGGTCAGTACGTTTGCATGGCGTGCCTGCTCTGGTTTTTGCACCGCACGTAATATCGTGAAGCTCCGCTGGGTAAGGCTCACAATGAGGGTGTTCCGGAAATGGTGGCAATGGAGCTCTCCAATCACCGGCTGCCTGCAATTTCTCAGCAGCTTCATTCCATGCGTCTGCCTGACGCTCATACTCTACCCATCGCCTGGCATGATCATCACCATGCTTTCGCCACAGCTTCCGTAATTCAGGACTGCTAACCATTGCTTTCAGCCTTCGTCTTTTCGTAATATTTTCGTGTCACTATTTCCATATCTCGCCTCTTTTTATGGACTCATAAAGCACAGGATACTGAACCCCATTACGGGCGCGCATATGCGAGGATGGCACCAGAAACACATATGAACCCCATGACGCACACGCACGCCTGTGCGTACCTGTCCGGCCTGATCAACATACGCTTGAACCTCATGACGCATACACATGCGCATGCGATGGCTGCGGAAAGTATCAATCGTTTCCTTTCCAGCTTACAAGGTTCTGCTTTGCCCTTGCCTTGCCTGCTTCTGTTTTTGGTCCCGTACTTAGACCACCATGGTTTTTACATCTACCGTTTGGATATAGTCGCGTGTTCTTACAAGGCGACCCCTTTCTTGTTTTTGCACCGCATGCTTTCCGTTTTTTATCGTTCTTTTTTATGGTCTCGCAAAACCCAGCATCATTTTTGCTTTCAGGGGTAGTTTCATCAGCACCTCCAACAGGTTCAGTATTCACCGCTGCCTTATGCCATGGTCGCTTTTTCACTCTGCAAACCTCGCTTCTTCCATCAGGTGTTTTGAGCCCTTCGGTAAATAGATGCCATGGTCTGTTTGCCCTGATCTGGAAGCTCTTGTTTTCAGTGAGCGTTTAAGTGTCTTGGCATCGATTACCCGTGATGGATTCTTTCCATTGAACAGGCTGATTTTATCGATTACATCATTAAGCTTTTGGTTGTCGTTATCTCTGATTCCTTCCGCGTACCAGTTCAGCAGCTGCTTACGCCTGTCATTGATACCCATTTGCTGCTTCTTCACTGCTGACCGTGCCTCATAGCGTTCACCAGCCCTTGATGGAGAGAACCCAATAGCTTGAAATGCTTCTTCTGCTGGCGTTGTCTCTTCTATGATTGGATCACCATTGTATGTCCGGAGTCCTTCCTCGTGATATCTGGCAGATCGTGCAAAGTCCCTGACAAACTTAGGAACCATCTTTTCAAAGCCTCTCTCCACATGACCTTCAGCAATGGACCCGGCACCACTCCACACATTGAGGAACAGCGCACCGATTGGCCCCGCTGCTTGTTGCATGTAGTAAAGAGCCTCCTGCTTGCCTGTCAGGTCCCTGTCTGGCGTCCGTAGCCATAGTTCATCAAGTGATACGCGCGAATGTAAATCAATCGGCGTGTAAGCGTTCACAGGGCCTTTTGCGATTGCTTCACCAACCTTTGTTCCGAATGTATCAGCCAGCCAGTTGCGATATGCTACCTTTGAATCAAAAGGTTCATCTTCATCATCAAAGGCCAAGTCGAGTGTGCTGAATATCACCCCTGCTAATGGTAGTCCGAGTGTTCCTGCTGCAAGGGCATGCTGTACAAGTATTCCGGATAGAGTGTTACGAGCCTGTTTACGTACTTCTGGTGTCTCACCTTTGAAGCTCTGGTTGAAGTTGCGAAGCAGGGCATACGTCATGTGCTGGCTGTACTGTTTGAACATAGTCAATGTCCGTACAACATCACCTTTCAAGTATCTTGGCCGGTTACTGGATGCATAATTGAAATGACTATCAAACACGACTTTCCGCGCCTGGTTAACTGCCTCTTCATGATTTACCCCTGTACCTTTGGCCAATCGATATGCGGCCAATGCAGACACCTGGCGATTGACTACCTCAGCGTTGTGAAAGAACGCGCCAATATATCGCATGGCCTTGGTTCTTCCTTGGCTCATCTCTCCCTTTGCATTGTGCCGTGTATCGGTCTCTGACAACTGTGCGAGTGCGTGAGCTTGTGTGATGTCTAGCGTTCCATCTTTGATCAACTCTTCAATCAATGCGCGTTCTGATTTTGCAATGCGGTTGCTTCGGTCGAGTGACACCCAGGCTTCATACGAACCTGCCTTAAATGGTGCTCTCGCATAGTCCTTCATGGCTCTCATCAATGCCGCTGATGATTTACTCCATCCATACTTACCAGCCAACATTGGCAGCGTTACAAGTGGTGTTTGTGTCATGTTAACGATACCGGCAGCAGGGCTTGCACCCAGATACCAGATGAACCCAAGGCTTCCGAGGTGTGAGGTTAAAGGGTGACTATTCGGGTTCATGATTTTCTCATGCCTAACCTTCATTTCATTGAGTAGATCAACTGCAAGGTTGCCATCTTCAAGGACGCTTTCCTTGCCACTCTGCAGCAATCCTATTTCATCCTTGATACGGGTGATTTCATTCTGCATGCGATCGGCAAACATGATTCGTGACAAATGGTGTGCGCCATGAAAAACCGTGTGCGCAAATGCTCGCCTGGCATCTCCTGAATAACCCTTAACCCGCTTCCTGTGGATGTTGTGCTTCAGCGCCGACATATCCGGCATCATGCGTAACATTAGCTGATTCACATCGTCCGCAAGATCAGATTCTTTCAACCCATATTTATTCAGCAGTTCAAACACATCCTGTGCGAATGCTGGAGCATTACCCAAATCACCAGCTCCAAACTCTTCACCCTTCACTCTACTGACTGTGAAGCCTGCTTTACGATATTTCACAGCGGCCTTTTTCTGTTTGGCACTGGTTGCATGATGATCACGAATATAATCACCATCTTTACGAGCAATCGTTACAAAGTCGCCAAATCGAGCAAGTGGGAAGTAGGGACCTATCTGGATCGCCTTTCTGAATGCTAATCTGATTTCTGTAATGGACTGCTTACGTATGCTTTCATCAGGAATGTTACGAGCAACCCGGTTAATCATCTCCGCCTGTGTTTTGTTCCATTGCTGGGTGTACAGATCACGCACGTTTGCATAGACACCCTTGGCGTCGTTACTCAGTGCCTGGTAGCGCTTGGAGAGGTTCGGATATGCAAGTTTACGATGCTTCTCATTCTGTATCTCACGCTTAACCTCTGTACCTTCTTCCTCGCTTCGTACTTGTTGCAACTTCTTCTGCAGTTCAGGCATCTGTGATTCAAAGGCTTTGTCAGGGTGAATAGCATACACGGTCGCATCATTCATCAGTGTACCAACAGCATCTGCCTCTTTACCGTTTAGACTATCCCATGACTGGTCAATAAGTTCAGCTTCATGTAATGCGCCGTTACGCTCTGCTTCGAGGTTCTGCAGCGATGTATTGTAATTGGTGAGTGGGTTGCCTCCCTCCATCCCTTTTAATGCAGGTGCATACACTTCACCCAATTGCAGGTTGGTAAGCGCTCCCATCAAGATACGACGCTTATCCTTTGCAAAGCCCACAATACTGTCCCATGGAAGGGATTTAATGGCCTTATTGTGGTCATCCACAAAGCCATCGAAGCCACTCATACCGTTTGGTTCATGCTTGGACACCATAAACGTAGCTCTGCCGCTCACATTTTTAGCAGTAACCTTTCTTGCCTCCCTTAATACGTTTAGCAGATCCGTTTCACCGTACTTGGCCAGCTTTGCAAAGCCATGGTCTCGAAGCCATTGGCGAATCATGCCGACGATCTCTTTTATCCGTTTGGCTGTGTTTGGCTTTTCCTGTGCAAGGTGAGCAAGAATTTCATCCATGATTAGGTTCTGTCGCTTATTGCTAGCCATACCAGCCAGAGCCCCGCTTTTGGAGTACGGACGAAGATCGATACCATGTTTATCAGCAATAGCCTTTATGCCCTTGTAACCACCAGAGGCAGCAAATAAGACATTCAGCTTTGCAGCCATTTCTTCGCCGAACATAGCGCGGATATCACCATGTGCGAACTCATGTAAAAGAGCTTCCTCAACTTTCAATTCAGGATCACTGTGTCTTGCTAAGTTATCCCGAATCAGATAAACATTACCCTTATGGAATACACCATCTACATCATTGCCATCGTGGCCCTCTGTATCGGCCTGTTTCTGTATCGAGACAGGAAGATCGCCAAACGTATGGAGTGTATGCACCGGCCAACGATTACCGACGCGGACAATGACTTTATCCATGATCGCACTGAGTTCTTCAGACGACCTCCCAACGGCTGACTTATCACCTTTGGTGCGTGAGAACAGAGCAACACCCTTGTCTGTTTCTTTAGTTTTCAGAGTCTCAAAGAATTTATCATATACTGTTCGCACACCATCCATTTCACTGTCTAGTAGGTATGGATATGACTCTTCAGCCGTCTTCCCCTCCAGTAGTGATTCAAGCATGTTTCGCGTGAACTCTGTATGACCTTGGACATTTGCTAGGTAATCATTAACAGATTCAGACTGAGCAAGCTTATCAATCGCGTAGCTTTCAAATGCTCGCGCTGACTGCTCCCATGACGTAGCCCAGTACGGCTTAGATCTGCGTTTATCTAGCTCTGCTGCCCGCTTCTCCATGCCTGTTTTTTTCAACGCATCCACGATGTCTTTGAATGCTCCAGATACTTCGCGACGAACGCCGGCACCGCGATGATATGGTTTGTCTGTCATCATTCCCGATGGATCTCTGCGACTGCGAGAGAAGTAGTTATCCATCGCATGAAACCACTCGTGGGCCAATGAACCAGCACCATTCTTTCTTGTCAGATTTATTGCTACGAAATCAGGCTCGTAGTGAGCTGCTGCTGGATCCGCGCCACCGCTACCTCTCGCGCCGAATGCCAGTCCAAGCTCTCCATTTAGAGAGATTGCGAGTGGTGGAATATTAATCAGGTTAGCTAAGTCCATTAGCGCATCGTATGCCCGGTTGAGGTGGCCCTGCCTCTCGCCTGTAGCTTTAACCCAATTACCAAATTCTACACCGCGAAAACCAAACGCATCACTGAACATCTCTGGCGTTACATCTTCACCGTTGCGATAATCAACCCCTGATCTCTCGCGGTTTGTTTCTCGGCGATGACCGGGGAGTATTTTGTATCGCGCAAGCAGTTCTTCTACCGAGCTCTGGTTGTCGTTCAGGTATGCCTTAGCGCTATCAAGTGAATCAAATGATTTCAAATCAGCCCGATTCTTGCCAATCTTCTTTCCGATCCAATACATATCAGGCTTATCTTGATAATGATAAACATCAAACCCGCTTTTCTTTCGCTTCTCACTTGCTGGCAGTGAGTCAATCTTATCAAGATTCTTTACGAAGCTTTCAACAGCTTTCTCTCTTGTGTCACCTTTACCAAGCATTCTCGGCATATTTCCAAAGGCCGTTGCTTTCTTCTTCTGACTCACTGACCAGATAGTCTTTGCAGGGTCATGCTTAACGCCATCATACATACTGTATCGCCCAACAGTTACAGCGATACCTTTCATGCTTCGCTCATGGCCTATCTTCTCATACAATTCAATTCTGCCGCTAATCCCTTCGCGCAATCGATTGTACTTTTCCAATGAAAGCTCAGTAAATAGACGATCAACAGAAATATGCCCTTGCAACAAATCGTCTGCCAAGGATCGAAGCAATTTAACCTGTGGAGTCCAGCGAGCGAGCTTGTATTTATCCCTTGGCTTGTTGGGTATTTCATCCCTTGCTGCTCTGATGAATGCTACAGTCTTTTTATCAATACCGCCTTCCAGAAGCTTCTTGTAATCAGGCTCTGGCCATGATTTTGATAGAGGCACATCATTCACATCATACTCACCAGCCTTGGCCATCTGATCACGGTATAGATTGTAAGTATCCTTCTTTGCGCCACCAAGCTTCTCACCGAAATCTTCGATATTCTCACCCGATTGTTTTTCTGGTGAAGCAGATTCATCATCTGATTTGAATGCGGCTGCCATACTCTTTCGCTCAGGAAATGTGGAATGCTCTCGCACATCGCCTGCATCTATCCATTCACCATTATCATCCTTTGTGACCTCAATAACCTTAACAGACCACTCTCCACCATCTTTCTCATCAAGAGAAATTACGCGATCATGTCCACCGTAGCTTTTTACAATTCGACCAGGGGAATAGTATTCACTCAGCAACTTACTTCTTGGAACTTCAGTCCCATCCTTGAATAAGTTTGTACGTTCTTTCTTTGATAGTCCTGATCGACTCTTAGGTGAAACAGGATTGTCCTTCTGCCCAACTTTCTCCAGCCTGGTGGTAGTATCATCAATCTTGCTACTTGGTGTATTGGGGGGTTCTTGATCGGATTTTGATTCAACCTTCTTCTCCGACTGGGAAACATGGTCTTTCATACCGGTTTCAGGCGTGCTTTGTACTCCCTGACTACCAACTGACGAGTTAACAGGCTGTTTTACAGCTGCTTTAGATGATCTCGTATCAATCGCCTTGTGCGCAGCCTCTTCGTTTGATTTTGCAACAAGGGCAGTTCCTCCCTTACGCGGAACAAACTTCACACCCGCTTGCTTCAGCACATCACGCACACCTTCACCTGATGCGATAAGCGAGCCTTTCTCGTTTCGTTCAAGCTTTAACGCTTGAGTGACAACAGCCTTTGGCGAAACAGCCTCATCTTCCCCCTGCTGCAAGGGGCTTTGCATACCTGCTGTAGTCGCCTGCGTTTGCAACTCATCCTTGCTTGTATTCACATTCATGCGCTTCGCTGTTGAAACATCGGCATTCTGCACTGGCTGCTCTTCTGCTATGTCAGATTCAGAGGTGCTTTTCGATATAACCTTTTGGCTTATGTCAGGTTGCTTTGTTTGTTCATCAAGCTTCGCAATTGCAGCCGCACCGGCCTGGCCTTCTGAAGGATTAACCGGAAGCTCGTCACTTGCATTGGGATTAAATGAGAATGGTTTACCTTCATCGAGGGCGGCGAATCCCTCCTGTTGCGCCTTACGCTCTTGCAACTTTAGACTCACCCTGCTCCTGACTGCTTCAACAGTGGCAACATCACCGGCATGGAACAACTCGGCTTCACCTTTGCGGAACTTCATTCCATCACCTTGCATATCAGCAGTTATTTGCTGTAAATCTGCCGGTGAGGCTGCAACAGATGCCTCTCCTGTGGCTTTTACTCCCTCTGTTATGCCAGTGTCTTCTTCTGCTGATAAAGATGGCGTGACGGCTTCCTGTCTCTGCTGCAATACCTGTCCAATAGATTGCAGTTCAATACTCCCACCTTCCCCAGCAAGTATCCTTCCTGCGCCGATAACAGAGGCATGGAGATCAAGGTCTTTTTCATCTGTCAGCTGCTCTGCAACGATTCGACCTTGTGCATCTTTTGATACAATAGCATTTGTAGGACTCTCCGGTTTCGCTCCTGTTCCAAACCCCAGCGCTTCGCCTAATGTCTCAGGGTTAAGAGCTTTGGCCAACGTGGCATTATCTTTGAATATTAGTGTTCCTGAATCTCCAAGGTCGAAGGATTTAGCGCCTTCAGGTATCTGGGGAGTATCCTCGCCCGGTGTGATTAATACGGCAGGCTTACGACCATCATTAAAGGCATCAATCTGCGCTTCAATGGTAGATGCCGGTTCCGGTACTTTCGGTGCTGCTTGATCTGTTACAGCCATATTCTCGCCACTTTCAGGCCGTATTTCCGCCGTGACTGGATCACCTTCAACACTTACCACGCCATCATCTTGGGCTATCTCCACCTGATGGCCATCTGCAGCCACAGCTGCGGCATCCTCTGCATCTACATCAGTAGCGATCTGCGTGTCCTGTCCGGATTTCATCACATTACGAACAATTGCAACTGTGCCTGGCGCATCTACTGCGATTTCACCAACGGCTGCTTTAGCTACACCTCTTGATAGCGGCGTGTTTGGATCAATGTTCGCCTGTTCCATTGCATTGCCTGCAACTGTATCTGCAACACCAACCGCTGGTTGTACCGCCATCTGAATAAGAGCGTGCTTAATCGCACCGGCACCATAACCCAATGGCCCTAAGCCAATCGATGCCGCATTGATCACGCCTGTTAACCCTGCTTTCTTGATTGCGTAATCGGTCGCACCCTCTGTATCGTCAGGGTGCGCCTGCAGATGCTCTTCATAAGCAGGGCCTACTTCTTGCAGCACAACTGCGGCACCACCACCAAGACCGGCACCAATCAACTTAGCAACAGGGTGTGGCAATGGTGTAGCAGCAGCCCCAGCCACCGCACCAGCAAGGAATGGAGCTGAGCCGGGAATAGCTTCTGCAATAGTTGCCTTCCACCATTCTGGATCTGATAGATTGAGTGCCTGCTTCCAACCGCTATCACCATGTTTGGACTGGTATTGAACCTTTGCAGCCTCTTCATCATTTGCAGTTGCGTCATTTCGCAAGCCCTGTGCAATTTCATCAGCACCTGCTTTATCGGCAATTAGTGCGCCTGTCTTTTGGAATGATGATTGTACCGAGTCGATCCCTCCGCCCATCTGATCCATAAAGGAAGGTGGCTCATTTAAAGCCTCTTCGTATGAGAAGCCTGCGTCTGAAGTTCCTTGCGCCTCTTCATGACTGAGCCCTTCTTGAGGGCTTGCATTAGCTTCTTCGTATGAGAAACCAACACCATTAGAGGGAGCTTGTGCATCTTCGTATGTAAAAGCAGCAGATTCACTCATATCTTACTCCGCTACCGGGGTGAACATCGTCCCGTTCCATTGAGCTTTACCGCGTCCTGGTATCTCGTAGACCTGACCTGGTACAAGTGATTCCTTCGGAGGTAATCCAGATTGCTGTTGTGATGGAGTGGTAGTTTGTGATTGTGAGGCAACTCGCTGTGTAGAGTGATCCACCACACCACCATCTTCCTGCTGACCAGTTGGTTGAACATCATCAACTCCCGGCTGAGATGTTTTACCGTTGATCTTATCAAGTAATCCGAAAGCTTCAGTAATCATCTGTTCACGATTGCGATAACGCTCATCGCCGGGTTTGATGTTGAACATCATCTGATTCTCTTCAGAACTTTTAACCATTTCCGCAATGATTTTTGAAGGGTTAGATTTAGCCTGAAGCATCATCTTGCGGGCTTGCGCTGGATTCTTTGAAACACCTGACTCAATCAGGTATTCCATGTTGCGCTGCATATCTGTTTTGGTTTGTGGTTTTGCAGATTGTTCAGCCATTCTATTTTTAGACTTGAGACTTTCGAGCTCTGTTGCGTGTTTGTTCTGGACTCCAAGCTTCTCACGGTCGGTCATTTTATCATCAAGAAACACTCCGGATGTTTGCCACGCCATATCTACAAAGGCATCAGCCGGGATGACCGAGCCTTCACCATCAGCCCTGTTCGGATAGTCGAGCATCCCCGTGCTACCATCGTTTAAGTTCAGGTGAGCACCAACACCTAAATTCCCCTGATTAGATTGCATTAAGCTAAAACCAGCTACTGGCTTATCAGCATTGATTGATCCAGATGGGTTTTTTCCAAGGTATCCCTTTAAAAAGTTTCCTTCATTGGACATCCAGGCCATGCCTTCATTAAGCACACCAAATCGCCGTTGCACTTCCTCTGGATCGAAAGCTTGAAACTCTTCTGGCGTGAGTCTTTCCCCATCACGCCCTGTCATAGCAGCACGCATTGCCTTTGAAATGTATGAACCGCGCTCTCTTGTTAGTTTATCGCCAGCGGAAGAAATCTGCAGCTGCTTCAATTCACCATTCAAATCAATCAACTGCTTATTCTGCTCAAACACCTTATCCCGGTGATCAAGATCTTCCGCCCGATTGCTCTGCTGGATGCCAAAATTCCGCTCATTAATACCGCGATTGTATTTCTTGTCTGCTGCGCGTTCATCATCCAGTCTGGTTTGCCGTGCTTTTCTGTCTTGCCTGTCCTCAAGACCAAGACCGAAATTAACACCGCCCATAAAGCCATCTACGCCTGCTTTTACACTTGTTCCTGATATGCCAGCCATTTCACTACCTCCAAAATTAAAACAAAAAAAGACCGCTCCCCTTGCGGAAAACGGTCTTCGAATAAATCGGATCGACTATATGTCGACAATGTAAGTGTACGTTCGTACATCCGCTACCGCAACAGTTTAAATGAAACCAGCGTCTGTAAGGGCAACTTCCAATTGATCAGCAGCGTGTTGCTCCGCCGCAGCGGCCCAGGCTTGTGTGGTCTTCCTCCATAAGCTTATTTGCTTACGGCTTACAGATAAGCGCTTTTGATGTTGAGCATATCGATGCCGTAGTGACAACGCAGATAGCTCCCTTACCACATCGAAGAGTAATGATTCATCGTAGCCAAGTGTTGCAGATAGCTTTGATGCAAGTGCCATACAGGCGTGATTCTGCTGTTCGTAATTTTCAGCCTTTTGGGCCAGCAACAGAAGCGCTTCAGTTTCACTCAATGTCTCTGTTACCAGTTGAAGAATATCTTTATGTCCATCTGCATTTATTGAACTGTCCAAAGCTTCATCTACTGATCCAAATGTTTGCCAGTGCTCTCCATTGATAATCATGATGGCACCTCAACAGAATAATCCTTTTGGATCACACCTCTTTTTCCTGTTCCAACTGCGCACGAAGAAATCCAAGTTTTCTTGCCGGATGGAAACTTGCGGATATGCCCTCTTCTCAAATGCAATCGAGGTGAACGGTGACTCCCATCCCCCTTGTCATCATATGTTTTACGCCCTTTGATAGTCAGAACACGGTACTCGAATTGAAGTAGCTCACGCTTTCGCTTTCCGAGTTTTTGCCCTGGCTCAGGTTTTGGAGCCGGCACTGTTTCAACACCAATATTATTGCATTCAATAAGTGTATTTAGGCAAGAGAGTTCTGTAAGAGCAATATTGCATGTATCAATAGCATTTTTTCTATAGCACTCCTTTGCTTCATCCGTTTCAACAGGCCATGGGCCATGCTTTCTGAATTGGTGAGGCTGTCCCTTCACCATCTCAATGGCTCCCCAAACTAAAGGGAACACCCACTCGTTCATTCCATGTTGGCGTGCGAAAAAGAACACATGTAAACAGGACGCACTTATCTTTTTGTATAGAGAGATGCTATCAAAATACTTTCCCTCATATTCGGTTGAAATGCTCTCAATTGCCATCAGATCAAAAGGAAGGTGGATCGGGATTGAGCGATTCCCATCTTCATCTATATCACAAGTTGTGGGTAAATCATCAGACTCTCCAAGAGAAAATTTAACAGAATGTTTTAGAGCTTCAGCCACTCCAACAGGAGGCTCAAACTCACTTGTTTTAATGTGCTGCTGGACTTTGGCAGACATTCCCTGAATCACTGGATTATCATATCCTGCTGTTAACTGGCTCATGGCTATTTTCCTCTTGTATTTTTTGGGCTTTGCAAAGGTGGCAACCAACTACTTCTGATATGCCTAATTTGTGATCGACACCGAATACGTTTTTACATCTCCGGCAAGTGGCTGTGCGTATGGGGTTGTGTTCTTTTTGGGAATTCGGAGGCATTAGAAATCCCCCCTTTCCATGTCTTTGAACGATGTTTGATCTGCTATCCAAGTCATCTGAACCTTTCCCGTTGCGCCGTTCCTATTTTTTGCCATGTTGATGATTGCCAAGCCTTTGAGCTTATTGTCTTTGTCGTAAACTTCTGGTCTGAATGGAAAAATTACCTGGTGCGAATCGGCTTCTATTGCGCCGCTGTCTCGAAGGTCTGACATCATTGGAGATTTATCTGCGCGTTTTTCACAATCACGGTTTAGCTGGCATAAGAGGACTATCGGGCAATGGATCTCACCAGCCAGGTTGGCCAGCATTCTTGTTGCCTCTGCGACCTGATCGTTTTTCGTGAAGCCGTCTGGCAGTGCCATGAGTCCGAGATAATCCACAACTATCATGCCCACATCGCCGTGAATGCGTTGGAAGCGTCTTGCTTCGGCGCATACTTCCGCAACACTGCGACTGCGCTTTTCATTGATATGTATGCCTATTCCAGAAAGCTTTTCCTGAGCAGCAACCAGTTTAGTGTAATCATCTCCAACCATGCCGCCGCCGGTCAGTTTTGAAAGTGATACGCCTGACTCTGATGCGTAATATCTCATTGCCACTTGTGAGCCTGACATTTCCATGCTGTTGATTAGCACCGGCTTATCTTCTGCGGCCTTTCTCGCTAACGCCGCTGCGAATGCGCTTTTACCCATTGCAGGTCGTCCAGCGACTACAATCAATCCATCTTTCTGCATGCCGCCAAACTCTTTATCGAAATCTACAAACCCTGTTGGGGCAAACATGCAGCTTTTCCCGCTTAGCTGTGCTTGCTCAATGTCGGTATATGCAGGAACAAGGTAATCAAATAACGACTTCCAACCATCACCCGAATGCACATCGTCAAATGTCTTTGCTACTATCGCTGATACGTCCGCTATGCTTTCACCAGACTCAATCAAACCATGAGCAGTGCGCAGTGATTGCAAAAGCCTGCGTCTGTGTGCTGCCTCTCTTATCCTTTTAGCAATCTTTTCCAGGTTTGTAATCGTAGGCATACTGTTTGCAGCATCAGTCAGATCCGCACGCCTCTCAAAAAACTCCGATTCAAGCAGGCTTATGTCCAACTCCCGCATTTCCCGCATGCGCTTCCATACCGCACCAAAAAAATCGTCGCTAAAATCAGCCGGTGAAAGATCAACCATGTTGTGTTCGCTGGTTGGCGAAAGTATTGCAGCTCCAATAATGGCTTTTTCATCATGAAGAGGATTACGCATTACTCACTCCTTCCAGGTAGTCCACCTGATGTGATGTTTCTGGTTCGCCTAACTCATCCTCCCAGCCTTTGGCATTCAACCAGGTTGCCGGATACGGAATGAACTTCCCGCCATCCTTTATCCAGTCATCACTATCCTTTGCTCGCTTCAGTCCATCCATGATTGTATCAAATAAACCGAGACCACATCCTTTTCGATTCCATGCCTTTTCCGCTGCGCCTTTGCTTTTCTTTTTTGGATATGCAGCCCAAAACGCGGCAAATGCGTCAGCATTTTGCGCAATAGGTTCTTCTTTTGATGGGTTATGGGTTAATGGGTTATGGGTAGCATCCAAGTCGCATTGATTTTCCATGCGTTTTCCATGCGTTCGCATTGCAGTCGTATCTTTTTTCATTGCGTTCGCATTGCCATCGCTTTCCGGAAGCTCTTCATTCGCATTATTTTTCCATCTGGCTTTTGCTGACTGCCTGGCCTTTTCTGACTTTTCATAGATCCTTTCCAACTCAGCGTCACATCGCTTATGCCTGTAGCCATCTGATGTCTTCTCAAAAAAATCTGATAACACGTTTTTCACTGCTTCCTTTTCGTCCGTAGAGCGAGCGCATGCCAAACGCATAACCCTCACCTCTTCAACAGGCAGTGGATTTTCATCCAGATAATAAAGGTCGATCAGTTGCCTGTATGCCCCATGTTCAAGCATGGTGAGGTGGCCAGTGTCTTTTCGGTAATCACCTATATGGTGTTGATAAAAATGCATCAGACACCTCTCTTGACCGCATGAGCGTTCTTCCAGAATTGCCGCTCGCAATCGAATATCAACAATGTCGACGCCCCTGCCGCCTTCAAAAGGTGCTGAAGTGAAATCCATACATCTAAAGTGGTAGCGTGTTGTTTAGCCTGGGCAGCTTTCATCGGAATGCCTTTGGATATCTGCAACCAAAGTCTAGGGATTCTAAAACACAACGGTTCTTGCTAGCTTTCAAGCTGAGTTTGCCTTGCTGGATGGACTTATTTGAAGCCCTTGGTGTTACAGCACCTTGGGCTTTGTTGTTTACAGTCTGCATATTAGGCCACCGCCTTCTTATCTGCTTCGTTGCGATCAAGCCATGTCTTGCCCTGCTCAAGTAGTTCTATCACCTCTCTAATTTCACTTGCTTTCCATACGGATGATCTGCCACCAGGTAATTTAATTTGAGGTGGATATGTGCCATCTAATATACCTTGATAAAAAGACGTTCTATTCTCTCCAAGCACACTTAATACAGGGTTGATTCGCATAAACCCCTCTTTTGGTATTACTCCTAACTGTTGATTTGCAG
This sequence comes from Mariprofundus sp., assembly GCA_021772775.1. Lineage (GTDB taxonomy): Bacteria > Pseudomonadota > Zetaproteobacteria > Mariprofundales > Mariprofundaceae > Mariprofundus. The sequence continues at coordinate 22,186 of JAJFLH010000016.1, read as the reverse complement.
GGGGACGTTTACCTGCCTTAGATGTTATTTTCTCTACCATTTGTCGACTCCGTAAAACGAAAAAGGGCCACCCGAAGGCAGCCCAGAAATAAAAAAAGCCGCCAAAAGGCAGCTTGATAGGTGTCCACTGAAGGACGCAAATTGTATTTAAATAATAATTACATCAAACGACCTCCAGGCAAAAAAAGCTCATCCTATTAAAGGAAGAGCCTAAAATTTTGGCACAAAAAAAACTGCTCAAAGGCAGCTTATTAGTAGCTAACTCACATCGATAGCTAAAGTATGGGAAATATTAGGGTCGGATTTCCCATTTGTCAAATCCCAAGATAATCTGCCGCGTCGGCAGTCGTTCATCATTCATGCTGTTTCTTACTATGAATTGGAATAATAGTTGCACCTTCACGCAATCCATCAAGATAATCGGCCCAGTGCTGCATCATGGTTGTGCGCTCTGACAAATATTCAGCACGATTATATGCGCCACGCACTGAGTCTCCTTCCTTATGAGCAAGTTGCCTCTCAACTGCATCAGGGTTAAAGCCTTGCTCATTCAATGAACTGCTGAACATAGCGCGCACTCCATGCCCTACCATTTCGCCTTTAAAGCCCATTGTATGAATAGCAGCATTAATAGTATTCTCACTCATTGGCCTGGCATCCCCTCGACTCGAAGGAAACACATGCTTTCCATGGCCAGTTAGCGCGAAAAGTTCTCTAAAAATTGATACAGCCTGACTAGGTAACGGTACAAGATGCACATTATCTGGATTTTCTTTCTCTGTTTTGGGGAGCTTTCTGTGATTAGCAGGAATCGTCCACAAGGCTGAATCAAGGTTGAACTCTGGCCATTCTGCCATTCGAAACTCACCAGACCTCACAGCTAAGTAAGGTAATAGCTTCAGCGCACAACAAACAACAAAAGTTCCTTGATATGCATCAATCGCCCTCAAGAACTCGCCAATCCGCTTTGGTTCGGTAATTGCAGGCATAGGCGTTACCTTAGGCGTTGGCAAAAGTGACTTTGTACTACCCATTGGTACAGATTCAATCAGCCCCTTATCACAAGCGTAATCAAGAATATTTCGAATCATCTGAGCTATACGCTTTGCAGTATCATGTACTCCAAGGTCAGCAATGCTAGTAAGAGTTTCGGCTACTTGTCTCCTTGTTAGCTTAGCTACAGGAATTTGCCCAAGTGTGGGGAAAACATATCTCTCAAGCCTGCCAATAAGCCTCTTAGAGTGAGATTCTTCCCACTCAGGCTTGCGGACTTTGAACCATTGCCTAGCTACAAACTCTAGCGTGTTAGCATCAGCAGCTTCCTGTGCATTCTTCAGATTAGATAAGGCGACATGGGCAATACGCTCTTTCTGTTTCTTCTGACTTGGATCAATACCTTGTTTGATTAGTTTTTTTGCATCATCACGTAAATCTCTAGCGCCTTTAATATATAAAGGGTGCCCATGTTCATCACGATTTTTTTTATCAATACGCCCTGCAAGTGGAACTGCTGGAAATGCGCCAATCGAAAGTGTCTTACGCTTATCGGCAAAAGAGTAATCATAGCGCCAATATTTACCTGACTTGTTAACTAGTAAATATAGCCCGCCGCTATCAGCAAGTTTAATTTGCTTCTTCTCTGGGGGAATTTTAGCTGCCTTCACAGCTACGTCAGATAGTGCCATATACCACCCTTATACCGTTACGTTAATTTCTTATACCGTAACTAATACCGTCCCTAACACGGTATGTCTGTGGACATTATAGGACTACACCGCACAGAATAGCAACAAAAAAGCCTGCAAACGCTAGGCTTACAGGCTTTCTACGTGCATCTTCGGATGCTTATATGGTGGCGCTTCAGGGACTCGAACCCCGGACACCCGGATTATGATTCCGGTGCTCTAACCAGCTGAGCTAAAGCGCCGTTCTTTGTGGCGCGAAGTATAGGAAGCCGATTCGCTTTGGCAAGCCTCCAATTCGTTCTTTTTTTTCACTCCTGTTTTTATCTATACGATGAACAAATAATCTGTGAAATCTATGCTGTTTTATGTGCATATTATTGTGATCAGCGGCTGGTTTCTTAGGTACATAGGTAGATCAAAATCTTCAAACGATTAGATTTAAACAGGGTTATTTGTCACTAACAACCCGCATTGAAAATACAATTTGAAGAAAATATCCAAAAAACATGCGTTTTATCATCAATATTGATGATGAAATAGTGTTTACGGGCTGTAGGTTAGTGCGCTTAAACAGGAGGCAATATGAAAAGCGCAAAAGAAGACCTGACCCTGAAGGCTTTCGGTAAAGCTTTCTCATCTACCTGTAATTTAAGCTCTGTTAGAGAGGCTTGCTTTTCTTCTAATGCTTCATTTATTGGTTGGTTTTCAGTATATGTTTGTGTTTCTGCCATTTGTTATGGTTAGTTCGAAATATCTTTTATTAATTATATGGAATAATTGGAAAAAGCAATTATTTTTCAGGTGCTTTTACGTAATCTTTTCCATGTAATGCTTTGTATAGCTTCAAAGACTCAGCTTCTATCTTGGTTAAGCGTACAATGTTTCCAAAGTGCCATAAGTTCGGGTATCTCTTTTTATCTAACTCTAAGAACCTCAACGGGGCTTCGGGTGCAACTTTTTTAAAGTCATCAATAAGGCTTTGGCGCACAGAGTCACGAAATAGATTTGAAGCTACTCTTTCTATTTCTGTAGTTACATAACCATCAATAAATTTAGCGTATTCATCTTGTTCATAATATTCAATCAGCTTGGGTTCTATTTCCAGCATGACCTCAGTTAATATCTTGTTCTTTGTTATTTTTTGGTAATCAAGCCCCAGAACTGATGAATCCGTAGCATTGGCAGTCATAGTCAATGAGACAAATAAAATGATGCCTATAAAGAATTTAGACATGTTCTCTCCTTTTGAAAGCCTTATTTAGCTGCTTTTCCAAATAAACACTCACAATGAGGGGTTAACCCCGTGGCAGATTACACCACAAATTCAACCACTGTGCGTTGAAGCGCACAGAATGTGTATAGCGACTGGAAGTCGTCCCTTTACTCTATCCTGAACTGGTCTCGGCCCTGTTCTTCCTCTGCAAAATGATGAGCTATATATTCTTCTATCATCTGTGATGAGACATTTCCCGTGCTCACTGCAAAATACCCTCTTGCCCATAGATGCTGACCCCAGTAACGCTTCTTTAAGTGTGGAAAATCTTGCTGAAGTTTCCGCGAGCTCTTTCCCTTAAGGTACTGTACCAGCTTGGATATTAAGGTAGATGGATCTATTGAGACAAGTATGTGCACATGATCATCACTCACAACTCCTGAAATTATTTCAGCATTTTCTTCCGTGCATACTCTACGTATCATGTCTCGTGTGCGAATCGAAACGTCACCTTTGAGAACTTTGTATCGATATTTTGTAATCCACACTATGTGCACTTCTATGCTGAATACACTGTGGCTCGATTTCCTGTAATGCTTACCCATGTATCAATCATATCATGCTGAAGCCTTCGCCTGAAGGCGAGGGTTTTGACCCAACCCGGACGTGTGACAATAAATATTTTCAAAAAACATTTGATTGGTTCCAGTTTTTGAGAGGTGTTTCTTTCTTTTGGAATCTATCTGTAAAAAAGCACCCTCAAAACCGCTTATTGTAGCATTGACTCCGTGGTTTATTGACCTTCTCCGCTGATATTCTACGGGTGAGGTTAAATGATTTACTGGATAATAAACTTGATTTACGGATAAATACGGATAAAATCGAATAAGTGGATTACCTATAATACTTATGAATATGAATTTAACTAACCTTATAATCACACCTGAACTACTAAGAATCATCTCAGAGATTGATGAATTCAATGGTGGTTGGAAGGTACAAAACAACCTTAACCCAGATTATCTGACTCAGCTCCGTCATGTGGCCACAATTGAAAGTATTGGTTCTTCTACTCGTATTGAAGGATCAAAACTTACTGATAGTGAAATTGAAACTTTATTAGGGCAAGTAGGCAAAGACTCCTTTGCTCATAGGGATGAACAAGAAGTTGTTGGTTATGCTGAAGTTATGGAAACAGTGTTTGAAAACTTTGAACATATTTCAATTTCAGAAAACTATATCAAACAATTACACACCAGCTTACTTAGGCATTCAAATAAGGATGAACGGCATCGAGGCGAATACAAAAAGCACTCCAATAGTGTTGAGGCTTTTGATGGGTCGGGTAAAAGCCTCGGCGTAGTGTTTGAAACCACTTCAGCTTTTGATACACCAAAACAGATGCAAGAGCTGGTTTACTGGGCGAGAGAGTCGTTAGAAGATAAAAGCTATCACCCACTCATTGTGATAGCTGTGTTTAATGTGGTCTTTTTAGCCATTCATCCATTTCAGGATGGTAACGGTAGGCTTTCCCGTGTTTTGATCTCTCTGCTTATGCTTAAAGCTGGTTATGGATATATTCCATACAGTTCACTTGAAAGTGTTATTGAGAAAAATAAAGATGGCTATTACATAGCTTTACAAAGAACACAGAAAACACTCAAGGAAGAAACGGATTGGTTACCTTGGTTGAGTTTCTTTTTGCGTTCACTTAAACGGCAGAAAGATCATTTGAAATTGAAAACAGATAGCCTGGAACAATATAGCCATCTTCCTCAAGAGAGTGTTGTGATCATGCAATACCTTGATACACATGACAGGATTACTATTTCTGAGGCGTATGGGTTAATTACAAATGTATCCAAGCCTACTGTTAAAAACAGAGTGTCAAAACTTGTAGAGCTTGGGTTTATAGAACGTCATGGCATAGGTAAGGCTACTTGGTATAGTAAAGCTATCAAAGTATAAAAGGATTAATCCTACGCTGTGGGCGATGTGATTATGAGAGCGCTGAATACAACCAATTCAGTATGAGGGTATAATCAAAGCCTGCATCCTATTTCAATGAAATCGTTAGCACCTATTAAGTATTTCAAATCGGTCAATTTCGGCCATTCGCATGTAATAAAAAAAGGGCGACCGATTGGCCGCCCAGTCTCTATCTTAGCAATTAAAGCGTAGCGTCCCTACCATTGCCTAGTCATCATTTTCAATATCTTTATTGCCTCCTCCATACTCATCATTATTCGGATTTAATTGGTCTGAATGATTATCAAGGCTGTCTTGGTACGCGTCATTGTTAGGGTTCATGCTATCGCTTCTATCATCATTTGAATCTCTACTCATAGTAAGTTCCTCCATTTAGATATTACTAGCCTTCAATATAAACTACAGTACCTTTTGGTTCATGTTAACTATGGTTAACCTACACTTAACTTTTATTAACTTGTTTGGATATAAGCACTTATGAATTTTTTTAAAAAACTATTTAGTATTGATGATGGCTTATTCAAGCGTAGAAAGGTCGAAAATGGGCCAGAAGTAATTCATGCCGTAAAAGCTTTTAGTGGGTATACTTCTGATGAACTTGCTAATTTATGCGATGTTTCTAAAACAATGATTTCTCATTGGGGGAATCCCTCAAAACCAGAGAGTCAGCCTACTTACCTTCAGATTGAACCAATGCTAAAAAAATTTGGGGTTGGACGATTCAATGTTATCTTAGAACCAAGCCCTGCTGCAATACAGTGTAATGATCGGGGTGCATGGTTAATCGCCTTAGTGGTACTTATTTTAGTGATATTATCACTCTGGTTTTTCTCATGGAAACCATGTTCTGACAACTGGAGTCAGTGCAAAAAATTAAAGTGGTATGAGATGCCTTTTTATGAACCTATAAATTTAAAAGAAGATATTCAGGAATTTAAAAAATTTAAATTATTACAAAACAAATAAGAGAAGGAGTGTAAGTTTATAGCGGTGATAAGGCTTCAGAAATTTCGGAGCTAGGCATGATTTATTGAGTTGTTTTCATCTAATGAGTATCCGGTTTTGGCAGTTTGCGGCATTCGCAAAAAAGCTTACATCATACTCTAATCTTTCAATTTGAAGCTCAGCTAATGCAATTGATCTTAAATTTTTTATAAGAAGGTCGAAAACGCTTCTCTTTGTTCCTGTGGTCGCCCCTATGTAGGGGCTGGGGTAGATCAAAATGAGCCCATTGCGGAACAGGTTCTGGTTGTGTGTAGCAATCGGCGGAACAGGCAACGGCTAGCGAATGCCTGGAGCTAGACGCAGTGTTGATGGTTTAGTTGAAAACTTGTCGGATAGCCATTCAACACGCCTGTGGGGGCAGTTTGAAGCTATAAGTGTGTTTTGTTTTTCAAACCATCAAGGTAATCCACATACCACTGCATCATTTTAGTACGTTCTTCCAGATATTCAGCACGGTTGTATGCACCACGCACCTTATTGCGTTGTTCATGGGCAAGCTGCTTCTCGATCACATCGCTACGAAACTGATTTTCATTCAAGATTGTGGATGCCATAGCTCTAAAGCCATGTGAAACAATACGGCCAATATATTTACCACCTTCAATTCTACGCAAAGTCTTATTCACGGTCTCACTATGGAAAGGCCTGTTTGCATCTTTTGCATTTGGAAATATATATTCACTATCCCCTCTAATTGGCCTGAGAGCTTTTAGTATTGTTTTGACTTGATAATGGGATGAGATGATCTCGTTTTAGTTTCATCTGTTCTGCTGGGATAATCCACTGAGAGTTTTCAGAATCAATATAACTCCATTTTGAGTTGGCAAGTTCCTTTGGCCTGACAAAGATATAGGCTGAAATGAGCAGGGCTGATTTTACAATAATTGTTCCAGGGTAATTGTTTATATCCCTTAATAGTTCACCAATCTCATCAGCCTTTACGAGGGTCGGCATGTTTTTTGATTTAGCACTTTTGAGCATACCTTTGTAATCTTGAGTAAGGTCTCGGGAGCAGTAACCTTTAGCAACGCCATAACGGAAGATCATGCTGCAGTACGAATTCACACGTTTACCTGTTTCGATACGGCCTTTGTCTTGAATCGATTCGATAAGATTGAATAGCATTGGAGCTTCAATATCTTTGAGTAGTATTTTTCCAATTGCTGGAAAGATATATTTCTTCAACCGCTGCAAGCTTACTTTCTTACGGTTATCAGTGCTGTCTTGATAGTGTTTAGCATGCCATTCAAAAGCTACCTCTAGAAAGTTTTTCTCAGTAACTTGTTTAGCTTTTTTGGTTTGCTTATGAGCGGAGGGATTAATACCTTTATCAAGCAAGTCTAAGCACTCTCTTTGCTTCGCTCTCGCATCTTTAATGGAAATCTGAGGTAAGCACTTAAAGAGATCATACAGCGTTTAGAGGCGAATGAATATCTAAACCGCCATAACTTACTGCCAGTAGTTTTTATCAGTACGGAAAGCCCCTTATCAACATTCAGGGTGTAATCATTTTCTTTTGCATTAGCGTTCTTGATTTCGATATTTGTTGTCATATACGCCCCGTTATAAGCAAAATGTATACCAATCGTATACCACTTAGTTTGCAATGCGGTGAAACAGCATGAAACAAGGGGAACAGTTAACACTTTGATTTATATAGTAAAGCTATGCACTTTGAAACAAACTGAAACAGTATAAAACATGATTTCGGCGTTCTGAAGCGCCACCAACAAAGAAAGGGCAGAGTAACTTAATGTTACTCTGCCCTTTCGCGTTAGACCTTTATGCCTAGAATAGTAACTTCATCTCACTATCCCCTTCCATGTTAAATCATTGTTTCTATCCGCATAAACATGAACAGTTACTTCGCTAAATCTATGGCATCCGGCACTGCAAACTCTAGCTTCAGTTGTTTATCACGTGCGGACAGTGCTTCTTTCAGCTCCGGTCGTTTTTTCAATAGGGAGACCAGTTGCTGGCGGTGGATGGTATAGAGGCGGCACGGCATCTGGGTTTTTACTTCTGCATTACCTCGCCCATGGCCCATCAGTGCCATCTCACCAAAGAACTCACCGGCAATGAGTGAACCTTTTTGCTCAACCCCCTGACGATCTTCGGTAGTGATTGTTATCACCCCTCGGGCAATGAGAAACAGTGTGTTGTTCAGATCACTTTTACGCACCAGATACTCTTTCTCGGACATGCTTATTGCTGTTGCCAAATTAGCGATCAATGTCAGGTCGCTCTCATCAAGCGTGGAAAATAGCGGTACTTTCTTTAATAGACTGAGTGAGTCATCGAGCAACTTCTCCGGCTGCTGACCACGAATAGCAGAAAGCTGCTTATTCAGACTATCTTCCAAGCTCTTGGCCATCGCTTCCGGTAACATGCCTTGCATAGCCTGCTCTTCTGTTGTTTCAAGTTCAGCCAGCAGGATCAGACGTTGACCCAAGCGTTGCTGCATAGAGATAACAAATTCAGGAAACTGTTCACTCACCTCAACAAGCTGTTTTTCAGCATAACCATGCCAAAGCAGATATTTATCCCGTACCTCTGTGATCACATCGGGGGAAACAGTTCCGAGCTTCTCCAGTTCTTGCAATGATTCGATGACATATGAACTGCCCAGATAATGGCCCCAGACCTGTTCATAATTGCGTACAATGCGAGACATGCGCATCTTCTCGGCATAAGGCATTAACCATGGCACTTTTTCCGATAGCAGATAAAACTTATGCTCCAGCATGCGGCGAATACGGTGCGAAAACACATGCGCAAACTCGCCATGGAAACGTAAAGCATCGATCTGCAAATTCAGCACGGCAATCAATTCTCTAAAAGCTCCCTCAGTGAAATGGCCCTTATCATACATACCGGTGTAAAAGGCCTTCTCTTCACCCAAAGCACGCAAATAGAGCAGATTCAGCTCATAAACGCCCTCCATCTCATTGGCTCTGAGATCGACTATCTCCTGCTTGGCTGCAGCAATGGATTGATCACACTCAAGCGTCATCTGATGCGTAATGCGACTGGAAAAGACGCCGCCCTGTTGAAGAGTAGGCAAGCGCTCCTTGGCCAACTCCTTGGCCAGAATATGTAATTCTGAAACGGCCAAACGATCAGCCAGCGGTGGTTGATTCAAGCCTAATCTATTCATTAATGTTTCAATGGAAAGACCCTGAATCAATAAGGTGAATAGTACTGCCCCCATCACCAATACGGTAAGAATTTCTGAATATTCAAAGGGTGGCAGACTGAGCACAATGGCCAGCGCAATTGCACCGCGCAAACCGCCCCAAAACATCACCATCTGATAAGGCATACTGACAGGACGCGAGCCGGGCAGATGCCCCACCAATGGCATCAGTGCAAATATAATCACAGCCCTGGCTACCAGCATGGCCAAAATCACCCATAATAGTACATCCAGATTCGTCCATAACGCGACAAGGTCGAGTTTCATGCCAACCAGCAAAAACAGCAACGCATTGGCAATAAACGCAAACAGCTCCCAAAAATGTTCCATGTAGATTCGCACTGAGGTAGAGATACGCACACGACCCCAGCTACCCAAAGTCAGCCCTGCCCCTACCACTGCCATGACTCCACTGACATGAAAGATCTCTTCTGCCACGAGGAATGAGAGATAAGCCAGTGCTGTGGTTAAACCGATCTCAACAAAGGGTTCCGACTCCACCCAGCCCACCATTAGGCTGGTCAAATAGCCCATCACTACGCCAACGGCCAGACCACCAAAGAACAGCAGTAAAAAACTGAACACGCCATGCATCAAAGTACCACCATCAAATACACCGGCCGACATCACTGCAACAAGAATGCCCGCCACCACAATCGAGGTTGCATCATTGAACAGGCTCTCACCTTCAATCAACGTGGTTAATCGTTCTGGCGCGCCCATCTGACGAAACATCGCAACAACAGCAACCGGATCTGTTGCACTCAAAATTGAGCCTAGTAACAGCGCGATAATGAAAGGTATGGTGGTAAGCCATGAGACCATCGAACCAATCAGCAGTGTCGAGATCAACAGACCTGGGACTGCCAGCAGTAGTATTGGGCCCAGATTATGGATCACCCGTCGTGCATCGAGATTAAAACTCGATTCAAAAATCAATGTGGGAAGAAATATATAAAGAATCAGATCAGGTGAAATTTCGAGTGCTGAAAAAACATGCAGGCTGTCAGGGTAAACACGATCGATGGTCGCCAAAGCCATACCTACCAGAACAAGTAACACAGTGAATGGCAGACGCATACGCTTGGCAACAAGCAGAATAGCTATGGCGACAAGTAGCAGGCCAAAAATATTCCAGATCATTTCACCGGCAATAGACGTATGCGCCATAACTTTATCACCTCATGATTTTCAACCGCTTTTCGATCATTATCACATAAGCTTAATCTGACACTTTATAGCATGGGCATCAATGAGATTACCATGAGCTATCAGCTCAGCATGCAAGCTAATGGCTCTAATATTCCATTTTCATAGCCGTCTCGCAGGGTTTTGAATCTGCCATAACTCGATTTAATAGCGTTTCACCCAACAGAGAGAGTCCACCGCTTACAATAGCTCCTGCAGTCCGTGCTGCCACCATGCCTGTCTTGACCGCATCCACCGCCATACCCGGTTCTGCCAGTGTACCACCCAACTTCACGACATTGACCATATTGGTAACATTCAAGCCAAGCCCTTCGCGTGTTTCGGTGTTAATGGAGAGATCAATCTCTTCATTCGCCAGGTTTACCGTACCACTGCTGATGATATTCATGTGATCCGTCTCAAAGGCAATGCCGTTACGACTCCTCATTTCACCATCTTGAATACGAAAGTGTACAACACCACATTTAAGTTCATTATAATTCATTTTTTTAGCGAACGGATTGACGGTATTCGCCAAATTCATCAGTAGATCCCCACCGATCAAGCGTAAGGCCTGTGACTGAATGCGCCCTTCTCCCAACTCAAGCAGCAACAGTCCATCGGCATGCGCCATAATCTCCGCAAGCGATTTACCTTTGCCATTTAATGTAATATCTGCATTGATCGGCGCACCTTTAATCAAAGCTTGCTGCCCCTTCTCGACAAGCAGCAGTGCAGATGGATCAATGTCTGAAAGGTAGAATTGTAATGATACGGCGTGCGTTGATGCGAAACTCACTGAACCGCTCACTTTTCCTCCGGCTATGCCAAGCGCAAGTGGTGCCAGCTTCAGGCTACCATGATGCAGATTAATCTGGGTATTCAAATCAATCAGCTCACGGTCAGACAGAAGCAACCGTTTCACTTTCAAAGCCATATTGATATCGGCAATAGACAAGAGAGAATAATCGATCACCTCATCCGAAAACAGCCGCGCCCCACTAAGCGCATCCTGTTTCGGAGCAGCCTCTTTCGATTCAATCGCTGCCTTCGGCAAGAATCGGGGTAGATCAACATAATCAGCCTTCAGTTCACCGCTGATCACCGGACGTTTACCACTCAAGTCCAGCTCTAACTGACCAGCTAGATCACTATCGGCAAGCTTTGCCCTGATCTCTGAAAAGTGAATCTGCTTACCCGAACCCTTCATCCTTAGCCGCAATTGAACGGGAAACTTTTGCGCCAACTCTAGCTCAAATATATCGGAAAGCAGTGAGATTTCACTACTCTGCAGATCAGCACTAATCTCACCACTGATGGTCATGAGATCAACACTGCTGTCCAGCTCCAGTTGACCTGAAATCCTGCTATCAGCCAGCCGGGTCTTGATCTGTGAAAAGATATATCCTGTACTCGTATCTTTTATCGTCACCTGCAAACGGGCAGGCAAATCTTGCAGTAGCTTTAATCCGAACAGATTTGCCAAAGCAGAGGCTTTTTTAGTTTTCAGATCAGCATTCAGCGTGAGCCCTTCACCATCCAGCGGTAATGCTACACTGCCATCAAACCTGCCATGAAGACCGGCATAGTGCAGATCGAACTGTTGCAGCTGAATCTGTTCATTCGCTAGCAAAGCCTGCAAATTATCGATACTGCCTTTAACTTCCAGTGAGCGCTGATCCAGTGCACCCATCCCCTGCAGCGAGATGCGTCTCTCTCCCTCTGCCTGCCACATCTCCAACTTTTTCAGCTTAACCGTAACATCATTTCCAGCTGCACGATCACGGTAGGTCATCTGTGCATCACGGATCAATATCCGTCGAACCTGTGGCAATAACAGACCCTCATCAGAGCCTTGTACCAGCGGAGCTGCATCTCTAGTTCCCCCCTGCTCTCCAGTTTCAAAAATCCAGTTCTCTGCACCTGAAGGAAGTGTCTCCAACAGGATGTCAGGCCCAACAAGTACAATCTTATCGACCTCCAACTCACCATCGAGTAACGGTTTTAAAGATAGCTGCACCTCCATGCGCTCGACATTCACCATATTCGCACGAGAGCCGTTATCGGCATTAGCCAGATGCAGGCCGTCAATAGTCAGGAAAGGGTGCAGTGAAAGATTCAGTTCCACCCCCCCATCAATCTCCATATTACGACCCGTTGCTTCCATCACCATCTGTTTTAACAATGGTTTATAAGTATTGAAATCCATATTTTTCAGGTAGAGAAACAGACCGCCGGAAAACAGTACAAGCAGCAACAGTAGTGTAGCAGACAACAGTGTCAGCAGCTTTAGACTTCGTTTTACCATGAATAGCACCTCCCCTGTCTTCTGTTCATGCATAACGGTCAGCCGTTGGCAGAGCAATTTCACCACGACTAAGTCAGATTGTACCCTGAGCAACAACTCATAGCGATCTCTTTGCCCGCTCCGGTTTCCAGCCAAGTTTTACGCCTTTCTGCTGTAAGCAAGTTTTGTTCCCTTTCATCGCAATCCGATGCCTGCTTTGTTATTGTTCGCTGAACAATTATCATCACAGCTGAATCGACAAGGGGAAAAGCTTGAGCACTTCAGAACAATCACAGGACAAACCTAAACGTATTCTTTCCGGTATGCGCCCTACTGGGCGGCTGCATCTGGGGCATTACAAAGGTGTATTGGAAAACTGGTTAACACTTCAGGAACAGCATCAGTGTTTCTTCTTTGCCGCCGACTGGCATGCATTGACCACCGATTATGCCAACCCATCCATTGTGAAGGATACCATTTGGGATATGCTGATTGACTGGTTAGCTGTTGGTATTGATCCGGATAAAGCCACTGTATTTATTCAGTCTGAAGTACCTGAACATGCTGAGCTGCATCTGCTGTTCTCGTTTATGACGCCACTTTCGTGGCTGGAGCGAGTACCTACATATAAAGATCAGATCGAACAACTGCGCGAAAAAGATCTCGGCACCTATGGCTTCCTAGGCTATCCGCTACTGCAGTCCGCAGATATTCTGATTTATCGGGCTGATGGTGTACCTGTTGGTGAAGATCAGGTACCGCATGTGGAACTGACCCGTGAAGTAGCGCGTCGATTTAATCATCTCTATCGCAAGGGTATTCCCCCCCTATTTCCTGAGCCACAATCCATGTTAATGCCTGCAGCTAAATTGCCGGGACTCGATGGTCGTAAGATGAGCAAATCTTACGGTAATACCATTGAGCTGGGCGAAACTTGGAAAGTTACCGAGAAGAAAATCAAAACCATGCCCACCGATCCTGCGCGTGTGCGTCGTGATGATCCGGGTACACCTGAAAATTGTCCGGTATGGGATTTTCATAAGGTATATTCAACCGAAGAAGAGCGTGAATGGGTGCGTGAAGGCTGCACTACAGCAGGCATCGGTTGTATTGATTGCAAAATGTGCATGTTGAAACATCTGGAAGAGGAGCTTCAACCGATCCGTGATCGCCGTGCAGAGATTGCATCTCGCCCTGATGATCTGAAAGATATCGTTCGTGCTGGTAATCAGCGGGCTCGTATCGAAGCAGGGCGCACAATGGAGAAAGTACGTAAAACATTGAAGATGGGTTATCGCGTATAGCCAACAGAGATGAGCAACAAGGCTCCACTCGGATTGATTCAGAGCGACAGTGAACAGCATACGCTGCCACCGCTACATCTGGATCAATTTGAGGGGCCGTCAGACGTTTTGTTACACCTTATTCGTACTCAAAAACTGGATATATTCGCTATCCAGACAGCAATGATCACGCAGTAATATCTTGATCTTCTTGAGGCTCAGTAAGAGCTCGGCCTTGAAATCAGCGCTGACTATCTGGTTATGGCCAGCACCCTCATGCAATTGAAGTCGCGCCTATGATTACCGCGCCCTGAAATAGATGAGGGCAATCAGATTGATCCTCGCAATGAATTGGCAGCGCAACTGATTGCCTATGAACAGGGATCTGATCATGCGTTCCATATTTCCAGAAGCCAATAACGTAGAACGCCCCCTACCACTGGCTGACCTTGATGGACTACTGCTGGTCTTTCGCAGCGTACTTAAGCGTGTTCGTGACGAGATACGCCATCAAATTTGCACCGAAACGATAAATATGCGTAAGCAGATGGGATAGTATTAGAGTGGTTGCAAACTGGCAGTATGCAGTTGGATGAGCTACTGCATGATTCACTCGGCTGCGAAGCACTGGTCACAACGGTATTGGCTATTCTGGAAATGTGGCGACTGCAAAACATCAGTGTCCTACAAAGTGAACCGTTTGGCGACATCAGTTTATTAAGCAAAGGCTCTGAGCAATAAACCATCTGACAGCGCCGATTGAGGCGATTCTTTTTGCCAGCGATCTGCCTGTCGGCGTGCAAAGGTTGTGTGAACCGCTGGCTGCTCATCCCCAGCTGTCAAAATCTGCATCCACGCAGATTCAGAGCGTATTGATGGAACTCGAAGCACATTATCTTTCACGCGGCATTCAGCTTATCCAAATTGCCGGAGGCTGGCAGTTACGAACCGCACCCGCTTATGGAGAGCTGGTGCAACGCTTGTGGCAAAATAAGGCACCGCGCCTATCTCGCTCTGCTTTGGAAGCATTAGCGATTATTGCTTAGTCAACCGACAACCCGTGCAAAAATCGAAGCTTTGCGTGGCGTTCAAATCTCCAGTCATATCGTGGTAAGCTTGCAGAAACGCGGCTGGATCAAGGTGATTGGACGCAATGAAGTACCCGGACGACCACACGTCTATAGCACCGGAAAACAGTTTCTGATTGATTTTGGATTGAACACATTGAAGGATCAGCCCGATTCCAGCCTGTTCATGGATAAGGATGAAGTACATACTAGCACGGCAGATATCACGATAACACCTAACGCATAAACAGACACGATAGTAAAACAGACTAAAAACCTTATACTGGAAGCCAATGAAACAGAAAACGACACCACAACTGAAGCCGTCTAAACGCATTAAAGTTAAAACGAAATTTTCAAAAACAGCCAAGACGAACAGACCTCGTCCAGCAAAGAGTGCTGCTCAAGAGCAGGAGCCCGGCTCGGGTGAGCGCATTAACCGTTACCTAGCTCGCTGTGGTTTGTGTTCTCGCCGTGAAGCGGATCGTTGGGTCGAAGAGGGCCGTGTCTCCATCAATGGCGCTGTTTTGGAAGCCGCCGGTAGCAAGGTCAATAATACCGATATTGTTATGGTTGATAAGAAAGTTGTCTCCCCGCAAGAGAGCTTTACCTACATGCTCTATAACAAACCAATGGGACAGCTCTGTTCACGCAAAGATACCGCACGTAAACGGCCATTAATTTATGATTTTCTTGATGTTGCACCCAATGTGCAATCAATCGGTCGTCTGGATATGGACACAGAAGGGCTGTTACTTCTCACTGATGATGGTGCCCTCACCCGCGCCTTAACCAAACCCGGTGCCAATATACCGCGTGAATACCGTGTTCGGGTAGCCGGTGTCGTATCTTTGGAGACACTGGAAAAACTTCGCCGTGGTAATATTGATATGGGTAAAGGCGATAGCAGCGATGCCTGGGAAGTGACCGTAACATCTGAATCGAAAGGCCACACATGGCTGAGCATTATTATCTACCGTGGCCGGTGGCGCGAAGTGCGCCGCACACTGGAAGAGTGTCGTCATCCGGTTAGACGATTGATGCGTACCCGCTTTGCTTCATTGCGTCTGGAGGAAGAGATGCCACGTGGCGGTTATCGAGACCTTAAAAGCTCAGAAGTTAAAAAATTGAAAGAAAGTGCTGGAATGAAATCATGAGCATCTCGCCATTACAAATTTATGAAAAATTACTTACCGTATACGGGTCACAACACTGGTGGCCTGGAGATAGCCACTTTGAAATGATGGTAGGTGCGATTCTCACGCAAAGCGCCGATTGGAACAGTGTCAAAATATCCATCAATAACCTTAAAGAACAGCAGATGCTTAATCCCGAGGCCATTGCCAACAGTAAGATGCTTGATCTGGCTGAATTGATTAAACCATCCGGTTCATTCATGCAAAAGTCCCGTTATCTTCAGAGTTTCGCGAACTTTTATATCGATCAAGGTGAACGCAAAGGGCTGATGAAATGGCCCATGAGTGTTCAACGAGCACGCCTGTTGGCACTCTACGGCATTAGCCAGGAAACGGCTGACTCCATCATGCTCTATGCTTTGGATCGCCCTACATTTGTCATCGACACATTCACCAAACGTCTCTTTGTTCGCCTGGGTCATTTTGATTATATCCTTGGTTATGAGGCTATTCAGCACTATATCCAGCAACGTTTGCCTGAAAGTCTACCCCTGTTCCAAGAGTTTCATGCACTCATCGTTGAACATGCCAAACGCCACTGCAACACCAAACCGCTATGTGATCAATGCCCACTATTTGATGATTGCCCCACACCGGACAAATCAAATAAGGATAACAAACAAAATATCGATCCCGATGTGGATTGAAGCACCTGTATCTTTAGCTGAATTACCACGTGAACCCGGTGTTTACCGCATGCTCGATAATGAGCGAAAAGTGCTTTATGTCGGCAAAGCGAGAAGCTTAAGAAAACGCGTCTCCAGTTATTTTCAACGTTGCCCTGATTCGCCGCGTACGCAGGCGATGGTGCAACAGATCAAGGATATCGCGTTTAGTATCACTGCTTCTGAAGCTGAAGCATTGATACTTGAACACAATTTAATCAAACAGCTAAAACCACGTTATAACGTGTTGATGAAAGATTCGAAATCTTATCCCTATATTCTGCTCAGTGATGAGACATATCCAAAGCTCCAGCTTTATCGAGGCAATCGTTCACGCTCAGGTGAATATTTTGGCCCCTTCCCCAACGCTGGTGCCGTACATGCGACATTGCATATTATGCAGTCGATCTTTCAAATTCGAGATTGTGAAAATGGCGTTTTCAACAACCGCTCGCGTCCATGTATGCAACATCAAATCGGCCGCTGTTCGGCCCCCTGCTGCGATATCGTCTCTGAATCTGACTATGCCGGACAAGTGAATGAAGTACGTGTTTTTCTCAAAGGCAATGACCTCGAGCTTCTCAAAAGCTGGGAGCTGGATATGCAACAGGCTTCTGATGCATACCGTTTCGAACAGGCTGCTGCACTACGTGATCGCATTCGCGCCTTGAGATCTGTGCTGGCTGGGTCAGAACAGAGTCAACTCCCCGATGATGCCGATGCCATCACCTTGATACGCCACCCTTCAGGCGTATTGGCCAGTATTGGTGTGCGCCGAGCTGGTCGTGATATGGGTAATCATAATATTCGCATCGATCAGGCTATTGATGCAGATGACGAAGAGATTCTTCAATCACTGTTGATTGAACGTTATGAAAAGGAAACACCTCCAAGAAATATTTTCCTTTTAAGTTCAGAAGTTAATATAGATGAATTAAAGCTATTAATGAAACTTATTCAGCCCAAATCAAACAGTGAAATCCAATCTCCTAAACGTGGTTCTCGGCTGCAATGGCTACAACAAGTCAGTCATTCCGGCCTTCAACTTATCGCCAGTCGAAAGCAGGACAATCAACAGACAGCCTTCGAGGCTCTTGCAATATTATTGGATCTCGATGCAACACCTGTACGCATTGCAGCCGTCGATAATGCTCATCTTGGCGGTAAACAGATGGTCGCAGCAATTACCTATGCCGGCTGGCAAGGGGCCGAGAAAGAGCTCTATCGCCGTTATAAACTTGATGGCGTCGAAGGCAGTATCACAGAAGGTGATGATTACGCCGCCATGGATGCTGTATTGAAACGTTTCTTTCGTGCCATTAGTGAAGACGCTATCCCGTGCCCTGACTTGATGCTTATTGATGGTGGTCGTGGCCAGTTGGCTATCGCCCTGCAATGCGCAGCCGATGCTGGCCTGCATGATCTGAAACTTATGGGGGTAGCTAAGGGTGACAGCCGGAAACTGGGCGAAGAGACACTCTGGCCCGGTTGGATCCAAAAAAAGAGTAATGAAAATGATAACACTGGGATCAATGGGCAAACCATTGGTTCACCATTAAAACCCGGTCGGCATGAACCTGCTCTGCTACTTATCGCCCGCGTACGCGATGAAGCACATCGTTTTGCAGGCTCTTATATGCGCAAACGAAAAAAACAGGCCATGTTCGCTTCGGCACTCGATGGTATTGATGGTATAGGCAGTGCAAAACGCACCAGCTTACTCAAACATTTCGGTGGCATCGAAGGCGTTAAAAAAGCCAGCCGATCACAATTAACCCAGGCGCATGGCATTTCAGATATTCTGGCAGAAAAAATATTTGTGACCCTACATCAATAAACAGTCCATTTTATAAAAACAGGCACTATTCTTGCTTTATTTCATCGACGAACAAGAGTGGAGATGCAGGCTATGAGTGATAAACTGGAGACCTTACAACTTCTGACACCTAAGGCGGTTTTACAACCGATCAGTGAAGAAGCCATAGCCAGCGTGCCGCAATCCGTTTTGGAACAGGGCATGGTTCGCATCAGCCATTTTCCATTTAATGTTGGCAGAGAATCACGTATCTCACAAAAAAAAGGTACATTTTTCCGCACTGAAAGAGTCAAACGAACATCCCAGAACAGCAGTAATGACCTCTATCTCGCCGATGCTGGTCGCCCACTCAACATCTCTCGAGAACATTTCAGAATTGAGCTACGTGGTGATATATATGTGTTGGTAGATCGCTGCAGTGCGTGCGGTACAAGCGTCAACAATAAACATATTGGTGGTCGCGATATCGGTGGAGAGATCTTCCTCAAAGATGGGGACATCATCGCTGTCGGTGTTGGAACGACACCCTACCGCTTTAAGTTCATCACGCTCTAAAACATAGCCTTCATAATTCGTCTCTATTCGTAGTGCAGAACTATCACTGAACCTCTAAATCACTCTTTAATACCCAACATTTTGCGCATTGCTGCCATATGATCTTGTGCCTCTTCCTGGGCCTCTTCGCTATCAGGGGTTTTATCTACCCAACGCATCGAAGATTGATCCGGTTCATGCAAGAATAACGAGGGTGCACTCTTCTCTTTCTGACCAAAGCGTTTGCGGACACGTGCATAACTGAGCGTCAGATTAAAACGTGCTCGGGTCATCGCCACATACATCAGGCGACGTTCTTCTTCCATACGGTTCTCTTCAATAGCATTTTTATGAGGGAAAATGCCATCTTCAACACCAATCACATAGACCTGATCAAATTCCAATCCTTTCGCACCATGCACGGTCATCAAGCGCACCTGTTCAGATGGGTCATCATCCGACTTATCCGCTAGCAGAAAAATATGCTGTAAAAACTCAGGCAAGGTACCGCCATTGTCCGTGTGTCTGATCCACCAACGACGCATTTCCATGAGGTTACCCATACGACGCTCGCCAAGCTCTTCTGTATCCGCTTCAGCGCGAATAGCCGCTTCCAAATGCGACATATCCAATAGTGCATCAAACGCTTCATCCGGTTCACAATGCCTAAACTGAAACTCCAGACCAACCATCAGATCACCGAATTCTCTCAAATTCACTGCCCGTTTATGGACAAGCTCGTCATGTGTACAGGCTTCCAACAGGGAGCAACTATGCGCCATCGCAAAATCACCCAAATCACCCAGAGCTTTGGCACCAATACCACGGCGCGGACGCGCAATCGCACGCATAAAAGCCAAATCATCATCACCATTCGCAATCAGGCGCAGATATGAGAGTAGATCTTGAATTTCAGAGCGATCAAAAAACGACATTCCACCACTGACATGGTAAGGGATCTGCGCTTCACGCATCGCCAGTTCCAAAGCACGTGCCTGATATGAGGCGCGATAGAGCACACAGAAGTCTTCCCACTTCGCATCTGAAGTCGCTTGTCTGGCCTTGATCTCTCCTGCGACACGCTGCGCTTCCTCTTCAGGGTTGGGGCATTCCCATACACGCACGGGTTTTCCTTCCCCCAGGTTAGAGCGCAGGGTTTTCCCCATGCGTTCAGCATTCTTAGCAATCAGCGAGTTGGAGGTGGTCAAAATTGATCCGGTAGATCGATAGTTTTCTTCCAGACGAATCACTTTCAGCTTGGGATAATCGCGTTCCAATTGGAACAGGTTTTTCACTTCCGCACCACGCCAGCCATAAATCGACTGATCATCATCCCCCACAACTGTTAAGTTACCATCTTCGGGCACCAGCATACGCACCCAGTCATACTGCATACGTGATGAATCCTGATATTCATCCACAAGGAAGTGACGAGTGCGCGACTTCCATAGAGCACGCGCCTCAGAATTTTCAGATAATATGGTGAGCGGCAATACGATCAGATCATCAAAATCCACCGCATTCATACGTTTCAACAACTCATCGTACTGTTCACGAATTTCAGAGAGCTGATTATCATGATCTTCAATCAAACCACTCTTCAATTGTGAAATGCGACCTAATGTACGATCCACCTGATCGGCATCTGCAGCCAATTGCATCTCAGAGAGTACCGATTTAATGGCTGACTTCTGCTCAGAACCGGCGAAAATCGACACATTCGCACGCCGCCCAATCAACTCTGCATGTTCACGCACAATCGCTAAACCGAGTGAATGGAAGGTACATATGCGCAGTTTTTTGGATGCATCACCCAAACGCAGCTCTAAACGCTCACGCATTTCGCGCGCCGCTTTATTGGTAAATGTCACCGCAGCAATGGCATCTTCCGGTACATCGCGCTCCACCAGAGCGGCAATGCGTTCGGTGATAACACGTGTTTTTCCGGAACCGGCACCGGCTAATACCAGCAGAGGCCCACCACGATGGAAGACGGCGTCATATTGTTCTTGATTGAGTTCAGATGTGGACATAGTCGCGCAGCATATGCAGCTATAGTGCTACCGCAAGAAGAGACTAACAATCTGGAGCCAAAACCTTGCCACCGCAGAGTACACAGAGTTACGCTGAGGAAGAGCAGAGCAATCAGACTTAATAGCTAAAGTCCTTTGATTTACCCTACATCCTCTCTGGCCTCTGCAGTGAGAGACTTTGAGCACGAAGCGTTATCACCTCACCAACAGACTCTTCCATTTTAATTGCTGTTGTTGTTCGTACATAAGCGGTTATGATCGCTGCATGAAAAATAATCAGATCCTCAAAAAAATCATTATTGCCAACAATCTTAAACATTTCGAACTCAAAGAGATCTTTGAACAAGGTGGCATGGAATTCAGTAGCAGCCAGATTAAAGCATTCATGGCCGGCTCCCAGAACAAGAATCATGAAAAAGTGAACGATGAACAGTTTGAAGCCTTCCTGAACGGTTTCATTCTCTATTCCCGTGGCCCGGTGGATGAACCCACCCTACTTCCACGCACCATCGAAAACTTCATCATCGGTCTTGTAGAGTCCGAAAATGTCGGAGCCATCGAAGAGATCCGTTGCCTGATCGAAGATGCCAGTGATAGCACTGCGGAAGCCGATTAACCCCCATCTGGTGTCTTATACCTATGCTCCTTAATACGCATTATTGTGAAATAAATACCTACACAATATAACAAGGAATTAAATGAGCTCTGAACAAATATTCCAATATTTATTGGCATATGGGGTTTATTGGGCTTTATAAGTTTCATCGTTTTTTTCAGGGCAAAATGCTGCATTATAACGAACGCTTTGGCCGCCTTTTGTTATCCTTTCATCTCTAGCATTTGTGTTTTTTATCTCCCTAATGGATTTTGGAGAGGAAGCATTATACTTCGCGGATTCAACTTGTAAGTGCAACTTTGATAAGGGTTTGAAGGAGCAAGCTGCGGTAGCAGTCTTGCGCTTTTCAAACACGACTTATCAAAGGACAAAGAATGAACTACACGCAGCTTACCCAAGAGCAACGGTATCAG
>JAJFLH010000015.1 GCA_021772775.1 Mariprofundus sp. | reverse complement strand
CTGATACCGTTGCTCTTGGGTAAGCTGCGTGTAGTTCATTCTTTGTCCTTTGATAAGTCGTGTTTGAAAAGCGCAAGACTGCTACCGCAGCTTGCTCCTTCAAACCCTTATCAAAGTTGCACTTACAAGTTGAATCCGCGTTTTAACATTAGCAGCAGCGAGTATATTTATCGCATTTTTTATAGCCATATGGTGGACGGGAAGCAATTCACTGGAAACCATGCTGCAGCAGAATGGGCGGTCATTAGCCGCTAGTCTGGAGCAAAATATCCGGCTTGGTGTACAACTCGGTGAGGCTGACTTTGTACGTGATGGGGCGACCAGTTTAGTGGCCAACCCTGATATTCTTTCGGTGGATATCTACGGCCCACATGGCCAACGCATTGTGTTGCTTAAGGGTGAGCATGAGGCGCTGCCTTTATCTGAGCTCAGAGCATCATTTCAACCGGGGCTGATTTATGAAACGGTGAATGATGATCGGCAGGAGCGCATGATTGCAGCGATTCGCACGACTCGTGGTGAAGTAATCGGTTATAGCGTACTCGATATTTCCCGTGCCTCTGTCAATAGCACGCTGAAGTCATCGCTGATGATCTCGGCTACGATATCAGTCGTGTTACTGTTGCTTTTCTGGTGGCTGGCATGGCTGGCTATTCGTCAGCTCAAACGTCCACTGGATGAACTGGATAGAGCGGTGGGGGCAGTCACGGATGGTAAGCTTGACGTCAGTATCAATGCAGAGATTCCAGAACCGCTTGCCAGCATAGCCAGTGGATTTAACGAGATGACACTCTCCCTGGCTAAAAATCAGCAGTCGATTCGTCAGTATACCGGTGCACTTGAGCAGTCGGAGCAGCGTTTCCGAGAGCTTTTTACCCATATGCCAGTGGCCATGTATATGGCTGATATTGATGGTACTTTGCAACAGTGTAATCCGGTTATGGCGCGTTTGTTTGGTTATGATTCGCCTGCAGCGATGCTGGATGATGTCTCTGGTATGCAGGAGTTGTATAGTGATACTGCCGACAGGGATGCTTTGATTGTAGACTTAATACGGTCGCGAAGCGTGAGTGGCCGTGATATCAATTTCATCTCCAAACGCTATGGTGAATTGCAATGCCTATTGCATGCGCGTTTGGTGCTCGATGAGCGGGGACGAGCGAAAGGAATCGAGGGCATGATTCAGGATTTGACTGAGCTCAAAATGCTGGAGAGTAATCTACTGCAGGCTCAGAAGATGGAAGCGATAGGGCAGCTGGCTGGAGGTGTAGCCCACGATTTCAATAATCTGCTGTCGGTGATTTCAGGTAATGCCGAGTTGCTGAGCATACATGTTGCGGCAGATGAGAGGAGTTATCATTTTACCAATCGTATTAAACAAGCCAGTAAACGCGCCTCGGAGTTGACTTCTAACCTGTTAGGCTTTGCACGTAAGGGAGAGATGCGGCGTGAGCCGGTGATGATCTGCTCCCTGCTGGAAGAGGTGTTGAGCCTGATCAAAGCAACCTGTGATCGGCGTGTGCAGGTCTCTTTTCAATCCAGTCATGAGAAGCTGCGGGTTATGGGTGATCCGGGCCAGCTGCATCAGGTATTTATGAATCTGTCGATTAATGCTCTGCATGCCATGCCGGATGGTGGTGAACTGTCGGTTCGCATTTACGCGGATGATGATCAGGTTATTATCCGTGTTTCCGATAGTGGTATAGGTATGACACCGAAGGTGCTGAAGCGTATCTTTGAACCGTTCTTTACGACCAAGGAGACAGGTAAGGGAACTGGCCTTGGATTGGCGATGGTGTATGGTATTATCGAGAAACAGGGTGGTAAGATTATGGTTGATTCCATGGTTGGAAAAGGAACCAGTTTTGAAATAAAACTGCCTATATATGAAGGGGTAGAGGAATCTGCTGTAACTGTTCATAACAGTGTGCAGGCGTTGCCAATGATCAGTGGGCGTGTTTTACTGGTGGATGATGAGCCATTACTGCGCGAAGTTGGTCAAGAGGTGTTGATGCGCTCTGGTCTTGACGTTTTTACTGCGGTAAGTGGTGAAGATGCGTTGTCGATGCTGGAGAACAAAGATAGGTGGCCGGATGTAGTACTTCTTGATATGAATATGCCGGGTATGGGTGGTTTAGAGGCCCTGCGGGAAATCAGGGATAGATATGAAGATTTAAAGGTGATTGTTTTGACTGGTTATAATGAAACTACGTTAGTGGTTGGTCAGCGTGAACTTCGTTATGATGGCTTTGTCAGCAAACCATATCAGGCCAGTGATTTGTGCGCTGAAGTCTTGCGGGTGCTGGAAAAATAAGCCTGCTATCCGATTAATAATAATTGTAACTATTCAGTATGCTTTAAAAATCAGCTTCACAGAACTGCCCGTGGCTAGTGATATAGCTCGAGTGCACGCAAGCGTTTCTAAATCGTGTTTATCTGCGTCAAGGTGAATGCTGCTTGCGGCATAGCAGCTCTTTTTGGTCTGCATGGGCTAAATACCCATTTTTTTATTAATGACTTGGCTTGATTCTTGCTTGCTTTGAGCTGGGCTGGGCAAGCAGGATGTAAGTTCACGGATCCGAAATTTTATCAGGTCGGTGTTACAGTATGGGGATTGAAGCAAATCAATCTATATTAAAGAAAGTAGTTGGGGCAACGGTTGTTGGCTTCCTCATTCTAATTCTCTGTTTTTATTATGGTATACGCCAACAGCAGTTTCAGGAATTAACAACGCATCTGGACGATAACCTTGAAATGTTATCCAAAGAGATATCGTCAAATATCTCAATCAGAGTCAGTTGGATGACAACCATGTTACAATCGATTCAGCATAGCACGGGTTCTGAAGCATTTGTGCAGCCATTTCTCTTGAAGGATCGTCAACAGCTTTATCAGGTGGCCAATACTATTTATCAGGACCTGAAGCAAAATAATCATCTCACTCATATGTATTTTACGGATATGCAACGCACGGTTGTATTGCGCATGCACCAACCAGATCGTTTTGGCGATGTGATAGAGAGGGTTACGACAAGACAGGTTGAAGAGACAGGCTCTGCCTCTTCCGGTGTTGAGTTGGGTACGTTGGGCACATTAACACTGCGGGTTGTGGTGCCATGGCTTCACCAGGGTATCAGGATTGGTTATCTGGAGCTGGGCATAGAGCTGGAAGATATCCTTGAAGGTATTGAGTCAGACAGTCCGTTTAGAATTATGTTGATGATCCAAAAATCGTTGCTCGATAGCGAAGAGTGGCAAATAGGCCAGGAGATGTTAGGGCGTCGCAATGATTGGGAACTCTTTGAGCACTATACCGCTGTATTTCCAACTGAAAATATCAGAGATCTTAGCGCTATCATCACCGCTTATCTGAATAATTTTGGGCAAGATCAACCTTATCTGGTTGAGTTAAAGGATATTCCTTATGGCATGCATCATATGCCGTTTAGTGATGTATCAGGCGATGAGATTGGTCAGCTTATACTGCTGATGGATCTGTCGATGGAAGATATAGGTTTAAGCAGTGAGTTGTACGCCATCATAGTCATATTAATCATTACGATTGTGTTGGTTGTCCTGTTGCTGTGCCGCATTGTCAAACGAGCGGAGAAAGAGCGCGATCTTGCTGAGGCCAAGTTGAAGCTGGCCGGTGAAGCGATAGCCAATACGATTGAGGGTATCATCATCACGGACAGCAAGGGCAATATTGTCGAGGTTAATCGAGCTTTTGTAACTGTGACAGGGTACAGCCGAGAGGAAGCTGTAGGCAACAACCCGAATATGCTTAAGTCAGGTCAGCAGAGTCAGCAGTTCTACGAAGCAATGTGGCTCTCTATAGCAGAGACAGGAGCATGGAATGGCCGCTTGATGAACCGGCGTAAAAATGGTGATTTGTATCCAGAGCGTTTATCGATCACCGCGATCAAGGACTCTGATGAGAAGGTTATAAATTATATCGGCATATTTTCTGATGCAAGCGAATCAGAGAGGCTTGAGCAACGTATTCAGCATGCTATTAAAATGGAGTCATTGAGTACTCTGATTGGTGGTATTGCTCATGAATTCAATAATATGCTGGCTGGAATGACTGGTAACCTCTACCTGCTCAGAACAGAGATTCCCTCTTCACCCAAAGCTGTCGAGCGCTTGAAGCTGGTTGAAGATATCGCTTTTCGGGCGTCTGATATTATTCGGAGATTACTTACCTTTAGTAGTCAGGATGTTGTCTCCAAGGCTGTGACAGAGATTATTCCTGTCATTCGAGAGGCAATGGATCAACAGCAGCAAGATTTTCCAGGTCTGTTTCACTTAAAAGTTGCTGCTTCGCATGAAGCTTATGTCGTTGAGGTGGATCAGGCCAAGTTATTGCAGGTGTTGGCTAGCCTGTTGAGTAATGCTGTAGATGCTGTCAGTAAAGTGACTCAACCTGAAATAAGCGTCAATATGGCACGTTATATTGCCGATGAGAGCTTTATGATAAGGCATCCAGATGTCTCAGTCATGAGCATGATCCGCTTAACGGTATCCGATAATGGCTGCGGCATTGTACCAAAACATCTCGAATATATTTTTGATCCATTTTATACCACCAAAGAGGTTGGTAGAGGCCCCGGTCTTGGTCTTTCGATGGTGTATGGAGCGATGAAATCCTATGGTGGTACGGTCGAAGTAGAGAGTGAGCTTGCTCGAGGCACGTCTGTGCACTTGTACTTTCCTGAGTGTAAACAGGAGAGGCCTGCAATGATGTCGGCTGAGGCTGAGATTGTCAGTGGTGATGGTGAAACTATTTTACT
The DNA here is from genome assembly GCA_021772775.1 of Mariprofundus sp. Classification (GTDB taxonomy): domain Bacteria; phylum Pseudomonadota; class Zetaproteobacteria; order Mariprofundales; family Mariprofundaceae; genus Mariprofundus. The sequence goes on along the minus strand of JAJFLH010000015.1, from coordinate 20,087 downwards.
TGTTGATGATGATAAGCTGGTGCTTGATACGACATGTAAAGTTCTGAAGAGATTGGATTATCAGGTTCTACTCGCATCGGATGGTCGCGAGGCTGTATCACAATATAAACAACACGAGGACGAAATTGATTTGGTGTTGATGGATGTGGTCATGCCTGTGATGGGAGGCATTGAAGCTGCTGAGGAGATGCGAGGCATTAACCCAGCCATGAAACTACTGTTTTTAACTGGTTTTGATGTTACGCAACAGCTTAAAGAGCAGGTATCAAACTATGGCGATGTTGTGCTTAACAAACCCTATAATATCAAGCGGCTGAGCCATGTGCTACAACATAAACTGCATTCTAACAGAACGAGATGATATCAGAGTTCATGCCTCTTTATAGGCTTAAGGCATGAACTCTGAAATCAATAAAACTGAGCGATAGCTTCTTATACGTAGAGCTTCTCTACAGAATATAACGCGATAGATCCTCATCTTCACAAATTTCACCGAGTTGATCGCGCACGTATTCAGCATCAACTTCTACCTTTTTGCCATTGCTGTCAGAGGCTTCGAAGCTGATATTTTCGAGTACACGCTCAAGCAGCGTATGCAAACGGCGAGCGCCGATATTCTCTGTTTTTTCATTGACCAGCACTGCAATGCGAGCCAATTCGGCAATACCTTCATCAGCAAATGTGATACTGACACCTTCGGTATTTAAGAGAGCACAATATTGACGTGTTAATGATGCCTCTGGCTCAACCAGAATGCGTTTGAACTCATCCTCACCCAAAGCAGATAAATTGACCCGGATAGGGAAACGGCCCTGTAGTTCAGGAATCAGATCGGATGGTTTGGATAGATGGAATGCACCGGAAGCGATAAACAGGATATGGTCTGTTTTGATGTGGCCATAACGGGTGTTGACCGTTGTGCCTTCAACCAGCGGTAATAGATCACGTTGCACACCTTCACGAGATACTTCTCCACCAGAAGAGGTGCCACTACGATGGGTGATTTTATCCATCTCATCAAGAAACACGATGCCGTCATTTTCAACCCGTTTAATGGCTTCATCTTTGATTGCATCCTGATCAAGTAGACGGTCAGCCTCCTGCTGTTGAATGGTTTTTAGTGCATCGGAGACATTCATGCGTTTGGGTTTCTGCTTTTTACCCATCATATTGCCGAGCATATCTTGTAGATCCATGCCGTCGCCGCTGCCACCACCCTGTCCGGAAATGAATTGTAGCATCGGAGCATCTTGTGATTGCTCAACTTCAATTTCGACCTGTCGACCGTCGAGTTCTCCAAGGCGTAATTTATGACGCATCTTTTCACGTGATTCATTGGAGGCGCTATTGCTATCGTTACTGTGTGGTCCATTTGGAGCAACCGGATGCGGAATGAGGATGTCGAGAAGACGGTCCTCAGCGACCTTTTCGGCTTTGTTTTGCACGCGTATCAGATGCTCTTCACGTACGATCTTGATGGCGGTATCAACCAGATCACGGACGATGGTTTCAACATCACGGCCAACATAACCGACTTCAGTGAATTTTGTTGCTTCGATTTTGATAAAGGGAGCATTGGCCAATCGGGCCAAACGGCGCGCGATTTCTGTTTTACCGACACCTGTGGGGCCAATCATGAGAATGTTCTTCGGGGTGATCTCTTCACGCATTGGCGATGGAACCTGTTGTCTGCGCCAGCGGTTTCTCAATGCAATAGAAACAGCGCGTTTGGCATCGTCCTGACCGATAATATGGCGGTCGAGCTCTGAAATAATTTCTCGTGGGGTCATGGTCTGGCTCATTTTATGATTCCTTGTCGATAGAGTGGATAGTGATGCTGTTATTGGTGTAGACGCAGATATTTGCTGCAATCAACATCGCTTCACGAGCGGCATCTTTGGCGTTTAAATTACTGTGATTGACTAGTGCAGTGGCGGCGGCTTTGGCGTAAGCACCACCGGAACCAATGGTGGCAATACCGTCATCCGGTTCGAGCACATCACCATTCCCCGATATAAGTAGGGTATTGTCGGCATCGGCTACAATCATCATCGCTTCAAGTTGGCGCAGATATTTATCCGTTCGCCAATCTTTGGCCAGAGCAACGGCAGAACGCAACAGACTGCCGCCATGCTCATCGAGTTTAGCTTCAAAGCGTTCGAATAGATTCATGGCATCGGCAGTAGAACCTGCAAAACCCGTCAAAATAGAACCATCGCGAATCGTACGTACTTTTCGGGCACTGTGCTTCATCACCGTATCACCAAGTGAGACTTGGCCATCGCCACCAATGGCAACTTCGCCGTCTTTTCGTACGCAACATATTGTAGTCATGGAATACCTCGTAAAGAGTGATCTAGGGCGAGAGACTCTATCGCCAGAGTATCAGGGAGTCAGTAGTTATAAAGCTCCGTAAGCTACGTGGAGACACTGTTGTCCCATTTAATGGTCCAGTGTAGGTGTAGAATGCATTACGAAATAACAGGCTATGTTTTTGGCGTAATTGGACATGATAGAATCTGATTCATGCTCGTCATCCTATGCTTAGTGATCATTCAATTTGCTATAATAAGCAAATTGGTAGAAGGCAGGACACACTATAAATCGTCATTCGTGTTGAAACACCGTCGAGAATGTAAGTACCTGTCTTTTTAATGAGAATAAATCTGGACAGTTCATGAGGTGATACAACCTGAATTAAGGATTGCGAGCTAGAATCTCAGATATGTTAAGGAGGTTGAATATGGGTGACTTTGTAGGGATTGATATTTCAAAGCAGACATTTGATGTTTATTTTGAACAGTCTGGTCGTGGTAGCCATTCTCGCGAAGGCGGGAATCCAGTCTTTTCAATGGTTTCCTAGATACCCGATCAGGTCGGGTATGACAGGGTGAATGGTGGAGCCAGCGAGGCTGCCCTGAGGTACAAAATGATTTAAGTGGGGCAGCAGTGGGCAAAACTAGAGATCGCCTTCAGATCCAGTTATCGAGAACCTGACAGTCCCGGAATTTTTAAATCTTGATATGTCCATGCTGGCACTAATATTGCTGTTCTTTCAAAGTAGCTAAGAAGCCTGAGGCTGAAAGTGCTTTTAGGGAGAATCATATAGGCAAAATGAGATTGAATAGTTTTCGATTTTGGGGTGTGCTGATTGGCATATTTGCAGTGGTGATCATGGTGTTGTTGCTGTTGTTTGGTAATACATCGCTGAATAAATTTAAGCAGCTTAAAGAGAACTGGGCTGCCTATACGAATGAGTCAACGATCCGTTCTGCCGCACTTGAAGAAATGACACTGAATATGGGCTATGTCGGTTTTATTCATCATTTTAAAAACTATGTTTTGCGCCGCGATAATAAATATTATCAGCCAGCCAAAGATAAACTTGAGCAGTTGATGTCAGCGTTATATAAACTGGATAAACATGCAGGCAGTGAGCGGGAGAAAGAGGCCTTAGCTCAGCTACGTTTTACGTTTCAAGAGTATGGTGAAAAACTGGACTTCATCAGACAGATGGTGGCGCAAGGTGAGTCCAGCGTAAACATAGATCGACGTGTAAAAGTGGATGATTCGCCTGCTTTGAACGCCTTACAACTCCTTATCAAGGAAGCGGTTAAAAGCAGTGCTTCACAACAGATGAAAACAGACGATTCATTTGCAGAGGCTGAATCGTTTTATCAGCAGGGTAGATTCTTCCTTGTCCTGGTTCCTTTATTCGCATTGCTGTTGATTTTTTTCCTGCGTCAAATTATGCATTCCAACACGAAGCTAGTTGAGGCCAAGAAGCAGATCGATGAGCTGATTGATGATGCCCCTGCGGCTATTATTTGTGTAAATATGACTGGCACAGTTACACGTGCTAATCATCGTGCTGAAGCTCTATTTGCTTATAGTAATGATGAGTTTATTGGTCTCAATGTAGAACAACTGATTCCGCAGCGTTTCAGATCATCTCATGAGCAGAAGCGAGGTCTCTATTTTGAACATCCATTCCGTCGGCCTATGCAGAAAGTAGCAGAGCTTAAGGGAATGCGTGAAAATGGTGAGGAGTTTGCCGCAGAAATTGCGCTCAGTTATTCAGGTGAGGACGAAGATCGAATCGTCACGCTGACGATTGAAGATGTGACCGAGCGGCTGGAAGCACAACAGCATATCGAAGAGGCGCGAGCGAAAGCGGAAATGGCTTTAACACAGCTGGAAAAAACACAGGATGCCTTTATTCAATCCGAAAAGATGGCTGCTTTGGGTGGTTTGGTAGCAGGAATTGCTCATGAAATTAATACACCGATAGGCAATACACTCTCTGCAGCAACTCATCTGCATGTGCAGGCAAGAAAAACTGCATCAGCCTATGCTGAAGAGGAATTGACTGCTGAGGGACTGCAAGATTTTTTTGATACTTCGATTACAGCTACGCAGTTGATAGAGAGTAACAGCGGAAGAGCTGCTGATCTTATTCAAAGCTTTAAAAAAGTAGCGGTTGACCAGACCTCAGGTGAGGCTCGTCATTTATTGGTTAAAGAATATCTTGAGGAGATCCTTATCAGCTTTGGACATGAGCTTAGGCGTTCTCACATTCAGGTGAAATTGAATTGTTCGGAGAAACTGGAGATGTACTGTGATGCAGGTGTACTTGCTCAGGTTCTGAGTAATCTCTTATCCAACTCTCTGATGCATGGTTTTAATAATTGCGATGAAGGCAGCATCAGTGTTGATGTGGCGCAGCATGGTGAGGAGATTAGGCTGATTTACTCCGATACGGGTAAGGGTATTGATGATGAGTTCGCTAGCAAGATATTTGATCCATTTTTCACCACCAAACGGGGTGCGGGTGGAAGTGGTTTGGGTTTGAATATAGTTTTTAATTTGGTGCAGAATAAATTGCATGGTCATGTGACGTATCATAAACATGAATCGGGCGGTGTAGTATTTACCATAACGTGCCCGGCAATTGATGGGTCTGCTCTGCAGTGTGGAGAGATGAATGAGTAATCTTCTTAAATTGAAAAAATCAGATAAACCGGGAGTAAAAGCGGTTCAAGCTGAACCATGGAACATTCTCGTGGTCGATGATGACCCGGAAGTGTTTGCTGTTTCAAGCATGATATTGTCCCACATCAATTTTATGGGGCGAGATGTTCGCCTGTTAAAGGCTGAATCTGCTGCCCAGGCTAAGCAGGTGATGGCTGAACATGATGATATTGCTGTCGTACTGCTTGATGTGGTGATGGAGACCGATGATGCAGGTTTGATGCTGGTGAAATATATCCGCGAAGATGTGAAAAACTACACGATTCGTATTATTCTACGTACTGGTCAACCTGGTCAGGCACCGGAAGAGAAGGTGATCGTCGACTATGATATAAACGATTACAAATCGAAGTCTGAACTCACCGCACAGAAATTGTTTACTACGGTAGTGGCTGCATTACGTTCTTACAAACATATCAAAGCCTTGGAGGCCAACCGCATAGGCTTGGAGAGGGTCATTAATAGTTCAGATGGCTTGTTTAGAATGCATTCAATGCGTGAGTTTTCATCTGGTGTATTGAGCCAGTTAAGTGCCTATCTAGGTCATGAGCCGGAAGGTATTCTATGTTTCCAGAATAAGACTGATGACAAACAAAGCATGTGCGATATGGGTGTGATCGCTGCAGCGGGTGGATTTGAGGAGTGTTTGAAATGCGAGCTGGGCGTCAACTGCAGTCATAAGTCAGAAAGTGATTTGGTGAAGCAGGCCTTTAAGGCTAGAGAAAGTATCTATGGTGAACGTGAGACTGCCCTCTACATTGGTGGAAGCGCTGAGCATATTAATGCGACGGTGGCGTTGGTGAGAAGTAGTGAAAAGGTGGATGAAATTGATCGCCGTATTCTTGAAGTATTCAGTAAGAAAATTGGACTAGGCTTTCATAATGTTTCTTTGCTGGAGTCACTTGAACAAAAAGTGGAAGAGCGCACCAACGAGTTACATGAGGCGAATCAGAAGCTGACTGAACTCGCTTGTACGGATCTGCTGACGGGGCAGCGTACGCGCCATGCCTTTTTTGATCAGGCTGAGAAAGAGATTCAACGCGCTAAACGTTATGGATCAGATCTGGCTTTTATGTTTTTTGATATTGATTCGTTTAAACAGGTCAATGATGAATTTGGGCATATAGCAGGTGATGATGCATTGGCTGCTTTAGGTCGCGTACTGACAACTGTTTTTCGTGCTAACGATGTTGTTGGTCGGGTCGGTGGTGATGAGTTTGTGGCGCTGCTGCCATCATCCTCATCCGAGGAGGCTGTCAAAGTGGCAGAGCGTATTCGTTCGCAGGCAGCGGCTATTCAATTCAAGCATAAAGATATGAAGATTTCACTTAGTATTGGTGTGACCGGTTTTTCTGATGGGGACAGCGTTGAGCACCTTATCAGTCGTGCTGATGAAGCAATGTATAGCGCCAAAGAACAGGGTAAGAATAAGGTCGTTACAATTTAATAACTAGACTTATTGAAGGTTCCAGGGGTGTTTTCTTAGAGGTTACACTGAGTGAGTGATCAAAATATGAACGCCTGGCGCGGTTAACTGCATCGATGTAAGGGGCTATTTTTTGTCGCGTAACTCATGGTGTTCGCACCAAACATGTATTTTAGCATACTAAAAAGAGTCCTGCTGTTGATCGGGAGCTTGATTACTTTCGAATACTGTAATGTGTGCTGATCTCTCAACGAAAATAACGCGTCCGCTTAAATCAGCCTAACGCGGAACGAGCGGCCTTTGAGTTTACCTTCGCCCAGTTTTTTTAGGGCCTGTTTCACTATCGACTGGCTGACCGCTACATAGGCCCAGTTATCGAGAACTTGAATTTTACCTACCTGTTTGCCAGTGATATCGGTGCCTGCGGTTAAGGCACCGAGAATATCGCCGGGGCGTACTTTCTGTTTCTTACCGCCACCGATTTGTAGCGTGGCCATGAGCGGCATCTCAGGGCGTTTGTCCAATAGATCGGCTGCAGGCAGTGCTTCGCTATTGATCGGGCGTTTGATGTAATCGCTTAACATGGTCAGTTTGTATTCATTGCCATTGTGCAGGGTGAATGCCTTGCCCTTGCTGCCGGCACGGCCAGTGCGTCCAATACGGTGCACATAGGTTTCCGGCTCATGCGGCAGTTTAAAGTTAAATACAGCATCCAATGCATCGATATCCAGGCCGCGGGCGGCGACATCGGTGGCAACCAGTATCGAGCTGCTTTTATTGGCAAAACGTACCATGGTCTGGTCACGATCCCACTGTTCCAGATCGCCATTCAGAGCCAGTGCACTAAAACCGTGTTTCATTAACTCTTCAGTGATTTCGACAGTCTCTATTTTTGTGTTGCAGAAAACTACGCTGGATTCCGGTGCATATTGTATTAGCAACAGACGCAGAGCATCCATGCACTGTTTGGCATCATCAACCTGATAAAAGTGTTGTGAAATCGTGTCGCTGTCATGGGTGGATTCCACTTTTACCATGATCGGCTTGAGCATAATGCGTTTTACGATGGCCTTGATTTGATCCGGGAATGTGGCACTAAATAATAGTGTCTGACGCCATTTGGGGATTTGATCAACAATATTATCAACGGAAGCCTGAAACCCCATATCCAGCATGCGATCCGCTTCATCGAGTACCAATGTGTTCACATGTTTGAGGCTCATAGTGCCGCGACTCAAATGGTCTTCAATGCGCCCTGGTGTACCAACAACGATATGCGCACCATGTTCTAATGAACCGACCTGAGGGCCGAATGGCATGCCTCCACACAGGGTTAATACTTTCACATTGGGCAGTCTGCGAGCCAGTCTGCGAATCTCTTTGGTAACCTGATCTGCCAGTTCGCGCGTAGGGCAGAGTACCAATGACTGAATTTTATACTGTTTCACATCCAGTTTCTGCAATATACCCAGACCAAACGCAGCAGTTTTGCCGGAACCTGTTTTACCTTGGCCAATCACATCCTTGCCCGCCAGAATATCAGGCAGGCTCTGCGCTTGGATAGGGGTCATCTGATCATAATTGAGCGTAGAGAGGTTCTCTAATAGATCGGCATGCATGTTGAGGTTTGAAAAAGATGTTTGGTCCACGGCTGAATATCCTGTGTTGGTACACTAATTTGTAAGGGGCTGTTTTATAGCTAACCCTGATTGTTTTGATGAAACGCGTTGATGACGAAGCGATGTGAATGTTTTTACCAGGGTTTCTTTTTCTGACTTTGGCTGGGCCTGTTTGGAGCAGAAGATTTTTTTTGATTTGAACTGCTGTTGTCTGCGCCCGAGATATCAGCCCATTTGAACGTTTTTGTTGGAGCTTTAGTCAGTGTTTTTGTAGGTGTTGCTGCTTTATCGCTATAATATTTAATCTGTAGGCCATGCAGGAAGTTGCGCAGCACCTGATCTTTACAATGGCGACGGTTTTTGTGCTCAAAACTGCGGAAAAATGCACTGAGCTCAGCTTTTCCAATGACTAAACCAGCCAGCTTTAGAATCGCCAGAATATCATCATCTTTGAGTTTTAAAGCGATTTTTAATTTCAGGAAAATGAGATTATTATTTAACTTTAACTCTGGTTTGGGTTGAGGGCCCGGCTTTTTGCCACGTCGATCATTGATAAAACCATTCAGGAAAGCTGCCAGGTCGACATCAATACACTCTTTATAAGCTGGATCGTCATCTTTTTTCATCCAGTCACTGATCTGGGGGCGGTCGACCACCTTTCCGCCGGATGCAAATAGGGCCATCACTTTGTTGTCATTGAAGTTAAATGTATAGCGCAGTCGTCGAAGAATATCGTTATTTGTCATGATTTATGCATCCTATTTTACTTTACCGCAGAGTACGCAAAGGGCGCAAAGTAAAGCACCAGAGCATAATAGGCCTGAAGTGTGTTTTTTCTTATGAGTTTTTTTAAGAAACATGAGAATTTAAACTGGAAGTGACCAAGGTCTGTTTTTTATTGCCTTCCTTTGCGAACTTTGCGGTAAAATATTGTTGATGATTGCTCTACTCAGAGCACGATGAGTGTATCTCATTGTTTGCCACTGCTGTTGATAATTGCAGCGGCGGCTTTCAGACCATCGACTGCCGCACTGACGATACCGCCAGCATAACCGGCTCCTTCACCAACGGGAAACAGACCACGTGCATTTACACTTTGCATATCTTCTCCACGTTCAATACGGATGGGGGAGCTGGTGCGACTCTCAGCACCAAACAGATTGGCTTCTTCGGTGATATAACCCCGCATCTTGCGATCAAAGGCACGAATGCCATTACTCAATGGTTGGCTGATCCAGTTCGGAAATAGGGTGTGCAGGTCAGAGGGGATGGCCGCTGGTTTGAAACGGTTTGAAGCCAATGTTCCACTTGCTTTGCCCGATATGAAGTCGGTTAATTTCATGGTGGGTGATGCATATTGGTTCGATGCAGCCTTGAATGTCGCCGACTCTAATTCACGTTGAAACGTGATGCCTATTAATGGGGTCTCTTTCATGCCATGGCGACTCAAATCTTCCGGTGTGACTTGCACAACAAGGCCTGAGTTGGCCCAGCGACCAGCGCGTTTGGCATTGCTCATGCCATTCACAGCCATATGCCCCTCTTCAGTCGGTGAGGGCACAATAAGGCCACCCGGACACATGCAGAAGCTGTATACACCACGTTTGCCTAAATATTTGTCTTTATGTTGATGAGCGAGACTGTATTCGGCTGCATGCAGTTTCGGGTGTGTTGCAGATGCACCAAATTGAATGTTATCAATCAGCTCTTGTGGATGTTCAGCACGCACACCAACGGCAAAAGCCTTAGCTTCCATCTTGATGCCGAGCTTCTGCAGTCTCTCAAAGGTGTCGCGGGCTGAGTGGCCTGTTGCCAGTATCACATCTGTTGCCGTGATTTCATCGATCTCTTGTGTGGCCAGATTGGTGGCACGCACGCCTGTCACAGAACCATTGATCATGAGCAGATCATCAACACGGGTTTCAAATCGGTAATCCACACCGAGCTCAATCAGACGCTCACGCATATTGCGTACTATACGTACCAGTTTATCGGTACCCAAATGCGGATGTGCATCGACCAGAATATCCTCTCGGGCACCAAAACGGACAAAGGTGTGCAGCACATGACGCAGGAAGGGGTGTTTGATGCGGGTGTAGAGTTTGCCATCGGTATAGGTGCCGGCACCACCTTCACCAAAACAGATATTACTTTCAGGATTCAGTTCGCCGCGTGAGCGTAGGCGACCAATATCACGCATACGTGTTTCTACCGGTTTGCCGCGCTCCAGCAGTGTTACGCGGAGACCTACTTCAGCCAGTGCAAGTGCACTGAATAGGCCGGCCGGGCCTGCTCCAATAATAATGATATGTTCATCATTGCTTACTTTTTTATCTAACAGCTCAGGTGTTTTTGCAATCAGCGATGAGTGTTCAATTAGGCGGGTATTGATGGGAAGTGGATCGAGCTTTTGATTCAGCTCGACCTCATAGGTACAGACAAAATGAATACGTGTTTTTTTGCGCGCATCAAGTGCACGGCGCACACAGGTGCAGGATTGAATGGCATCAACGGAGATGTTGAGTTGCTGCGCGATTCGGTTCTCTATCTCATGCTGTCCATCATCAAGATCAACCTGCACATTGCTGATAGCGAATATATAGATATCAGGCTGCTGCAAGGTGGCCGTGGCTGGTGTGGGTGATGGCGTTGTTTTGATCAACATAAACCAGTGCCGGATTGAAATGTTCGGCTTCAGCAGCTTGCAGCTCGGCATAGGTGCAGATGATTAACAGATCACCCGGTGATGCTTTGTGGGCAGCCGCACCATTAACACCGATGGTGCCGGAGCCACGTTCGGCTGTGATGGCATAGGTGGTAAAGCGTTCACCGTTGGCAACATTATAAATATGTAGCTGCTCGAAGGGTAGGATGTTGGCTTTGTCCATCAGGTCTAGGTCGATGGCACAAGAGCCTTCATAATCCAGTTCAGCGTGGCTCACGGTCACGCGATGGATTTTGGATTTTAGCATGGTGAGTTTCATGGGGTTGTCTCCAACAGAGGAATAGTTAGTGGCATATTATCAATCAATCGGGCAGAACCGACTTGGGCGGCGATAAATACCCGGTTATTGTGCGCAGTGAGTTTACGTGTTCTTTTTAATGATGTGGCATGGCGTATATCAAGGTATTGCGGTGTGATATCTGCAATATCGAGAATCTCAAAGGCGCGAATTTTTAGTCTTTCAATATCTTTTTCTCCCGTTGATGCAAGCTCCTGCATAGCGATGAGTGCCCGTGAAAGGGATAGCGCTTGTTGGCGATCTCTTTCGTTCAGATAGCGGTTACGGCTGCTCATAGCTAAGCCACCGGTTTCGCGAATGATTTCGGCACCAATGATTTCAATTGGCAGGTACTGGTCGCTCACCATGCGGCGAATAATAGCCAGTTGTTGCCAGTCCTTTTCACCGAAAACGGCAAAATTGGGCTGTACAATATTGAAGAGGATATTTACTACCGTAACCACACCATCAAAATGACCGGGGCGATCTGCACCACAAAGGCAGTCGGAAAGCCCTGTAGCTTTCAATGTTATTTTAGGGCCTGATTTGGGGTAAAGCGAGGTCGGATGAAACAGAAAATCGACGCCGGCTTCGGCACAGAGTTGCGCATCACGCTCAAAGGGACGCGGATACTGCTCCATATCTTCAGACGGGCCGAACTGCAGTGGATTGACATAAATACTGACGACAACGATATCAGCTAGTGCTTTGGCTTCTTTGATCAGACTCATATGGCCCTTGTGTAGACAGCCCATGGTGGGTACGAAAGCAATTGTTTTGTGATTGCGTAGCGTATTAAGTTGGCGGCGTATTTCAGCCGGTGTGTGGGCTACTCTCATATGGTCATCTCTGTTGAAAAGAACGTATTCCTCTTCTCTCTTTGAGCGGTCAAAGAAAGAAGCAAAGAAAGACCACCCCAAGGCACTCCTGCTTTTTGAGTTCCCTCACATGCGTCACTTTGAGCGGCCGCTGCTCCGTAGCTTGATTCCGCTCGAAGTAATTTTGTTCGGCAGAACTGCAATGTGTAAAGGGGGAAAGTCAAAACCGATAAAATCAAAGTTGGCATCACTGCTTTGGGAACTGGCCGGATTTTACGTCGGTGGCCCAGCGCTCTATGGCATCTGTCATGATAGCGCGGACATTGGCATAAGCTGGGGCAAAGGGCGGATTGGACTCTGAAATGCCAAGCAGGTCATTCCAGACAAGAACTTGAGCGTCACAACGATTTCCGGCACCTATACCGACGGTTGGGGTATCCAACAGCGCTGTAATCTCTGTGCCTAAATCAGCCGGTATGTTTTCTAAAACGATACATACAGCACCGGCAGCAGCTACAGCTTCTGCATCTTTGATTAACTGAATACGGCCTGCATCATCTTTAGCGCGCTTGCCATAGGAGCCGAACTTTTTCACCGATTGTGGGGTTAGACCGATATGGGCGACGACGGCAATACCGCGTTCGGATAGGAACGCAATAGTCTCAGCTATGTGTTCACCACCTTCGATTTTGACGGCATCACAGGATGTTTCCTGTAAAACGCGCACACTACTTTGAAACGCTTGTTCGGGAGTTTTTTGGTAAGATCCAAAGGGAAGATCGCAAACGACCCATGCTTTCAGACGCCCGCGCACAACTGCTGCGGTATGATGAATCATATGATCAAGGGTGACGGGCAGGGTGGAATCAAAACCGAGTGAGACCATACCTAAAGAATCGCCTACAAGCAGTACTTCAGCACCAGCGGCTTCAGCAATTTGGGCGCTGGCTGCATCGTAAGCTGTCAGCCATACCATTTTTTCATTGTTCTGCTTAGCGCGCGTGAGCGTCGCTGCAGTAATTCGTTTACGTTTAGTCATAACTTCCTTGCCGCTTCAGTCCGTGAGGTACCGTCTTTGAGGATGGCCGAACGTTATAGCTAAGCAGCATATAAAGGAAGTATGTTGCGTGGCCATGCCAGGGTAATTGCATTAAAATAGTTAAAAGCGTTTACCGCAAAGGACGCAGAGTAAGTCAACGGAAATTCTTATAAAGAGAGTTCAACTACTATTGTCTGCTTATGTGTAACAATGTCGCATGGTGATTATAATTAGTCTACCACCAGTCCCTCTTGTTTGCTTCGTTTTTGGTTTTACTTTGCGGAACACTGCGTCCTCTGCGGTGAAAACAGTGCATTGCAGGAGGTATTATTAATCATGTGATTAATTATGTAGTGTTCGGAGCATGTTTACAGGGATTATTCAGGATGTGGGCTCCATTGAGTCTATTCAACAAGAATCTGATCAAACGCATATGGTCTTTAATACGGCATTGGATATGGCCAACTGGAAGTTGGGCGATTCGGTGGCTTGTAATGGCTGCTGCCTGACTATTACTGCCTTTCCGGATAAAGACTCTTTTGCGGCGACCTTGTCGCTCGAAACCTTAAGTTTGACTACGTTTGCTCAAACGGCAGTGCAAGACGCGATAAACCTGGAGCCTGCTTTGTGTATGGGGGATGCGCTCGGTGGCCATATGGTTACAGGGCATATTGATGGAATTGGTGAAGTGCAGTCGGTGCGAGAGATTGGTGAGCATCGTGAGTATGCATTTGTTGTGCCTGATGCACTGGCACGCTATGTGGTGGTGAAAGGCTCGGTGTGCATTAATGGTGTGAGTTTGACTGTGAACAGAGTGGGTAGGAATGACTTTACGGTGAACCTGATTCCCCATACCTTGTCGCGCACCAATTTGGGTGCTCTGCAAGCAGGGGCAAAGGTAAATATCGAAACCGATATGTATGGTCGCTATGTTGAGCGATTGATGCAGTTTTCAACGGAGAAAAAATGACTTTGGCAACAACTGAAGAGCTGCTTGAAGAGCTGCGTGCCGGCCGCATGATTATTCTGGCTGATGATGAAGATCGTGAGAATGAAGGCGATCTGGTCATGGCTGCAGACTGGGTGACACCGGAAGCGATTAACTTTATGGCCACACATGGACGTGGTCTGATATGTCTGGCGATGACTCAGGAGCATACCGATCAATTGCAACTACCGTTGATGGTCTCCAATACCAACTCTAAATTCAAAACGAATTTCACCATCTCGATTGAGGCGGCTGAAGGTGTAACTACCGGTATCTCTGCCTATGACCGGGCTCATACTGTGCGCACGGCGATTCAGGCTGATGCAAAACCCACCGATATCAATACGCCGGGTCATGTTTTCCCTCTGGTCGGGCGTGATGGTGGTTTGCTGGTGCGGGCAGGGCATACTGAAGCGAGTATTGATCTGGCGCGCATGGCAGGGCTGAAAGCAGCCGGTGTGATTTGCGAAATTATGAATGATGATGGTTCTATGGCCCGCATGCCTGAACTGAAGAAGTTTGCTAAAAAACACAATCTGAAAGTGGGTACGATTGCTGATGTGATCAGTCATCGTTTGAAACATGATTCGTTGGTTAAACGTGAAGTGGAAGTGCGTATGCCGACTGAATTTGGCGACTTTCGTTTGATTGGTTATACCAATGCTGTTGATCAGGCTGAACATGTGGCGCTGGTGATGGGAGAGTTGGATGCTGAGCGCCCGGCTTTGGTGCGTGTGCATTCAGAGTGTCTGACCGGAGATGTATTTACATCGCGCCGTTGTGATTGTGGTTCGCAGTTACATGCAGCGATGCGACAGGTGGCTGAAGCGGGTGAAGGGGTTATCCTTTATCTCAGACAGGAAGGGCGCGGTATTGGTTTGCTCAATAAACTGCGTGCATATGAGCTGCAGGATGTAGGCCACGATACCGTTGAAGCCAATGCGAAACTGGGCTTTAAACCAGATCTGCGTGATTATGGTATTGGAGCGCAGATTTTGCGTGATTTGGGTTTGCGTCGTTTGAAGTTATTAACCAATAACCCCAAGAAGATCATTGCACTCGATGGCTATGGTTTAGAGGTGAGTGAACGCGTGCAGCTGGAAGTGGGTGAGCATGAGGATAATATTGCATACTTGACCACGAAACGTGATAAAATGGGACATATGCTAAATATGAAAGGTGATAAATCATGAGCTTAGACGCGCCACATTTGGCAGGGAACGTTGATGCATCTGGTTTGACGGTTGGCATCGTGGTGAGCAGATTTAATGCGGATATTACTGAAGCACTTTTGGCTGGAGCCGTATCTGCTCTAAAAGAGCACGCTTGTTCCGATACAGATATGACGATTGTGTATGTGCCGGGTGCTTTTGAGATTGGTACGATTGCGACGAAGATGGCCAATACAGGCCGATTTAATGCGGTAGTCTGCTTGGGTTGCGTTATTCGCGGCGATACAGCGCATTTTGATTATGTATGTCAGGGTGCGATGGATGCGATTGGCAAAGTAGCTCAGCGTGGTGATGTTGGCGTCGGTAATGGTGTGTTGACTGTTGATACACACGAGCAGGCATTAGAGCGCGTTGGTGGTGCTCATGGACATAAAGGTGAAGAGGCTGCATTGACTGCTGTTGAAGTTGTCAGGCAATTACAGCAGATAGACCAGGCTCTGGAGGCATAATGGCAAATCGACATATGGCGCGCGAATCAGCGCTGGAAACACTTTATGCATGGGGAACTGCTGAAAAAGATGGCGGTATGATTCCAGATCTTATCGCCAGCCGATTAGAGCATGAGGAGCGCGATGAGCAAGACGAAAATTATCTGCGTGAGATAGTCTATGGTGTGACTGATCATGTTGAAGACCTTGATACCCTCATTAAAACAGCAGTGCGCGGTAGAAGTTTGCGTTCTGTGGCTCAGATTGAGATCAATGTGATTCGCATGTCCGTGTGGGAGATGCAGAATCGTTTGGAAATCCCATATAAGGTGATTATCAATGAAGCTTTGGAGTTGACGCGTGCTTATGCCGGTGAACCACCACGTGGCTTTATTAATGGTGTGCTGGATAATCTCGCTAAGCAGCTACGCCCGGATGAAGTAAAGCGAGTGAAATGAAAGGAATTATATTAGCCGGAGGGTCGGGCACACGTTTGCATCCATTAACGCTTTCAGTGAGTAAACAGTTAATGCCAGTGTATGACAAATTGGCATGGAAAGCCAATTTGGGCGAGTTTTTTAGCTTGCCCCACAGGGGGGGAGCACAGGACGTGCGATATCACAAACCAATGATTTTCTCATCCTTGAGAGAAGTTATTTCGATGATTGTTGGTTCCACACTATTGATAAGGGAGCAGTTGCTATGAAGGGCATTATTCTTGCAGGCGGATCAGGAACCAGATTGCATCCGCTAACGCTATCAGTCAGCAAACAGTTAATGCCAGTGTATGATAAACCGATGATCTATTATCCAATTTCCACCCTGATGTTGGCTGGTATTCGTGATATTCTGATTATCTCGACCCCATATGATTTGCCTCAATTTGAAAAGCTGCTTGGTGATGGGGCGCAGTGGGGGGTGAGCTTTTCCTACGCAGAGCAGGCGAAACCCGAAGGTTTGGCCCAGGCCTTTACCATAGGTAGGGACTTTATCGGGAATGATTCTGTCGCGTTGGTCTTGGGTGATAATATTTTTTATGGGCACGGTTTGACTAGGCAGTTGCGAAAATCAGCTTCTGATGAGTCAGGGGCGACGGTGTTTGCTTATCGTGTTAATGACCCTGAACGTTACGGTGTTGTATCATTTAATGCTGAGGGAATGGCTGAAACAATTGAAGAGAAACCAGAGCAACCGAAAAGCAGCTACGCCGTTACAGGGCTCTATTTTTATGACAACAGGGTGGTTGATATAGCTGCAGGATTGAAACCATCTGCTCGCGGTGAACTGGAAATTACTGATGTGAACAGAGCCTATTTGCAGTGGGGGGAGCTTCACGTTGAAAAATTAGGCAGGGGGGCAGCTTGGCTGGATACAGGTACACATCAATCGTTGTTGGATGCCGCGCGTTATGTGGAAATTATTGAGACGCGACAAGGCCTTAAGGTAGCTTGTCCAGAAGAGATTGCATGGGAAGAGGGATATATTTCGGATCAAGCTTTGGCAAAGCTTGCAGCACCATTGAAAAAGAATGCATATGGGCAGTATCTGCTGCGCCGGTTAGTTGAGGGAAAATAGTGAATATCATAGAAACAGTACTGCCGGGTGTCTTGATTATTGAGCCAAAAGTTTTTGGTGATGCGCGTGGCTTTTTTCTCGAAACCTTTCATAAGCAGAGATACGGAGAGGCTGATATTCCGGGGCAGGGGTTGGAATTCGTACAGGATAATCATTCTCGTTCGAGAAAAGGGGTGTTGCGCGGCTTACATTTTCAGCTTGAAAACCCACAGGGCAAGCTGGTTTCAGCTGGGACAGGTGCTGTTTTCGATGTGGCGGCTGACGTAAATCCTGATTCACCCACCTATGGTCAATGGGTAGGTGTTGAGTTATCGGAAGAGAACCACAGGCAGCTGTGGATACCACCGGGTTATGCGCATGGTTTCTGTGTACTATCAGATATTGCTGATTTTCAGTATAAATGTACGGCTTTGTACCATCCGGAGTCGGATGGTGGTGTGTTGTGGAATGATCCGGTTCTGGCCATAGATTGGCCTATTGTAAATCCGATTTTGTCAGAGAAGGATAAGGCGCTACCTAAGTTGTCTGAGGCAAAGAGAAGTCAGTTACCGTGAAGATTTTGATAACAGGATCAAATGGGCAGCTTGGTACTGAATTGCAACGCCTCGGTTCAGCTCATGAGTTATTTGTTTTGGATCACGATGAACTGGATATATGCGATGCTACGGCTGTTAGCCAGGCGATTGCCGATTTTTTTCCTGATGCAGTAGTTAATGCGGCGGCTTATACCGCTGTGGATAGGGCCGAGTCAGATTGCATTGCAGCATTTGCAGTCAATCGTGATGGTCCGACGAATCTTGCCAAGGCCTGTGAATTAAATGGCATTCCGCTGATTCATGTTTCCACCGATTATGTTTTTGATGGTTCTGGGCAAGGGGCCTATGTTGAATCTGATCCCGTGGCTCCATTGGGTGTGTATGGAGAAAGCAAGCTGGCTGGAGAGTTGGCCGTACAGCAGCACTGTTCGCGCTATATTATACTGCGTACAAGTTGGGTTTTTTCAGCTCACGCTAACAATTTTGTTAAAACAATGCTGCGACTGGGCATAGAGCGCGAGACGCTTGGTGTAGTCGCTGATCAGCATGGTTGCCCTACTTCGGCTGCAGAACTGGCGCGCGGCATTTATGCCGTACTGGAAAGTGACCTGAATGATTCCATCTGGGGTGTTTATCACCTTTGTCAGCCTGAGCCGACTACATGGTTCGGATTTGCAGAGGCTTCGTTTGATGAAGCGCGCAAGCAGGATATGAATATGAAAGTGTCCACTTTAAATGCCATCGCGACAGCAGACTACCCCACTCCAGCGAAACGTCCGACAAGCTCATTGATGAATTGCTCAAAGTTTTCTCAGACATTTGACTTTACCATTAAGCCATGGTCTGCATCATTACAGGAAGTGATAAAGGAACTAAAACATGCAAAATTATAATCCCAAGAACATGCTGGTAACCGGTGGTGCCGGATTTATAGGCTGTAACTATGTACGTTATATGCTGGCCAGTGACCCTGATGTGCGCATCGTCAATCTTGACCAGCTGACCTATGCCGGTTCGCTGGATAATCTGCATGATTTGCCCGACTATGTGAATAGCGATCAGGTGAATTGTGAAACTAAAGAATATCCCCTAGGGGGAGCCAGAGGAGGTGCCTTGGGACATGAGTCGCGACATACCTTTATTAAAGGTGATATCTGCGACCGGGAACTAATTGACCGATTGTTACGTGAATATGCGATTGATACGGTGGTTCATTTTGCAGCAGAGTCGCATGTCGATAACTCGATTGCGGGGCCTGAAATATTCATTAAAACTAATGTTCTTGGTACATTTACCCTGTTGGAATCTGCGCGCCAGTTTTGGCAGCAGGAAAAAGAGTGGGGCCAGGAAGAGTGCCGTTTTCACCATATCTCTACCGACGAGGTGTATGGAACACTTGAAGCAGATGATTCAGCATTTTTAGAGACAACCCCGTATGCACCTAATTCACCTTACTCGGCTTCCAAGGCGGGTTCCGACCATCTGGTGAGGGCTTATTTTCACACCTATGGCTTGCCGGTAACGACAACGAACTGTTCAAACAACTATGGCTTTTATCAGCATGGAGAGAAGTTTATCCCTACTGTGATACGTAAATGTGTGGAACAGCAGTCGATCCCCGTTTATGGCGATGGCACGAACATCCGTGACTGGCTTTATGTACAGGATCACTGCTCTGGTATTGATGCTGTAGTTCGTAGAGGCGTGTTGGGGGATGTGTACAATATCGGTGGTATTAACGAGTGGAAAAATATCGATATTTGCCGTCTTATCTGCCAGTTGATGGATGAACACATGCCTGATCATGCCCCACATGAATCTCTGATTACTTTTGTCAAAGACCGTCCCGGCCACGACTGGCGCTATGCCATTGATGCTGAAAAAATGAATGAAGAACTAGACTGGCGTCCTGCGGAAACATTTGAAACAGGGATTCGTAAAACAGTAGAGTGGTATTTGAAAAAATAATATATTATAAGTGTTTTATATAGTCTATAATCGGTAAAAAAATGGAAGGTGTTCTTTGAAAAAAGCATTAATAACTGGCGTTACAGGTCAAGATGGCTCATATCTGGCGGAGTTGTTGTTAAAAAAGGGGTATGAAGTACACGGTATCAAACGTCGTGCTTCTTCTTTTAATACTCAGCGCATAGACCATCTTTATCAGGATCCACATGTAGGGGATAAGAATTTCATTTTACACTATGGTGATTTGAGTGATTCATCTAATCTGACTCGAATTCTGCAAGAGGTTCAACCGGATGAGGTATATAATCTGGGGGCGCAATCACATGTGGCGGTTAGTTTTGAATCGCCTGAATATACTGCGGATGTTGATGGTATGGGGACGCTGCGTTTGTTGGAAGCGATTCGACTGCTTGGGCTGGATAAAA
>JAJFLH010000014.1 GCA_021772775.1 Mariprofundus sp. | reverse complement strand
CGAGTCCTATAACGACAACGAGTCCAATAACGACAACGAGTCCAATAACGACAACGAGTCCAATAACGACAACGAGTCCAATAACGACAACGAGTCCAATAACGACAACGAGTCCAATAACGATGATGACAATAACTCGAATAAGGAAATCATCTGCCACATCCCTCCTGGTAATACACAGAACCCTCAGGAGATTGAGATTGCCTCAGCAGCTGTTCCAGCTCATCTGGCGCACGGTGATTTTCAAGGCTCCTGCCCAACTACCTCGACCTGCAACTGCAGTGTTGTAAACAGCCGTGGTGATAGCTGCACCTGCCCTGATGGAACTCAAGGAACGCTGTTTCCCGGAACGACTACTCAGCCTAAAGCCCAGCGATCAATTCACGGGGCTGAATAATCCTGATACGTGGTGCCTCTAGGGGCACCACAATAGATGGCCGGATGTTAAAAATAGAGCAAGCTGTGGATATCAGGAGATACAACGGTAAGTGCACATAGATAAAATGAGATAAAAGAACAAAGGAGCAAAGGAGCAACTTGCATCTGTGGCACGAAGCTTGTTAAATTCACAAGGTGATGTTTAAGCTCTTAAAAGCTAACCATGTTTTGATAACCGCCTTCCTCCTGACGGCAGTAATCTCAGGCCTATTGCTTTTCACTAGCCCAGGTCTTGTTGGCATTGATGGTTATTACCATATTTCGATAGCTTCAATCATTTGGAATGAAGGGATAACGTTTACATTTCCCTGGCTAGAATTCACCCTGCTTGATCAGGATCATTATGTGGACATGCATATGCTGTTCCACATTCTGCAAGCCCCATTCACCGCTCTTCTGCCATTAGATGATGCAGCTCGTCTCTCCGCTGCTTTTTTCCTAGCTACTGCTGCGACCGTATTTGTCTGGCTGCTGCAACGATATGAAGTGCCATACCCGCTATTGTGGCTACTATTACTGCTCATTCTCTCTGAAACATTCTTGTATCGCATGATGATGTCACGGCCTCCTGTATTTGCCCTTATCTACACCTGGTTAGCTTTCTACTGCTTGATGCAGCGCAAACATCTGATGCTGGCTATTGTTGCCTGTCTATTTGTCTGGACCTATAAAGTATTTCCAATTCTATTGCCTATGGCAGTGGTCGGAACATTTGTGATTTGGGTTGAGCGAGGCCAATTCGATATCAAACCAATGCTGGCTGTTATGGCGGGTTTTGCAGTAGGACTCGTGGTCAACCCCTATTTCCCTGACAATATCTCTTTCTTATGGAATGCCATCCACATGAAGATTCTATCCGACGGTTATGCAACCAGTGTCGGCAATGAATGGTATCCACTCACAACACTGAGTCTGCTTAAGGATGCAGCCATTCCATTGGCTGCTTATCTGCTCGGGTTACTGTTGACTGACCGCCATGACTGGAGACGTGATCCAGCCCGTCTGTTCTGGTTCCTAATGGCCACACTATGGTTACTGATGCTATTCAAGTCCCGACGCTTTATAGAGTTTTTCCCTCCTGCTGCACTGCTATTTTTGATCTTTGCACTGCGTCCATGGCTGAATCAATCGTGGAGTAAATTAATAAAAAAAAAGTTATTATGGATTCCGGGCGGTATAGCAGTAGCTCTGCTTCTGCTTGGTGCTTATCACACACTCGGCGGCGAATATGAGCGGTTGCAGAAGCGTCAGCCTGTCGAAGCGTATGCTGGTGCAAACGAATGGCTGAGCACGCACACGAAGGCTGGAACACGGGTATTTCAAACTGACTGGGACGATTTTCCGTTACTTTTTTTCCACAACCGCCACAACACCTATACCCTTGGTCTTGATCCCGATTACATGCGTCTGAAAGATGAGGGTTTATACGACATCTGGAAGTTAATTTCACGCGGTAATATCCGTCATCCTGAAGATTTGATCCGTGATCAATTCGACAGTGAATATGTATTTACCGACACCAAACACAAAGCTTTTATTCGCATAGCTGAACGCAATGCCCGCATGCAAAAAGTCTATGGCGATAAATATGCACGGGTATACCGGGTCATTGCTGCCAAAGAAAAATTACCGTGACGGCTCTTTAAGCTGCAACACATCTCTCATCCGACAGAAGCTAAGGGGCACAGGCTATCGCGCCCATTCAGGGGTTGCTTATGCGCCTGACCCTCTGCCTTGAATCCAAACTTATTCCTAGGCATAAGCTGAATACTCTCTGCTTTCCGTAGCCCTAAACCTTCGCGTCGACATCCACATCTGTCCAAACAGCAAACTCATTGCCGCTTGGTTCTCTAAAATGAAATCGCCGTCCACCGGGAAAGGAAAAGATCATTTTCACAATTTCACCCTTGGCAGCTTCGACTTTAGCTTGAGTGGCTTCGATATCCTGACTATAGAATACTATCAATGCCGCCCCATGACTGGTAGTAGAACTCAGTTCAGAACGAAAAAAACCGCCGTCTAAACCTTGATCTGAAAACGCCGCATAATCAGGCCCGTAATCCTCAAAGGCCCAAGCAAACACTTGTGAAAAAAAACTTTTCGTTGCTTGAATATCCTTGGCAGGAAACTCAACGTAATCCATCTTCTCATGTTTATGCATATATTCCCCTATTCATGCCTGCCCTAGAAAGTCTCGGAGCCCGGAGCTAAAGATCATAAACTGATCGCTAGCCAGTCACAATCAGACTTCAGGAATACAAGCGCTACATACAGGTTTCAACCCATTTAGATGTTGTTAATTCGGCCAGCGAATATAGAATGTCTTTCCAGTTATCAGGTATAAAATAAGAGAGTAAAAACATGTCTTCCGTACAAATACGCCATCAGTTTTTAACGATCAGTCTAAAAATAAGGTCTTCTTCCCTGCGTCCACCAAGAGCACTGGTAGAAGCATTTTTTCTGGAGTCCTGTCCCGCTCATCCCTGTTTTTCAGATGGAGCCAAATAGGCTCCCTTCACCCTTCATTAACATCTGTTCGCAACAATGCGAGCAAACAGTTGGCTGCCCATAGCAGTTAAAACTCATTCATCAATATAGGTATTATCATGACCACATCAGACAACACATCAAATCTACAAGCCTGGGCCGGCTTTAAAGGTCATCAATGGCAACAAAACATTGATGTGCGTGATTTCATTCAACAAAATTACACACCCTATTCAGGTGATGACTGCTTCCTTGCAGCTGCCACCGACCGTACCAAACAACTGTGGGTGGAAGTTTCGGCTTTGATTGAGCAGGAACGACTCAAAGGTGTGCTTGATGTATCCAGCAATATTGGCTCCTCCATCACAGCCCATAAACCCGGTTTCATCAATAAACAGCTAGAACTGATTGTAGGTCTGCAAACCGATGCACCACTCAAACGCGCTATCGTACCAAACGGTGGCTTGCGTATGGTTGAAGCTGGTCTCCAGGCTTATGGCTATGAACTCGATGAATCCGTAAAAGAGGCATTTAGGCGCTACCGCAAAGACCACAATCAAGGTGTATTTGATGTCTATAGCCCGGATATCCTCGCCTGCCGTAGATCCGGTATTATCACAGGTCTGCCTGACGCTTATGGCCGCGGTCGCATCGTAGGTGATTATCGCCGTGCCGCACTTTATGGGGTCGACTTCCTCATTGCAGATAAAAAACGTGAAAAGTCTGAGCTCGATAACGAAGTTTTCAGCGAAGAAGTGTTACGCAGTCGCGAAGAGTTATCCGAACAGATCAGAGCACTGCAAGAACTCAAGCAGATGGCGGCCAGTTATGGGGTCGACATCAGCAGTGCAGCAACCACAGCATATGAAGCCGTTCAATGGACCTATTTTGCTTATCTGGCTGCCATTAAAGAACAGAATGGTGCAGCCATGTCGATTGGTCGTATCTCTTCATTTTTGGATATCTATATTGAGCGCGATATTCAGGCAGGTCGTCTTAATGAAACAGAAGCACAGGAGCTGGTTGATGATCTGATCATCAAACTACGTATCGTGCGTTTCTTGCGTACACCGGAATATGATATGCTATTCTCCGGCGATCCTGTCTGGGTCACTGAGGCGATCGGTGGCATGAGTGAAGATGGGCGCACCCTGGTAACCAGAAATAGCTTCCGCTTCCTTCACTCTCTCTACAATCTCGGCCCTGCCCCTGAACCGAACTTGACTGTTTTATGGTCAAATAACATGCCCAAAGGTTTCAAGGATTTCTGTTCCCGTGTTTCGATTGAGACCAGTGCCATCCAGTATGAGTCGGATGATCTGATGCGTGAACATTGGGGGGATGATTATGCTATCGCCTGCTGTGTCTCAGCCATGCGAATCGGCAAACAGATGCAGTTCTTCGGGGCACGCTGTAATCTGGCCAAAACCATGCTCTATGCCATCAATGGTGGTATCGATGAAAAAAGTGGCGTCAAAGTTGTTGATGGTTTTGATCCTATTGAATCCGAATACCTTGATTATGATGAGGTTGTAGAAAAATTTGATACCATGATGGATTGGCTTGCTACCACCTATATCAAAGCACTCAACGCTATTCACTTTATGCATGATAAATATCACTATGAACGCATTGAGATGGCGCTGCATGATCGTGATATTCTGCGCACCATGGCATGTGGTATTGCAGGCCTCTCAGTGGCTGCCGACTCACTCTCCGCGATCAAACATGCAACAGTCCGTGTTATCCGTAATGATGAAGGTATCGCCACAGATTTCGAAATTAATGGTGAATTCCCAGCTTATGGTAATAACGATGACCGTGTCGATGATATCGCTATCTGGCTGGTTGAAACCTTTATGCAGAAGATCCGTAAACACAAAACTTATCGTAACAGCGTTCCAACCCAGTCTGTGCTAACCATCACCTCCAATGTTGTATACGGCAATAAGACCGGCAACACACCGGATGGTCGCCGCGCAGGTGAACCATTTGCTCCCGGTGCCAACCCAATGAACGGACGTGATAAAAAAGGCTTTATCGCTTCGGGTGCATCCGTTGCAAAACTGCCCTATGAGTCAGCACTCGATGGCATCTCATGGACTGCAACAAGCTCTCCAACCGCCTTCGGACACACCCTGACTGATCAGGTCAATAATCTGAGTAACTGTGTTGATATGTTCTGTCATTCAAAAGGTTTTCACATCAATGTGAACATGCTGGACAGAGACACACTGCTCGATGCCATGGAACACCCTGAAAATTATCCTCAGCTCACACTGCGTGTTTCAGGCTATGCGGTGAATTTCATCAAACTGACGCGCGAACAGCAACTCGATGTCATCAACCGTACCTTTCACCTTAGCTTTTAAGCCTTCAACAGCGACCTTGTCATGGTACAAGGTCGCTTATATAAATTATCAGGATTTGCCTAAAACAGCATAGCCGATAGCGGCTTATACCGTTACTATGCCGCGCTTCATAGAGCGCTGAAAAGCGTCTGGGCTTACAAACGATGAATGGCGTAACACCGTTCTTTGCCTGCTCAATGGTGGAAATATTTATACAAAGGGTGTTTGATGAGTCAGGACAACACAGGTAAAAACTCGGGGCGCATTGAGCCTGTCTGTGTCGATGAACAAGGCCGGTTAGCTGGTTTTGTACACTCTATAGAGTCCAGCAGTGCCGTCGATGGACCCGGCATGCGTTTTGTACTGTTTGTTTCCGGTTGCCAGTTTCGCTGCCTCTACTGCCACAATCCAGATACTATCAAAAAACGTAATGGCAAAATAATGACTGCCGATCAGGTGATTGAAGAGATTGCTGAATACGCCTCTTTCCTACGTTTTGCCGGTGGCTTAACCATCTCAGGTGGTGAACCACTCTTGCAGGCTGATTTTGTGAAGGAGATTTTTTATCTCGCAAAACACGATTATAACCTGCACACAGCACTAGACACTCAGGGATTTCTTGCTGGACAACTCGAAGACGAGTGGTTCGATGATGTCGATCTGGTTCTGCTCGACATCAAACATATTGATCCTGACAAACACCTGGCTTTGACCATGAAACCCCTTCAACCCACGTTAGATTTTGCGCGCCGCCTCTCAGACATGGGTAAAAAAGTATGGGTACGATATGTATTGTTACCCGGTTACAGCGATGATTTCGATGATGTTGAGAAACTGGCTGACTTCGTTTCGACACTGGACGGAGTTGAACGTGTAGAGGTACTACCATTCCATAAGATGGGTGAAAACAAATGGGATGAATTGGGATACAAATACCACCTGAAAGATGTTCAACCACCCTCCCCCGAGCTGGTAAAACGTGTCATCGGTCAATTTCAGGCCCGTAGTCTGACTGCCTGCTAAGCCTTGTGCGCTCTATCGCTGAGTTCAATCATTGGGTTGGATAGACTGCCGAACATCAAACTCATCGAAAAATAACAATCTATATACAAATATTGACATGCTTTAGCGGCCATCATGCTATCAAGAGAGAATTCAGATATAACTTCTCATAAATATTCCTTAATTTTACATTCATAGCTTCATCATACCCAGACTCTATAGTTCAGCCTGTCTGGTGCCTCCTCCTCCCTCCCCTTGGCATCAGACACCGTTTAAAAAAGGCCCTGCGATGCAGGGCCTTTTTCATTCTGATTGATGAGAGTTCATCAGTGGGGAGTTCCAAATCACCTCATCAATCAGTAATGACCACCTTCTTCTTCTAACTCTTTTGCAAATATCTCTTTGTTCTTGCCAATAATCACCAGCAGGATGAACGAATAGATAAATGTAGAGAGCATGATCACACCAACCACAATAGCTTTAAACATCTCCAAATGTTCAAACGTGGAAGGGATCATCATCAACATCACCACGGACAAACCACCTTTGATACCGGCAAAGGTCAATACACCCCACCAGCGAAAATTCACATTGCTCATTTTATCGGTCTGATTGGTCAGGAAAGCAAATTTAGCCATCATCGCGGCACGAATCACTGTGGTAGCTAAAAACATGACCATAATTTCTGTTTTATATTGCCATAACAATTCAAGATCTACGATCTCTGCCATTGCAACAAACAGCATAGTATTAGCCACAATAGCCAATAACTGGATATCTTCTTTGGTGCGCATATGGCGATCACGTTCTTCAACGGTGGCTTTAATTTTATCAATCGCTTGATGAATCAGGCTGCGTGAACTTTTTTCAGCCAATGATTCACGTTGAATCACATCCTCTTCTCTTTCCAGCGCCGCATCATCATCAGCAATGGCCTTACTCATCATATGATGAACTGTCACTGTAGAAAAAATACAGGCCAGAATGCCAGATAAATGCATATGCGAATGGGCACCGAACAAATTCAACAACACATAAAAATGTTCTGACAGCTCAAAAGCACCATAACCAGTCAAAATAAGCACCAGTAATTCAGCAATACGATTCGTTGTTGTTTTCATGGCAATTAAACCCAGGTAACCAATAAAGGCACCAAATAGAGCAGAACCTACCACCACAACCACACTGGTTTCTGCGACATAGCCAAACGTAATAGCACCACCATCAAGCGCATACAGGCCAATAAACACGAACACAATCAACGCAGTTGCATCATTAAACAGGCTTTCACCTTCACACAAAATCTTCAGCTTGTGCGGCAACTCAAAGTTGGAAAAGATACTAACCACCGACACCGGGTCTGTTGCCAGTACCATAGCAAAGAGTAATATAATAGCCGCCATCGACAGGTTATACTGATCAAACAGAGTATCCCCAACCAGTAGAGCCGTTAGCACAGAAAGAGATACAGCCACTACTGCCAGGTAAAAAAGACTTAGACCATGCTCTTTGAGCTCATCCCATTTCAGCTCAAGAGAATCGGCAATCAGTAGAATTGGTAACAGTAAAATCACCAAAGCAGCAAAATGTTCTGCATCACCAGTAAGCATAAAAAGATCGCCAAACAACATGTGAAAGCCAATAGACAAAGCAATCAGCCCAACCGGTGAGGGAAGGTTGACCTTATCCTCCAATTGCAGAGCCAAATAAAGAATCGCAGCGATAGAAAGCACAGTAATAATCATAATTGAAGCCCTTCTGAGCAAGTATGCAGATGTATAAGCAAAAACAGGGCCACAATAGACTCATCTTTTCGTTAGATACTGGCACAAAGCACACCTTCCTGTTCCAATACGCCGATGAGTAAGCTGACCCCCTCCATAAAATGGCGTCAACAATTTGCCCTTGAACTTCCACCAGCTAGGGCGGGATCTGTTTGGCTGCATGCTTGTTCAGTCGGTGAAGTCAGCTCAGTGGCACCGCTGATTCGCGCTCTGCTGGAGCAAGGGCAACAGATACATCTTACTGTTGTCACTGCAACCGGCTTTAAACATGCTGAACGACTGCTCGGCGACGATATTTCATTATCATTTTTACCCTGGGATCTACCCACTGCCATGGCGCGCATGATTCGCCAGCTAAAGCCGGCTCTGCTGCTGTTAGCCGAAACTGAGTTTTGGCCCGGCATGTTAGCTGCCTGCCGCAGACAACAGATCCCGGTCATAGGCATTAACACACGCATTTCCGACCGTTCATTCCCCCGCTATCAAGCAACTGGCTGGTTATGGAAACGCTGGCTATCACCGGTTCACATGTTTTTAGCACAGAGCAACATTGATCGTGATCGATTAATAGCTTTGGGTATAAGCAGCTCAAAAGTTCAAACCGTTGGTAACCTGAAATATGCCGTCCGCCGGCCTGACGTTGATGCCAACGCTCTGCGACAGAAACTTGATACAAGTTGCAAACGTCCAATTCTGGTGATCGCCAGCACCCATGAGGGTGAAGATGCCCGTTTACTCAACATGTGGCCTGCCTGGCATGCTCTCTGTCCGGAGCTGTTGACTGTTATAGTGCCACGTCATCCTGAACGTTTTGATCAGGTTGCTGAGCTGGTCCGAGAGCGCGGGCATTCATTATCACGTTGGTCAGAACAACGACCCGACACTGAAATGAATACCACTGATATCCTGTTACTTGATGCCATGGGGCTTTTAAGTGAGCTCTACAGTATCGCCGATGCCGTCATTATTGCTGGCAGCCTGCAAAACATTGGCGGCCACAATCCGCTTGAAGCAGCCATTTGTGGACGTGGCATTGTCAGTGGGCCGCATGTGCAAAATTTCCGCGATATCATGGCCGATATGCAAAAAGCAGAAGCGGCTATCATCTGCCACGATGATCGGGAAATCGAAGCTGCTATTTCTCGCCTGCTGACACACCCGCAAGAGCTCAAAGCGTTACACGCGGCAGCTGCTCTGTTCATTGAAGATCGTTCTCATGTACTCGATCACATGCTTGATGCGATCCAGACATGGTTACCTACCATCAACAACAGTGACAGATAACTTACTAAACATGCATAACTGGTTTGAAACAATGTGGTGGCGACACTCACCACCGCCCTTATGGTTGCGTTGCATTGAACCGATCTATTCGACCATCAGCCAGATTCATTTGAACAAACGTGCAAACATCGTGTTATGCCCCCCTATCCCGATGATTTCCGTTGGCAATATTACGGCTGGCGGCAGTGGAAAAACCCCCTTTGTATTATGGCTGGCAGATCAATTGAAACAGCAGGGCCATGCCCCGGTCATTCTCTGTCGCGGTGATGGCGGGAAAAACAGAGTACCCAAACAGGTCTGCTCTGATGATCTGGCAAAAGACATTGGTGATGAAGCAAAAATGCTGGCTGATCTATCCAGCTGCCCGGTTATTGCAGCCAGTGATCGCATTGCAGCCTCTCACATGGCTGCAGAGCTTGGTGACGTCCTCATTCTCGATGATGGCTTCCAATACAGGCATCTGGGACGCTGCTGTGATCTCGTACTGATTCCTCAGATCGGCATTGGTAATGGCCATCAAATTCCAGCTGGCCCTCTGCGTGAACCGGTTGAATCACTTTCACGCGCCGACATGATCATCCGCACGGCTAGCAGTTCGACACACAAACCATACCCGCCCTTAACAGATAAAGCAGAATGGCAATGGCTGACGAAACCGGTCGATATTATAGATATCATGCACAGCGGCGCAGCCGTCCCGGAGTCTGTCTATGCCGTCACCGCCATTGCCCGGCCTCATCGTTTCTTCGATGACCTTATAGACACAGGCCTCACTCTAGCCGGCGACAAAGCCTATCCAGATCATCATCCATTTAATGCTAAGGATGTTAAACAGATATTAAATTTACATAGCGATATTGCCATCACCGCCAAAGATGCGGTTAAACTGCAAGCGCTATGGCCAAAAGATCAACCCTTATGGCTACTGCAACAACAAGGCAGCGCTGCCCCCGATCTATTGGCTGCTATTCAAAACTATCTGCCTTCGGCGCAGAATAAGGCATTCCCAGTCTCAACGTAAAAACCCCGCCGCAAGCGACAGGGTTTAAATACATTTGAACAATTTTGAGGAAGCTTAGAAGCGCTCCAACTCTTTTTCATTCGTTACAATTTCGTAACGATCACGAACTGAGGTCATCCAGCGAGTAAAACGAACTTCGCCCTTGGCTTTCACAACTTCTTTTCTGATCGTATCTTTCTTACCATTAAACTCTTCATCTGATGGAGCAACCGCTTTCTCTACGCGCACAGCCGCATAACCCTGAGGCACATTGATTGACTCAGCCACCCACTCTCCAGAGTCCGTATTAAAAGCACGATTAAGCAGGCTGCGGCTCAACCATGAAGCCGTGTCACCAACGCCATTACTACGCACAGCTTTAGAGATATATTTAGGTTGACCATATTGCTGAGCCAATTGATCCAGTGTTTTTCCAGTCGAGTTACGAATCTGATCCGCTATATCACGAGCCTTCTTATTGGCCGCTTCGACTTTGGCATGGGCCTTAGCTTTTTTCGCCACCTCTTCATATGGCATAACATCAGGTTCAATACGTTCCAGCACTTCAAAGGCCACAAACATGCCACTATCAGTCTCTACAATTTCGACCGGCTGACCTGGCAAGGTAGCAAAAGCCTTCGAACGAACTTCTGCATCGATTAGCGACGCTATTGTTTCTGCTTCCTGCATACTCACAGCAGCTGTAGAAGTTACGTTCAAATTCATAGAGTCAGCAGCAGCTTTCAATGAATCTTCCATACCCAGTGCATTATCCAAATCCTGAGATAAGTTATAAGCCTCTTCACTAGCAGCCGCCTGAACCAGCTCAGTGCGTAGCATATCCTTCACATCTGCATAGCTTTTTTCAGCACCCGGACGAATATCATTCAACTCAATCAGGTGATAACCAAACTGAGTTTCTACGATGTCACTGACGCTGCCCTTATCCATTGCGAATACGACCTGATCAAAAGCACTCACCATTGCGCCTGATTTAAACCAACCAAGATCCCCACCTTTTGGTGCTGCACCATCTTCAGAGACTTCTTTGGCCAGTTTAGCAAATGTTTCACCCGCTTTAAGGCGTGCCTGCACTGCTTGCAGTTTCTTACGCGCTGCTACACGCTCATCCTGTGATGATTCTGGTTTTGTTTTAATCAAAATATGACTTGCTTTACGTTGTTCAACTTCAGTTAAATTACCCTTGCGCGCTTCATAAGCCGCCAGAACTTGTGCTTCATCCACACTCATATCAGCAGCCAGAGTAGTTGGATTAATCTCCACCACATTTACTTTAATGCGCAGCGGTGACTTGTAATCGCCCGTATGCCCTTCATACCAAGCCTTTGCATCAGCGTCATTCACACTCACCTGATCCATCAAACTAGCCGGGTCAACAACAACGGCAGCCAAGACACGTTGCTCATATTCACGATCAAAACGCTCACGAATTTCAGCATCACTCACTTGAACAGATCCGACGATTGCTTGTTGCAACGCATCAACCATCACATTAAGGCGCACATCATTTTCGAAATCCTGTTCTGATCCAAATCCCATATTACGTGTCAGAACCTGATAACGTTTAGGATCAAATGAGCCTGCAGATTGGAACGAAGGATTATTTGTAACCGTGGCAATCACTACCGCGTTCGGAGCCGTCAGCCCCATTTCAGACGCAACGTCCAACATAATTCTACGATTAATAATCGTTTGTAAGGTATTGTCTTTCACATTCAGTGATTTAAGCAGATCCTTAGAGAACTGTTTCCCCAACATTGAACGATAGTAATTCACTTGACGGTTATAAGCATTATTGAACTCACCGTTACCAACAGGACTATCATTAATCATAGCAACAGGTTGAGTGTTACCACCTGTAAAATAATCGCCGACACCCCATAAAACAAACGATAGCGCGATGCCACCAAGGATGATTTTTGCGACCCAGGACTTCGCATGATTACGCATTGTTTCGAGCATGATTAAACCTCAGTTAAAAGAATCAGGTGAACAGATAATAAAGCAGTGCCAATTCACCATTTTTTAAGGACTCGGCACGCTACCTAAGCAAGCAGCCCAGAGCAATGGGGTTGCTCTGGGCTGCGCGATAGTCCAAAAAGAGCGAGCAATGGGGTCACTGATAGTTCGAAAAAGAACGAGCCATGCTCTATATTCTTGTTGGCTAACGCCTACGCAAGTAGCGCGAGCTTTCAAGTATCCTTATTGTCGGACTGAACAACTATTTAGAATTTACCATTATTGTTTTTCCATTCGCTGCGCGGAGCAATAGTTTCTCTTGTATCCCAATGCTCAACTATTTTACCGGCTACCAAACGATAGAGATCAAAAAAGGAAGAATACATCTCGTTTGCATCACCTTCGCATACGGAAAGTACAAAATTACCTTCTGCCAATATTCGATGACACTTCCTGTAGTTCACAGGAACTGAGTTGGCCATATCATCGTTAGCCAGAATGGTTCGCAAACCTGCGAGGTCATCGCCCATTTTCGGGTTGTGTTCCATATACGTTTCTGGATTTATATAATCATCTAATTTTTCTTGGTCGCTATTGATCAATACGCCTTCTACAAATGATTGAATCACTTTACGGTTAATTTCAGTCTTATCATGGTCTGCAACTTCAGTTACACCATCAACCATCGAGCGGCCAGAAATGTTCGGCTCTTCTCTTTTTTGAATATTATCCCAATGCTCTATCGCTTGACCTTCATGGAAGCGAAAAATTTCGAAGCCTATATTTCTTTTGGCAAAGTCATATTCCGTATGTGCGAAGACAAAATCATGATCCTCGAAAACGCGAACAATATTTACTCGAGGAGATGTTTTGGATAATCGCTCAAACAAGGAAGCAAGTCCTTCACTGCCTTCGTGTGTTTGAGGGTTGTGCTGGATATATTTATCTTCATTGACTACTGAAATGGCCTCTGGGTCACCACTTTCAATACTTTTCAATAATTTACATATCTGTTCTTTTTTGTTCGAGGCCATAGTTACCTATTTGTGATGGCTAACTTATAAATAAGTAGAAGTATCTTTTTGAGCACATAAACAATCCCCCATTAAGTAGATTGAGCATAGGATGCAATCCTAAAAGCGTCAAACAAGCATCACCTTATTATAACCCTAAATACAGCTGTTAAACATAAGTGTATATTGATATGTATAACGTTAGGTATGAAGCACTAAATAATTAACCGGGTTAAATGTACTTTATAAGCTATTTATATTTTTCGAATCCGAGACTAATTCTTGTGCTGCCTATTCGACAACATGAAAATGGCAACAAAAAAAAAGGGCCAGACCGTTAAGTCTGACCCTTTTGTTTATGGTGCACCCACTTGGACTCGAACCAAGGGCCCACGGATTAAAAGTCCGCTACTCTACCAACTGAGCTATAGGTGCATGTGCTAGGAGACGTCTCTTCTCCGTTGCGGCGCGAAGTATCAAAATTTCGGAGGCAGTGTCAACCGCTTTTCTTCAATTATTTTTTTGAGGGGATATTTTCTTTCAAAATATTGCAGCAACTTCTTGCTGGTCTAGACTTGCGCTTATGAATTTTACTCCCGTCCCCGACTACCATATGCACACCCCTCGCTGTAATCATGCGACGGGCAGTGTGCGCGATTATGCTGATGCCGCCATTGCTTGCGGCCTTAAAGAGATTGGCATGTCCGATCACTCGCCTATGCCCGGTGGTTTTGATAAAGCCTGGCGCATGGATAGGTCTGAGTTAAACGCTTATCTGAATGAAATTGAGCAGACACGTGATGCACTATCTGATCAACTCACTGTTCGTGTGGGACTCGAGGCTGACTTTCATCCCGGTACAGAAGCCTATGTTGAGGCCATGATTGCAGCCCACAATTGGGATTATGTCATCGGCTCAGTACATTATATAGGCGATTGGGGTTTTGATAATCCTGATTGCATTCATTTATGGGATGATTGGAAGAACGACGATGCGTATTGCGCCTACTTTGAACTGGTCATGCAGTCGGCTCAAAGCGGCCTGTTTGATATCATTGGACACCCGGATCTGATTAAAAAGTTTGGTCATCGCGCCGATGAACATAGCAGTCGAATTAAATCATCCGAAGAGAGCATGTTACAAGCCGTGTTAAAATCTGGTGCGGCCTTAGAGATCAGCTCGGCCGGTTTGCGTAAACCGGTAGGAGAAATATATCCGCACAATCGCATCGTGCAGCGTGCAGCAGAACTGGGCATTCCGTTTGCCTTTGGCTCCGATGCCCATTCACCTGTCGAGGTAGGATATGGTATGGATACATGTTTAAACATACTTGAATCATTCGGCGTGAAAGAGATCGCCAGCTTCAAACAGCGAAATATGACCATGCTTGCGTTGACTCATGCCTGAACAGTCGACAAATGCGAACACAGTACTGATCACAGGCGCCTCAGGTGGTTTCGGCCTGGAGTTTGCCAAACAGCTCGAACTCTTAGACTACTCACTAATATTACATGGGCGTGACAAAGCGCGTTTGCAAATGACCATGAATACACTCAAACACCCGGAACGCCATAGCATTGTGCAGGCCGACCTCAATGCCAAACACGGCCTTACATCTCTACTACATGCTATTGAGGGGAAAAACCTGATCGGACTGGTCAACAATGCCGGTTTTGGCATCTGGGGTGGCTTTCTGCAAACAGGTGTTGTGCCTCAAATCGATGTGATTAAAACTGATCTCAAAGCCCCTATCGCCCTGACTCACGCACTACTGCCCGGTCTGTTACGAAACAAGGGATTCATCATCAATGTCTCCTCTCTGGCTGGAGAGTACCCCCTGCCTTATATGAGCACTTATGCCGCAGCCAAAGCAGGTTTAACCTACTGGAGTGAGGCACTACGCATTGAACTTGATGGAAAATTGAGGATTGTCACGCTAGCGCCCGGCCCATCACCGACTGGTTTTCGTGAAATCTCCGGCATGCCGCACAGCACAGGCAGTTTTTTTCGCACACCTATTGCCATTATCATTGAGGCAGCTCTGAGAACACTGAAAAAGGGTGGTGGTTATTGCATTCCGGGCTGGCGCCATAAACTTCTCTACGCCATGCAAAAAACGATCCCAAGGGTCATTGGCCTGCGTATCATGGCCAAACAGATGCGCTCCTGAATTATTCAAACATGGATAAATTTAGCTCGTAGAGATTTTTGCAATCTTCAGTGGAGAATTCTCTCCACTTTCGCTAGGCTGCGCCCCCATTTCGCTCTGGGGAGAGGGATAAATAGTATTAAGCCATCAGGCAACTGAGTTCAAACAGAGAGTGTCAGACCCCATCTGTGTTTGAACCTATGAGGTTAGAATTAAATGAGTCATTCACATTCAGATGTAAACCACAAGCCAGCCAAACAAGGTTTGTATGACCCAAGGCATGAACATGATGCATGTGGTGTTGGTTTTGTTGCCCATATTAAGAACCAGAAGAGCCATGATATCGTTGAGAAAGGCCTGGAGATTTTGCTTCGCCTTACCCACCGTGGTGCTGCAGGTGCAGACCCGCGTGAAGGTGATGGCGCTGGTATTCTGATCCAGATTCCAGACGACTTTTTTCAAGCTGTCGCTTCTGATTCCAATATTACCCTGCCAGCTGCAGGTGAATATGGTGTAGGCATGGTTTTCTTGCCTCAAGCTGATGCACACCGTGCTCAATGTGAAAAAATCATTGAAGACACCATTGTCGCGGAAGGTCAGCAGTTTTTAGGTTGGCGTGATGTGCCTGTTGATCTTGTACGCGCAGATCTACCTGAAAGTGTAACATGCTGTGCGCCGGTAATTCGCCAGGTGTTTATTGCTCAGGGTGAAAACTGCGTTAATCAGGATGCCCTTGAACGTAAACTGTTTATTATTCATAAAGCCGTAAGCAATCAGGTTCAGGCTATGGCCGTAGCTGATCCGGCTAACTTCTACTTTGCATCAATGTCCAGCCGTACCATCGTCTACAAAGGCATGTTCCTTTCACATCAGGTCGGTGCCTATTACGAAGATCTACAAGATGCCCGCATGACTTCAGCTCTGGCACTTGTGCATCAGCGTTTCTCCACCAATACATTCCCAGCATGGGAATTGGCTCACCCGTTCCGCATGGTGGCGCATAATGGTGAGATCAACACTGTTCGCGGTAACATCAACTGGATGAATGCCCGCAGACACTCCATGACATCGAGCGTACTTGGTGAGGATCTGGACAAAATCTGGCCTATCATTCCGGAGAATCAGTCTGATACAGCCTGTTTTGATAATGCCCTCGAACTGCTAATGATGGGTGGTTATAGCTTAAGCCATGCTGCGATGTTGCTGATTCCTGAAGCGTGGGCTGGCAACAACCTGATGGATGATAAGCGCAAAGCATTTTATGAACATCATGCTGCTCTCATGGAGCCGTGGGATGGCCCTGCAGCTGTTGCCTTTACCGATGGTCGTCAGATCGGTGCAACACTGGATCGCAACGGTCTACGCCCAGCCCGTTATTTGATCACTGATGATGACCTCGTTGTCATGGCCTCTGAAATGGGTGTTTTGGACATCCCTGAAGAGAAGATCATTAAAAAATGGCGTCTGCAACCCGGTAAAATGTTCCTGATTGACCTTGAAAAAGGTGAAATCATTGATGATGAACACATCAAGAATGAGCTGGCCAATGAACGTGACTACGCCAAAATTCTGGCTGAGACACAGATCCAGCTTGAAGATCTCGACATTGAAGTTGAAACTTGCCAACCGGATCATGATGCACTGTTGAACAAACAGCAGGTATTTGGTTACACACAGGAAAACCTCAAATTCCTGATGGCGCCAATGGCCATTACCGGACAGGAGGCAACCGGTTCCATGGGTAATGATTCTCCCCATGCTGTGTTGTCCAATCGCGCTAAACCTCTATATAACTATTTCCGTCAACTCTTTGCACAGGTCACCAATCCACCGATTGACCCGATCCGTGAAGAGATGGTGATGAGTTTAACTTCTCTGATTGGCCCTAATCCAAACCTGCTAGGGCTTGATGATGATGCACAGAATACACGTCTGGAAGTGCATCAACCTATCCTGACCAATACTGATCTGGAAAAACTGCGTAATATCGATAAATGTACAGGTGATAGCTTCCGCACCCAAACCTTATCGATGTGTTACGCCGCCGATCAGGGTGCCGCTGGCATGGAAGCAGCCATTGAGCGCATGTGTCAGGAAGCTGAAGCAGCCGTCAATGAGCATTATAATATTGTTATCCTCTCTGACCGAAATGTGAGTGAAAAACAGATCCCGATCCCTGCCCTGCTAGCTACATCAGCAGTTCATCAGCACCTGATTCGCACTGGCCTGCGTGTTGAGACTGGCCTAGTGATTGAAACAGGTTCAGCGCGTGAAGTGCATCATTTTGCTACGCTGGCCGGTTTTGGTGCTGAAGCGATCAATCCATATCTGGCATTTGAAACATTGATGGACATGCATGACTGTGGCCAGCTACCCGATGATCTTAATGTTGCGGATATTGAACCACGTTTCATTAAAGCAGTCGGTAAAGGCCTCTACAAAGTGATGTCTAAAATGGGTATTTCTACCTATCAATCCTACTGTGGCGCTCAGATCTTTGAAGCCTTCGGTCTATCAACCGCATTCATCGAAAAATATTTCACAGGCACTGTCACCCAGATTGAAGGTGCTGGCATCAATGAAATCTCTGAAGAAGCTGCCATGCGTCATCAGATAGCTTACGGAAATGCTCAAATCTACAAAAACGCACTTGATGTTGGTGGTGAATACGCCTGGCGTGCACGTGGTGAAGAGCATCTGTTAGGCCCTGAAACCATTGCCAAACTGCAGCATGCGATCCGCACCGGCAATTATGCCATGTACAAAGAGTATGCTGATCACATCAATGATCAAACTGGTCGTATGGTAACCTTGCGTAGTATGTTTAAATTCAAACAGGGCACCCCTATCTCGATTGATGAAGTAGAGCCAGCCACCAATATTGTGAAACGTTTCGCAACAGGTGCGATGTCTTTTGGTTCTATCTCTCATGAAGCACACAGCACCCTGGCTATTGCTATGAACCGCTTGGGCGGTAAGTCCAATACAGGTGAAGGTGGTGAAGAGGTTGCACGTTTCACCCCTATGGCCAATGGTGATTCAATGCGCTCTGCCATCAAACAGGTCGCTTCCGGACGTTTTGGTGTCACTGCAGAATATCTGGCTAATGCCGATCAGATTCAGATTAAGATGGCTCAGGGCGCGAAACCGGGTGAAGGTGGTCAACTACCAGGTCATAAAGTAGATCTGCGCATTGGTAAAGTGCGTCACTCCACCCCTGGTGTTGGACTGATCTCTCCACCACCACATCATGATATCTATTCAATTGAAGATCTGGCTCAGCTGATCTTTGACCTGAAAAACACCAACACCGATGCCGATATCTCCGTCAAACTGGTATCTGAAATTGGTGTAGGCACAGTTGCTGCCGGTGTGGTTAAAGCCCACGCCGATCATGTTGTGATTGCCGGCCACGATGGTGGTACAGGTGCATCGCCACTCACCTCTATCCGTCATGCAGGTAGCTGCTGGGAAGTTGGTTTGGCTGAAACGCAACAGACACTTCT
Source organism: Mariprofundus sp. (assembly GCA_021772775.1). Lineage (GTDB taxonomy): Bacteria > Pseudomonadota > Zetaproteobacteria > Mariprofundales > Mariprofundaceae > Mariprofundus. The sequence continues at coordinate 21,446 of JAJFLH010000014.1, read as the reverse complement.
GCTCAACCGTCTGCGTAGCCGTACTCGTCTGCAGGCCGATGGCCAGATGCGTACAGGCCGCGATGTTGTCATTGCAGCCCTGCTAGGTGCTGATGAAATTGCTTTTGGTACCATCGCACTGATTGCAGAAGGTTGTATCATGATGCGCAAATGTCATCTCAACACCTGCCCGGTTGGTGTAGCAACTCAGGACCCTGAACTGCGTAAGAAGTTCGTGGGCAAACCTGAAGATGTGGTCAACTACTTCTTGTACGTAGCCGAGGAAGCTCGTGAAATCATGGCAGAATTAGGTTTCAGAACCTATGATGAAATGGTCGGTCATGTTGATATGCTTGATACCAATGATGCTATTCGCCATTGGAAGTCTCAGGGCATTGATCTCTCCCCTGTCTTCCATCAGGTCGAAGCCAAAAACACTACACTCAACCATACAGACACGCAGAATCACGGTCTGGATGCGCTGATTGATAACAGATTAATCGCACAGGCCGAAGCCGCTCTGGCTGATAAAACTCCGGTCACCATTGAAACAGACATCTGCAATGTGGATCGCAGTTTCGGCACCATGTTGTCTGGTAAAGTGGCTAAAGCTTATGGTCACGCCGGTCTGCCTGAAGATTGTATTGCGATCAAAGCACGCGGTACTGCGGGTCAATCACTCGGTGCATGGTTAGCACGTGGGGTAAGCATTGATCTGGTCGGTATCGGTAACGATTATGTTGGTAAAGGCCTATCTGGTGGTCGCATCAGTATTCGTCCACCAGCAATCACACCGATCAAAGCAGAAGAGAACAGCATTGTTGGTAATACCGTTCTGTTTGGTGCGGTTGATGGCGAAGCCTATTTCAACGGTATTGCCGGTGAACGTTTCGCAGTACGAAACTCCGGTGCAGTCGCCGTTGTTGAAGGTGTTGGTGACCATGGTTGTGAATACATGACTGGTGGCACCATCGCAATCTTGGGTGAAACTGGACGTAACTTCGCAGCTGGTATGTCTGGCGGCGTGGCTTATGTACTCGATGAGTCCAGCACATTTGAGAATCGTTGTAATATGGCGCAAGTAGCACTTGAGCCTATCCTCTCTGAAGACACCGCATTGGAAAAACTCGATCATCAGGGTGGTGATCTGGAAACACATGGCCGCGTTGATATCAAACACAGCTTGAATCAGAACGATCAACGTATCCTGCATGATCTGATTGTGCGCCATGTGCATTATACCAATTCAGCTCGTGGTAAGGCGATCCTAGACAACTGGGAGAGCTCAGCAGCCAAGTTTGTGAAAGTCATGCCTGTCGACTACAAACGCGCTCTGGCAGAACGAGAGATCGAAGTCATAAAAGAAGCAGAGGCAGCTAAGGAGTCTACTCATGGGTAAGCCAACAGGATTCAAAGAGTTCAACAGAGAAAACCTATCCTATGCGCCTGTTGCAGAACGTCTGGTGCATTTCAATGAGTTCTCCAAACTACCTGAAGAGATGAACACCCAGGCAGCCCGCTGCATGGATTGCGGTGTTCCATTTTGTCACAACGGTTGCCCGATCAACAACATCATCCCGGATTGGAATGATCTGGTTTATAAAGGCAAGTGGGCTGAAGCACTGGATGTATTGCACTCTACCAATAACTTTCCTGAATTTACCGGCCGCATCTGCCCTGCCCCGTGTGAAGAAGCATGTACTGTAAACCTGATTGGCGATGCTGTTTCGATTAAAAACATCGAGCTATCCATCATCGAAAAAGGTTGGGATGAAGGCCTGATCACGCCACAAATTGCTGAAACTAAAACAGGTAAACGTGTAGCGATTGTTGGTTCCGGACCTGCAGGTATGGCGGCTGCGCAGCAGTTAGCGCGTGTCGGTCACGCTGTTGTACTATTTGAAAAGAACAACCGCATTGGTGGTTTGATGCGCTATGGCATTCCAAACTTCAAGTTCGAAAAGTCTGTTATTGATCGCCGTATGGCTCAGATGCAGGCCGAAGGTGTTGAGTTCCGTGTGAATGCCCATGTTGGCAAAGATATCTCTACTCAGGAACTGCTCAACGATTTTGATGCAGTGCTTCTGACCGGTGGTTCTGAAGATTCACGTGATCTGCCTGTGCCTGGTCGTGAGTTGAATGGTGTCCACTTTGCCATGGAGTTCCTGACCAAGAACACCCAGCGTGTCTTGGGTGATGATATTCCTGAAAAAGAGTTCGTCTCTGCCAAAGGTAAACATGTGGTTGTGATTGGTGGTGGTGATACCGGTTCCGATTGCATCGGCACATCCAACCGTCACGGTGCCCTATCTGTTACCCAGCTGGAAATCCTGCCAAGGCCAGCAGATAAACCAAACAAGCTTACCACATGGCCAAACTGGCCAATGAAAATGCGCACCTCTACTTCACAAGATGAAGGTTGTGAACGTGATTGGGAAGTCTCCACCAAACGTTTTATTGGTGATGATGATGGCAATGTTCAATCTATCGAATGCGTACGCGTAGAATGGAAGCAGGAAAACGGCCAGTGGAAACTGAACGAAATCGAAGGTTCTGAATTCGAACTTCCTGCTCAACTGATCACATTAGCAATGGGTTTTGTGCATCCTGTGCATGAAGGCATGTTAGAAGATCTGGGCGTGGACAGAGATGGTCGCGGTAACGTGGCTGCCAATGATTCCGATTATGCTACCAGCATCGATAAAGTATTTGCTGCCGGTGATATGCGTCGTGGTCAGTCCTTAGTGGTTTGGGCTATTCGTGAAGGCCGTCAAAGCGCTCGCGCTGTTGATGAATACCTGACAGGCTCAAGCGACCTACCCCGCTAAACAAAGCATCCGAATAATCGAAGAGGGCTCACTCAGACCTCAGTCTACTGACAAACCCTGCATTTTCGAATGCGGGGTTTTCTTTTTTTGGGCACCTCTACCTATTCATTGGTAGCTGCTTCCAGAGCAGAAGACGCAATAAATCTACGGTGAAATCAGCAGTTAGAGCCCTCTATAAGCTCTCTTTCAAAACAGCACATTCCCTATTCAGAATAAACATGCACTACATAGTTTCAAGAGCATTACGTTTCTTAGCCTTACTCACAAAGCAGTGGCAAATAGATATGCACCGAAACCCCAGGGCCTGTATTGTTTTCCATTTTGATAAGCCCTTGATGCAATTGAACTGCTCCGTAAACCATAGGTAGACCTAATCCTTTGTCGGTATCAACACCCTTAGTGGTAAAGAACGGTTCAAAAAGATGCGACTTCACGTTGTCACTCATACCACAACCGTTATCGCTGATCATGATATGGGCGAAAACTACTGCTTTCAGATCTGGATGTTCGCTAGAAAATTCAGCATCTGCACTGAACGGCTCCACCTTCACTTTAATCTCCGGTTCTTCAGCCTTAGCCAGCGCATCTACTGCATTAATCAACAGATTCAGGATCATCTGTTTCAGTTGTAAAAGCTCACCATTAATAAGCAACTCCTGCGTACAAATATCATGAAAAACACTGATATTGTCAGGCTTATCAAGCTTGTAAGCTTCGAGTATCTCTCTGATAAATGATACCAAATCACATGGCTCCATAGCGACAACATCTTTGCTGGAAAAAACCAACAAACGCTTGATAATCTCTGCAATCTGGAAACTAAGTGCTTCCACCGTTGCCAGATTACTTAGCACGTCGGGAAGCTGAACTGCCTTAGTTTTAGCCAAGAAGAGGTTGCCTGTGATACCGGCCAGTTTGTTGTTAAAATCATGCGCAATACCACCAACCAAAATACCTAGTGCCTCCATCTTCTGCGACTGGTGTAACTGGGCCTCCAACTCTTCATACGCTTTCAAATTCTGCTGAATTCCAACAAAGTGGGTGATTTCGCCTGCTTCATTGAATATCGGTGATATGGTCATCATGGCAGGATAGAGCGAACCATCCTTTGCCTTATCTACAATTCGACCTTGCCAGGCCGAGCCGTTATTGATGGTAGCCCACATCTCCTTATAAAAAGAGTCATTCTGGGCACTACTGTTAAGGATATTGTGATTTTTACCGATAGCCTCTTCAGGGCAATAACCAGTAACTTTAGTGAATGCAGGGTTGATATATTCAATCGTTCCAGCGCTATCGGTAATGCTAATTGCCTCGCGCGCCTGCTCCACTGAAGAGGAGAGCAGCCGCAAACTCTCTTCAGCTTTTTTTCGTAGTTCAATTTCTTGTTTCAGCTCATCACGAGAAGCCATAGTTGCCTGAAGGTTTTCAGCCATTCTGTTAACCGATTTTGCAAGCTTGCCAATCTCATCCTTTGCCCCTTCGGGAGCTCTCGAATTGAGTGAGCCTTTACCAATCGCTCTGGCAACCTCGGCAAGCATGACAATCGGTCTTGCTGCAATTCGACCAAGTGACCAAGCAAGTGCTGCGGCAAACAGTACAATCAACAGACCGATGATGACCAATGCTTTTGCTGTTTCATGAGCAATAGCCAATGCAAGTTCCGTTTTTTCACTTAACAGAACCGACCAGGTTTCATCAACATTCCCTTTCAACTGATCAATCGACTGGCCTTTACCACCAAAGCCGAACTTTCCAGATTCAATCGTAACTAATACTGGAGAGCACGCTACCAGCGACCCGTTATCGGAATCATGATGAGAGGCTGTCACATGGCTAGCAACGCAAGCTTTGAAAGCTGGGTTTATCTCCTTACTTAGTGGTTCGATATCTTTTTCGTACACAATCAAGCCGTTGGAGCGTACCAGCTTGGCGCTAATATCATATTTCACCTTAACATTATCGATAAGTTTGCGGATGGGGCCAAGAATATTGGTATTGGCTTTTAGCAAACCGATAATTTCACCAGCTTGGTAAATCGGCACAACTACGCCCAGCACATAACCACCGACACTGGTATCGAACCCACGGTCATCAAAAAATACTTTGCCGCTGCCATGATTGAATGCTGCCTTCCACCAATATTTACTCGCATGCGCCAGTGTGGTCAGCTTACCAGTCGAGGCGATCATCCGCCCAAAACGATTGGTAATAAAAATCTCTCCATACATCCCAGGAAACAGTTTCTGCTGTTGTTGAAGAAAAGCGGCTACCGGATTACTCAGATGACTGATAATAAAGGAATCGGATGGATCCACAGAACTCATCCAGCGTTTGTTAAGCTGGCCTATCTTATCCTGACGCTCTGTTTCAGATAGCTGAGCGTATTCATCGTTACTGCTGATCAAGGATTGTCTTATAAGCGGTGCAGAGGAGAGTGTAATCGCTATATTTGAAGCCTCCATAAGGTGAGTCTCAAGATGCAAGGAGAGCTCTTTTGCAAACGTTTCAAGGCTACTTAGCTCAGACTGTACTGCTGCCCGATTATTAAAGTAGTTAAAACCTCCAACCATGATAATCAGCAGAGAAATGCTAAACAGCAATATAGTCAACATCGCTTTGTATTGGAGCTTGATAGTCGCCTCCCAACAGCAAATTAAGCATATTAATATGAACTTATAACACGATTTAGTCAAGACAACAGAGCGTTCCACGGTTCTCCTGTTTGGCGTTACTATATCAACGTCAGCTACTAGTTAAGCTTTTAACTAACTATCTGGGACCAGTAGAGAATGGTTTGGCTAACAAAAGTAACTCCGAAATGGCGCTCTCATTGTTACAATATGTAATATAGATCACATCTTTGTCTATTTTATGCTCTATGGTTCGCCAGCATGAAAAATATTCGCTGCAAGCTTATTTCTCATGCATGAAGCAGATCGGAGAAGAGTGATGAACATTGATATTGATTGGATAGAGCAGAATATTATCAAAACAGAGTTCTCTGATGAGCAGAAGAAACAGTGGACGAATGCTGTGGATGCCATTGCTGTAGCTAAAGGGGAAAGCTTTGTCCGAGAAGGCGAAAAAGGCGGCATCCTCTACTTGGTAAGATCCGGTTCTGTCGATATTTTTCAGCATATGGATGGCCAAGAGCAACACCTTGCAGGTCTCGGTGAGGCTGCGATGATTGGTGAAGTCACATTTCTCTCTGGCGAAGCAGCCACAGCGACAGCCACAGCTGCAGCAGACACACTCCTCTATCGCTTGAAACGTGAAGATTTCAGCCGCTTGATGCAGACAAGCCCAGAAACAGTTTTTTCGCTGTTTACCTATATGCTGTTATATCAGTCTAAGATGGTGCATCAACGCAACGAAGATCAGGTCAAGATGATGTCATTCATGACTGGCAGCCATAAATAACAGCTAAGTAATAAACTGCCTACATCGGTGATCTACTTATCCGATATTATCCAATAATTCAGCCTTGCAGAGGAAAGAGCTTCAAAGCGGAGTGAGCATCTTGAAGTATTGGATATCTATTTTCACCTCGCTTCACCGTGCCAAATACTTTCTATCACTCCATACGGCGTTGGCGCAGCGCATCAATAGTAACCTTGGCACGCATCTGCAAGTACTCTTTTACCACCTCGCGTACATGGGGGTATTTATCCGCAATCTGATTAAAGTCCCCCCGTGAGAGCTCCATCAGTTCAACAGTACCACGGGCATGAATCGTTGCTGTGCGGGGACGTCCAGTAAGCAGTGCAACCTCACCAAAAAATTCGCCTTCGCCCATGTGAATATGTAAATCGAGATCACCATCTGGACCGGGCACAATCAGCTCAACTTTGCCGGATCGAATCAAATAGAAAGTTTCACCCCGCTCTCCTTCTCGCAGGATGAGCTCACCATCTTCAAAGTTTCGTAGCGTAAATTTTTCCGCTAGAGCGATGCGTGCATCTTCATGCACAGCCTCATCAAAGACCGGAGTCATCGCCAACAGCCGCAGCAAAATACGTTGCCTGTAAAAGGCCTCTACTGTATTACGAATTTCAGGCGATTGCATAACCCAGCGATCAAATGTTTCTCTATCCACGGCCAGGATAGTGCACTCTGCGGCGGCAACAGCATCGTTATGATGTGCATTGTGAGACAAAAATACCCGCTCACCAAAAAAGCTCCCTGCATTAAGCTCAGCAAACACCTTTTTATTTCCCTGCACATCAGTTACCTGAAGTTGCACTTGCCCTATCGCAAGCAAATAGAGCTGCTCACCCTGGCTAGCCGCCCTATAAATATACTCTCCAGCCTCAAAACTGTGCAATGGCAAGGCATCAATAAAAAAGTCCAGATGATCAGCAGGTAAATCTGACAGCAATGGCATGCGGGAAAGAGCAGTGCGTATTTTCTCTACAAAAGCTGGCGCAAATAGCCGCTGAGTGGAAGCAGCATGTAATGCATCAATGTCATCCGCATTGAACTCATTCAGGTTTTCATGAACGCTCTTCTGATCAGGGGCGAGACGTAAAATCAAATTCTCAACAGCAATGGCCTGCGCCTCATATCCATCGGCAGCATAGGCTTTAGATATTTTGGTGTAATCAGCAATAGCACCCTGGACATCACCAGTTTTCTCTTTTAATTCAGCAACTTTAGTATAAATACGCAAATCAGCGGGAGACTCCGCATGACATTGTTTAAACAGCTTCAACGCCTTCTCATGTTTACCAGCCAACAGTGCATGATTGGCTTTCTCACGGCGTTCCTTAGCGGACATCTCCTCCTCACCACCGCTATCGCTACCGAAAAGAGAGAAATCACCCATTATGCAAATTAACCTGCCATCCCATCGTCTCTATCCTCTTCAAAATCACTCTTTTATCTTTGCGTGGTGGGCTGCCAACTGATCAGCATCGCCCTAATCACTACGGCAAACAAGCTCATCACAATGATAGCTATCATTCCAACAAGGTGAAACAGAATTTGTGAATTGATGAAATTCCGCTCCTGTTGGGATAAACTTCTAACTCCCCACACTTGAGATAAAAACACTTCAATGGCCGCTTCTATGTCTGGATGAAGTATTCAAAGTCAATAGGACTCCACCGCACCAAGCTTGGCAGAAGCAGCCCAAAATCGCTCACAAGCGAGTAGCAGGCAATAAAAAAGCCCCTGCGTTAACAGGGGCTTGAAATGGTGGCGCTTCAGGGACTCGAATTAAGTTAACATATCTTTTTTTATCAACAACTTACATGCAATTAAGTGTTAAATAACTTACTTATACCGTTTTTTGTACCGCTATTTTTAAAAACACCTAGCAGCTTCGTACAGCACACTGATTATCATTAACCATTCAACTTAGACATTATCGAAATATCTTTAACTGTCTTTTCGACAGCCTGACTAACATTTTCCACAAAAGGCATCACCACAATTTTAGACTTAGGCTGAGTAAAAAATATTTCCCTTCGAAGTTGCGCATAAACTTCTCCATTACCTTCAAAAATAACAGGCTTACCTGGCACTATTTTCTGTGGCCCACGTATGATAAGATCACCATACCCTTTAATTTTCGCCTCTTCTCCAAGCGTTATCGATGTTGCAGTGAATACACTCTGTCCATCTCTGCCTCGAATAATTAAATCTACTCCTGAATATCCATCATTTGCTGTCATGGCTGTATGTTTGTTGTCATTAGTCAAGTTTTTTAAATCCGTCAACCAATTCCCTTGAGCTTCAGAAAATGACTGACAACCAATTATGTAGCTAGCAACCATTGGAAGTTTATCTTCTACATTTGGAATAGCAGACTTTAGTTTCTGTGAAAAACTTCTCAAATCATCATCCAAATTTGCGATAGGAAAGTGTGGCCTTGCTTTGCCTAAGTCACCATTAACTGCTTGGTATATTCCACATGCACAGTAGTCCAAAGAAGAGTGTAAATTACCAAGGATTTCCTTAGTTAATATCTTAAACTTAGTCGATATTCCCCCAGAGACCTTGTATATATCTAATTCATTTTTAAGGGAAGGAAGTTGAGCTATTGAGTGTTCAACCAACTGCTTTGCATCTTCAAAATAATTCATATTATCTACATTTCCTTCTTACTTTTACGAGAAGCATCCACCCATTGCTGATAAATATCTGGTGCCAACAACCTTTTGTTTTGAGGCTTTGACTTTAATCCAAATGCCTTAGCCGCATGCTTAACTACTTCATCTGCAGCTTTAGAGTTCCAGCCATTCTTAATACACCAGGCTCGAATATTTTTTAGTTCTTCTGATTGGTTATTGGCTCTGAGTATTCTAAATACTTCTATAGTAGCATCTTTATCAGTTGAAGTTAGCACGCTGTTTGAGAGATTTGCCAAAAAAGTAAGAGTTTCTAAAGCTTCTTCCAAAACTGGATTGCTTATAAGAGAAGCTTGCGACCCTTGTTTTTCTCCAACCATTAATGGACTCCAAGTTCGTTTCCAATCAGCTATGGACTCTTCCAAGCATGGAATAGCTATCACTATTTGGAAGTTCTTGTTTGAATCCACTTTATCCATCATTTCTTGGTCGGCATAAACTACAATAATTGCATCTGCTCTACTGTAGCTTTTAATTGTTCTTACTGTTTCAATTTGAAATTTGCCTTCTTGCAAGCATAGTTGCCCCGCTTTGATCAAGGCTTGCGCACCTTTATCTCTAAATGCCATCCGAAGAACCTTGGAAAGTACCGTGTTCTGTAAATGCCCTTTCGATGGAACCATTATAATACAATCTTTAATACCTTTCCCTTCAGTCATCCTTCCAAGAATTAACTGTAAAGATGAACCAATAGCTACACCCTCAAACCCATCATCTGGTATCAACACTCTCTTTGTTTCCATCTTATTAATTATCTCCTTCTTTCCAGCCTGATGTTCAACATATCACTTATTAATTATTTACCTTTCGATGCATAAAAAAATGCGACACCAAGAAGAGCAATGATGATACCTGTTGTAACCTTGTCGGATTTTAATTGCTTTGCGATTTTTTCAGCAGTTGGACGTAAGTTTTCAATTCGTCCCTTCGTCAGATCAATTGCCTGCTTCCCTTTTATCCACGCAGGCAACTGCTCGGGCTTAATGTCCCAAGTTACAGGAATAATTTGTTTCCCGGTCCCCAATGCAATCCCAAGCTCTTGCTGTACAGCTGGTGATTTGCAGGCGGCTTTAGAAGCAAAGAAAAGAACCCACTTTGAAGTATTGAGATTTCCCAATATTTCGTCGCTCCAATCATCCCCTGGCTCTAACGATATCCCAGCCAGAAAAGTACTTATTCCATAAGATGTAAGTAGTTTATGTACTTCCTTAGCCTTCTTCTCATCATCTACTGAATAACTAATGAATACATCTGACATTTTTAGTAATCTCCAAACAAACGTTTTTTATCTTTCCTGTAAAACTTATATGCAGCTACCCATGAGGAAATAAGAATCACTAACGCAGCTTTATCATAGTGACGAAATAACCTTTCCTTTATTCCATCCTCCAGCGGTTTTACTGTTCCTGATAGTTCAAGGTTGGTTACTATCTGCTCTCCCAAAAGAATCATCCCCATGAAGCCCACCATGCCAATAATAAACATCCATGCAGATCTCGATGAAAAATTAATCACTTCCAGTAAGTCATAGAACCAGTCTCTTATCACACGAAGTCCCTCTGCTCGATGTGGATCACCTTGTAACCACCACCAACAACATCCCTAACCCGCTGCGCCAACACTTCACCTTCAGCATTCCAGTCGTCCCAATCCCAGCCAGGTGGTGTTACTTCAGCATAATCCTCTCCGTCAGCTATCTTCATAGCCTGTGTTGCCGCACTTTCCCAGCGAGAAGACCATGCCTCTCCGTCTTTCATCAATTGACTATTATCAAGATCATCAGGATATGGCCCCCAGAGCCACGCACCCATGCTATAATCTGCAAACACTTTTATTACTGGCTTCCCCATTACTCACTTCTACCTCTATTCAGCAATCCCACTATAGTACAAAGCACTTGATCTAAGCCCTACTGGTCATATGGGCACGTTTAACGTCACTTCATTGAATAATATTTGATCCAACAACTAGTTTTTCAATGTATACATCCTTAGTTATTAACTCTTTATCACGTAAGATTAAAATTTTCACGTTCCTGCCTGAATTTTCTTTTACAGCGTTACCGTATGAACTTCCATCAACAACTTCAGAGTTTCCAATCTTCTTGATTATATCCCCTCTAAAAATATCAGCATTAAAAGCAGGCGAACCTATGATCGTTATATGAACTTTGGCCCCTTTGTTTGTTTGATACAGCCTTCTTTCTTCGGGCTTAAGGGAGACAGCAAAGGCTCCAAATATTGGTGGCAAAGTTTTCACCCAATATGTCGCAGAAAAGTCATAACGGCTCACACGATCTTGTACGTATGTAGTCTTTGTACCGAATGTTGTTGTGCCTCCTCCGGCGGAGCTTCTGCCAGAATAATTAAACGAATCCCCGTAGCTATTTGTAATGGTACCTGAACCAAAAGTTTGCCCACTTGATGTTGAAAATTTAATGTCAGGAGAGCTGACAGCACGCATTCTTGACATAGTCTCAGTGTGTTTAGAGCAATAAATAGCCACCTCAGCATGAACATTCTTAGCTTGATTCGCCGCATCCGATACACTTCCTCTGGTCCCGTTAAAGCTTGAATAGCCAATCATCACAAATCCATTTTCATGCATAGCGAGAGCATCATGTTTATCATCACAGCCTTTCATTACTTTGGGGGGATCTTTTGTCAGAATATAAATGGGGTATTTATTAAGCTCATCCTGAGTTATGCCAGCTTTGTAGTAACCTTTAAATGGATTGAAATATACTTCCTCTTCATCGTCATACCCTGATAAAGCACACGCCCCTAAAAAACTTAGAAAGAAAAACAATAAAACCAACCGACCATATGTAGATATTGAAGACTCTAATTTGTTTCCATGCATAATTTCTCCCAATCGAGCTAACCTACGCCTTAGTGTAGATCATTCATCATCAATATTGATGATAAAATGCAACTTTTTTTAGGAAATATGAATAAAATTGATAAAAAGGATGGCGCTGAGCACTTAACTCCAAGGGTTATAATCGAAAGCCCTCTTATCGCGTTGGCGAATTTGATATGCACGGACAGCTGCAATTAGAGCAATACCAATTGCTAAAGTTGCCACCAATATAAAGAAGATTGTTTCAATATTCATTGGTCGACGATAACAGAAGGAATGCATAAAAAAGCCCCACCGTTAGGCAGGGCTATGAATTGGATCTGACAACACTCAGGCTGCTAGCTTCCAACCATCCTCTGTCTCTTCTAAATTTATCTCAAGATGATGAATATCACGGTTAAGTTGACTGACCCTTTTTAGAATTTCGCCCAGTTTACTATCTTCACTAATACTTTCGAGGTACAAACCACGCATCAGGTTTGCCGATGGATCAGGCGCATGCTTTGTTCTACCCTTCTCCCAGTTGCGCACCGCTGATTCACCAACACCAAAAAGATTGGCAACATCAACCTGAGACAGTCCAAGTTCAATTCTGAGAAAGCGAAATTCATCACCACTCATTACTGGACGATCAGTAATACAGCGCCCAATTACGGCATGTAATCCTTCAAGATCATGTATGGCCACACCCTCACCATAAGGGGTTTCCACAACATCATACCCATTCGCCAGATGGATATAGTCCAACCCGCTGTCAGTATAATGATACATTCAATGCCTCCTAAAACACGGTGATAACAACAACATAATCGCCGTTATCGTTCTTGTACAAAGCAGCTGCCACACTCACTCTTTCTCCTGAATCAACTGTTTGCATGGTAAATTTATAACCACCATTCATCTGATCCCAGTATGGGTCTTCGGTAAAACACCCATGAGTTAAACAATTGATTACTTGTTTGCGTGTAATGCTTCTCTGGCTGCTTCGTTCATTAGCATGCCTGGTGAAAATAACTTTTGCTGAGTCCTTAGCGACTTCTGCAATGCGCTTTTTGGCATTAGCAGGAGTGATTCGCATTTGGATAACATTACTCACCATGCGTCATAATCTAACGGTCACACATGAAAATACAATGAATAATAAAAAAAGACCGCCACAACGGACGGTCTTCTTTGAACTTGGTGACTGCTTAGCCGTTCACCTCAAATGCGCACGCTAGAGACTCTCCAGCGCACTTTTCAGTCTGGCAAATTTTGACTTGGATCCTGCGCAAGTTCCATTATTTGCATCATCAATCATCCGCGTTAATCCAATACGAAGAGCGACTTGAATGTCTGAATCAGAAATGATTGCATTTATGTCGATGGTCTTGTTTTGATTGCTCATGATTGCACCGCCTCGTCACCAGGCTGTTGGCACATAGTCATTAAATGGTGTTTATTTCCTTCAAAGTCTTCACGAGCTACATCAATGCCATTGCCTATATCAAAGGCAACATGCTTGCCAAGCATTGCCAACTTATGAATTTCTGTATGCTCACCGCATTCTTTTCCTATGGCGTTAAAGAGTGCTTCCAGCTGAGAGAGGGTATCAATCCCTTGTTCCAGCCAGATTACTGCGTCTTCAATGATCAGTTTTTGTGTTTGTTGAACGGATTGGTCCTGTGTTGAATTAGGCATAATAATGCCCTCCGGTTATTAATGTACCTGTCTTTTCGCTTCCAAACGAAAAAGGCAAGCCGAGTGCTTGGTTGGAAGACCGGGGAACCGTGGTTAAACCCAGTAGGCAAAAGCCTCCAAACACCCGACTCACCAACTGGTACACACTGTGGAGCGGGCATAAAAAAAGCCCTACTGCATGTGCGGCGGACTTGTCGCACGATTCCTTCAGGCTTCCAAACCCGATGCGACTATTGCCGCATGAGTGGAATTATACTCCTATAATTTATTCTTGGTCAAGCTGCTATCATCGCTAGAGGTGACGATTGGTGACCGCCAGATCCATCATCGCCATAAGTAGCGAGCTTCAGAGACATTGGAGTTTTCACTCAAACATAGCCTTGCAACCTTAGCGTGCCTTAGCAGTCGTGATGCGCCTGATTCAGCCCTTTTTCATTCAAACATGAGGCTTCATACCTTGCCAAAACTTGACACTAAATGGGCCTTGTAACCTTACCATGGCATACCAATCTAGAAGCCTTTGAATGCTAACATTTCCTAACAACTTGGAAGATTGAAACCTTAACATTTCTCAACAAGATTTCCCTTACTCGCGCTTACTCGTGAACAACTCAAAACCTTACCATTACCTATCAGCTCATGGGCTTTGCTTCTTGCAGGGATCCATTCAATGTCACCCTCAGCTTTCTTTCTAAATACTATGGCCCAGTATTATAACGCTTTACGTCAGTCACCAACGACGGGGTTCGGCCCAGAGTGTGTGAAAACGCTGAACATTAATGGTATGATTATCTCATAACGTTGGTGGGGTGTTTTCATGAAGCGTTTTATTGAAGGCGAAAGCCGTAACCAGAGCACATTATTTCCCGAATCACTGGATGACTATGTTGAAGAGGATAATCCGGTTCGAGTGATTGATGTCTTTGTTGATGAACTTGATCTGGGTGGTCTTGGTTTTCGTGGTGTTGAACCACATGCAACAGGCAGACCCGCTTATCATCCTGCAATCTTGTTGAAGCTCTACATTTACGGATACCTGAACCGCATCCAATCCAGTCGTCGCCTTGAACGGGAAAGCCAGCGCAATGTGGAAGTGATGTGGCTGACGGGCCGCCTGATGCCGGATTTCAAAACTATTGCAGATTTTCGCAAGGATAATGGCAAAGCGATCCGCAACGTATGCCGTGATTTTGTTGTGTTATGCCGAACCCTAAACCTGTTTGCTTACGCTGTTGTTGCTATTGATGGAAGCAAGTTTAAAGCGGTCAATGCACGTGAGAAGAATTTCACCCAGGCAAAGATGAAGCGCCGCCTAAAACAGGTTGAAGAGAGCATTGATCGGTATTTCAAACAACTCGATACTATTGATCGTCAGCAATCATCTGAACATAAGGATACGGCGACTCAGCTTCAGGATAAAATAGCCAAGCTGAAAGAGACGATGCAAGGCTTAAAGGCAATAGAAGCCGAGATGCTGGCACAACCGGATAAACAAATATCTCAGACTGATCCAGATTCTCGCTCGATGATGACAGGCGGCAAAGGGATTGTTGGCTACAATGTTCAGACTGCCGTTGATACCAAGCATCATCTCATTGTGACGCATGAAGTCACCAATGAAGGCAATGACAAAAACCAACTGTTCAGCATGGCCAAGAAGGCTCGATATAGCATAGGAGAGACGAATCTTGAGGTACTTGCTGATCGCGGATATTTCAAAGGCGAAGAAATTCTTGCCTGTGAAAATGCTGGTATTGCAGTCTTTGTGCCTGAGCCACTGACATCAAGTAGTAAGGTACATGGCCGGTTTACGAAGCAAGATTTTCAATATTTATCTGATACCAATGAATACCTTTGCCCAGCTAAAGAGCTATTGCCATGGCATTTTTCGACAGTGGAACAGGGAAAGACTATGCACTGCTATTGGAATAGAGCTGCCTGCAGAGAGTGCCCAATAAGTTCGCAGTGTACCACTGGCCTGGAACGTCGAATCAAACGTTGGGAGCACCAAGGTGTTCTTGATGCCATGCAACTTAGACTCAATCAAAACCCTGATGCGATGCAGGTTCGCAAAGAGACTGTTGAACATCCTTTCGGAACCATCAAGGCATGGATGGGAGCAACACACTTTCTGACCAAAACAATTAAACGTGTCAGCACTGAAATGAGCTTGCATGTGCTGGCCTATAATTTGAAACGTGTCATGAATATCATGGGAATCGGGGCGTTAATCGAAGCCATCCGGGTATAGGATGGATTTTAGCCCGGTATTTTTACATTCTCCAGTCGAATACCGATTAATACTGGCCTTATAAACCGACCAAGACCTTCTTTTGCTTGAATCAAAGCCAAATACGGTCATAAAATGCAGTTAAATAATATTAGCGCAACAGATCACTGTTTGATTTACGTTTTCACACGGTCTGGGCCAAACCCGGACAGTCGAGAAACATCAAAATATCGATTAAGCCTGATCTAAGCTCAATTCAATGTTTTGCATTTAGCACATATTCAAAAGACCCATTCGCTGATGAAATAGAAGAATTTAGACGCTCTACAGGAATACCAAGTCGAAAACGTCTACCCCCACTCCGATCCTCTATTTCCTCAAGAATGCCATGTTTAATTAATTCGGGAACCGCTTGGCTTACAAACTCTCGACCTCTTATCCCAAGCTTAATTAATAAGACACTTTCACTTATATGTGTACTCCTCATAAAGTAGCGAACAAGCTTCATTAAATCGATAAGTTCATGATCAGGGGAAACCTCTTGATAGCTCCCAAGTTCATTAATATGTGACTCATCAAATATGACCCCTCGCTTCTTCAGAAGCCCACATATTTCGATTGGATTCCAACTCTCTATGTGCTCAGCCTTTAGCTCTAAAGCATCAACTACACTGCCGTCGAAGTTAACATTGGAAATTTTCGTATTTGGGGATATTCGCATTTGTGAAAATCTACAATCTACAAATTTACAGTCCTTAATCTCAGTTAGTTCCAAGTTGGTTTCTGCAAAAAAACAATCAGTGAAAGTAACTCCATAAAGTTTCTTGTCACCTAGTGAATTGGCTTCAAATGATATGTTTTTTATGTTTAAATCAAGAGCTTCTATTTCACTAAGCAGGTTAATAATTATATGGCTACAATTCATATGGCTATATGATGTATGTGCCTCCATAGAGCTAACTTCAACGAGAAAGTTAATTACTTCAACTACATTAACACTCGCGTCTCTTTTAATAGCTCTAAGTAATGCATCATGTGCAGGACTAGGTAACATTCCTTTACGAAAAACAGTTAAAATATCACCTTGGGAACGAGTATTTAGTGGCTTCAAAAGCCTTGCTATCCCCTCACCAAGATAAAATAAACGAAATTCATCATGATCAAACTCAACAGCAGAGACTGAATTTGAAGATGGTACAAGCATTGCATGTCCACCAATACGCGCACGAATTTGTTGCGAATGATTACTACTTGCTTCCATTGTTTCACAAAAATCATCTGCTACAAATTCTAAATAATCACCTTTTAAATAGTTAACCTTCGATTCCCACATAGCTAATGCCACATAGGTCAGAAGCTCGTTGTGCTCATTAATATTAAGTATTGGTGTACCAACATCATTTTCGCCAGATCTATCGATCCATTTTTCATTTGCTTCACGCGCTATCAATCCTCGAACAAATACTGCAAAGAAATCTGCTCCAGAACTATGAAGTGAATATAAAAAATCATCTATCGAGTCACTTTCCTGAATAACATCTACTAACCGCTTAACAAGAACGGCACGTGTTAATACAGCATGACTGGGTTCTAGCCGTTGAATAATTCTACTATATAAACTTTCAGCGTCATCGATATTCCTGTTCAGACAATAAGATATAAACTGTTTTTTATTCCAACGATTCAGCTCAAGCTTTCCGAAACTAACTGATAAAGTTCTGATCGAATCAAACAATTTCTCTTGGGAACGAATGTTTTCAAACTCAAAGTAAGCTTTTCTAGCAGCAACCACTATTGTTCCCTGAGATTCAAGTGACCCCACTAGAACTCCCATTGCCGATAGAGCTTCACCTGAGCTACTTTCCACAAACATCTCTTCAAAACCATCAAATGCTGGTACAATTATTCCCATCTTCACCAGCGCAATAAATGATTTGTAATAGAGAAATGGGAATCTATAACGATTTTGAAGGGCACCAATTGTGATATCATCAAACCTCAAGAAGTGTCTACCTCCAAGCTGTATTGGAACCAACAGCCAATCAGATCCACTATTGCTAAACCTCTGAGCCTGAGCCTGAGCCATCTCGTTGATTAGGGACGTCTTACCTTCCCCTGCATCACTGGTGATATAAAGAACCTTCGTTTCTAGAGGGCTTCGATCATCAACTTCCTCTAGTGTCGCTTTTAGCGCATCATTAGTATGACGTTCGCCATTTCTTGTGTCTTCCTCAAGTGTTGAACAAAGTGTTGCTGATGGTGAAACGAAATGTTTTGTTTTCTCAGTCGTTTCTTTAAGTCGTGATGCAAGTAGCTCAAGGCGAGCTAACCGGGTAACAATCCACTGACTAGCCGGCATTTCGCCGCAGCCTTCATCTACATAAATATCACCTGATTTATCGCTAAGCTTAGCCTCTATCAAATCACCATTCACTGAAATTAAAACATGGTTTTTTTGAAATAAAAGCTCCTCTCCGGGATCAGAAAATGTTGATACAATATCTCTAAAGTCTTTAATCTGCATAGTTAAAGCTCCATTTCGATTAACTGAGCGTCAGCATTAGGAGAATCTAATCGTTGACTGCTATGTCTTGGAAGAAACCTAATAGCTGAGGTCCCTCGTAATGAAAGAGTTCGTAAGGGAGGTAAAAAGTCATCATCACCACTTACTATGATGATATTGTTATAACCAACGGCAGGTGCATAAATCAAATCACAAGTTAGCATTGTATCTACAAGTTTTTGTTCAATTCTGTATACAATACTTTCCGTTGAACTAGTACACCCAGCCTTTGGACATCTGCCCTTTTTTAACATTTTTTTCATTTGGGGAATTGCACATGATTGGTCAGTACAGCCCACATCTAAGGGAGTTTTCAAACGAATATTCGTTGGCTTTCCCTTGCGCCTGAACGTATCAAACAAATGATGTGATGGCTCTTCAAGCATAGCTAAAGCAAGTTCAGCATTCGCCCTTACCTGCACAAAGTCTCCAGCTTCCGCTGGTAGTTTTATAATCACAGGAAAATCACCTTGAATTTCAACTGCAACACTTTGTGCTTTTTGCGTCATCTCATTATCTTCATACCAACCACCATAAACTCGCACATCGCATGTAATACGAGTTACATTTAACTCTATCGGTGTTCGTAATAAAACCTTATTAACAACATCTAAAATACCGCTCTGCTTCTGAACAGGACTGAGATTATCGTAATCAATAAAAACTGAGACAGTGTAATTATTTAGCATACTATCTGCTTACATTTATTAATTGAAAAAACACAGGGAGGAAATTAAAATACTCTAAAGCAATATACATTGTGAAATCAAATTCCTCCTATCCCCTGCGTGCATAGAATTAAGATAGCTTCAAAGAAAATATTTGTCACTTTATTTTCTAACGGTCAAAGCGGAATTAGACTTCATATTTGGATATTCCCCGACTGTCCGAAGCTGGCCCAGACTGTGTGAAAACTAAAAGCCGTTTTTAAAAGTGGCAAATTATAGGGTTTGTCGGCCAATCGCGCCCAGAAATGAACCCTGTCTTACCTCATGTCTGTGATATTACACCTATTTAGGGCCGAGCTCCCACCAACCTGAAATATTTTGCCTTTTCACACAGCCTGGGCCGTAAGCAGTCGTTACTGAAAGAAGAAGCGCCAGGCTCCCATAGAACTTAGCCCGACGCTTCAAATCTGATTGTAGCAGGTTTTCATGGTTTCGGCAGAGATTGCCCTATGATGGGGTCTTAAAATTGATCAGCGTCTAAATGCGTGGCTCTCAACACACTGCTGAACGTCCGGTTCTGGCCCAGAGTGTGTGAAAACGCTGATCAATAATGGTATAATTATCTCACAACATCTTGTGGGGTATTTTCATGAAACGATTTGTTATTGGAGAAAGCCGCAGCCAAAGCACGCTGTTTCCTGAGCTGCTGGATGATTATGTGGCTGAAGACAATCCAGTTCGCGTGATTGATGTTTTTGTCGACGAGCTGGACATGCGTGAACTGGGTTTCAGTAGAGTGGACCCGCAAGCAACAGGCCGCCCCGCATATCATCCTGCGATGTTGTTGAAGCTTTATGTGTACGGATACCTAAACCGAATCCAATCAAGCCGTCGCCTTGAGCGCGAAAGTCAGCGCAATGTTGAGGTGATGTGGCTGACCGGTCGGCTGATGCCGGACTTCAAAACGATAGCAGACTTCCGCAAAGATAATGGTAAGGCGATACAAAACGTATGCCGCGAGTTCGTGGGGTTATGCCGGAAACTGAAGCTTCTCTCTGAATCGATGGTTGCCATCGATGGCAGTAAATTCAAAGCAGTGAATGCCAGAGACAAGAACTTTACCCAAGCCAAAATGAAACGTCGGATGGATGATATTGATAAAAGCATCGACGAATATATGCGTCAGCTTGATACGGCAGATCGACAGGAAGAACGGATACGGCAAGCCGATACAGGCAGACTGAAAGATAAGATTGCCAAGCTGAAAGACGAGATGAAACGGCTGAAGAAACTGAATGCCGAGATGCTGAAACAGCCAGATAAACAAATATCTCTAACTGATCCCGATGCCCGTTCCATGAAAACCAGAGGCAACGGCATTGTTGGCTACAACGTCCAGACAGCAGTTGATGTTAAGAACCACCTGATTGTGGAGCATGAGGTTACGAACAATGGCAGCGATCGAGGGCAACTATCCAGCATGGCAAAGAAAGCTCGTCAGAGCATAGGACAGGAGAAGTTGGAGGTCGTTGCGGATCGTGGCTACTTCAAGAGTGAGGAGATCAAGGCATGCGACGATGCCGGCATCATAACGTATCTCCCTGAAGCAATTACATCGCGAGGTCGAAAGGCCGGAAAGTTTACCAAGCAAGATTTCCGTTATTTACCTGAGACTGATGAGTACCTATGCCCATCTGGTGAGCGTCTGTATTGGCATTTCACAACCAAAGAAAGCGGAAGGTTTTTGCGTGTATACTGGAATCGCGCTGCCTGCCGAAGCTGCGCAATCAAAGAACAGTGTTCTCCCAGCCCTGAGCGCAGAATCCGGCGTTGGGAGCATGAGACGATTCTGGAAGCAATGAAGCTCAGGCTTAAGTTAAAAGTAGATGCCATGCGCATACGAAGGCAAACGGTTGAACACCCCTTTGGAACGATCAAGGCATGGATGGGGGCAACTCACTTCCTGACCAGAACGATGGATCGGGTCAGCACGGAAATGAGCATGCATGTGCTCGCTTATAATTTGAAACGGGTCATCAACATGATGGGCGTCAGGGGGCTGGTACAGGCGATCCGCGCCTGAGCCTCTTCTCAGCTCCTATTATATCTGCCGGAATCCGCCTTAATCGAGCATCGAAAGTCCCATATCCCTCTTCTGGTCGATATGAATCAGTAAACACAAAAAACGACTCTATCTTGGTCTCGCGGATTCAATTCCCAAGTGCAACTCCAGTGAGTTGAGTTTTGGTATTGAAAAACACTTCGTGGGGTGTTCTGTAGCCCAGCGTCTTTCTTGGTCGATGATTTAGCCTGTGCATGATGAAGTCAACCTCCTCATCAGTGACCGAATTGAACCTTCGGTTCTTGGGAATGTATTGCCGCACCAAGCCATTGGTGTTTTCATTCAAACCTCTTTCCCATGATGCATATGGGTGCGCGAAATAAATATCAGCCTTGAGTTGCCTAGCCACTTTCTGATGCCCTGAAAATTCCAAACCGTTA
>JAJFLH010000013.1 GCA_021772775.1 Mariprofundus sp. | reverse complement strand
GTGCATACCATCACTCAAGATAACGGTTTGGAATTTTCAGGGCATCAGAAAGTGGCTAGGCAACTCAAGGCTGATATTTATTTCGCGCACCCATATGCATCATGGGAAAGAGGTTTGAATGAAAACACCAATGGCTTGGTGCGGCAATACATTCCCAAGAGCCGAAGGTTCAATACGGTCACTGATGAGGAGGTTGACTTCATCATGCACAGGCTAAATCATCGACCAAGAAAGACGCTGGGCTACAGAACACCCCACGAAGTGTCCTTCAATACCAAAACTCAACTCACTGGAGTTGCACTTGGAAATTGAATCCGCGTTTTATAAAACCAACGGTTATAATTATATAACGCCAAACTTACTAACGGAATTCAACAACAGCAACGAGAGATCACAGTAGCAAAAGGAAAGGTGATGGACAGAGCGAATCAGTTTGCATGAATGCGCCTTCTTGCTCAATCATTTCCTGTAAATCCAAATATCTACCCCACTTACTTCAAAACCTCTTCCTGAAAACAACAGCACATCAATTCAGAAATCAGACAACGGGCTATGCGCCCCCCTGAACAACGATTTCATCATCAATATTGATGATAAAACGCAATTAATTTGCTGTTATTTCGATTATTTTGCATCTCATGCAAAATATTTTTGAAGAAAGAGCCTTTCAGATCAGGCTGCACCGATTATTCTGAGGCGGTCGGGTAGAGCCCTGAGAGCCAGAGTTCTGGAATATATCCGTCAGGCCGAGGTCTTCGGCAGAAGCACAAGCGGCAAAAACAGAATCATACTTTAGTCGTATGTTCAGCACTTACAGCCCCTATACACTTATATCCAAGCTGAGTGGCCAAGTTAATCACTCCCCCTCCCCTGATCTTGGTCATTCAGTTTTAATTTATCGGATAACAAGGAGTATAGGATGGAACTATTTTTCAATATCTTTGGTTTAATCGCAATTATCGCCATCACATCAGTTGTTTTATACCACTTATATATGCGTGCACACGGTATGACCAAAGACACAGCCCACCACGTAGAATATCACATGTAAGAACAACAGGGAGCTCCACTATAGCTCCCTTAACCGAACTGGAACCACTACGGCTGCACTGCAAGATCGAGAGAAATGAAACCTCTCACTGCCCAGGAGCAAAACCTGGAGCAGCTGATATCTTTATTCTGACCTCAAAAGGAACTTTGAAAAGTCCCTATCCCGCTCTACTCTCTTTTCATTTTAGAAGAATCAATCTTTTAGTTTAATCTGCCCCAATTCGATCACAGGACTGAATCCAACAGCAAAAATGGATGAAAAAACCACGCCTATCCCACTTAAATTATTTTGCACCCCAAGGCCCCCTCTCTGGCTGCGCCATTCACCTCGCCATACCCGACCTGATCGGGTATCCAGAAACACGTTGAGTGACTGGATTGATTCAGCGCTTTGCGCCTCACCCTACGGGCGGCTTGCAGCCGTCCAAGCGACTTCGCCTCTCTGTCCCGCCTTCGTGGAAGAAGGTGAATGCGAAGGCAGAGAAGCTGCCCTAGGGTATGACGGGCATGGATCAAGTGGAGTCATCTCCAATGACCCTCAAAGCACTCTCACTATCTTGGCTGACGTATGCCTATGAGCTTCGACTGGCCAAGTTACAGCACGATAGCTATGTTATGGTTATAGTAGGCTTTAAATACAGATCTTTATGAAAAGGGACTGACATGCAAATTGATAACCATTCAGCGCTGATAAAAACCGTTCTATGCATTGCTCTCATCGCACTGCTAGGTGGATGCCAGAAGGCCTATTACTCGACTATGGAAAAGGTGGGTTATCACAAACGTGACATCCTAGTTGATCGAGTTGGCAAGGCGCGTGATTCACAGCAGGAAGGCAAAGAGCAGTTCAAATCGTCACTGGAAGAGTTCTCATCGGTGCTCAACTTTAAAGGTGGTGAGCTGGAAGATAAGTACAATAAACTCAATGCAGAGTATGAAGATAGTGAAGATGCCGCTAACGATGTCCGTGACAGAATCGACTCAGTTGAGTCCGTTGCAGAGGCTCTTTTTGAAGAGTGGGAAACTGAACTTAAGCAGTATAGCAATGCAGCACTCAAACGGGACAGCAGTCAGAAACTAAAGAAAACGCGTCAACAGTATAAAAAACTCATTCGCGCCATGCGCCGGGCAGAAAAGAAGATGGATCCTGTACTCAATGCATTCAAGGATCAGGTGCTCTACTTAAAACATAACCTTAATGCCAAAGCCATCCTCTCCCTGCAAAAGGAGCTGCGCGCGGTGAAATCAAATATTTCAGCTCTGGTAAAAGATATGGAAAAATCTATTCGTGAAGCTGACGCATTTATCAAAGAGGTTGGGATTTAACGCCTCACTATTAAGCTTGAAGGCTTCAAAAAATTATGACTTCATCACCACAATGGAGCTCTTTAGCGCCTGAATTTCGCCGCCGGCTTCGTAATTAAAACTCACCTGGAACTGATCGCCTGCTTTTGCATCAATGGGTTCATTGATGGGCAGAATAAGGTTCAGATTCATCCAATCAATGGTTGCACCATTTTTGAGATTAATGGCCAGC
This sequence comes from Mariprofundus sp., assembly GCA_021772775.1. GTDB lineage: Bacteria > Pseudomonadota > Zetaproteobacteria > Mariprofundales > Mariprofundaceae > Mariprofundus. Next base: position 37,761 of record JAJFLH010000013.1, on the reverse strand, counting down.
AGATTTTTGGTGATAAAACGAAGAGCGTTGAAACGCCCCTCTTTCGAGACCGAGAGTAAACCATCAAAACTTAGCTGCGTAGGAATCTCTGCCTGATACTCCAGAACACAGTAAGGTATAACCTCCCCAAGAGAGAGATAACGAGCTGAGAGTATGCCGGGATCTTCAAAAAAGGAGATAGGAGCCTGATAGCCCTGAAAGGAGAAGTCGGCTGAGATGGGTTCAACACCCAAAATCGTTGCGTCAGGAATAAACACAGGCAACTTTTCACCGAACTTTTCACGATAACGATCTTTAAATGACTGGATCACTTCAAGCTGTTTTTCACGCAACAGACCTGAATGCAGCATCTCGCACACAACCACATCCACCGGCTCAGGTGGCAAATAATCCCTGGCATCACCCTGCACCAGTTCCACTTTGCCTCCGCAACCATTCTCAGTAAGTAAGCCCCTGGCGCACTGAACCATCTCCGGTTGACGTTCAACACTGTAGACGCGCGAAGCTTTTTGAGCTGCCATAAATGAGAGCACACCCGTTCCAGCGCCCATATCAAGAACCTTCCCACCTTCCGGCACCAGATAATCGAGAGCAGCTTTAAAACCAGTCATCCGAGCTTCATCTTCCAGCATCTGAAAATGATAATGCATAGGAATATACTGGCCGAGCAGATTGTCTGCTTCGGCGATGGAGTTATTATTAATGTCACTGCCTTTAAACGGATTAATTTCCTGACTCATACAGACACTATAAAAAGAATCGCTCAAAAATCAAAAAATAGGCCTAAAACTGTTGGATTTGGAATCTTTTCAGTAACTTTCACTGCACTGGCGTAGGCGCAGAACAGTCAGCTTTATCGTATTATGTTTAACGGGCTAACGAATATCATACGTTAGAAGGTATTCGAACCGACTCGTTTGTGAGCTGAATGCAGCTGCAACAATCACCTTACTACTGTTAACAGCAAAATGACCCGAATAGGTCGCTGAATCAGACTTTAACCAGTGCCACTGCTCGCCATCAATCAGCGCAACTTTCCTCGCATTGGGTACGATAATTTTAAAGTTATATTTTTTGCCTTTGCGAAGCAGAGAACGTTTAGGCCCGATCAGTTGGCTGGAGGAATTTTGATAGGCCTCCATAACGGTTGGATAGCCCGATGCATCTGCCACTGATACCTTAAGTTTCTTTTTTAGTATCGGCTTATAAAGCCCCGTTGCTTCCCACTCCTTGGCAAACAATTCCAGCTCATAATCAGCCGTTGCCGGAAATTTCATCTCCAAATCAGCATGCCCTGCTCTATAATGAACCATAAAGTGATTACCCTTCATCTCCCGTCCATTCATTAACAATCGTGCAGTAAATTTGACTCTCTCTGGACTTTTAAAGTCAATTTTATGTACAGCCCCATGTCTGGGCAGCTCAATCACCTGAGCAGCAATGCCCAATTTAAAAAAAGCGGAAAGAGCTGTTCCGAATCTAAGAATTCACCCATCGAAATCGGCTTATCCAGCAGCTGCCAATTTGCCTCATCCGGATAGTGGGTAAATATCAGCTCTTCAGCAGCAGGTAAAAAATAATAATCATTATATCGCCTCACAAAGCGCTGCTTCTCATCAAGGTAACCTGATCCCCAGGTGGCATCGATCAGATACCAGTCTCCCTCAAGTTGAATCGCATTCCATGCATGGCTTAGTGCATTAAATCCATAAGCTTTAGCTTTCCCTTTTATGACGAACGAGCGCAAGCCCAGTTCTTGTGCTAATGCTTGGAACAGCGCCGCATAGCCGCCACACACAGCTTTTCTCTCTTCCAGCACCTCGGCTGCATTTAAGTTCCTGCGCATGCCGCGCTGAAGTTTTTCAAAGTCATAGGAGATATGCGTTGTAATCCAACGAAAAATAGCAAATGCCTTCTGTTCATCGCTGTGCGAAATCTCCAGCAGTTGTTTTGCCAAATGCGGTACCGTTAAAACCTCTTCATCAGAAATATTGGCCAATGAGACCGCGACAACGGGATAGCGCGTATTCACATATTCAGTTTTTGAGCTATCAAAAATGGTTGCCCCGAAGGTAGGAGTAACAGCACACGCCGTGCCTATAATTATCGTTAAAACTATAATATAAAATCGAGCGAACATTTTTCCACTCTATTTCAATTTCAGCCGGAGAAAAGAGTCAAAAGAAAAACCGTTTGAAAAATCAGAATGCCTGACCAGTGCCCAGATAAAAACGCCAGCGTTTGGTGGATCTGCCATAGGCCACATCACCTCTAATTGTTCCATTCACCAGCCAGCGCAAGGTCCAGCGAAAACCAGCCCCCATACCGATAGCCAGACCACGAGTGACTGATGTGCCTATCCTGCCTCCGATCTTGCCGAAATCGGTGAATGTAACCAATTGAAAATTGGAGTTGGGTATAACTGGGAAGCGGCCCTCAATTGTACCGTACAGATATTGCGTACCCTGAAGCTCACCCGGATAATAACCCCTCAAACCATTACGATTACCAATATCATACACACCCGCTCGCAATACATCCCCCGTGCTCAAGCCGGCATTCAAACGCAGGTTCAATGTACGGTCTTGCGCAAATGCATAATATTTCCGCCATGAACCGGCATGGCTATAGCTGTTTATCGTTGAGGCAAGGCTGCGATGCGCAATCTTCAACGAATACGACAGAGTTCTGCCTGTTAACCAGGTAATGTGGTCATTCATTCGGGTGTAATTCAGACCTGCGACGACGGCTCGCACACGCTCACCAACCACATCAACCTGCGGTATACCCGACAAAAAACGATAATCCGAATTTGAGCCAGTGAATCCAGCATTCACGCTCCACCCTTCGTTTGGTACTTCATCTAAAGCATAAGAAAAAGAGATAGAGGCGCTTTTACCGGTATGCATGTACTCAGCTGTCTGAACTCCCCGATCATAAGCATCAAATATGGAACGTCCCCAACTGCCACTGAGCGACATGCTCAACTTCGAATCAGCAATCCTGCGCCAATCATATGCTGCGTCATAAGAGATCCCTCTAAGAGAAGAGAAGTTTGTGCCCGTCTCACGTTTATAAGCTAGGCGAGCGTGGTGATTCAAACCCCATAAATTATATTCATCCAGCACAACCGAGGCGGATGAAGCACCATTGTCGGCACGAGCCCCCTGCGGTAACACCCATAATGACCACCTCTCTTTCAGTTGAATATGCACCTCCCCCTTTTCATCTGGAGGCCGGACAGTCGCTTCACTGAAGATGCCAAGATTGCGTAATCGCCGTTCGGCATACTCCGAAAATTCAGTCTGCCAAATTGAGCCAACCACAAACGGCAATTCGCGCAAGACTGTAACCTCTTCTGTTCGCTCTAGGCCAGCAATTTTTATACTTCCGATGATGAGATCAGAAGAGGCGTGAGCAGTGCAAGTAACAAACAGCGATGCAAATATTAGAAGTGGGAGATGAACAAACTTCGCCATAGCTTCATTCAAGCATAGCTAGTGCCAAATACAATGAAATTTTTCAAAAAACAGCCCGAAGGAGAAATATGGTTTTGTTCTTGCTTACAAACAAAAGGCATCAAACAGAAAGGCGGGAATAAGTATGAGCATAGAAGATGATCCATCCGTAACAGAGGCTGTCATGGTTACCGATATGAATGAGCGGATCATTCGAATAAACCCGGCATTCTCTACACTTACCGGCCACTCACCCGAATCAATCACAGGATGCCATGCTTCAGTGCTGTATGAACGGTCGGAGCAGCTGGCTGCAGATAACACGGTCAAGCTGAAGAGCTTGAAAAGTGAAAGCATCTGGACGGAAAGCGTAAACATCAAAAAAGAGAACGGCGATATCATTCAGGGAAGGCAGATGACGGTTGCCAGCAATGATAAAGATATCGGTGCGACCCACTATATCCATATATTCGAGCCACTCAATTCAGAGCGAAATAATGGTGCTTTCGATCATAATACCCACCTGCCTAATCGGAATATGTTCAAAGAGATCTTGGCGCAGGAGCTGGAAAATGCGAAACGTAAACATTTCAAACTAGGCGTTTTGTTTATCGATATCGATCATTTCAAGGTGGTCAATGACTCGCTCGGCTATGCCAAAGGTGACCAGTTGCTGGAGCAGGTCGCACAGCGGCTGAAGTCTCAGTTACGCGGGAATGACCTCATCGCGAGCCTTAGTGGCAACCAGTTTGCCATACTACTGCCCGATCTGGCTCATCCAGAAGATGCCACCATTGTCACACTCAAGCTGATGAGCGTGCTGGAGAATGGCTTTAAGATCGATGATCACGAAATCGTTCTCACAATCAGTACGGGCATTGTCATATTTCCAGGTGATGGTGATGACAATGAAACACTGCTGCAAAATGCCGAACGATCAATGTACAAAAGCAAAGAGGATGGCGGCAACAATTACCACTTTTTCAAGGCATCCATCCAAAGCTCTGCGATTAACCGGTTGAGTCTTGAAAGCGAATTAAGAAAAGCAATTGAACGCGAAGAGTTTGTACTGCATTACCAACCTCAAATCGATATCGCCAGTGGCCATGTTGTCGGCATGGAATCATTGATTCGCTGGCACCACCCTGAACGAGGCATGGTGCCCCCATTCCACTTTATCCCCGTCGCAGAGCAGACCGGAATGATTATTCCGATTGGTGATTGGGTTATGAATGAAGCCTGTCGCCAAAACAGAGCATGGCAAGATTCCGGGCTGGGAAATTTAAAGGTTGCTGTGAACCTCTCAGCACGCCAGTTCTCGGACAGAATGTTAATCAGTAAAATAGAGAGTGCACTAAATCGGAGCGGTCTTGATCCAACGTTTCTGGAGATGGAGATCACCGAATCCATCATTATGAAAGATATTGAATCAACCGTTGCCCTGCTGGAGCAAATGGCAGAGATGGGGCTCGCACTCTCCATTGATGATTTTGGAACCGGTTATTCATCACTGAGTTACCTGAAACGGTTCCCTATCAATAAACTAAAGATTGATAAATCATTTATCGACGATGTCATTTCAAGTGAGGATGATGCCAAGATTGTCGAGGCTATTATCGGCCTGTCACATAATCTTAAGCTGAATGTGATCTGCGAAGGTGTTGAAGATGCCGATCAGCTTGGCTGGTTACAGCAACATCGCTGCAATGAAATTCAAGGCTATTATTTCAGCAAACCACTCCCAGCGGATGAATTTGAGGCCTTTGTAAAAAGCAGAAATTCACTTTTTTAACCCTTCTTCTGCGCGAAAGTGAAATAGAAGAGTTGAATGAATCCGCTTGCTTATCGCTTGCATACTCTTCTGGAAACTCATTATTATGCGGTAGCTTACTGCTTCATCAGGAGACGCTATGTTACGTATAACATTATTGCTGGCTTTGCTCAGTCTGACTGCCATCAACGCCAATGCTGCGACATATACTTACGGTATTGACCACGGCACACCAGGGGTGATTGCCAGTGAATCCAAAATGGCACGTTTGGTCATCATCGCATCGGGTGACTGCAATAAGATTCCTTATGAGGTGATTACTGATGGTGTTAAATCACTCGGTGGCAATTTTGATCTGCATAAACCGCGCTCACTGCCGCTGGACTTTACGACTGTTACCCTCTCCTGTGATAAAGAGGGTGTAAAAGCCACTATCAGCAAAGAGGGCACTTCACTTTTTTAATCTACAGCTGACTGTTTTGCATGCATTGATGGAGGGGCGAGCTATTGTCTCAACTCCTGAGTATGGAGTTCATTGAGTTTACTCATCAACTGAACACGTTGGACTGAAGTAGATGCAGTGAGTTTTTTCCGTAATGGAGAATAAGCCTCAACGACATTGATAAAAGCAGCATAGGAAATATGCACAATCGTAACACCGGATTCAGTCAACAGATCCGCCGGACAGCCAAAATCATGAATGGCTGATGTCTCACCAATAAGCGTCCCTGATCTAAATGTTTTTAAGTTTCCGCCGCTAGTCTGACTATCCAATTGATAGTGCGCTTCACCGGCAATGATTAGATCAACATGGTTTAACTTCTCACCAGCTTTGTGGATGATCGTTTGGCTGGCATATTCCTGCACATAACTGCCCTCGGCCAGATGCTGGCGCATATCCAGCGGAATAACTTGTAATACAGGGCTCTCTGAAATGAAGCGCATCAAACTACGACGCTCAACTTTCCGCTCTATTATCTTTTTCAAAACAGGCGTTGTCGATAAGGCTTGCATCATTTGTTTGCGAGGCAGCTTAACGACAAGGCTTTTTTTGTTGGCCACCACGTCAGATTTGTGTCGTCCCGCATTGAGCAATTTATTTTCAGCCACCACATCTCCCTGTTTGATAAGGCTGAGTAGTATAGGTGTGCCATCTTCGGCTTCTGAAAACTCAGCCAGCTCTCCGGCACAGACAAAATAGAGCGTATTCAACTTATCACCACGATGAAACAGGTGTTGGCCTTCAGACAAACGCTGCTGATGGAGTTTAATCCATAGCCGATTTCGCACAAAGGCTGGCAGCAGCTCTTGAAGATCCTCCTGCCAATGCTGAGCTTCACGCACACGCCCAATCATTGGATATTGTTTGATTAGAGCGTCCGCTCTGCGGGTGTCACTCTTTTTGAGCAACAGATCGTGCAGATGCCGCAACATATCAAGGCCTGATGCCTCTTTGCCCATCTGCAACAACAGTTCAGCATATTGTTTGATATAAACCTCATTGTCGGGGTTCAGGCGCACCATATCGGCATAAACAGTCAACAATGTCTCATTGCGACTGGGAGGTTTCGGGCGTTTTCTGAGTTTCGACATGATAAGCCCAGACTACTCAAGACAACGGATTTGGCGAACGCTTATCCAACAGATCAATCGAATAATATTGAAATCTTAAGCAGTGTGTCCACAATTCCATTTTTTTCAGGAGCCCCTCAATGTCATTGATGAAAACCATACGTTTAGAATCAAAGCTGATCTACATCAAAACGGAAGAAACAGTACGCCGTAAATTCCGTAAAATGCTGCAACGTATGATCATTCTGGGTCTGTCACATAAAGATTCGATTCAAGCCATCGAAGTCGCTACTGCATTTGCAAAGTTTGAGCTGGAACATATGCCCAACTGCCCTGAGTTTTCGACCATCATGCAACATTATGCACATGGTTTAAATCAAGCGGAGGCTGAAGGTCTTTACCTCGAGTTTGGTACCTACAAAGGTAAATCAATGAACATTATGGGCAGCCTGAGCCCCAACACACAATTTTATTGTTTCGACTCCTTTGAAGGTCTACCTGAAGATTGGCATGTAGGCGTTGACAAGGGCACCTTTGGCATTGAAGGCGATATCCCCGATATTCGCCCTAACATTAACCCGGTCAAAGGCTGGTTTGATCAAACACTGCCAGAGTTCGCCAAACAGCATGAGGGTGAAAAAATCTCTTTTATGCATGTCGATTGTGATCTCTACTCTTCAACAAAAACAATCTTTGAATCACTGGGTCATATGATTAAACCGGGCACTGTCATTTTGTTTGATGAGTATGTCTCTATTCCGGTCGATGGCGATTGCGAATACAAAGCTCTGATGGAGTTCTTGGCTGAGTCCGGTCTAAAAATGGAGTACATCGGAAAAATCCGTGGTTTTAATCAGGTTGCCACCCGCATCATCAGCTAAAGCAGTTCTCGATAAGCGGCACGCTGATGATTGATGCCCATATCACCGACACCTTAATTAAACTGTTTGCGGCATGGTTGCTCATCGCAGCTGTTGCCTATTGGGCTCATCGCGAACAATTGGGCTTATCACGCCGCATGCTGATCGCTTCCGGGCGGGGCCTTTTGCAACTGTTGGGACTGGCCTTGGTGTTGCACTGGATTTTCGATATCCAGTCACATTGGGCTCAAGCTCTGTTCATCGTCGGATTTTGCCTGCTGGCCGGCCACAATAGCGCCAGTCATTACGATGGTGCTCGCAGCACCTGGGCAGCAAGCGCTATCGGACTTGTCTGCGCCTGCCTGGTCACCCTGCCTTGGTTAACTGTGGCCGGTTCAATCGCCGATGACACACGTACCTTGGTACCGCTGGGCAGCATGATTGCAGCCAATGGCATGAATGCGATTTCAATCATGTTTGAACGCCTGAAATCCGGTGGCCCCGTCGGGGACGGTCTGAAAACGGCAATGATTCCGACTCTCGACACGCTGCGATTGGTGGGGCTGGTGCATATGCCAGGCATTTTCGTTGGCATGCTTTTAGCTGGAGCTACCGCTATCGATGCTGCAGTAGCACAATTGACAATCTTATACATGATCGTCGCCTCCAGCTTTACAGCTTGTCTCATCAGCTTTTTATGCATAAATCATTTGAATAAAAGTAAGGCGTAAAAAGCTAAAGTTAGGGCTTATAGCTCCCCGTATAAGGAAATTTCCTATTGTAGTGGCACGCAACTTGCATGATAATACTCTTTTCACCTTATCCATCCATTTCATGCTAATGTAGTAATATGGCAACACGGCAGGCGACTATGCAAGAGCAAAACAACATCATACTTCATCACGTTGAAGTGAATATGCAACAGCCAACACTTCTTTTTCAGCAAGCTGGACATTCAATCTACTGGCTGGGTATTACCGAAAACACTATCTTCCGCTGTAATGTTTATCTTATTGTGAATGGCAAAGACGTTATCCTTGTTGATCCCGGCTCACGCAATTATTTCGATCAGGTTAAATCCCGAGTGGCTCAAATCATTGATCCAACAGCGGTCACCGGCATGATTCTCTGCCATCAGGATCCCGATGTAGCGGCATCAATGGTGGACTGGCTTGAGCTCTGCCCGGACTGCGTGGTTTATACATCTCCCCGTGCTCAGGTGCTACTACCGCATTTCGGTGCGCATGATTATAATTGGCAAGATATCGAAGAAGAGCCAACTCTTCGATTCGAATCCGGACAACAGCTGCGCTTCATCACCGCCCCATTCCTGCATTCTCCAGCCGCTTTCACGACCTATGATGATAGGTCCCATTTTCTGTTTTCCGGTGACATCTGGGCTGCTCTGATGACCTCATGGTCACCAACTGTTATTGATTTCACACATCATCGTATACAGATGGATATGTTTCATATGGATTACATGGCCTCCAATATCGCGGCAAGAGGTTTCATCGATAAATTAGATGGGCTTAAAGTTGATGCTATCCTGCCTCAGCACGGCTCTATCATCCCCCAAGAGCATATTGCTGATGCACTCGATTATTTACGCACATTGCGATGCGGCACTGACATTAGTTATCCCAATTTAAGCTAGATGAGTATTCAAGATGATATTGGCCTATCGCAGCAAATAGCGCTGCTTGAAGAGGCACTAGCGCAATCAAATCGCATTCGTACGCAATGGCAAACAGCCAGTAGCCAATTGGCCGATTCCCAGCATGCTTTAAAGGTAAGTGATAACCTCCATCGTCAAATCATTAAAAGTGCATTTGATGCCATTATCATTGCCGATCAGAATGGCATCATACAACAAAGCAATCCGGCTGCAGAACGCATCTTTGGTTACCCACTGGAATCATGGCCCGGCATGTCGATCACCACCCTGATCCCTGAGTATTTACGTCAACAGCATCAGCATGGTTTTAGTCACTATACAGACCATACTGATAAACTGATGGCAAATCAGAGTATTGAATTGGAAGGTTTACATCAGGATGGGCATACCTTCCCCATCGAACTCAACCTTTCGGAATTGAATACAGGTGATCCCCAAATTATGGCCACGATCAGAGATATCAGCGCTCATAAAGGTATTCTGAACGAACTTGAACAGCGTGTGGCAGAACGAACACTCAAGCTGAGAAAGTTAAGCGAAGCGGTTGAGCAGGCACCGGAAGCCATTCTTATCACCGATCGAAGTGGGAGCATTGAATACGTGAACAGGTCGTTCATGGATACGACCGGCTTCAGCATCGATGAAGTCATTGGCCAAACCCCTAGAATACTTAAAAGCGACAATCAGGATGCAGCATTTTATCAAAAGCTGTGGCAAACCATCAGCAGCGGCAAAGCCTGGAGCTCAACGGTAGTCGAAAAACGCAAGGATGGTTCCTTTTATCCCGCCATGTTGTCCATTGCACCGATTATGGATCATAGTGGTGAAATCACTCATTTCGTCGGCTATCACCAGGATATCACCGAACAGCAGAATATGGAAAAACAGTTCCATCAAGCTCAAAAAATGGAGGCGATTGGCACTCTGGTTGGTGGTATTGCGCACGACTTCAACAATATGCTGGCGGGCATCACAGCCAACCTGCATCTGGCCAAACGTCGTGCTCAGGAGATGCCTGAATTATCCAATAAACTGAATAATATTGAACAGCTCTCTTTCCGCGCCGCTGATATGATTCAGCAACTCCTCACCTTCGCCCGTAAAGACAGAGTCAGTATGAAAGTCATGCCCCTGAGATCATTCCTGCAAGAAGCACTTCTACTTTTGCAATTTTCAATACCTGAAAACATCACCATCAAACAGAATATTTGCGCTGAAGAGCTTATGATCAAAGGTGATAGTACTCAGATTCATCAAGCCCTGATGAATTTGCTCAACAATGCGCGTGATGCCGTTGAATCTATGCATGAACCATCTATTACGATCAATGTGGACACTTTTTTTGCCGATGCTATATGGCTGGAAAAACGACCCGACTTTGAAATCTATCCTTATGCCCACATCAGCATAAAAGATAATGGCTGCGGCATCCCTAAAAAACAGATCGAACACCTGTTTGAGCCTTTTTTCACCACCAAGGAGCAGGGTAAGGGGACCGGCCTTGGCCTATCCATGGTATTTGGTATGGTCAAAACACATCATGGTTTTATTGAAGTGGATAGCCAACAAGGAGAAGGGGCAGCCTTTCACATTTATATCCCTTTAACTGAAGAGGCTATGAGTGCTAAAGATGAGCATAAAACAGACATAATTGAACGGCACGGAGAGCTCATTCTCCTTGCTGATGATGAAACCATTGTGCGTGAGACCATGGCTGAGGTGCTAGAGTCTATGGGTTGTAAAGTAGTGCAGGCAAAAGATGGGCTGCAAGCCATTGAAATATTCAAAAACCATCAGCAGGAGATTAAACTTGCTCTGCTGGACGTGGTAATGCCCCACTGTGGAGGTATGCCTCTGGCCAAACAGATCAGGGAAATATCACCTCATTTACCTCTGATATTTTTAACCGGATACGATAAAGAGGATGTGCTTGCAGGCGATAAGCAGTTACAAAACTGCTGCATACTTAGCAAGCCGGTGAATTTCGATATATTGAGCAGCATCATCAGGGATAAACTGAATCCATAAGAGCTTGGTACTCCCCAATAGTCAGCACCACGATAGCGAACAAACTCCATCGCTACGAGCAAGGATCATATAGTTATCACCCATAACCACCTTGTAGTGCAACGATTTTCTTACGAATGTTAGCTAATGAGCAAGGCTCATTTCATGATCTGTAGGATAGGAAGCTTTTGCGACTGAACGGATTGAGCTGGCCGGGCTGAACTAAAATTAGATGGTGACAATACCTTAACTGCTGGAGTCGAGATCATCGCACAGCCTCCTGGTAAACGATTACAAGGTATGAGCCTTGCTTTCCGGCGGCGAAAAAGCACTGACTACAGTGGCTCTGGTATTCTCCATTTTCAAAATTAAGCCGGCGCCATTCTGTGTGCGTGATGAAGTCGATGCACCGCTTGATGATGCCAATGTGGCCCGTTCTAACGATGTGGTGCGGGAGATATCAGACAGGGTGCAGTTTTAACTATTTCACACAACAAAATCACCATGCAAAAAGCCGATCAAGTGATTGGAGTATCGATGCCACACCCCGGTATCTCAAAAATCATCTCTGTCGATCTCGAAAATGTATCGCATGAAGCTTGAGAAAGTAGCTAAATCGCAGAGGCCAGTTGATGCTACGCCGCCTTACTCCTATCGATTTCACCCTAAGCTTAACAACTGGCATGAATCCTGCTCAAACTATCTAACCATATCAGGAGAGCATGCATGAGCAAAGAGAACAATCCAGCAGCGAATCCCGAGCACAAAGCGATCATTGATGCGCTGGGGCAGTGTCCGGGTGGTTATTTTGCAGCCATGTTGGTCGCTGAGCATGTACTGCGAGATGTCGATGCCAAAAAGGCCATACGTATTCAGCAAAAACTGGGCAATAAAAAGCTCCTTTCTACTATTTTTGTAGAGCTTGGCCTACTCACTGAAAATGAACAACGGCGCTTAATTCGCAAACATGGTAAGAGCTTTCGCATTGGTGAGCTCATCTGTGAACTGGGCTATATCAGCCTCGAACAGCTACAGCAGGCAGAGCAGAAACTCTCCACATCACCTGGTCAGCGTATGGGAGAAGTCATCCGCCAGTTAGGGCTGATTGATGACCGTCAATTGGCACAAGCATTGTCTGAACAACTAAGTTTACCGTTGATTCATGTCGATATTGATACCGCTGATCACAAATTATTACGTCAGTTTCCAAGTAAATTTATGCGCATGCACCTGACAGTGCCTTATGAAGCCAGTGAAACGAAAGTATCCATCGCCACAGCCAACCCTTTAAACAATAGTGCTATCGAAGAGATTGAGCGCCAGCTAAAAAAGAAAGCCGTCGTCTCCATTGCCGCTGAAAGCGCTATATTATCCATGCTGGGGAAACTTGAAGCCGTCGATGGTAAAGGTGAACCTAGCGATCAAGTCTCTGAGGTCGTCGATAGCATCTTGCTGGCGGCCATTCGTGAAGGAGCCAGCGATATTCATGTCGAACCGATGGATCTCAACACTCGCATCCGATTGCGACTTGATGGTGTATTGATTCATAAAATGGATCTACCCCAGGAGCTCGCGCAACGGGTAACCGCTCGTATCAAGGTGCTGGCGGAAATGGATATTTCAGATAGCCGCCGTCATCAGGATGGGCGATTTAGCCGTGAAGTTGGCCATATCTGTGCGGATTACCGTGTTTCAACCTATGTGACTATTTATGGTGAAAACATGGTCATGCGCGTATTACGCAGTAGTGGTGGTTTGAAAAACCTTGAACAGATCAGCATGAGCAGGGCGCTACTGGAACGTTTCAAACATGAAGCTCTGGATGTACCGACCGGAGTGATCCTGATTACCGGCCCAACAGGCTCGGGCAAAACAACAACGCTGTATGCCGCCATTGATTATCTGAATAGGTCAACAACTAAAATTATTACCGTGGAAGATCCGGTGGAATATATTGTGCCCGGTATTATTCAATGTTCAGTGGATAAAATCGCCGGTCGTACATTTGATGAATCATTGAAAGCGGTAGTACGTCAGGATCCCGATATTATTGTCATGGGTGAGGTGCGTGATAAAAAGTCAGCTCAGGTCGCCGTACAGGCAGCATTGACCGGACACAAAGTTTTAACCACATTCCATACCGAAGATTCGATTGGCGGCCTATTGCGTCTGATTGATATGGGCATTGAGACATTTCTTATTTCATCTACTGTCGTGAGTATTTTGGCACAACGGCTGATTCGAACCATCTGCCCCGACTGTCGGCAGGCTTATATGCCCAACAAACGTATTGCCAATTTGATTGGAGTTGATGATACCACGCTACGCAATCATACCTTTTATCGCGGTACTGGCTGTGGCACATGTTATGGAACTGGTTATCATGGACGCACCGCCTTGCATGAACTGCTAGTGATCAATGAAGATGTTCGTGAGGCCTTGCTAGAGCGCAAAACGTCACAAGAGGTACGCCAAATCAGCTGTAACAGTACGGATCTATTATCACTGATGGAAGATGGCATGTACAAAGTACTACAAGGATTCACAACCGTTGAGGAAGTTTATCGTATTGCTCCACGTTCACCGTCGCACCGTAGCGTCGAAGAGATTTATCAATTGATGGGGCATGAAGCATGAATACAGATACATTTGAGCTGGCAACAGAAATACGACGTCGCTTTCGTGATGGTGATGCCCGTTTACCCATTCTACCCGAAGCCGTTATTGAAGTAAGGAAGATAGTTAAAGATGAAAGCAAAGGGGCAGCTGATATTGCGCGTGTTATCGGTGCCGACACAACCTTTTCCACAACCGTGCTACGTATTGCCAATAGTGCTCGTTTCAGAACAGGCAATCATGAAATCCGCAATCTATCGATAGCCATCCAGCGCCTTGGTGGACGCAGAACACTACAATTGATGACGGCTATCTCTTCGCAGCTGCATTTGGCTGTGAAAGACAAAAGCCTGCAAAAACTGCTGCGAGAAAGCGCCAAACACTCACTGTTGGTGGCAGTCGCAGCCCAGCACCTGGCCAAACTGGTTGGCAGCGTCGATCCGGAAGAAGCATTTATGGCCGGTATGTTATTTGACGTCGGCGTATCGGCTATTGTCTGCGCTGTGCCAGAAGATCTGGGCAAATGCAGTTCAGAGGAGAGCCATCATATTCTGCGCCAACTGCATAGGGAGATGGGCGGTCGCTTGCTCACCTACTGGGAGATGCCCGATTCATTTATTTCACTGGCTTCACATCACGGCGTTGAATCGGATGATCGACCGCGTGAAAACCTGATTGATCTGATTGATGCTGTGCAGTTCATGCTGGCAGATAGCGGCCATAGCCTGCCCTTCGATGATGTGCCAGAAGCTATTGATGCTCTACATTACCCACCCATGCAGCGACTAGGTCTGAATGAAACACATTTGGCCGCTGTTGAAATCGAACTGGAGGATGGCATGGAAGAGCTACAAGGGATCTTCAACTTTTAATCCGATTTAGCTTCCGAGGTAAACAGGTCGGGAAAAGATAGTTTCAAGCGCTCGATTTCAGCAACAACTTGCCCATAAAATGATTCACTGCTCAGTGAAATAGACATCTCCTGCTGCACAAAGCGTCGTATCTCAAACAAACAGGTGCGCTGATGAGAGTGCCAAACCGAACCATTTTCAGCATCGCCTTCGGCCTTCGGCTCTGTCTGAATGACATGCTGCAGAATCAGGTGAGCTGTGTGTACAACCATCATGGCTTGACGTAAATCCTGAGGCAGATCATTCGCCTTCATTACTGTCGGGTGATGATGGAATGCAATTGCGCTGCGCACCTGCTTGGGCAGACGCCAGTGTAGAGCCAACATCATACCAGCATCAATATGCGTATAACCCAGCGCTTGTTGCTCCGCCACCAGCACCGGTATGCTCTGCTCAATGGATGCTTTCAGACGATTTAACTGCTGTTCCGGCTCAAGATGCAGAATCACCAGTTTACCAATATCGTGTAACATACCAATCATCGTCGCATCATGGCGACTTAATTGATGCGATGGCTCAGCCAATATCTTTGATAATAGAGCAATCGCCTGGCTGTGGAACCAAACGTGTCGAATCTCCAGCTTGCGCTGTTCGCTACCGCCCATATTTGGAGCTAAGGCGCGAAAAATAACACTACTGGCTTCATCCAGGCCAAGCCGTGCAATGGCTAAAGGGATATTACTGATTTCAGAACCACCCGTCGCAGCATAAGCCGAGGAGTTACAGACTTGTAAAATATGCGCTGTAAGCACGGGATCTTGTGCCACACATTGACCCAAATCGCTGGCAGAAGCGTCATCGCGCTGCAGAATCTCCTGCACTCGGTGCCAAATTTCTGGCATCGGTGGGATTTGAGTGATGCGAGCCTGTAAATGATCACGAGCTTCTTTGGAGATCTCTGGGGGAGTGTTCAGGTCATAAGCATAGGTCTCTGGTGTTGGACGAGGAATCTGCTTAAGCAGGTGCCCTAACGAATGCTCACTATATTCAGCGTCCGTTTCAAAGTTCTGCCTTGGAGCTCCTTTCTTGGCAGCACTGTTGCTCTTGACCGCTTGCTTCGGTGAGTTCGTACTTTCTCGTTTGCGGTTAAATAACTGATCAAATAAATTACTCAACCAAGACATGATTACCTCCAAAATATTTAAACTATCAAAGCCTGTTGTATATGCCGCCAGCTGCTAAATTTGCAGCTGTTTTAGCCTGAATCAGCAAGTCTGCTGCCATTGCGTGAATTGCATAGAATTTGCCTGTATAGAAATCCCCCTTTAGCGTTTGCCATTCCATGAAAAAACAAGCCAATACTCCAAAAAGCCTCGATACCCTTTTTATCAAAACCTACGGCTGCCAAATGAATGAATATGATTCATCACGCATGGCCGATATGATGAAAGAAGCCTATGGCCTCCGCCTGGTCGGCACCCCTGCCGATGCAGATGTGATTTTAATGAACACCTGCTCGGTACGCGAAAAGGCTGAAGAAAAGGTCTATTCTGAATTGGGCCGTTACAAGAAGTTAAAAGACAAACGCCCCGATATGATCATTGGTGTCGGTGGCTGCGTTGGTCAACAGGAAGGTGAGCGCATTCAAAAACGTGCCCCCTATGTTGATATCGTCTTTGGCCCTCAGACCTATCATCGTCTACCTGAGATGGTAAAGAAAATTCGCCGTGAGCGAGTTTGCCTGACCGAAATTGATATGCCTGAGATCGAAAAGTTTGATCATCTGCCCAAAGCAGAAAGCCATGGTATCACCGGATGTGTCACGATCATGGAGGGTTGCGACAAGTTCTGCACCTTCTGTGTGGTGCCCTATACACGTGGGCCTGAATTATCGCGTCCGGTTGTCGATATATTGCAAGAGTGTGAGCAGCTGCTGGCTGGTGAAGTTATTGAAATCAGCCTGCTGGGACAAAATGTAAATGCTTATCGTGGCATCGGCCCTGATGGTGAAGAGTGGGACTTTACCATGCTACTTTATGCAGTGGCTGAACTGGCAAACTTGAAGCGCTTACGTTTTTCCACCAGTCATCCGATGGAAATGACCTCCGAGTTATGTGTTGCCTTTGGCGAAATTCCACAACTGATGCCCTATCTGCATCTGCCTATTCAAAGTGGTTCAGACAACCTGCTCAAAGCGATGCATCGAGGCCATGATCGTGAACACTACTTCCGCCTCATTGATGAACTGCGTCAACACTGTCCTGATCTGGCTCTCTCTTCTGATTTCATTGTTGGTTATCCGGGTGAAACCGATGCCGATTTTGAGGCTACACTCGATTTGGTACGCCGTGTTGGTTATGACTCTGCCTTCTGTTTCAACTATAGCCCTCGTCCCGGCACACCGGCTGGGAAAATAGAAGATGATGTACCCAAAACGGTTAAAGACCGTCGTTTACAACAGTTGCTCTCCTTGATGCGCGAACAGACGCGTGATGCGATGGAGAAAGCTGTGGGTAAAACTTTGCATGTACTGGTTGAAAAAACAAGTCGTGAAGAGGGTGATATGCAAGGCCGCTCGGCTGACTTTAAAATTGTGCATTTCAAGGGCAATCCGCGTCAAATCGGTCAGATCATGCCGGTTCGTATCATCGAAGCTTATGGCCAATCACTGCGAGGCGAGCTGGTTCTTACCGGTGATTGATTTTAGACTAATAGGATCGAGAACATGACTATTTCATTGCGCCTTGAGGCGCTTGATCCAATTTCACTGCGTAATCTATGCGGTGCAGACAACTGGATATTGAAGCGTGTAGAGCAGTTTTTTAAGGTACATTTCCTGGGCCAACCGGGCAACTGGAAAATTGAAGGCGAGCGTCCAGGTGCCGCCAGACAGGCTATGCATCGTTTAATGAAACAGCTATCACGGCAAACGGGTGAACTCACCGATGTCGATGTTGAAGGTGTCTTACGCGATAACGGTGAAGATGTCAGCGACAAGAGCAAGGGCGAAGAGACATCCAATGTACTGGTTGCCGGACGCCGGCGCATCAGCGGAAAAACAGCCAACCAGCGAACTTATTTAGAAGCCATCCAGAAAAAAACACTGACGCTGGCCGTTGGCCCGGCCGGCTCGGGAAAAACATATCTGGCCGTAGCCGCAGCCGTAGCCGCCATGAACAGCAATCAGGTAGAGCGTATTATTCTCACCCGACCTGCTGTAGAAGCCGGTGAACGTTTGGGTTTTTTACCTGGTGATATGCAACAGAAGGTCGATCCTTATCTGCGCCCATTATATGATGCGATGTCGGATATGTTGGGTGTAGAGAAAATGAATGCCCTGTTGGAACAGAGTCGGATTGAGGTAGCTCCGCTGGCTTATATGCGCGGACGCACTCTCAATGATGCCTTCGTGATTCTCGATGAAGCGCAAAATACTACCCGCGAACAGATGAAGATGTTCCTCACTCGTTTGGGTTTTGGTGCCAAAATGGTCGTGACTGGTGATATCACCCAGGTTGATCTACCCCGCCATCAAAAAAGCGGTCTACTGCATGCTTTACAGGTATTGGAACACGTCAGTGACATTGCCCTCTGCCGCTTGAACAGCGCGGATGTGGTGCGTCACCAACTGGTTGAGAAAATCGTTAATGCCTATGAAAAACGCGAAGATGATCCTTCACATGATTGATATTGTTGTTGATGAAGATATCTCTTTTGAAGCGCCTGAACATATTGAAACAGCCATCCAGGCAGCCTGTAGCTGTGCTGGTTTTGAAACTAAACAAGTAGAGTTATGCCTGCGTTTCGCCGCTGATGAGACGGTACAACAGCTGAATCAACAGTGGCGGGGCAAGGATAAAGTCACTGATGTACTTTCATTCCCTATGCAGGAAGCACCATGTAACACAGCCGAATCGCTCGGTGATATCGCCCTGGCAGTGCCGTTCATCACTCACGAAGCCACTCGACTCAATCTACCTGCATCTGACCATTGTCTGCACCTGATTATCCATGCCACATTACACCTCTTGGGTTATGATCATATTGATGACGAAGATGCCATGCAGATGCAGAGCCTTGAAAAACAAGCCATGCAACGCATGAAACTACACGACCCTTATCCTGAAGTAGATGATACAAAGTCCGTCATCGCAACAAACAATACAGCGGAGAGAGAGAAACCATGAGTGTTGTTCAAAGCTGGATGAAAAGTATGCGCAAGTTGCTTATCGAGCATCTGCGTCCAGGCCGCGATGAACAAGAGTTGTTGTCTGTACTCGGGCGTGCCGAAGCGGTGCAATCCGATGCGCAACGCAGCATGCTGGAGCAGTTGATAGATTTTCATGATACACGTGTGCGTGAGGTGATGATCCCACGCTCCAAAATTCATGCTGTTGGATTAGAAGACTCGCTGGCCAATATCGAGCAGGTCATGCTCGAGCATGGTATCAGCCGACTGCCTGTTATGGATGGCGATATCGATCATGTATTAGGTGTTGTGCATGTGCAGGATGTTGTCAAAGCACGTATCAAGGGTGAGAAGCCCGCCCTAAAAACACTGCTACGCCCCTGTTTACGAGTCCTCGAACTGGAGCAGGTATCCGGCCTGCTATCTGAAATGCGCGAACACTCTTGTCGAATTGCTATTGTATTGGATGAATATGGTGGAACGGCAGGGCTGATTTCACTGGCCGACCTCATCGTGAATATTATTGGTGAAATTGGTGAAGATGGTGAAGAAGAGGAGAGCGAACTCGATAGCCTCCCCGATGGTAGCTATATGGTGCAGGCACGCATGCATATCGAAGAGCTGGCTGAAGAACTGGATATAACACTACCGCAAGGTGATTATGATACGGTGGGCGGCTGGTTGATGGCCCACCTTGGGCGCATTCCTCAGGTCGGTGAACAGGTCAACATTCTGACGCTAAAAATCCAGGTTATAGAAGCTGATCCACGACGCATTAACAAAGTGCGCATTCAACGCCGCTCGAGCAAACCCGCATCAGATTCATCTTCATCGAATCAGCAACAATCTAATTAAGATAAGAACAGATAATCGACTAATGTTCGCAACTCGGACGTTTCACGCCTCCCTCGCCTTAATACTTGGCGCATTGATGCCATTCACTTTTTCTCCATTTGACTACGCATGGTTAGCAATCCCCGCTTTAACCGGTTGGTTGTGGCTTATCCAGCGTGGTTATCCAGTTCTGACCGGCTTTGCATTTGGCTTGGGCTGGTTTGCTTTAGGTGCATGGTGGGTCGCTCCCACACTGCATATTTACGGTCACCTGCCATGGTTAGTAGCAGCTATCTGCGTGTTACTGCTTGGTTCTGTTCTGGCGCTGTTTCCAGCTTTATGGGCATGGTTAACATGGCGTTTTACCAAAAAAAGCTACTGGCTACTATTGGTTTTCCCGGCTGCCGCAGTTATTGAAGAGTGGCTAAGAGGCAATATGTTAACCGGATTACCGTGGACAGCTCTCGGTAACCTCTTGCTCGACACCCCAGCTATTGGCTGGGCCTCCTGGTTTGGCGTCTATGGCTTAGCTTTACTGCCAGCCCTGCTGGCGGCTTCGCTGGTGTTACTTATTTCGGGACCATCTGGCTTCCATCAAAACAGACGTACCGGAGCTATTGGAGTGGCTATCACTCTGTTGCTCTTTATATGCGCTCCTGCTCCAGCAACGCCTGAAGGATCAACACATCGCGTTGCGCTGGTGCAAGGCAACATCCCTCAAGACCAAAAATGGGATGCATCTTTTGTGAATGAAACCATGCAACGCTATGCCTCACTTTCAAGCCAGGTTGCTGAAGATGTCGATATCATTATCTGGCCGGAAGCCGCTGTTCCCTTTTTTCTGGAGCGTTCACCGAGCTGGAGTCAATGGTTGAATGAGAAAATCCAAAGCTGGCATACCCCTTTATTATACGGTGGACTGAAGTTGACCGGCAAACGATCTGCTCAGAATGGCCTTTTCGCACATGATCCCGCCCTTTCCGAACAGAGCTTTGCAGGCAAACACCACCTTGTTCCTTTTGGTGAATATATACCTGCCTGGATTCCTTTTTTGCATACGCTGGTACCTGAAATTGCTGATTTCAAAGCCGCCGAAGATCGTGGTCTGGTGCAGGCGCGCGGCATGACTTATGGCTCATTAATCTGTTACGAATCCCTCTTCCCGGAAGAGGCTAGAGCGCGAGTGCTTGCCGGTGCGCAGATCTTGGTGAATGTCACCAATGATGCATGGTATGGCGAAACTCCGGCAGCCTGGCAGCATTTTCAAGCCGCTCGCATGCGTGCAGTTGAAACAGGCCGCTATGTGTTGCGGGCTGCCAATACAGGTGTCACTGCTATTATTCAGCCCAATGGTGAAGTTGCCAGTCGCATTCCATGGTGGACACCGACAGTGTTAAAAGGCTCTTTTGTCAGTTCCAATCTGCTCACGCCTTATGTACGCTGGGGTGACTGGCCATTACTCATCATGTTGATACTGTTAGCTATGCCGTTGATATTGGGTCGTATTCGCGAGGAAAAGCTATGAGCAAAGAACAAGTATGTGTACTCGGAGCCGGCTCATGGGGAACAGCGCTGGCTTTGGTTCTGGCTCGATCCGGCAAACGAGACGTGCGCCTGTATACGCGTGAAGCTGAGCATGCTGCTGCTATCAAAGCAACAAAACAGAACAACGATTATCTTCCCGGCATTAATTTGCCGGAGAATATTCACCTCACCTCAAACCTTGCCACTGCCATCAACAAAATTGATGCCTGTATTTATGCACTTCCCTGCATCGCAGTAGATAATTATCTGCCGCAACTGGCACAGGGCGATTACCCGGTGATTGCTGCCTGCAAAGGTTTGCACCCTCAACATTTGACCCGTACTGATGAGATGCTTGCGCAATATATTGACCGATCCCGCATTGCAATTTTATCCGGCCCATCATTTGCCATGGAGGTCGCCCAAAATCAGCCCACAGCGATCACCATGGCGGCTGAGAGCCTTGAACTGGCACAACAGGCTGCTGCTTTTTTCGATGACACCAATTTTCGTATTTATCTCAGTGATGACGTCATTGGAGTGGCCATGGGTGGTGCACTGAAGAACGTCATTGCAATTGCCGCAGGTATGGCTGACGGCTTAGGTTTTGGGCATAACTCAGTGGCTGCAGCCGTCACCCGAGGCCTGTCTGAAATAGCACGTTTAACAGTGGCTTGTGGCGGCCGCACAGAGACTTTGATGGGTCTATCCGGCCTTGGTGATCTGGTGCTCACATGTACAGGTAACCTATCCCGTAACAGGCGCTTTGGCATCGCGATTGCGCAGGGGAAAAGCATCGCTGAAGCCGAAATTGAGATCGGTCAGGTCGTTGAAGGCGTGAGAACCGCACAAGCGGTTGCACTCATGGCTAAGGAGTTGGATATTGAATTACCGCTTATGCTAAGTGTGGATCAGGTATTAGCCGGTCAACTTGATATTCAACATGCTTTAGCCCAACTCTTATCCCGCCCAGAGCGTCCTGAATAATGATGGAGTCCAGAGTTGGATTCCGATAATAGCCAAGCGCTCTTTTCTGACGCCATGGGCAAAGTAAAGCCGCTCGAAAAAAGCAATAAAGC
The DNA here is from genome assembly GCA_021772775.1 of Mariprofundus sp. Lineage (GTDB taxonomy): Bacteria > Pseudomonadota > Zetaproteobacteria > Mariprofundales > Mariprofundaceae > Mariprofundus. The sequence goes on along the minus strand of JAJFLH010000013.1, from coordinate 15,322 downwards.
CCACATTGAAAGAAACAAAAAAGATCGTTCAAAAACTATTATTCGAACTAAACAGCCATTTGATATCTCTACTATGCCGCTTACTTCACGACGTGCCAAAACCACTAACAATGATCCCTGGGTATTGACCGCCAACGGCATTTCCCGAGACACACTTAAACAATTAGCCGCAGGTCGCCCAGCTGTCGGCCTGGGTTTCGATCTGCATGGTATGACACGCGAGCAAGCCTTATCACTGCTGCAACAAGGTGTGGAAGAGGCCTTACAAGAGGGCACACGGGCACTCTCTATTGTGCATGGGAGAGGCCTACATTCAGAAGCAGGAAAACCGATATTAAAACAAGCGGTTTACCACTGGCTGAGCGATGGGCCTTTGGCGCACATTATTTTGGCTGTCATACCTCAGCCCAACAGTGGCGGTGGTGCCTGCATCGTATTATTGCGCCGTCTGCACAAACAATAATGCCCACCACATTGTGGCGGGCATTATTTCGATAGTATATATAGTATTATTTAGTGCTGACAGCCTTCTGAATGTACATGACCATGCTGCAGTTCATCTTCTGAGGCCTCACGCACTTCAGCGATAGCAACGTCGAAATGTAAACGTTCGCCAGCTAAGGGGTGATTGCCATCAATGGTAATATTATCACCATCGACATCAGCAATACGAATCACTTCCATGCCCTGGTCAGTCTGTGCCTGAAACTCCATACCTACTTCAATCGTTTCAACGCCTTGAAACATGCTACTTGGCACGACTTGGGTAAGCGCCTTTTTATATTCGCCATAAGCTTCAGTAGGATCAATGCTCACTTGCAAAGCATCGTCTGCCACTTTGCCTTCCAAAGCTTTTTCCAAACCCGGAATAATATTTTGCGCGCCATGCAGATAAACCAATGGCTCTGCACCTTCCGATGAATCAATAACCGTGCCCGCATCATTTTTCAACGTATAATGGATCGATACCACTCTGTCTTTAGCAATTTGCATGCAACTCTCCTGACTGTCTCATAAATAATTAGCGCATCACACTACGCAATCATTACAAGCAAACAAGTTTACCAGCCCTATCATGAATCGACCTGAGCCTTACCAGCAGATAATAGCTCAGACAACAAGCAGCTCACCTCTTCAATATTATACGGCTTGCTTAGCACGCCATTACAGCGTTGATCTATATCAACCATGCCCAGAGCATCTTTGTGATAACCACTGACAAACACGATCGGCATCGCTCCATTCTGCTCTCGAATCAGCTTACACAATTCAATGCCACCCATCACAGGCATGGTCACATCACTCATTACCAGATTAATTTCAGATGCATGCTGCTTGAATAGTGCCAAAGCTTCTTCGCCGTTGCTGGCAATGAGCACACGATAATCCAACGATTCCAGAATTTCTTTACCCACTTCCAGCAACATCTCATCATCATCAACCAGCAAGACCTGTTCACCATGCCCTTCAGACAAACATAACTCAGTAGGGTGTCTCTCTCCCTGCTCGCCACTGGAGAGGGGCAGATATACACGAAAAACAGTTCCTTCTCCCACGACCGAGTCAACATCAATCCAGCCACCGCAGGATTCCACTGTACCAACCGACATCGAAAGCCCCAGCCCTGTAGCCTCTCCGACCACCTTGGTTGAGAAAAATGGTTCAAAAATATGCTCTATCTCGTCGCCATCAATCCCCATGCCATGATCTTCCACACTCAGGCAAGCCAGATGATCAGCTTCTAATGCCGGATGTGCCTGCTTCACCTCACCATCAACAGCAAGATAATCCAAGCGCGCTGTGATCAATTTATCTGATGCTGCTTCTACTGCATCACGCGCGTTCACTACCAGATTCACAAATACCTGCTGCAGTGCAGAGATATTGCCATAAACAGATATGCTCTCTTCACATAGCTCCATCTCAAAGCGGATATCAGCGGTCAGAGCCGATTTAATCATGCCATGGGACTCTTCTATGGCAGCCTTTAAATCAACATTCTCTTTTCTGTCCATATCTTTCTGGGCAAAGGCCAACAGTTGTTTGACCATATCTGTGGCTCGAGAGGATGCATCCTCCAGCTTATCTAGATGCTTCAGTACATCCGTTTGTGCTACTGACTTCTTTTTAGCCAGAAAGATATGTCCCACCATACCAGCCAGTATATTATTGAAATTATGCGCCACCCCTCCAACCAGGGTGCCCAGAGACTCCATTTTTTGGGCATGTCGAAAATCAGACTCAAGTTTAAGTTGCTCGGTCATATCAACGGCCAAGCCGATCATACCAATAATGTGGCCACTAGAAGATTTCTGTTTAACCATAATGATATGCATATCATGCACCTGATCATTCACTCTTACTTTACAGATGGCTTCGCAATTATCATTTAAATCAGGCAGTTTGGAACTCTGTCCTCCAGCTTCCAGACTCATTAATTCATTCAAATAACGTCCTTCTGGTCGCTTCACATACAACATCTCACACATCGATTTATTGGTAAAAATCAGACGTCCGGAGTCATCTGTTTGCCAAATCCAGATGGGAGCTGCATTGGTAATACTCAACAGTGTCTGGCGTTCCATCTGCAGTTTTTCTGTTTTCATCTGCAGACGTCGACTCATGCTATACAGACCACGACCAACCATATCAATCGCATCTACCACACGTTCAGGGGCCGGATAAATATCACCAATTTGTAATTTGCCCAGCGACTCCTGCATGCTCTCCAAACGGATTACAATATCACCAATCAGACGATGGTATAAAAACCACCATGTCAGAACACCAAGCAACAAGGCCAAAGCTAGCCAAATAAAGAATTGATAACCCGCACTACGAATTGCTTCAGAATCTATGCCCACAGAAAAGGTTACATCATCGCCACTATCCAGAGCATAACCCAGGTTAATCTGTGGCCCGCCAGAAAATTCAAATGCTGCATCCGTTGTCATCCACTCTGTGTGATTCACAAAAAGTCGGATGGCTGCGCCATCCCCTCTATCGGTTAATAAATCAGGCAAGGTATCTTTATTCAACAGATCGCCAAGTGTGACGTATCCAACAATCTCTTTACCATACACCACTGGAGCTTGAGCGATAAGCATTAAACCCTCTGTGCTTTGCAAAAAACCACGCAAGGGTTTGCTCCTCAAAGCCATAGGGATCAGATCATCACTGAGCCCTGTTTGGCCATGCATTGCTACGCCGTTATTATCATAAAAGTTGTGCGATGGTCTGTTTTTCGAAGCCGATAAAATAGCCTGAGCATGGATGCCATGGCGAGCAACAACCACACCTTTGGTATCATAAAGAATAAAAATATCATGATTAAGCTGATCTAATAAGGGCTTCGGAAGTGGCAGCGTACTAGCATTGTTTTCCAATTCCACCTGCAGCAGTCGATCCATCAACGCCTCATTATGGCGCAACAATTCAACTTCGTTATCAATCACCCGCTGCTTACTATGAAAGGTATCGTTAAGACTATTGGATAACATGAGTGTCTGCTGCTGAATCTGCTGTTCAACCCTCTGTTGATGTGAGAATAACAGTACAGCAAAGAGCAACACGATCAAAAATGTAACAGCACTATTAATGAACATTGCTTTTGCGGAGAGACTCATATCAACACGAAAGTTAATCATACAATTTGGCCCCCTGCTGCAAAGAACGAGGTAACCTTAAGCGGTTCCACTTCACCGTTGTTCGATTTAATACCAACTGATTATGCCTGGGATACTCAACCCGCTCTACTGTATCACCATCGAGTATCCGATTGGCCATTTCGCCTGCCTGATGACCAATATCCGCAGCGTCATGGGCAAAACTTGCCAAGCCTCCCAGCTTCACAAACAGGCCCGTCGGCACCAACAGCGGTACCCTGTGTTGCCTACTTATTTCTACCATTTGCCGGAAAGATCGAGCCGAAATAGCCATACGGTCGGGTAACAAAATGATGGCATCACTGCTTTCAACCAGTTGGGTAATAGCATCAATACTATCCAATTTATTGCCAACTCGACCAATCTTCAGACTCAAACCTTTTTTTTCTACAGCCTGTTGCAGATGACGCATAGCAAAAGCATTCTGCATACCATCACTGCTTAATGTACCGATTCGTTCAGCACCCAGATGTAAACTCGTCAGCATTTCCAACATCAAAGCCGGGTTTTGATTCAGAACCACACCTTGCGTATTTTTTGATTGCAGCAGTACATCATCAGGATTCATCACCATGAAATAGACAATCGGAATATCTGAAATATGTCGGGCTGAAAAGTGTGCGGCTGTTGAGCCTACTGCTGCAATCAAATCAGGGGCGATTTGCCGAACAGTCTCCAAAATGCCTGCATGATCATTATTCTCTGCCAAACAAACCTGAATAATTTTAGCATCCAGCGATGCTTCAAACCCACGCAAAGAGTCATCATAGGAGCAGCAGTTGATGCTATTGATCACAAAAACACTGCGAGCATGGCTTGCCTGGCTCCACGCAGTACAGCTCAGCACCACTCCCAATAAAAAATATACCGATTTCATTTAAAAACCAGCCGTTAGAGTGGTTATAACTCTATGATCATGGCGTTGAGCAACCGAAAATATAGATTCTGAAAACGATGTTTTGAGAATAAAGAATTTACCCAAGTAGAGATTTAAACCAACACTAAAGCGGTGGCGATCATCAACAAATGCCCCATTTTGATCAAAATAACGATTACGCAAACGGTCAAAGCGGAAAACAGGTTCATACAAACGCCAGCGATATGCCGCTTGAGTATACCAGCTATAGTTATGTTGTTTACCCAGTGCTATTTCCTGCACCGCTAACGCCCACTCCGCGCGCAGATCCAGCCCCTTATAATGATACCATACATCACTACCCAACATGTTTAGGTTCAATGTCGCCAACGGATTCCATGCCCCACGATATGTAGACACACCCCACTCGAAGTGATGCTGACCATCATTGCCCAACAACCCCAATCGTCCACCGGTAGCTCGATTAGAGTTAAAACGACTGACCAGTTGATGACTCATATCTTTGATGCGACTGGACTTAAGCTGACCGTTATTATCCTGTTCTGCTTCCAGACCATTGCTAGAATAGAGGGCATAATTCATCTGCCATGCAGGACTGAACATGATATCACCATGCAGCTGTATACCCAGCTGAGTCCATGGTGCAGGAATAATTTCCTCAGCCAGGAAAGGACGCTCAACCAGCTTGGAGTCATAATCAGCATGCAACGACTCATTGTAGACACCAAAGGGAGTCAGAAATGCACCAAAACGTAACTGAAACCAATCTTTAAACTCATAATCTGCATAAGCATATTTGATCACAAACTGATGATTGAACACACCATTATCATCGATTTTCAAACCTTGTCGCACCGGATTTTTGGTAATCAACTCCTTCATCTGTAAACCCAGCTTCACATCTAGCACTGGAGTTGGTTCAAAACTAAAGTCTAGGTTAAAATCACTGAGTCGGTATGTATCGGTAAAGCCCTGATTCAACTGCTGATTACTTCCCGCTTCAAAACGAAGCGCGGTATTACCATTGATATTGAAGGTATTTAACCAGCCCGGCCATGCCTGCTGTTTTTCTTCTGATGCAAACACTTCATTATCGCTGAACAATACTTCATCATCACTTGTGTTTTTAGAGGCTTGAGTTGTCGATAACACTGATTGAGATTGAGCCGAATCAGCAGTCTGTGGCCTGTTGTTCTGCTGGAATTCCTGCTTTTTGATAACCTGATCAATTTTGTTTTGCATGAGATCAATCTGCTGCTGTTTTTGCTGTACTTCATCCTGCAAGGCCTGAATCTGCCGCTGCATAGCTTGCAACTGACTAAGAATATCGTCCGCAATTACAGGTGTTGCCATGATAAGCAGCGCCAAAATAAACACACCGCTCTGGCAGATCTTCTTTATCAATCCAGCCCCCCTAATTCCATACAAAACTACTGCAATAATGACCAGTTTTACCCAACGAGCTTTCAAAGCTGGCTAGCCAGTTTCATGCATCCACTACACAAGCAAATGGAATGCCACCCACTCTCTTATGCCCCTCCGGACAAAGTACACTTAAGTTTGCTATCCTACAAACCATAAACAATATTTCATCATCAATATTGATGATAAAACTCATTTTATTTCATCTATTTTAGGTAATTCGACAGAGAAATGATGATGAGTCGACTCAAAACACTTCATCACAATATTTCTAGTTTGCTTCGACTCGCACAAAAGCGTTCACTGATGCGCTCTAAACTGGTTCCACAAACAACAAGGGGAGATCGTTAACAGAGATATTCAGCGCCGACATCTCTTCCATAAGATGCTTTCGCGTCAATGGAATTTCATCCAAAAACTGAGTTTTACCATCCCGATAAGCTAAACGTGCAAAAATACCAATCGCTTTGATGTGGCGCTGTAATGCCGTTAAACGCAGGCAGTGATGCCAACCTTCAAAGCCATCAAAGGCTGCTGATAGTTGTTCAGGGAGGCCTTCGAAAAAGCTTCGACTCCAATATTTACGCTCATCTTCAGGATAATCCTGATAACAATCGTACAGCAGTGATGCCAGATCATAAGTCGGTGGGCCCATGACAGCATCCTGATAATCAATCTGGCCAAGTGGGGTATGAGAGTTCGGCAACATCAGATTGCGGCTGTGATAATCCAGATGAACAGGAACCCGCGGTAAGGCAGCCAGCTTTTCCAATGACTCCGATAACGCATCGTGAAAGCTATCCCGTTCAACATGGTGAGGTACTTTCCCAACCTCTTTGGGCAAATACCAATCCAGATAGAGATCACATTCACGCCGCATGCGAGCCACATCGAACCTTGGCAGCTCCATACCCGGCTCTGATGCCTGTAGAAGGTGCAATTGACGCAACGCATCATCAAATAAAACCTTCATCTCACCACCAGCAGCTCGAAAGCTGGCCCATGACACATCGCCAAAATCTTCCAGCAACAAAAAACCCAGCGTCTGATTTTCAGCCCTTAGAGTTGAAACCCGCAAGCCTGAGCGCTCAAACCAGGCACGTACTGCCAGGAAAGGTCGCACATCTTCGTGCTGGGGTGGCGCATCCATCAATACATAAGAGTGCTCACCACGCTGGATTCTGAAATAACAGCGAAAGGAGGCATCGCCCGCCAGAGGATGAATAATCACACCATCGCCCAGCACCTGCTGTAACCAACTTTGACGAGCTTGTGCCCTGTCGTTAACTACCACGAACCAGAAGCCCTTTAATATTCACTTTCTGTTCAATTTTCTGTTGATTACTCTCAGCCATCGATTTGGATGCAAAGGGGCCTGCATAGACTCGAAACCAGAGCCCTTTGTCACCTAAATTAACTTTTTCAACAAATGCCGGAAAACCTGCTTTAGATAGCTTCAACAGTATCGGTGCCGCATCATTATGCTTACGAAACGAAGCGATCTGAATACGATAAGCAGAACGATCAATAGCTTTTTTCGCATGCTCTGAATTTAATGGCTGCTGGACTCTCACAGACTGGTCTGGGCGTTTGACAACCTGTTTAGGCGTTGGTTTATCGGCTTTTGCAGAAACAGGAGCCGGTGTTACTGACTGTTTGGGCAAAGACTTATAAAAGTTAAGCTCACCAACTTTGGTGTGTGCCCCTTGTCCTGCCTTGTTTTTCCACTGCTCAACCAGAGCCTCCAATGTTTCAACCCTGGCTTGCTGCATTTTTGCTTCAGCATCTTTTACTGCCAGCTGTGCCTCAATGGCATCGACATCAATTCTATTCCCAGTCTGCTGAATATCAGCCGCACCCAACCAGTAACCGGCAGCAAAACATGCACCAGCCACAATAATAATTGCCACTACAGGTAGCGCTGAAGTAGCCCCGCCCGCTGCAACGTTCTTACTTGGCGCAGCATTATGCGCAAAATCCTGACCTGCCATTTAGCGTCTCATTCCCATGACTGCGTGCATTACATTCTCTCCGGCGCCGATACACCCAGAATAGATAGGCCATTGCTGATCACTTGAGCCACCGAACGAATCAACAAGACCCTGGCTGCTGTTAGCGCAGCATCGTCACTGACAACTCTGTTCTTATGATAAAAGCTGTGGAAGTCCGCCGCCAATCGCATCACATAAGTCGCCACACGATAAGCTTCCAAGCGCTCGGCAGCCTTTTTCAAGGTATCTGGATAAGCCAGCATATGTGAAACAAGTCGCTGCTCCTCATGAGCCGTCAAAACAGAGAGATCAATATTTGCTATATCGCTACCACTGATCAACTCTGCATCAACACCTTCATCCAAAGCCTTACGCAAAATGGCCTGAATACGCGCATAAGCATACTGTACATAATAAACAGGGTTTTCATCATTTTTCTTTTTGGCTGCTTCCAAGTCGAAATCAAGTTGGCTTTCGACCCTACGCGTCATAAAGTTGAAACGAACCGCATCGGAGCCCACTTCATCAACCACTTCACGCAGTGTAACAAACGTACCAGCCCGTTTGGACATCTTCACAGGTTTACCATCACGGGTCAGATTCACCATCTGCACCAGAATTACATCAGGTTGAGCCTCGCGATGAATCAAGGCTTTCATCGCAGCCTGAACACGCTTCACATAACCACCGTGATCCGCGCCCCAAATATCAATCATGCGATCAAAACCACGCTGATGTTTATCGAAATGATAAGCTATATCAGCAGCGAAATATGTCGCCGTACCATCTTGTTTAGCCAAAGGACGGTCTACATCATCACCAAAATCGGTGGTACGAAACAGTAACTGCTCTACAGGTCTGTAATCACTCACTTCCTTGCCTTTTGGCGGTGGTAGAGTGCCTCTATAGACCACGCCATCGGCTTGTAGCTGCTCGATCAATGTTGTGACGCGACCGCTGCTATGCAGGTCTTGCTCAGAGAAAAAGAAATCAAAGTTAATGCCGATAGCTGCCAGATCATCACGAATCATAGTCATATTGCCATCAATCGCGTCCTGAGAGATGGCTTTTAAACGGCCACTTTCATCCATTGCTTTAAGAGCCTGATAATCATGTTTCAACAATAGCTCTCGGGCAATTTGAATAATATATTCACCTGGATAAGCACCATCAGGGAACTCAACACTCTCACCCTGTAGCTCCTGCATGCGCAGCCATACACTGTTGGTCAACACCCCGATCTGGGCGCCTGCATCATTAATATAATATTCACGCTGCACATCGTGACCAACGGCCATCAACACATTGGCTAAGGCATCACCCACAACAGCACCACGACCATGACCAACATGCATAGGGCCTGTCGGATTCGCCGAAACAAACTCCAAGTTAATCTTTTCAGCGGTAGCTGCGACGTCAACACGTCCATATTGCTCTCCAGCTGCAATAATTGTTTTCAAAACAGTCGCTTCTGAAGCTTGTTTCAGACGAATATTGATAAAACCAGGTCCAGCAATTTCAGCCCCTTCAACTGCATCCGGCCAAACCACTGTCTCCAAAATCGCAGCAGCAATCTGCTGTGGACTGCGCTTTAATATACGCGCTAAAGGCATCGCCACATTGGCCGCGTAATCACCGTGTTCTTTCTGTTTAGGACGGTTTAATACAACTGCAGGCACAGAGGCATCGGGATGCTCCGCCAGTAATGTTAGCAATGCTTGCTGTAGTGCCTCTTCCAATGCCTGTTTCACAATATGTCTCCATTGTTTGTTGCTTCAGCCGCATCATAACCAGCTGTTCGTTGAATACTATCTATCGTCATGAGCATGCGTTTTATTGTCTAACCATCAATCTATATCTCATTTCAAAGTATCAAAAAAAATGCGGGCCGCAAGCGACCCGCATTGTGCCGTCGCTTGATCGTCTATTTCGTCAACACTCGTAGTTCGACACGTCGGTTCTTAGCCTGACCTACAGCAGTCATATTATCAGCGATTGGCATGGATTCGCCGTAACCCTTCGAGGTCAAACGCGCTGCATCAATACCATGAGACAGTAAGTATTGTTTCACGCTGGCAGCCCGACGTTCGGAAAGAGCCTGATTATATGCACTCGAACCTCGGCTATCTGTATGAGCTGCAACTTCAACCTTTATATCTGCGCGCTGCTTGAGTGCTTTCACACCGTTATCAAGTATAGTGACCGATGCGGGTAACAGCTCAGCGCTGTTGTTCTCAAAATAGACACCATCAAGACTGATCACTTCAACAGCACAACCTTTGAGTGCTTTCTGATGCGCCGCTTTCGCTTTCTCTTCAGCTTCGGCAGCCAATTCAGCATTTTCCTCAGGATGATAACCAACCTCTGTCATTTCATGGGCTGCCCAATATAACGACGCTACAGCCTGAGCCTGTAGTTTAGGGGCACATTTCTCAGCACCGGCTGCTTTAGCAGCTGCGATTGCTGCACGGGCATCATCCAACTCAGAACGATCAATATTCATGTTGTGCACACAGGCAGTCATCGATAAAGCTGCGCATAAAAGAATTAAACGATGCATCATTTTGTACCTCCAGACTGTGCAGCATGCGCTTCAGCCATGCTCATAAACTCTTTGGCAACAGAGCTATCACGTTGAAGCTTCTCTTCAGCCGCAATATCGGCCAATTCGCGAGCTAAATGTGCGTGATAATCATTTTTACCCTGCAACTGCTCATTCATCGTATCACTGCGCTCATCAATGCTAACAAAGAAACTGCCACTGGTCGCAGGCAGTGCGAATGTAAATAATGTTAAAATCAATAGAATTGCTTTCATTAAACCCTCCTTTTTTATAACAAGACTCAAAGCATAACAGCTCAAGCCTAACTTTGGGAGCCGCAATTACGCTTGACTGCGCAACGCCTCCAGCTCTCGTAATAGCGCCTTACGCCTCAACAACAGGGTTAAATGACCACCACCATGCTGATGCCAAAAGTGCGCTGCACGCAAACCCGACATCAACAAGGCCCGAACACGCTGCGTATGACACGATTGGCTCAAATACTCTGTTTTGCCGCGCACGATGATGCGTGGTTTCATCGTACTCAGGGTATCACCATAGAGATCAGCAATCGCAGCAATGACATTACCATGCATCGCATCACCGAAATATTGGCACTGCTGTGTGATACGCTGCATGCCATCAGCCAGTTTCTGGCGCATCGCATCGTCTTTCCCCAAGCCTTTCTCAAGAGCCGTCAGACCTGCACTATAGAGCATTAAATCTTTTGCCTCAGGCAACTTCTCCCCTTGCAACAGTTGAATACATATGCGCATGCCTGTATCCAAACAGTGCACACCACCATAGAGTTCATATATTGGCTGGATGGGAGAATCCGGTGCTTTGGCAAAAATACTTTCCATCATGACGCCACAATCATCAGTATCCACCACACCCTTGCGGGCAATCGTGTTAACCAGATAAATCGCCTGAGTCATAGCGGCAAGGGCTATAGCACGCTGAGTCAATGCAGAGATATGAGAAGACATGCCGCTATGCTGAAGACGGATGAGAGGATGCTCAAGTAATGAATGAGATACGAACTGTGGCTGCTGCATGCCTGAGTGCAACCGACCCGGATGAAAAGCTGTGCCGTGTTCGAAAATTACAGCGCGCCTATCATAAGGGCGAAATCAAAATCGACAGCAGCAGTGAACAGATTGAAACCGGCCTGCCGGGCTGGCCCGAGAAACCAGAAATGGCCCGAGCCAGTAAAATGCGCCGCCGTGGTTTTGGTACACCTGAAGGTCGTGCAATTATGATGCATGCCATTGCTCATATTGAATTCAACGCCATTAACCTAGCTCTGGATGCGATACAACGCTTTCCAAATATGCCCGATGATTATTACAGTGACTGGTTACAGGTTGCTGCTGAAGAGGTGTATCACTTTGAGTTGGTTCGTGCCCATTTGCGCCATTTGGGTGGTGAATATGGTGATCATGTTGCCCATGGTGGTCTGTGGGAGATGTGTGAAAAAACCGCTGCTGATGTTTTGCAACGCATGGCCTTGGTCCCCAGAGTTTTAGAAGCACGCGGACTCGATGTAACACCCGGCATTCAAACCAAGTTAGCTCAGGCAGGCGATCATCACGCGGTGAGTATTCTCGACATCATTTTGCGCGATGAAATCAAACATGTCGCTATTGGCAACCGATGGTTTCGCTACTGTTGTGATCAACGCGGTTTAGATACCGTCGCCACCTTTACCAATCTCTTGGCTGAATTTTATCCGAAGGGATTGATGGGGCCATATAATATGGTTGCCCGTGAACAGGCTGGTTTTACAGCTGCTGAACTCTCTTTGCTGAATCACCCTCTAAAACAGCCCACATCATCAAACGAACAGAGTTAGCGCCTGATCCAAACCACCTTCATTAAAAGCATAGGGCGCCTGTTCAACCACCTTTGGCTTAGCATGAAAGGCAATACCCAGACCTGCGGCCTGGATCATAGGCAGATCATTGGCTCCATCGCCAATCGCCACGGTCTGTGACATCGGGATACTATAAATATCTGCCTGTTCGAGCAGACAGCACCGCTTGGTCTCCGCATCCACAATATCACCAACGACTGAGCCAGTCAGTTTGCCATGATGAATTTCCAATACATTGGAACGGGTAAAATCCAAATCCAGACGCGATTTAAACTTGTCAGTGAAATAAGTAAAACCACCAGATACCAACCCTACTTTCCAGCCATTCTTTTGAACCGTACGAATAAGATTCTCTGCACCATCGGTCAATTGAATGCGTTCAACATACACACGCTCCAACACATCAGCATCCAAGCCTGCCAATAGCTGAACCCGTTCAGTCAGCGAAGCTGTAAAGTCCAACTCGCCACGCATTGCACGCGCAGTAATTTCAGATATTTGTTGTTTGATACCCAAAAAATCGGCTATTTCATCAATGCATTCGCATTGAATCAGAGTCGAATCCATATCCATGAATAATAATCCGGGCTGAGAGAGAGAAGGAAAAGATGACATGCCGCAATCATGCCAGTTTTTTTAAATTTCAAAAGATGTAACTATTAGGCAACATCGCACCACAGCATTGAATTTTTCATTGCAGTCTGTAAAAACTCGACTATGTTGATCAAGTGAATGAACGGGGAAGGGAAATAATCATATTTCAATGAGCGCTTCAGCATCACATATCGACGGCATTCATAATCTGCCACAGGCCCTGTTTCATACGGTGAAACATCACGCATCCAGCCCTGCCCAATGGTATCGCAAAAACGACACCTATCTGCCCATTAGCTATGCCGAGCTGCAAAAGAGAGTTAAACATATCGCATCCGGCCTTATGCGCGCCGGCATCCAGGCTGGTGACCGCGTTGGCCTATTGATGGAAAATCGCCCGGAATGGGCCGTATTCGATTATGCCCTATTATCTATTGGGGCAGTCACCGTACCTCTTTATTGCTCTTATCGCACACTCGACATTAGTTATGTACTGAATGATTCAGGCTCCATCGCAGTCATCACATCCAGTGATAAATTGCTACGAAATCTCTTGGCAGCGGTTGAACAATGCCCGGACATTCAACATATTTATGCCATTGAAAGCACATGTAGCAGCAACAAAGTGCAGTTAATGAGCTCACTTGAGTCGGGGGAAGTTGCACACGACGCACTGGCTCAACGGTTGATCAATGTTGATAGAGATACATTGGCCACATTAGCTTATACATCTGGCACCACAGCCAGCCCGAAGGGCGTTATGCTCACGCATGGCAACATCATAACAAACCTTGAATCAGTACCTTCTGTCATTGATCTGAACAACGCCAATGATGGGGATCGCTTTCTTTCATTCTTACCTTTAGCACATATGCTGGAGCGTACCGCAAGTCATTTCCTGCCCTACTCATTTGGTTTGTCAGTCGCCTTTGCCGAACGGCCCGACACTGTGGCAAAAAACATGATTGAAGTGCAGCCCAGTGTAGTTATAACGGTTCCCCGTATGCTGGAAGTAATCCGAGGTCGAATTTTAGCACAGGTCAATAAACAGCCCACTTTGAAGCGGAAACTATTTCACTTCTTTATTACCCGCTCCTCACAGAAAAAAACAGGTTTTTTTACCCAAAGCCTGTTGAGCCTGCTTGATAAAAGCATTGCTCGCAAAATACGCTTACGCTTTGGTGGTCATTTACGCGTTTTCATATGCGGCGGAGCTCCTTTACCCATTGATATTGCAGAGTTTTTCGAAGCTTTGGGGCTGCCTATTCTAGAAGGTTATGGTTTAACTGAATCGGCACCACTGTTGAGTGTCAATCCCATGTCTGATCGCAGACTCGGCACTGTCGGGACAGCTGGAAAGGGTGTCGAGCTCTGTTTTGCAGATGATGGTGAGATTCTGGCTCGCGGTGCAAATATTATGCCCGGCTACTGGAACAACAAACAAGCCTCCCGGGAAGCCTTGATTGATGGCTGGCTGCATACTGGTGACATCGGTTCAATGAGCAGCGATGGTTATCTCACCATTACAGACCGTAAAAAGGATATCATCGTCAATTCCGGCGGTGAAAACATTGCACCACAGCGGGTCGAAAGCCTTATCAATGCTGATGAAAAGATTGAGCAAAGCGTCGTTTACGGTGACAAAAAACCGTACCTTGTTGCCTTGATCACTCCCAACAAAGAAGCCTGTATTGCTTGGGCTAAGGAGCAGGGGTTACCCGAATCAGATTGGCAGCATCTATGTGAATCGAATATTTTGAAAAAACACCTGCAGACTAAAATCAACACCATACTCAAACCACTGAATCCATTCGAGCAGGTACGTCGTATTCATCTGCTGCATGAGCCATTCAGCACAGAAGATGGAACATTAACCCCAACCATGAAAATCAAACGCCGCGCTATCTGTGAGCGCTATGCTGATGCCATCGCTTCACTCTATTTATAATTCTCCAAACCATCTATATTGCATTCCCAGAATCTTTCGTGAGTAACGCCTGCTTTCCAACTCAAGTATTATAGAGCTTAAAACTCATAATAATTTGACCATCATTAGCTTCAAACGAAGAGAAATGGAGAATCGACTGTTCGTCATTTCTGAGTGGCTTCATCAGTCAAGCAGAGGGAGCCCGCTTTTGCTGCACGATGGATTCCGGCTACAACTATGCCGAAATGACGCTAATCTTTAGCTGCTCAGCATTGCTCTAAAAGTGATTCGCGGATTCAATTCCCAAGTGCAACTCCAGTGAGTTGAGTTTTGGTATTGAAAAACACTTCGTGGGGTGTTCTGTAGCCCAGCGTCTTTCTTGGTCGATGATTTAGCCTGTGCATGATGAAGTCAACCTCCTCATCAGT
>JAJFLH010000012.1 GCA_021772775.1 Mariprofundus sp. | reverse complement strand
CGCTTCCGCTAAAGCCTTTGCTCTAGCTTCCGCCGCAGCTTTTGCCTTGGCCTCCGCTAAAGCCTTTGCTCTAGCCTCCGCCTCAGCTTTTGCCTTCGCTTCCGCTAAAGCCTTTGCTCTAGCTTCCGCCGCAGCTTTTGCCTTGGCCTCCGCTAAAGCCTTTGCTCTAGCCTCCGCCTCAGCTTTTGCCTTCGCTTCCGCTAAAGCCTTTGCTCTGGCTTCCGCCTTAGCTTTTACCTTGGCTTCTGCTAAAGCTTTTGTACTAGCTTCCGTCTCAGATTTCCTCTTTGCCTCAACCGCTAGATTCGAGATTTTCGTGGATGATGGCTGAACCTTTGTTTGGCTTAGACGTTTTTTTATCGGCTTTAGTTTATCCGTTAAACGCGGTTTTCCCTTATCAATATATTCATTCAAACGAACAAAGGTCAGTGGACCAGCAATACCATCAGAAGGTAAATCTTCTGATTGTTGAAAATATTTTATACGTTCGATGAGCACCCCATTCATCGATGTTATTTTTTGCGGTGGAATGAGTTCACCCTGAATAAGATCCATTTGTTTAGCTAACCACGTAACTACTGGGCCTGTATCTCCCACCTTTATATGCATTTTATAGCCCGGAGGTTTTACCCAAAGCAGGGTGAACTTACCCTGCCAATGCTGTTCCAGATCGGATTGAGAAATTTCCCACCGCTGCTGATCAAGTTGAACAACAAATCGATCACCCTGAATCGCACGAATGACCGCATAACGCTTTTGACCATCGCTACCTGGAACTTGAAACAGCGCCGGGCGATTGTATTCACGCAATAACCAAGCATTGGCGCGTTTTTGCATACAAGAGAGTTTATTCTCTGCCAATTGATCACATGGAGAGACCTTTTCATCGCTAATATTCACCTGCCAAACATCCGCCAAAGTTCTGAATGCAGCCAATTCTGAGCCAGACTCCTCGATCACATCCCATACTGACTCGACAGGCACATTAGCCGGCTGAGGCAGTGGAGCATCATTTAAATCACTCTCTAAAGCCGGTTTCTCTGCCTTATCTTGACCTTTGATAGATTTAGCAGCCACCCCATCTGCCGAAAGGCCAGATAAATCAGCCTTGACCGAAGTAGTAATACTTTGTGTTTGCTGCTCGCTCATCTGCTGCGGTTCGATTTTCTCCAATTTTGTCTGCTTAGAATCAGCAGTATCAGACCACAGCGACCAGCCTCCACCCCACAGTAGTCCACCTGTAAGCCCCAAAACAAAAACAAGCATAAGCCAAGTAAAAACATGAGGTTTTCTCTTCTTCGTTTCTTCTCCCAACACTTCTTTGCTAGCCTGTTTTACATATTTCGGGCTGACAATCATCTCATTACAACTATATGCACCGAGTAGAGCCCGATCACACAAGAGATTTATCAAACGTGGCGTACCACCGGTAGAATGAAAAATAAGATCAATTGCTGCGTTTGAAAAAACAGGCCGATTGCATCCGGCAACTGAAAGTCGGTGACGGATATATTCACTACTTTCCTCTTTATTCAACGGTTGCAGGTGATAGCGAGCCGTAATCCTTTGCGATAACTGTCTTAAATCTATTCGTTCTAAAAGCTCTTTAAGCTCGGGCTGACCAAGTAGAATAATTTGCAGTAGTTTACGTTCACTTGTTTCAAGATTGGTTAGTAGGCGCAATTGTTCCAACACTTCAGGCGGAAGGTTCTGTGCTTCATCAATCATCAGCACCACATTGCGGCCTTGCCCATATGCTTCAATCAAATAGGTGCTGATCAAATCAGTAAATACTTTAATACTGCCATGCTCTTTGTCATACTGAATGCGCAGCTCATCACAGACTGAAGCCAGCAACTCTTCGGCAGAGAGTCTGGGGTTTACAATCCAGGCTATCTCAATGTGATCCGGTATATCTTCGAGTAACTTTCTACTGATGGTAGTTTTGCCCGTTCCAACCTCACCAGTTAACAAAATCACTCCACCAGCACTACCCAAGCCATACGACAGATGCGCTAAAGCTTCCTGGTGTTGATGAGTGAGATAGAGGTAGCGTGGATTAGGTGCTATAGAAAAAGGTGAATCATTCAGCTCAAAATATTCTAGATACATTTCAGCAATTAACCCTGTTCATAATGGGCTGAACAGACCGCATAAGCGAGTCGAAGAAACCAACCACAATTGAGTCAAACTAATCATGCCGCTAATGGTAGAGAGTCTGTGGCAATAAGTCAGTGTGTATTGAAGCTGGATAAACAGAGTCCAGATTGAGATGAAGTTAATTTATTACCATCCTGGTAAAAATACTCACCACATCTATATGGCTCACCTCCAGTTCCTGATATTCATCTCGTTTCTCTCTCTGCGAAATGCTCAGCAAGCAAATGTAAAAGCATGGTTTTGCCGTTGCTTACAAATCAGTTACTTACGCGCCTGATTTGGTATGCCCTCAATGACCTACACGGAAAGCTGAATAAATCAGTGTTTCCTTAGATATTGATGATCGTGCATTTCTCAATCAGCGATGCATAATTGCCTCATGAAACCATTACACTTGCTTGTGTTGCTTTTGGCACTCACCCTCTCTTCCTGCGCCACAACTCAGAACAATCACGATCCTATTGAACCGGTGAACCGTGTTACCGATTCAGTGAATGATGCAATTGACCGAGTCACACTAAAACCTCTCGCAGAGGGATATAGTGCTGCTATTCCCAAGCCTATGCGTACAGCCGTGACTAATTTTTATGACAACGCCACCTATATGAATACGGTGTTAAATGGTTTTTTACAGGGTAAGGGCGCTCAAGGATCACAAGATTTTTTGCGTTTCCTCATCAATACAATACTCGGAGTTGGAGGGTTGGTTGATGTTGCCACATCAATGGGACTTGAACGACACGAGGAAGATTTTGGTCAAACGCTGGCCACATGGGGAGTCTCTCAGGGAGCATATGTTGTTTACCCTCTTTTGGGGCCAAACTCTCTGCGTGACACGCCAGATTTCATCACATCAACAGCAACCAATCCGCTGTTTTGGGCAGGACTCGTGGTCGCCCCCTATATCACCATCCCGGTCACAGCACTCAACTATGTAGATAAACGCGCTCAATTGCTTGAAGCATCCACCATGCGAGATGAGTTAGCTCTTGATCCGTATGTATTTACGCGAGAAGCGTGGAAACAGAACCGTGAGTTTATGATTCATGATGGCAATCCACCAGCACCCGCTGCGAATGAGGATGATGATTGGGAAGAAGATGAGAATTGGGAAGAGGAGGAGTTTGCTTCTGAAGAAGAGCTTGGTGAGTCCGAAAGTCGAACAGCAAGCGCTTCATCTGACTCAGAAACAGTTGCAGATGATTTGAACCCCGAGATGAAAACCAGAATCACTATCGCCAGCGCTCCGCCTGCTGATGTACTACTTGATCAACCTGGCCTAACAGCTCCAGCAAGCGAAGCTGAGACAGGTTCAATAAATAGCGCCCAACAAGATGCTAGCATAAACAGCGCTGCGACTGCTGCCCTGCCAGAGAGTGGCATATATAATATATATATATCATCGCACTATTCCGAAGCTGAAGCCGCTGCTGAGCAAGCTGGCTTTGCAAAGCAAGATATTCATACAACCATCATACCTTCCACGATTAAACAACATATCTGGCACCGTTTACGCATCAGCAAACATAACAACAGGAAAGAAGCCCTGGCTCAGTTAAAAACGATTAGATCACATCCCGGATTAGAAAAGGCTTGGATCGAAGTAAATACAGACTAAAAGAGAGAGCCGAACAGTATGATCACTGCCCGGCTCTCTCTTTTAGTCACTTATTCATTACCTTTGTTCTCCTCAAGCAGTTGATCAAACCTTACTGGCGCGATGCCTTAACAGATGATCTGCCAAAACCAGAGCTAACATCGCTTCAGCAATTGGTACGGCACGAATACCAACACAGGGATCGTGGCGTCCTTTGGTAATAATCTCAGTTTCATTACCATGGATATCAATAGTTGGGCGCGGAGTGAGAATAGAAGATGTGGGTTTGAGCATCATGCGTGCACGGACGGTATCACCATTGGATATACCGCCCAAAATACCGCCGGCATGATTACTTTGGAAACCTTCAGCACGTATGCCATCGCCGAATTCAGAGCCTCTGGCTTCGACACAAGAAAAACCATCACCAATCTCCACCGCTTTGGCAGCTGGAATATTCATTAGTGATTTGGCGATATCCGCATCAAGCCGGTCAAAGATAGGTTCACCCAAACCGGCAACCATGCCATGTGCTTCGACACTGACTGCCGCACCAATAGAATCACCTGTTTTGCGCAGCTGATCCATAAAATCAGCCATCTTAGTTGCCGCCTCAGCATCAGGGCAGAAAAACGGATTATTGGTGATTTCATCGGCATTGAATTTGGCAGGATCACATTTGATCGGGCCAATCTGATCTACCCATCCGATGATCGAAACACCTGACGTATGCAGAAGTTTCTTTGCAATCGCACCGGCTGCAACTCGCACTGCTGTTTCACGTGCAGAGGAGCGTCCACCACCACGATAATCACGCAAACCATATTTTTCATAATAGGTAAAATCGGCATGACCGGGACGGAACTTATCTTTGATATCAGAGTAATCTTTACTGCGTTGATCTGTGTTACGGATCAGCAGAGCAATCGGACAACCCGTAGTTCTCCCTTCAAACAGGCCAGAAAGGATCTCCACTTCATCGGCTTCTCGCCGTTGCGTAGTGTATTTTGATTGTCCGGGTTTACGACGATCCAAATCCGGTTGAATATCTGCTTCACTTAATTCAAGTCCAGCAGGGCACCCCTCCACAATGGCTAATAATGCTGCGCCATGTGACTCCCCTGCGGTTGTAACTTTAAATATATGACCAGTGGAAGAACCTGACACTAGTCAATACCCGGATCGCCAGCACCGACATGGAATCCAGCATCGACATAATGCAACTCACCCGTCACACCAGATGATAGATCAGACAACAGGTAAACGCAGGCATTACCCACCTCTTCCTGATCAACATTGCGTTTCAGCATTGAACCTCTGGCGCTCTTATCCATTAACTTGCGGAAATCACCCACTGCTGATGCGGCTAGTGTTCTGATTGGACCTGCTGAAAGCGAATTAACACGGATACCATCAGACCCAAGGTCTGCCGCCAGATAACGCGTCGATGCTTCCAAAGCTGCTTTGGCAACACCCATAGTACCATAACCGGGTACAGCACGCTCAGCACCTAAATAAGACATCGTGACCATGCTTCCACCAGTTTTCATCATTGGAGCAGCGCGTTTGGCACAAGCAATAAAGGAATATGCGGACACATCTAAAGCCAGGTGAAAGTCTTCACGCGAGGTTTGTGAAAAAGGTTCACGAAGGGCATCTTTATTGGCATATGCAATAGAGTGTACAATAAAGTCAATATGACCCCATTTCTCCTCCACCTCAGCAAAAAACGCATCAATACTTGTCTCTTCAGAGACATTCATCGGGGCAATAATCTCTGCACCCACACTCTCCGCCAATGGGCGAACCCGTTTTTCCATCTGTTCACCGAGATAATTAAATCCAAGTATCGCGCCTTCACGTTGGGCAGCGCGAGCGACCCCCCACGCTATAGATTTATTATTGGCCACACCAAGAATAAGACCTTTTTTACCTTTAAGAATTCCCACTCGAAACTCCCTTAATTATTAATGACGCCGATAATATCAGCAGCCTCTCCAAAGCGCACGCATATGCAGCACGCACTGAAGTTTTAGAGACAATGCACTATTCAGCTCACTATGACTATAAGCGAACCGATTCAGAGCCTGCAGATAAATTTAAGAATAAGAAATGGCGCACCCTAGTGGAGTCGAACCACTGACCTTCGGCTTCGGAGGCCGACGCTCTATCCAGCTGAGCTAAGGGTGCAAATTAAAATCGTTGAAAACAAACTCATCAATCGAATAGCAGTGATGCTGTCGTTCTATTCACGACCATCACGCCGAGTTTGCTGGCGAATGCTAATCAGCTAGGGCAAAAAGGAAATAGCCCATTTTTCATCGAACTAAATAGTCAGTGAGCCACTACCAGAACCAGCTGCCATCATCCAAATCACCTTTACAACGTTTGATTTGTGCACCATAGCGGCCTGCCCGTCGTTTTACTTTTTTCGCCACTTTGATAAGCCATGGTTTTTTATTAAATGTTTTACGTTTCCATCCGCCATGACCTTCGTGGTAAGCCAGATATTGGTTGTAAGCATCCCATTTGGAGATGCCTATGGTCTTATGTGAATAGTTGCCATACCAACCGATAAAATCGGTCGCATCTTCGAAATCATCACGATCAGCACCCCAGTTTCCGGTCGACTTCTTGTACCAATCCCAAGTGCCATCTAAGACCTGAGCGTAACCATAGGCAGTGCTCGTTTGGCCCCAGGGAATAAAGCCCAACAGATAGTCATCAGGAGCCAAGGCTTCAGAACGAAATTTCGACTCCTGATGAATAATAGCCAACTGCACATGCACCGGCACACCCCATTTTTTATATGAATCATTGGCATGTTCATACCAGTCATCTTTCTCTTTTAACATCGAACAGGCATCGTTGAGATTTTTTGGTGGCCCACTGGCACACGCGACCAGCGACAACAGGCAAACACACAACACTAAACGCATAATTTTCATCAACAGCCCCGCACTACATCAAAATCCTTTCAATACCACCGTTTTTAATCTGCTGAACAAACTTCTTCTGCCAATCTTCACCATGCAACTGCTTGGCCAGCTCAACCACAATATAATCCGCCTCAACGCCGGTCTCACCTTCCAATCGAGACAAGCCCTGCAAACATGATGGACAGGATGTGAGCACTTTTTGCGCTGTTTCACCCGGCAATTGTACTTGGGCTTTAGCAATCTGCTCTTCCTTGCGCATACGGATTTTCCCCGCAATGGCAGGGTGCGCCACAGCCAACGTACCCGCTTCACCACAACAATCTTCCGTTTTGACAGAATCAGAACTTAACAGGGATGTAATCGCAGCATGCGAACCATGCCGTTTCAGTGGTGAGTGACATGGCACATGATACATATACTCCACACCACTCACATTATCCGTCTTCACGCCCTGCTCCATCAAATATTCGTGTATATCAATCAACGGTGCACCCGGAAACACCTGCTCCAACTCATAACGCGTAAGCTGATCATAACAGGTTCCACATGAGACAATCACAGCCTCAAAATCCAGATAGGACAAGGCATTTTTGATGCGATGGAACAGTACACGATTATCATAGGTGATCTCATCACCTTTCTTTTTATCGCCACCGGCAGTCGAAGGATAACCACAACAGACATACGATGGTGGTAGTACCACATTAATGCCGAGATCAAACAACATCGCCTGCGTTGCCAAGCCCACCTGTGAAAATAGACGCTCAGAGCCACAACCTGGAAAATAGAATACAGCCCGACCATTCGACTTGTTTGGGTCACGCAAAACCGGAATCATATTTTTATCACGCGACTCAATACCCAGAGCCTGACGTGCCGTCCCTATGGGCAATGATGGCAATGGGCGCTCAATGAAATTAATCACCTGCGCCTGCACACCCTCAAGGTTGCGGGCCGCCGCTGGCTGTTTGCGCACTAAACCAGTCAAACGCCCAATTTTACTGAGCATACGATGACCGGCATAACCCCAACGAATCACGGTTTCACGCATCAAACGTACCGCATTCGGATTTTGCAGCACCAAAAACAGCATAGAGAGCTTGGAACCGAAATTGAAGCTCGCTTTACCTTTATCCTTAAGCAGCGCTCGCATACTCTCAGTCACTTCACCAAAGTCGATATTGACCGGGCATGGCGTTTCACATTTATGGCAAATCGTGCAGTGGTCAGCAATATCCTCCAAACCCTCAAACTGTTCAAAGGAGATACCTGAACCGGTCTGCGACTCATACAACAGCGCTTCAATCATTGCACCGGTCGCTTGAATCTTGTTGCGCGGGCTATATAACATATTGGCGCGTGGAAAATGTGTATTACAGACTGGCTTGCACTTACCGCAACGCAGACATGGTGAGATCGCTTCAGAAAGTTCTGACAGGTCTGCCGCTTCAAGAATCATCGATTCCATTTCTAGCAACTTGAAACTGGGTGTGTAACTCAATTGTAGATCAGTATCAGGAAGAAGTTTTCCGCGATTGAACAGATGATCCGGATCAATCGTTTTAAGATATGCTGCTGACTCTTCCAATATGGCACGATCCATATACTCAAGCTTGGTGATACCAATGCCATGTTCACCGGAGATTACACCACCCAGCTCAACAGCTTTGGCCATGACCTTTTCAACCACTTTATGGGCCTTTGTCATCATCGCATAGTCATTGGAGTTGACCGGAATATTGGTATGCACATTACCGTCACCGGCATGCATATGCGTTGCTACCACGATACGACTTGAGAGAGCTGTTTTATGCGCCTTCTTAACACCCTCGATTAAAGACTCATGGCCACGCAACATATCACATAACGGCGTCTCCACCTCATCACGATAGGAGATGCGCAGAGATGCCCGTTGAATCACCCGGAACAGTGTTTCCGAGCGTTTGTGTTTCACATCTTTCAGAAGCGACGAGACACTTTTAGCCGGTTCATCCAGCCCTTTTAATAAACGACACCACTTATCACGTGTTGTTTCGATCAACTGCTTACAATTATCGAGTTTATCACTTAAGAATGCATCATCATCAAGAGAGAGGTCACTGACTTCCAGACGATTGCCACTGATACGCTGTTTGGCGTTATCGAGATAGGTTGCAATCGCTTCAATGGCTTCTTTCTTATTAAGAATGGAATTTTCAATATTCAGATGTTCAACGTAATCATTGTATTCCGACAAGCGATCCAGAGGGATCACCACATCTTCATTGAGCTTAAATGCACGCGTGTGTTTGGCAATCGCAGCCATACGCCCACGATCACCCCAGAAACGTTTACGATCAGCTGCTGATGTCGCTACAAAACCTTCACCATTTCCATGTGATGTAATGCGACAGATATCAGCACAAGCTCTGGCTACTGCATCCGCATCATCACCTGAGACATCAATCAGCAACACCACACGCGGAGCTTCACGACGGGTTGATTTAGAGATGTATTCAATGGCTTTAACATATTTTTCATCGAAATGTTCCAGCCCTTCCAGATGCGCGCCTTCAAATGCATCAACATGGTGTTTGATGCCCACCATCGCTTTGGTCGCATCATCGAGCTCCTGACCGAAAAACTCGCAACAAACCGTACGTGTCACATCAAAAGCGCGGTGCAATACAAAAGTGGCTTCGACAATAAAACCGTCGGTTCCCTCTTTCTGTACGCCGGGCAAACCACCCATCGCTTTGCGTGTCACATCTTTGCCCAGTCCCTCTTTGCGAAAAACTGTACCTTCAATGGTCAATGTTTCATGGCTTATTTCCGCACCCGTCACCGAGTCAGTCTTCAGCAAGGAGAAGCTTACTTCATTCTCATTATGCACTTTAGCCATATTATGATTGATGCGTGTTGTGGTCAGCCAGTTACCATCAGGCATAACCATTTTCCAACTGAGCAGATTATCTACACAAGTACCCCAAATCACCGCGTGTTTACCACCGGCATTGGAAGCCACGTTGCCACCAATCGTACAAGCCCACAAACTGGTCGGATCAGTTGCAAAGACATGCGGCATCGATGCTTCCATCACTTTACCAGTCACAGCACCTGCACCTGCAGTGATCGTTGCCACTTCACCCAAATCACCTATATCACACGGCTCTATCGCACCAATGGCATCAAGCTTTTCAACATTGATCATTACTGCATTGTCTGACAGGGGAACCGAACCACCACACAGCCCCGTCCCACCACCACGTGGAATAACAACCAGTTCGAGCTCCGCAATCATACGAATCAGGCCTGGCAATTCATCAGCACTATCCGGAGTAATCACGCAGAATGGCGCATGATGCCGCCAATCCGTGGCATCAGTTGCATGATGGGTCAGTGTATAAGCATCAAAATGTACATTATTGGGGTGGGTAAATTTGGCAAAGGCCTTACGTGCCTTTTTCCGTTTAATCGGCTCACTTACAAACCACTGATAAAAGTCTTCCAGCATTCGGCCAGTACAGGCAGCTATCTTTTGAGCTCTGGGATTGTCGCTGGCACCCTCTTCGATACGGGACAGACGATCATGGTGGCGACGATGCATCACCTGCAATCGTTTTTTATTGCTCAGAAGATCATTGCGCAAGAAGGTATTACGCTCAACCACCCACAGATCACCAAGAATTTCAAACAACATACGGGCCGAACGGCCAGTACGGCGCTGCGTACGCAACACATTCAGATCATCCCAGGCCTCTTCACCCAGAAAACGAATAACGATTTCACGGTCAGAATAGGATGTATAATTATAGGGTATTTCGCGGATATTTTCAGGCAAAAAAGTCTCCATGCTTGCACAGGGTTCCGTATGCAGATGCAGCATAATAATTCCGAATGATGAATGAAACCTTAATTATTCATCATTCACCAGCACCATATAACCATACAGATTAGCGTAGTATTCACTTGATGAACGAAAACACTATCCACTGACGTACGACAACACCTTCAGCAGTTTGCCATACAGAGAGAATTTGTACTGAGGAACTTGTTACAGCACAAAAAAAGCCCGCCAAACCAGAGGTCAGACGGGCTCTATAAACTCAGTCAATCAGTTAGGCGATAGCTTTTACTTTTGCATTCAAGCGCGAAACGCGACGAGATGCCTGGCTGCTATGAACTTGATTTTTGCGACCCGCACGATCAAGCAATGATGTTGCCTGACGCAACGCAGCAGCAGCGGTGTCTTTGTCACCAGCTTCCACAGCGGTCAAAACTTTTTTAATTGCAGTACGCATTGCACCTTTCTGGGTACGATTCTGCAGACGTTTTTTCTGATCCTGACGAGCACGTTTAAGTGATGATGCATGATTTGCCACGTTGATTAACTCCTTACAGCCTTCGCTGCGCCTTTAGTGAGGCGCGGAACCATACCTCTTCAATCACAACTGTCAACCTCATACTGCTTCACAATAGCCACAACAAAGCATCTGCACAAACCCATTATTCCATGTTAAAGTACGCCTCCAACTCGGCTGTTTCATGCGCCGGTTCAAGTTTCGGGAGGAATCATGAAAGTTATAGAAGTAATGTCACATGGCAGCATCACCTGCAAAGCAGGCGACACCCTACATGATGCCACACAAAAAATGGTGATGCGTCGCTGCGGTTCGCTACCCGTTGTTGCTGATGATGATGAGGGCAAACTACTTGGTATTATCACCATTCGCGACACCATGTTGCCGCTTTACCCTAACTTTGGCGAATATATTCACGATGCCAAAACAGCACGTGATTTCGAAGAGATGGAAGAGAACTACAAACGTGTCATGTGTATGAAAGTAAAAGAGGTAATGACACCTGATCCAATGACGGTGGAATCTGAAACACCAATCCTGAAAGCCGCATCTTATATGGGCCTGAAAAATCTGCGCCGTATTCCTGTTGTTGATGGTGGTGTTCTGACCGGCATGGTCAGCATCGGTGATATCAACCGGGGCATCTTCATCCAGAACGGCTAATGCGTGTAATCTGTATGTTTCGACAGGCTCCGGTTTCTACCGGGGCCTGTTTTGTTTGGCTCCGATGACTATCGAACAAACGCCCGAATATCTGGACTGCTTTTACCAGCCCGGCTTCTATCCGCATCCAGTCAATCAGATCGAAATGATCCAGACCCATATCTCATGGCTGTTTCTGACTGGTGACTATGTTTATAAAATAAAGAAACCGGTCAATTTTGGTTTTCTCGATTTCTCCACCTCCGAACGTCGTAAACATTTCTGTGAACAGGAACTTATATTAAATCGTCGCCTCGCTGACGATATCTATCTGGAGGTTCTATCAATCAACAAAACCGCCGACAGTTATACTATGACTGGCCATGGCGAAGCCGTAGATTACTGTCTGAAGATGAAACAGTTCGATCAGGATGGTCTTCTGAGCAACAAACTCACATCTAACCAGTTTAATCCAGTCTGGATGGATGAACTGGCAACAGACATCGTATTGTTTCACAATCAAGCTGAGATCAACCGAGATATTGATCATATCGGCCTGCTCTCTGAACACATCAATGCCAACCTGGATATCGCCACACAACATCTCGCTTCTGTTATCTCACAAGCCACCTGGAATCAATTATCCGACTTTGCCAACAGAGAACTTATTCGACTCACCCCCCTTCTCAAACAGCGGCAGCAAAACGATTTTATTCGTCGCTGCCATGGTGATCTGCATCTACGCAATATCACCCTGATCAACCACCACCCTCAGCCATTTGACTGCATCGAGTTCAATGACCTGTTCAGCACCATTGATATGATGAATGATGCCGCCTTCCTGATCATGGACTGTTTTGCCAATGACAGAGCCGATCTGGCTATGCGTTTTCTCTCCCGTTTTCTGGAGCAGAACGGTGACTACACAGGACTTAAGTTACTGAGGCTCTACCTGTTCTATCGCGCAGGCGTGCGCGGCAAAGTAGCATGCCTGTTGGCTGCTGAACTGGATGAAAATGATAATGAAGCTCAACTGAATGATGCCAAACATTACTTTGATCTGGCCCACTCATTCACAAAAGAAAAAGAACCTTGTCTGCTTGCCGTCGGTGGTCTCTCTGGCTCAGGCAAAAGTCATCTGGCCCTGCTTGGTTGCGGACAGGAGCAGGCAATAATTATCCGCAGCGATGCCACCCGTAAACGCATTGCACCAAACTACCCAAATCTGGATCTCTATAGCCAGGAGATGCATATCATCACCTACAGAGCCATGTTCAAAGCTGCCAATACAGCCTTACAAGCTGGTTTCTCTGTGATACTTGATGCCACATTCCTTCATCTCACTTCTCGCCAGCAGGTTTATAATCTCGCAAAAGAGTGCGAAGTCCCTCTTCATTTCTTCTGGCTGGATATTGAAAAGTCCATCTTACGAGAGCGGATCAGCCAACGACAGATTGCTGCCAATGATATCTCCGATGCAGATCTGCGAGTGCTTGAGTTGCAATTAGAAGAGTACCAGC
>JAJFLH010000011.1 GCA_021772775.1 Mariprofundus sp. | reverse complement strand
ATCAGGTAGGGCGGTGCCGCCAAGCAGTTCATTAGTTGCGTAGATTAGATCGAAGCTGATCGATGGTGTGCCAACAGGTACTGTAAATGAGAACTGCAGAGAGGCTGCATCAGATGTTCCTGTTGAGGTGAACAGCGGATGTGCAGTCAGTGCATTAAATACGTCTGCATCACCAGCCAAGGCCAGATTATTACCTGTTCCGGTGGTGTTACCAGTAGTTAATATAATACCTGTTTGAGGCAGTGTCAGTGGCGTCGCACCGAGCGTTCCAAAATTGGTGGTTTCTACCAGGCCTGTTTGGGTCAGCGCAGCTGTAGCTACGGGCAAAGAGAATGCGATATTCGCATCAAATTGAGTCAATCGTGTTGCCAGAGTGGTGGCATTGTTGATGTTGATGATTGAGGCGGCAGTTACGGTAATGACAGTGGTTCCGGTGCCGGTATTTCCAGCCGCATCGAGTACTGTGAATGTTACTGTGGTGTTGCCAACCGGGAAGCCAGCGAGTGGGGCATCATTGGTGATTGGTAAGATCACCCCGACTGCGTCGGTCGCAGTTACGGTAGCCAGATGGGCCGTAATATCTGCCGCCATAGTTGGGGTAGCAGTTGAGAATGTCTGTGCTGCAGGTGCAACGATGGCAGGAGCCGTGGTGTCAGTAACGGTAACGGTTTGTGTTGCTGTTCCTACGTTACCAGCTGCATCAGTCGAAGTCCAAGTTACGATAGTGACACCAACCGGGTATGGTCCAACTGGCGCAGCTGTGGCAACTGGGTTGAGGTCGACATTATCAGTTACCGTAGGTACCCCCAGATTGACGACCATTGTTGGGGCCGTCGCTTCGATGGTGATGTTGGCTGCTGGAGTAATGGATGGTGGTAGTACATCTACACCCATTGGTCCCATGCCATTGGTGTTGCTGGCAGAGACGCGCATGTTTGAAAGAATCAGAGCTGAATCAATCAGAGCATTGCTATTGTCTGCAATAGTAATCTTGATGGTGTGTGTTGCTAACAACGGGTCCAGCAGGGCTGTTAAGGTTTGAGCCTGTGTCAGGTTGGTGTAACCGGAAACAAGAGTGCCGTTGCTGGCGTTGAGAGATGCGCCGTTAAGGTTGGCTAGAAGCTGGCCATTAACGAATGTAGCGCGATTGACGCCATCAACCATAATAACCGCAGCATCAGGGAAGGCCGTACCTACCAACGCTTCATTAGTGGCATAAATCAGATCAAAGTCTACTGATGGTGTGCCGGCTGGAGCAGTGAACGAAAACTGCAAGGAGGCTGCATCTGAAGTGCCTGTTGAGTTAAATAGCGGGTGCGCAGTAAGTGCATTGAATACATCAGTATCACCAATCAGCCCCAGATTGTTGCCAGTTCCTGTGGTATTACCTGTTGTTAGTATAATACCTGTTTGCGTCAGTGTGAGGGGAGCCGCAGCAAGTGTTCCAAAATTGGTAGTTTCTACTAGTCCAGCCTGAGTTAGAGCAGCGGTAGCTACGGGCAGTGAGAAAACGATGTTCGGGTCAAACTGCGTCAATCGTGTGGCCAGTGTGGTGGCAACATTGCTGTTGATGATAGAAGCCGCAGTTACGGTGATGACCGTAGTCCCGGTACCAATATTGCCTGCGACATCGGTGGCGGTAAATGTGACAGTAGTGTTACCAACCGGGAAGCCGGCTAGCGGCGCATCATTGGTGATGGGCAGCACGACGCCAACAACATCACTTGCTGTGACAGTCGCCAGATGAGCCGTGATGTCGGCAGCCATAGTTGCTGTGGCAGTTGAGAATGTCTGTGCAGCAGGAGCTACGACGACAGGGGCAGTGGTGTCAGTAACGGTAACTGTTTGAATTGCAGTACCGATATTGCCGGCAGCATCTGTTGAGGTCCAAGTGACTGCAGTTATGCCAACAGGATAAGGGCCGACAGGGGCACCTGCCAGAGTAGGATTTGGATCGATGTTATCGACTACGCTAGGTACCCCTAGATTGACTACTGTGGCTGGCCCGGTTGCTTCGATAACTATATTGGCAGCAGGTGTGATGACTGGTGGTAGGAAGTCGGTCCCTTGTGCGCCGATACCATTGTTAGGGCTGGTTGAGGTGCGCATATTCGAGATGATCAGAGCAGAATCAACTGTTGCATTGGTGTTGTCGGCAATGCTGATCTTGATGGTGTGTGTGGTTAACAAGGGATCGAGCAGTGTTGTTAATGTCTGAGCCGGAGACAGATTGGTATAACCTGAGATTAAAGTGCCATTGCTGGCGGTTAAGAAAGCACCATTGAGATTTGAGATCAGCAATCCATTGTTGAATGTACCACGGTTGACGCCATCCACCATAACAACAACAGCATCCGGTAGTGCAATACCGCCAATGAGTTCATTGGTAGCATATATGAAGTCAAAGCTGACCGATGGTGTGCCGACAGGCACAGTGAATGAGAACTGTAAAGAGGCCGCATCCGCAGTTCCGGCTGTGGCAAATGAAGGGTGTGTGCTCAGGGCGCTGAATACGTCTGCATCTCCGGCCAGAGGGCCTAGGCTGTTGCCAGTTCCAGATATGTTGCCGGTAGTTAACATGATGCCTGCTTGAGGCAGCGTTAGTGGAGCGGCACCGAGCGTGCCGAAATTGGTGGTTTGAACCAGACCTGTTTGATTGGCGACAGCGGTTGCAACAGGCAGTGTGAATGCGATATTGGCATCAAATTGGGTGAGTCGTGTCGCCAAGTTAACGGCACTAATATCATTAATGATAGATGCAGCGGCCACAGTAATAACCGTGGTTGCGGTGCCTACGTTGCCCGCTACATCTGCGACAGTGAAGGTGACTGTTGTCGCACCAACGGGGAAAACGAGGGGCGCATCATTTGTGATGGGGAGTACAACACCAACTGCGTCGGTTGCAGTAACGGTAGCTAGATGCGCAGCGATATCCGCCGCCATGGTTGGGCTGGCAGTCGAAAATGTTTGTGCCGCAGGAGCTGCTATAGCGGGTGCGGTTGTGTCGGTTACTGTGATGGTTTGTGTGGCCGTTCCGACATTGAGCGCGGCATCCGTAGCAGTCCACGTGACGACGGTTGCACCTACAAGGTATGGGCCTGCTGGGGCAGGGGTGGCCGCAGGTGCGGGCAGATCGACATTGTCGGCAACCACAGGAGTGCCGATATTAACATTGGTTGTTGGGCCAGTGGCTTCAATGACAATGTTAGCCGGAGGTGTGAGTACTGGTGGGATAACATCACCAACACCCATGCCGCCCACTGCAGCAAATGTGGCCGTTAAGTTGCCGACAATCACAGCAGAATCATTCTGTGCGTTGACGTTATCTGCAATGGCGATTTTGATGGTGTGAGTTGGCAGACCTGTGTTGATTGGGGCCGTCACATTCATCATTTGTGAGGTGTTGTTATAGCCGGTGACCAGCTGCGGAGCAGGGGTTGCAACCAGTACGCCTGCGGTCTGATTGCTCAACAGCATACCGTTGGTCAATGTGCCATAATTTACGCCGTCAACCATGATGACAACAGCATCCGGATTGATGGCGCCAATAGCTTCATTACTGGCAAATACCAGCTCAAATGTGATGGCTGAATAGCCAGGTGTTACCGTAAAGCTAAATTGCAAGGATGATGCGTCAAATGTACCCGTAGTGGTGAAGGCAAGATGGTTGGATAGGGCCGTGAATACATCGGCATCACCGGCTAATGGGCCTAGATTGGTGTTGGCGCCCAAAATGTTACCACTTGTTAGCATGATACCAGTCGCGTTCATCACAACAGGGGTTGGGATTGCAGGCGCAACAGCTGGCAATGAACCAAAATTGACGTTTTGAACCAAGCCGGTTTGGTTGGCGCTGGTGATGATGACTTCCGAGCCGCCTGTAGGGGTTACATTGATCGCATTCTGAGCAAATCGATTTACCAGATTGGCTGCTACGGTATCGGCCACTACAGTGGTTGCCGCAAACGCATGCAAGGGCAATATGCATGTTGCAATGAGGATGGATGTAAAAATAAAACGCATAGTTTTTACCTGCTTAATTAGTTCGTAGGGAAAGTGATTAAAAGTCAAATGATTTACTCACTGACATGCCAAAGCCGCCAAAGGATGCTTTGGACGAGCCGGCTGCTGAGACGACCATGCCGACACCTGTCCAATATTGAATCCATTCGATGTCGACTGAAAAGTCTGGGGATGGTTTGTATGCAGCGCCAATACCATATGTGAAACCTGTTTTTATGGCGCTGGTGCTGAAAAGAACCGGGTTGCCAGATGGCGTGATTGAGAAGTTAGCCATGGTGCCACCAAATAGTAAATAAGCTTTCAACTCATCGTTGAAAGGGTACTGCACTTTTCCTAAATAGGAGAAGAATGGGCTGGCTTGTACGTCAATGCTGAAAGGGCTGGCGCTACCTATGGTGCCTGCTGGAAAGCTTTTACTGCCATTTCCAGCCAGACCAAGGCGAAGTTCTACACCCCAAAACTGTGCATCTGCACCTGCTTTTATAAAGCCAGCAGGGCGGGCTGAGTTTGAGATGGCGATTTTTCCTGTTGGACGGGTTTCAGTGTAATTAACCGTATAAGCACCGACACCCAAAGCGCCATAATATACTTCAAGCTCTTGAGCATGCAGTGAATGAGAAGTGAAAAATGCTATAAACACAGTTAAATGAAACAGTGCTTTTTTCATCATCATTATTAATCCTCACGCTTAGAGTTTCCATGACATCTTGATGTCTATCGGTGTCGTTCAAAAAATGTTTGGCACAATCCTAGCGCAATCCTAACCAAAATGCATTGCGTTCAATAGGGTCGTTTAATCGCACATTTCCTTCTAGGAAGAGCCAAGGGCCGAGCTTTAGATCATCGGCTTCATGAATCAAACGGTCCAGTGTCAGCCATGAGCCGACTAATAGGCCATATTCTTGCATGGCTTGGGTGGCGTATTGTGAGCAGACCGGATAACTGGGACAAGAACGCCCATCAAGAGAGCCTATGACGTGTTGATAAAAATGGTTGGGGAATGTTTGAGGGTTAGCGGCAGGTATGTTAAAGCTCTGATGCCAAGCTATGGCAAGGATCAGGCTGGTTGCAGCCAAACATAAATAGGCCCGAAACAGTTGAGCATATCTCACCATGGGCGACCGGGTAATCCAGAGGCTTGCCAGGTACTTTGCCACCAGATGAGGTAGGTTTCCAAGTTACCACGCTCAGCCAGTGAAATGGCTGAAAAGACTGTTCCTGACCATAACCAGAGTGTGATTAGGGTAAAAAAAACGGTGACTGGCCCCATGCGTTTCTTAAGAGCCCATAGTGTAAGTAGTAGTATAGGCCAAACCATTATTGCTGCAGTACGAGCATCATGCCAACGGTCTTGCCATGCGTGACCAGCGCCAGGGAAAATGGTTGCAAGTATGGCGATTGGCCAGGTTGTTGCTTCCTGCCGTTGGGGGTGGTTGCTGGCATAAGCAGAAGCCAGTGAGAGGTATGGATTCGATCTGTCTTGAGGGGGGAAGCTGCTCTGGCGGGCAATTCTCATGTTTATCAGCTGTTGAGCGGCGAACATGCGCTCATGCCAGTTGTTTTGAGGTGGTAGAGCTTCAGCGAGAGCGGCAAAAGCCACAGTGGCTTTGTCATCATGTCCTTGAGCCGCAAGGGCGATGGTCTGCTGGTAAGCCTCAGATGGCCCGGCCTGAGTGGCAGGTATAGAACAAGATATAATCAATAAAAAAGTGATGAATTGCATGCAATATTTGTATTGGGGCGACTTCATCTGATTCGTTTCCTCATCTGTTAGCCAGCTTCACTTCACCAATTGATTCATTTCAGCAATAGGTAATAAAATAGCCATGGCCAATGATCCGACGCCAACTGCCATGAACATGACCAATAGTGGCTCTGCTATGGTCAACATGCGTTTGAGATTTCGGGAAACCTCTTTTTCATAATGATCAGCAATACGTATTAACATCGAATCCAGTTGCCCGCTTTGTTCTCCGACAGCGAGCAGCTGGGTGGCCATCGTGGGGATATATCCGCCTTTTTTTAGGGCTACTGCCAGAGATTCACCTTCGCGTAGCGATTCGCGTGCATCTTCTCCCAGTGCTTTTAATGGCAAGAGTGACCAGCATTGATTGGCAATAAGCATGGCTGCTAGGGCTGGAACGCCACCGGATAGCAACATGCCTAAAGTGCGTGAAAAGCGGGCTGTGTCGATGGTGATTAACAGTGTAGAAATGCCCGGTAAGCGCATTAACCATGCATCCCGCCACTCCTGTGCCGATAGATTGCGCATGACTAATTTGTAGCCTAAGATGAGGGCTGCAATAGCTACAACCAGCCAGCCACCGTGATCGCGTAAAAAGTCAGATAGAGCAATGACGACCTTGGTTAGCGTTGGTAGATCTCCGCCAGAGCGTTCAAATACCGCTACCATTTTGGGCACCACAACGGCCATCAAAAATAACATTACAACAATGCCGAAACTCAGGATGATGGCGGGGTAGAGTGTGGCTGATAACAGCTCCTGACTTAAGGCTTGGCGGTGCTCCAGAAGTTGCGCTAAACGGGCTGCAACTGCTTCCATTTGACCAGTCTCTTCACCGGCTGCAATCATATTGCAGATTACTTCATCAAAGTGTTGGTCGCGCAATGCATCTGCCAGGGCGCCGCCTTCGAGTACTTTTTTACGGATGGTGAAGACAGCTCGTCTTGACTGTTGTCGACTCATTCCTTCTGCCATGGAGGAGAGTGCTTCGATTAACGGCATGCCTGCTTCAGTCAGTGTGGCGAGTTGTTGCAAGAAGAGTACGGTTTCTGAGGAGTTCAGGTGAGCCTGACCGGCACTATCTTTACCCTTTTGATGTTTTTCAATGGCATTTAACTTCCGAACAATGAGTTGTTTGGATTTTAGTTTTTGGCGTGCGCCGCGCTCAGAGTCGGCTTCAATTTCACCTCTCTTTTTGCGGCCTGCGCTATCTAGTGCTTCATAGGTAAATACACTCATCTTTGCCGACTCATTCTGTTGCTACCACGCCTTCCATGGTGACGCGCAGAACTTCTTCAATACTGGTGACACCTGCTGCAACATGTCGGGCTACATCCTGGCGTAAGGTGATCATCTGCTCTTTCTTGGCGATGCGGCGCATGGCAGGAAGGCCTTTGCCTTCATGGATGGCATTGCGCATGGCATCGGAAATACGTGCCATCTCATAGATTGCAATTCGGCCAATATAGCCTGTATCCATGCATATCTCGCAGCCGTTGGCATCGTAAATGTGTTCTATGTGAGCATACTCCTGTTGATCTGCTTCGAGCATTTTCCAGTCATCAGGCGTGACAGGGCGTGGTTGTCGGCAGTGTGGGCAGAGGCGTCGTACCAGTCGTTGGGCCTGTACCATGATTAATGAAGAGGCGACCAGATATGGCTCCAGTCCCATGTCCTGTAGTCGTAAAATAGCAGAAAGAGCATCGTTGGTGTGTAAAGTGGCAAATACCAGATGACCGGTCAGTGAGGCTTGAATGGCGATCTCTGCTGTTTCCAGGTCACGAATTTCACCAATCATGACGATGTCTG
The DNA here is from genome assembly GCA_021772775.1 of Mariprofundus sp. GTDB lineage: Bacteria > Pseudomonadota > Zetaproteobacteria > Mariprofundales > Mariprofundaceae > Mariprofundus. The sequence goes on along the minus strand of JAJFLH010000011.1, from coordinate 39,877 downwards.
GATCCTGACGTAGAATGGAGCGTAATCCGGCAGCAAAAGTTACGCCGATTTTAGGTTGTACCTGCATTTGCCCAACACCTTCCACCTGATACTCAATCGGATCCTCAATGGTCATGACATTGCGATTCTTGCGATCAACTTCCATGAGCCCTGCATAGAGTGTTGTACTTTTACCGGAACCGGTTGGGCCGGTGACCAGCACAATGCCATGCGGTGCTGTGATCACCTCCTGCATGTTCTTCAGTTGAGGTGGACTCATACCCAGCTGTGGCAGGGTTAACATGGCTGATCCTCGATCAAGTAGTCGCATAACGACCCGTTCGCCGTGTGCGGTAGGAAGTAGTGAGACACGCACATCGACTTCGCGACCGGCAATGCGGACTCGGTATCGTCCATCTTGCGGGTGCCTTTTTTCAGCAATGTCCAGACCAGCCATGACTTTAATGCGGCTGGTGATAGCGGCTTGAACACCCTTGGGCGGATGCACGATTGTATGAAGTACGCCATCAATACGAAAACGTACCATGACGCGTGTTTCAAAGGGTTCGATATGAATGTCACTGGCACGCTCTTTCAGTGCCTGAGATATCAGTGTGTTGACCAGCCGGATGACTGGAGCATCGTCTTCTGATTCAAGCAGGTCACCGACCTCTTCGAGTTCACGGGATAGGTCATCGCCGTCGAGGTCTTCAAGCATCTGCTCAGCTGAAGCTGAAGCCATATCAAACACCTGATTTAACGCAGTCAGAAGGGCCTCTTTAGGGGTTAATATGGGGGTTGCCTCGGCTGCAAAGATACGGCGGCAATCATCAAGTAGTTCCCATGGCCATTCACCGTCATCACAGACGGCAACCGGGTTGGCTACTTCTGGAGTAGGTTTCAATGGCAAAACCAGCCCAGCTCGTAGTACAGGCAATGAAAAGTGTAAAACCCGTTTGGCATCAACGAGATCATTACTTAGACGGGCAAGATGTTTCAATGTATCACCTGTTAGAAGATGGCCAGCTTCATGGTGCTGCTGGAGCAGGAGGGGGGCTGTTTTTTGTTGCTGGAGCTATATCTTTGGGTAGTGCTTTTTCTGCCTGTGGGAAAAGAATAGTACCACCGTCGAGAGGTTGTTCGTACAGTTTTTTGATATCGAAGTATTTGTGGCCGGAGATCTCTTCAATCTGACTGGCACTTTTGATAATAATAGGCTTGAGGAATACCATTAAATTGGTTTTTGTGGTCTGATTTTCAGTGAATTTAAAGGGCTCTCCAAATAGTGGGATAGCACCCAGGCATGGAACCTTTTGCACGGCAGCGCTCTTGTCGTCGCGCATTAAACCACCGAGTACGATCATCTGTTGATCATTGGCCAGTACTACCGTTTTAATCGAGCGTTTACTGGTGGTTAGGCCGCCGCCACCAGCCGTTGCTCCATCGACAGAGGATATCTCCTGATAGATCTCCAAGCGTACCGAATCACCTTCAGAAATTTGCGGTTTTACACGCAGTGTGAGACCAACATCCTTGCGTTCAATAGTCTGAAATGGGTTGGCTACACCGCCCTGTGTGGAGCTCTGGCCGGTAATGAACGGTACGTTTTTACCAACCACAATCTCAGCTTCTTCATTGTCCATGGTTAGAAGGTTGGGGGTGGAGAGTACATTGGCATCGGTGTCTGATTGCATGGCTTGTACTAAAGCGCCAATAGAGAGTGCACTGTTGATCATGCCAAGCGTAAGGCCTGTCGGTGCTGCTGCTGTAAGCGCTAAAGAGGTGTTGACGGGCGCTGCAGCTTGCGCGTTGGTGGTGAGGGCGGTTCCGATAGGTTGAATGTTTTTAAAGTTCTGTACGCCGGCACCGACGCCACCTGTGGCCATCCACTCTACCCCGAATCGTTCAATCGCATTGCCACTGACTTCAACAATTAAGGCTTCGACCAGTACTTGACGACGTCGGATATCCAGTCGATCAATAATGCGAGAGACAGCTTTAATGTCGCTGGGGTCTGCCGTGATTAACAGGGCATTGGTGCCAGTATCGGCGACAACTTTGACGTCTCCGGCAAACAGCGGTTTTGCCTGTCCTGGTTTCGCTGTGGCGGCAGTCTGTCCGCCGACCAGCTCATTGATCACCTTGGCGACATCTTCTGCATTGGCATGTTTAAGATAGCGTACCTGTAGGCGACCACTATCAGATTCAGGTGCAACATCGAGACGGTCGATGACACCTGCGACTTCGTTGATGATCTGTGGTGCTGCAACAACAATGAGCATATTGCCAGGCTGGTGGGCTAAGGCTTTGACCGTACTTTTTTGAGCGCCGGGGGTGCTGGCGGCATACAGTGTGGTGAGGGTTGTCGCCAATTTGTCAGCCGATGCATGTTTGAGTGTGAATAGCTGCACGCCAACGGCGTCTTTCCTGTCGAGTAGTCCCATAATGCGTTGAATGCGTTTGATGTTGCTGGCGCTATCGGTGAGTAGTAACATATTACCACGAGGATAAGCGACCAAATGGCTGTTGGGTGAAATCAGTGGGCGAATCAATGCAACCAACTGTTGCGCATCGGCAAAGCGCAATTTCATGACCTGGGTCACCATGCTATCGTCACTTGTGCCCTGGCTTAGCCGTACAGGCAGGGCTTTTTGTTTACTTTCCGCTCGCGGTACAATTTTTGTAATTGATGTGCCGGGGACTGTGGCGAAGCCATTGACCTCTAATACGGAGAGGAATACCTCATAAGCATGCTCTTCGGAGATTGGAGTAGGGGATACAATGGTTACTTTACCTTTGACTCGATTATCTACAAGAAAGTTTTTGCCGGAGAAGCCGGCTACAAACTCAATGAAAGCACGAATGTCGGCATCCTTAAAGTTTAAGGTGATATCTTTAGCGATAGCCACGGGAGCACTGTAAAACAGAGAAAAACAGAGTGCTATAAGGATGTGCTTAAACTTCATTGACGCCCCAAATAAATCAGATTGAGCAGGCATGATAGTGAATTGAGCATGAGTGACCAGCATTGATTCAAGCTTGTTGAAATTGTTTGTCGTTAATTCCATTGGTTCGAATTAATCATGATTGCTGATGAGAAGGATCGGCCTGTTCCTTTTGTATTTGTAATAAATCGCATACAGTTCATCTGCTAGATAATTGGGTGGTAAGGGGATTTGCCGATGGATATGGAGTTCGCCAAAGAGTTGATTGATCAATATGGCTATTTAGCTGTTTTTCTCTCCACGGTGATAGAGGGGGAAGTTGTTGTCTTGGCGGCAGCAGCTCTGGCCTCTATGGGTTTGCTTGAAGCCCATTGGGTGATTGCAGTGGCCGCTGCAGGTGCTTTTGTAGGGCACATCCTGCTGTTTGCGGTGGGGCGCTGGAAAGGTATGCAGATCGTCGAAGCGGTGCCGTTTTTACGTAGGCACTATCCGGTGGCCAATAAAATTATGGATGACTATGCCAACTGGTCGGTATTTATTTTTCAGTATCTTTATGGCATGAGGATTATCTCCGCAATGTTGTTTGGTTGTTCGACTATCTCCACCAGTCGATTTTTCTTTTTGCAGAGCATTAATTGCATCACATGGGCATTTATCGTCTATTTTGCGGGGCATATGATTGGTGTGGTCTCGATGAAGTTGTTTGAAATGGTGGGGTTGTACGGTTTGCTTGTCGTGATTTTGGTGTTTGGAGTGACTGTGTTAAAGTTGTATCACAGTTTTGGTCACCATCATGTGATGGCTTTTTTATCGAGTGGGCGCAAGGTGGGGGCCGAACAACTTGATGAGGGAGAAGGACGGCACTTTGTTCTGGAGCAATTGGAGTACCATATAGGTTTGGCTAGACGCAGTGAGCAGCCTCTGACACTTTTGTTGATAAAGTTGCCCTTAAAAGATGAAAAGAGAAATAAAAAAACGCTACGGTTTATAACCAAAGAGCTAAGTCTGTTGCTGCGAGAAGGTGATATCCCTGCGCGTTTCTCTCATGATAGCTATGCGATCATTGCACCGAGTACAGATGAAGAGAGTGCTAAAAAATCCGTGCACCGCTTGATGTTGCAGATGGAGCAGGATCTTCCCAAGCATGAGCACCTTGCCCCGATGTCGATTGGTTATTCTCAATGGCATCCTGACATGTCTTCTGGCAAACTGGTGGATGAAGCGTTTGGTAGCGTGGTGCCGCTCACATCATAAATTGAGTGCCGTAAAATAAAAACATAAAAAGGTTTATTCTGCTATAATGATCAATACATGTGTGTAGCACATGGAGGTTGATGAAAAAAGGGGGGATATTCTATGACAACTAAATGTCCTTTTTGTGGTAGTTTACATTTATGTAGAATCCATCGTGCATGGTGGATGCGTTTGCTTGCATTTACCAAGCGTTATGAGTGCTGGGATTGTCAGACTTCCTTTATGAAGTGGGGTTGGCCGCATTAAACACTGCCCTGAATTTGTTTTGGGTGAAGTGAATGCAATTCATAAGCGATATACAAGAGAGAAAGTAGAAAGTGATACAAGGCAGCTTTGAGCTGCTTTTTTTATGTTTTTCATATAGGTATAATGATCTGCGAAACTATAGAGGAATGATCCTACATTCTTTGGGGTTATGTTTGTCCGTTTGAAAACTAGGGTTCCTGATGCTGTGTAGGCATACTTGGCGGCATGAATATTTTGCAAGGATTAACATAATGAACCAATTTGAAAAGCGCGGCACATTTTCGTTAGCAGGCATTTATGGGCTGCGCATGATGGGCTTATTTCTTATCTTACCGGTATTTGCCTTGTATTCCAACGGTTTGGATGGTGTTACGCCGACGTTGATGGGCTTGGCTCTTGGTGCTTATGGTTTGACGATGGCATTGCTGCAAATTCCTTTTGGTTGGATGTCAGATCGCATAGGGCGTAAACCAGTGATTGCTGCAGGATTATTGATTTTTGCCGTGGGTAGTGTGGTTGCGGCTATGGCGGATTCGATTTGGGGTGTGATTGTCGGGCGTGCGCTGCAAGGAGCTGGTGCTATTGCAGCGGCTATGATGGCGCTACTGGCAGATCTGACTAGAGAAGAGGTGCGTAGTAAAGCGATGGCCACAGTTGGTATGACCATTGGCATGTCGTTTACGCTGGCCTTGGTGTTAGGGCCATTCCTTGGTGCTTCGATTGGCGTGGATGGTATCTTCTGGCTGACGGCTGTGCTGGCTGTGCTGGCTATTGCTGTGTTGTATTGGTTGGTTCCAAATCCATTGCCAGCAGATACGCATAGGCATAGAGATGTTCAATCGTTACCCGATGAGTTTGGTCGTATTCTCAAAAATCCGCAGTTATTGCGTTTGGATATCGGGATTATGATTTTGCATGCAGTGATGATGGCTGTGTTTATTGGTTTACCGTTTGTGCTGCGTGATCATCTGGGTATTGAAGCTTCAGGTCATGCTTGGGTTTACCTTCCTGTTTTGGTGGTTGCTCTGATTATCATGGTGCCAATGATTATTGCAGCCGAGAAGAAAGAGAAAATGAAGCAGGTGTTTCTGAGCTGTATTGCACTGATCACTATCGCATGTGCTTTGCTGGGTTTCTCGCATGACTCGATGTTTGCGGTGGTTTCGGCGCTATTTATCTTTTTTGTGGCTTATAATGTGTTGGAAGCAACATTACCTTCGTTAATTTCACGTATGGCTCCGATCGATGCCAAGGGCACAGCGATGGGGGTTTATTCTACATCGCAGTTCTTCGGTGCCTTTTTGGGCGGTGTTGTGGGTGGCTGGTGTTACGGTCTCTTTGATGTGCAGGGTGTGTTCTTTGGTGCGGCGGGGATTGCTGCAGTGTGGCTTTTAGTTGCTTTGGGTATGCAGATGCCTGTCATGCGTTCGTCCATGATGGCGCATATTGAAAGCAGTACCAATGCCGATGAACTACAGGCGAAATTGCTTGAATTGGCAGGAGTCAGTGAAGCTAAGGTTGTGCCTGAAGAGAACGCAGTGTTCCTGCGTGTGGATAAAAAAGTATTTGAACCTGAAGCGTTTGAATCGCTAATGAAGCCATATCAACCCCAATCCTAGGATCCTGTAAGGCTGATTATTATTGTTTTTTGTTTAATCGCTCTTTGAGTTTTGGGTTTTTGATCCAGCGGCGTGCTAGGAACAGACGTTTGCCGCCTTGTTTCTCTTCACACAGCGGACAGGTGAGATAGCTCATGTAGAGCTCTTTCGGCATCAATCCTTCATCCAGTAGCTCCGACTGCATTTTGCGTACCTGAGTTTTGATTTCGGAGACATCGCCGCGCAGAAGGTGCAGGCGAAGGTTAAACGGGTTCTTTAAGACGGATATATTACGAGCCGGCGAGTTCTCTTCAATTAATGGACAAAGCATCTGGCCACGAAAAGCACCTGTTCTGGTCAGGTTAAAACCAGGCCATTTTTCAGTTAGCTCTAAGCGTTCGATATCTTCTTTTTGTCTGACCAGATAAGCTTCATAGCCAATCGGCATATGCATAAACATGGGTATTTTTAGCGCGTGAACAAGTTGTCCGCCCAGATCAATATCACCATTGCACCAATCCGGATATTCAGATGGGCAGCCGCATTCTAAACGAGGGCTCATATTAAGAGTTCTTGTACAAGCCTTTTACGGACAATAGCACATTGGCTAGATAGGCCCAAAAGCCGATAGCGAGAGCGGTAGCTGCAATGGAGATGATTGGGCCATAAAAGCGGTGAATGGCAGGTATCTCTTCCGGGGTGGTGAGCCACAGATTGCCCTCCCAAATACCGAAAATCATTAATGCGATATAAAAGGCAGAGACACCACAGGCTGTCCACCAGAACGAGTGTTCAGCCATGCTGCGAGAATAAACTGGTTTGTGGGTGATTTTTGGAAGCAGATAATAGGTCATAGCCATGCCAAGTATGGTGACGCCACCAACGAGGTTAATATGAGCATGAGCCAGCGGGTCAATCATGTGGCCGGGGCCGCCATAGGGACTACCAATGGAATCTAACCAGGCGCGAACAGCTGGAATAACCTGTAAAACTCCATGTACTGTTCCTACAAAAAAGGATGCGACGGAGAAGATGAGGAACTTGCCTAGATAGCGTAGTTCCAATGGTTTTTTGGTTTCTTCGGCTGGGGATTGTTCGTGTGTGTTTTTAGACAGGTCTTTGGACATGGGCGAATCGTAGCGATTTAATGCTATAGCGCAAATAAAATACATTTATTATTCCTGTGGCTTTGTTGTAGGTGACGAACCTTGTTGTGTCTGCGTAGTATCTGGCGATGGCAACTAGTATTTTACTCGTATTAATCAGTTTTGTGGTGTTGGCTGCGGCGTGGTATTGGCGCAAACAGCGTCAGTTTCATATTTCAGCGATGGTCTCTTTGATTCTGTTTGATTTAGCATTTCCGGTCTATCTGTATTTGACACATGATTGGAAAGAGCGGCTGATTGATCAGGGTGAGATCTTTTCGTTTTTGATCTGGAGTCATGTGATGTTGGTGATGGTGCTGTATGCCTTGTATGTGTTGCAGATTATGGCTGGGCGTTCGATGCTTGCGAATCCGGTAGGGCCTGAGCATCAGCATCATCGCAGTGAGCATCAGAAGCAGTTTATCGGTGTTGTTGTGGTTCGTTTGTTGGTGTTTTTTTCAGGTTGGCTGTTGTTCGTGCCTGAAGCTGCGAAATAAAATGTGTGGGGATCTCATCATGGGACAGTTAGAAAAAAAACAGTTGGATGACAAAGATTCAGTAGGTGATGCGCCGAAAGTCGATGCAGCTGTATGGAAGCGCATGATGCGCAATTATGCGCTGGCGATGGTTATTGGTGTGGCGATGTTGGCGTATTTGATGCCGAATCTGCACAATGATGCATCAGCACCGATGTTAGCTGCTGTGTTTGTTGGTGGGCTGCTGCTGTTTTGTGGTGGCTTTGGTGTTGTAGTGTCGTTATTTTTTCACTATCTCAATCGCCCTAAAACATGAGGCTTAGCTAACTACAATTCTGCTTCCATGTTTGTCCCATGGATTGAGGGGAGGTGTCTTTCTCAGCGCTGCAGGTGTTGGATTAGATGTTGAGTCTTGTTTAATGGTTACCTTCATTATTTGAATTCTGTCTTGAATTGACTTGTAAGATGACACCAGCAGGCTGAATTTCAACAGCTTGCATGCGTTGTGTCAGGCGGGCTCCGATTTTCGATAGAGCTTCATTTTCTGGTTTGTTCGGATCAAACATGAAGTGCGTTACGCTGGCCGTTTTTTCAATGAATGTTTCTGCATCCTGCAAAATGCGTTGGGGCGGTAGGGGGAGTACATCGCGTTTGGTGACAAGCATGGTGCGAGCTGGCCATTGGCTGGCCATGATGAACTCAGCATCATGATTGCTGGCGATGTGGGCGGCTGATGCAAGTAGGTTATCGCTGTCTGATTTCAGCTTCAATTGCGTGATCATGCGGTAGTGTTTATCGGCCGAGGTGAACATGCTGGTGAGAATGATGATTAATAAGATGACCAAGCCACGCTGGCCGATGATGTTTTGAATGCCAGTCCTGCGATGAGCCGCGATGAGCATGGGTAGCCCTAGAAACAGGACACATGTTAGAGCGATGAGTGCCCATGAACTGTCAGGTTGAAGAAGTCCAATCAGGCAGGCAATCACGAGTGTAAAGCTGAATAACTCAAAATAACGACGGTAAAAGTAGATGGCGATCACAAAGCCCAATAGGCTGGCTACAATTAAGCCGTAACCGACTGGTGGTGAGCTTTGTAGAATTGGAGAGCCGGTTAAGATCGCTCCCAGACTGGCGAGATGGTTGGCGCTCTCTTCTAGCCCCGACCAGCCCCAGCGTACAAACAGTAGTAATGCTGTGGTAATACCCAGTCCTATGAATAGGTTGCGGCGTTTTTCAAGCATCTGCTGCTGAAGGGGCTCCGCTTCATCCTCATTATTGCTTTCGATAGTTTTTTTCTTGGGGTACCAGTGCAGTGCCAGGGCAATGGGGGCGGCTAAGCCCATCGGATGCAGGCTGACGGCAAAAGCACTCATCAACATGAGTAGGAAGAATGAAGCTGACATGGTGCGAATAGCCAGCTGGTAGTAGTGATTCATCCAAAACACTGTTGCAAAACAAAATAGTAAGAATACGCCGGCTGAGATGGAGTCAGTTTGTATGATGCTGATTGGTGAAATAAGTAGTAGTGCTGTTGCCATGGTGGCTACTTCAGGGCTTTCATAGGATTCTGACCAGCGGTAGAGCATGAGGGCTGTGCCAAATAGCATAAACAGGGTAAATACTTTGGCGGCAGGCAGGCTTCCAGCCCAGTGAAGGTCCAGAAAAACAAACATTACGGCACGTAAATCGGGAAAGCCGAACAATGGCGTGGCATTGGCAACCTGATCAATGATCGACCAGTTGATGAGCAGTGCGCGTGCCGCTCCCTCCTCAATGCCATAGGCGTCATAACGAAATAACGCCATGTATATGAATGCCAGGACGCATAGAGCAAGCAGGCCGAAGTGGCGGGGTTCGAGGTGTTGGGTTATTTTGGACAGCATAGTGTTCTCTCTGGTGTGGATAGGTGTTTTAAGCACGGCACGCTAAACATTCACCCTTGTGGGGCAAGCTGAATGTATGTGTGGGGCTTTTTAGTGGTAGAGTTTATGCTTTTGCTGAGCGCTGAATAGTTGAAAAGGGAATGATCTGTTCGGAAGAGAGTTTGTATGGTTGATCCTCGCGTGGCAGTAGGTCTTCAAGGGTGTAATCATTTAAGACATCCATAAACCCCCTTCGCGCTTGAAATAAAATGCTTTTCAATCCACACTGCATGGTGATTGGGCAGGTGTTGGTTTGATCATCAAAGCATTCCAGCAAGTTCATATGTGGTTCAATTTTCCGGATGACATGAGCGAGATTAATCTCTTTTGGGGGCATGGCCAAGGTCATGCCGCCTGATTTTCCTCGGATGGTGTGGATGAGTCCGAGCTGTCCCAAATTATGAACAACTTTAACCAGATGATTTCGGGAGATGTCAAAGTACTCCGTAATTTGGCTGATCGTCACCCGTTCCCCGGGATTTGAACCAAGGTAGAGTAAAACGCGCAGTGAATAATCTGTATAGCGAGTCAAGTGCATGGCTGGAGTATAGACGAGAAATAATGATAATCAAATTTAAAAATATATTCTGTTGACATCTTTTGCGGGCATTATCATATTTTCGAATCTCAGATGCATTTCAGTAGATAGAGAGGGTGAGTGGGCTCTTTGCTGGTTGTCTGAAAATAATACAACAACATTGGAGGAATTTTTATGAGTTTATATGATGAGTTGGGCGGCGAAGCTTCAATCGATGCAGCGGTAGATATTTTTTATCGCAGAGTGTTGGCTGATTCTTATATCAATCGTTTTTTTGAAGGTACGGACATGACCAGACAGGCCGCTAAACAGAAAGCCTTTTTAACCATGGTCTTTGGCGGCCCAAATAATTACACTGGTATGGATATGCGTGAGGGTCACAAGCATTTGGTTGAAAAAATGGGTCTGAATGATTCTCATTTTGAACACGTATTGGCACATCTGCGTTCAACATTAGCTGAGTTGGGTGTTGGAACGGATAAAATTCAAGAGATCATCAATATCGCGGACAGTGTTCGTGCTGATGTACTGAATCGCTAAGGGGTTCTTCAGATGGAACAACAATTAACCGCTTTTATTTATCCTTTTATCCTGTTTGTTGTGCTCGGTGTAATTGTACCGATGATACTGGCAGGCGCTGCGGATAAAGCCCGTCGAGAAGCTGCTGCTGAAGAAGCCAATAAGCCCGTTGAGAAGAGTTTGTATGATCAATTGGGTGGTGCTGCGGCAATTGATGCCGCTGTTAATATCTTTTATAGGCGTGTGCTTGCAGATGCTTATATCAAAGTGTTTTTTGAAGGTACCGACATGACGAGGCAGGCTGCGAAGCAGAAAGCTTTCCTGACTATGGTGTTTGGTGGTCCGAACAATTACACAGGAATGGATATGCGTGCTGGTCATAAACACCTGGTTGAAAAAATGGGGCTGAATGACTCTCATTTTGAACACGTGTTGGTACATCTGCGTGCAACACTGGCTGAGTTGGGTGTTGGTGAAGCGAAGATAGCTGAGATTATTACCATTGCTGACAGCGTTCGTGATGACGTTCTAAATAGATAAGAAGAAAGAAAATAAATGAATAAAAAGAGTGTGCTATGCCGTTGATTACCTTTGATGGTCACCAATATGATTGTCATCAGGGCGAAACTATCCTTGAGTGTTTGACGCGGCATGGCTTGCTTGTTGCTTCCGGCTGTCAAAGTGGGGTGTGTCAGACATGCATCACTAAAGCAGTCAAAGGCAGACCTACTGCTGATTCTCAAAAAGGCCTGAAAGATACTCAGGTGGCCCAAAACTATTTTTTGACCTGCGTCTGTAAACCGGAAGAAGATATGGAGTTGGCTGTCGCGGATCTATCGAAAGGTAGTATGGCGGCTACGGTTGTTGAAAAGCAGTTGCTTAACGAGTCGGTGTTACGTTTGCGGTTGAAGTGCGAGCATGAGTTTGATTATGTCGCGGGTCAGTTTGTGAATGTAAAACACCCTGAGACTGGTTTGGTGCGGAGTTATTCATTGGCCAGCCTACCGAGTGATGAGGCTTTGGAGCTGCATATCAAGCGCGTCCCTGATGGTCGCATGAGTGGTTATTTGCATGATGAAACCAGTGTCGGTGATGCATTAAGTATAGATGGCCCTGCTGGTGAATGTTTCTATACAATAAAAGATCTGGATCAGCCTTTGTTAATGGTTGCTGTTGGCACTGGTCTTGCTCCTTTGTACGGCATTGTTCGTGATGCGCTTAAACATGGTCACCGTGGTGAGATTCATCTGTTTCATGCCAGCCTAGCAATACCAGGTTTGTATTATAGTGATGAGATGAATGCGCTGGCGGATCAGTATGAAAAAGTGCATTATACCCCCTGCGTGTTGCATGGCGATGCGCCAGATGGCGGCAAGCAGGGCGATATCCAGCAGCTTGTTAAATCTGCTATACCGGATCTTTCTGGTTGGCGAGTTTATGTTTGTGGTGATCCGGCCATTGTGAATGGCTTGAAGCAGACATGCTTTTTGGCTGGAGCATCAATGGCAGATATCTATTCTGATCCATTTGTGTTTTAAACGAAGAAATTGGCGTGTAATCACGCTGAGATTAATAATGAGGAGGTAAGTATATGAGGGTGTTAAGATTAATGATGGCGTTGGTGTTGGCCATGGGCTGTATGTTCACTGCCATGACAGCGCAGGCAGCTACTCGTGAGATGAATATGTCGATTGATGAGGTGTCGCTGGCAGTGGCTCCGGATTTGAATTACAAAGTTTTTGCATTTAACAGCCAAGTTCCTGGTCCGCTCATTCGTGCCAAAGAGGGCGATGATCTGGTCATTCATGTGACTAATAATACGACGTTACCGCATACGATTCATTGGCATGGTATGCATCAAAAGGGCTCATGGCGCATGGATGGTGTGCCGGGTGTGACCCAGCAGCCTATTAAACCAGGTACGACATTTACCTATAAAATGAAAGCAGATCGCCCAGGTTCTCTGTGGTACCACTGTCACGTGAACGTCAACGAACATGTAGGTATTCGTGGTATGTGGGGGCCTATGGTTATCGATCCGAAGAACCCAACTGCTTTGGAAAAAACAGTAACCAAAGATATAATCATGATGCACTCTTCATGGGAATCTAAAAATGCTGATAAATTTGGCACAGGCTCAACGCCTTATGACACTGAAGATTACTTCTCGGTTAATGGTCGTTCATTTCCTTATACCCAGCCGATTCGTATGAAGACTGGTGATGTCGTGCGTTTACGTTTGTACGGTGCTGGTGGTGCGATTCACTCCATGCATATTCATGGGCACGATTGGACTGTGACCCATAAAGATGGTCTGCCACTGGCTGCTCCATATAAATCAGAAACCATTATGTTCGGTCCAGGTGAGCGTTATGATGCGATCTATACTGCTGATCATAAAGAGGGTCGTTTTATCTTCCACGATCATGTTGATAAACATGTAACTGCTGGTGGTAAGTTTCCTGGTGGTCCAATTACTGTGCAGGAGTACGAAGGCACACCAATGGACGACTGGTATGTATGGAAAGATATCAAGTATGACAATAACTTCTTCTATCAAGAATCTATGAAAACAGGTACTTATGGTCTGTTCGAACATGAAGGATTCAAGGGAACTAAGATTAAAACTAGGCGCAGAGGTCACTAATAATGAAATATCTGACTCGCACTTTATCAGCTGCTTGCACAGCCTTTGCACTGCTGTTCTGCACATCGGCTTTTGCAGATAGTGCAGCGGGCTTGAAAGTGATGGAAAAGAAAGCATGTGCGTCGTGTCATGACCTGACTGGGAAACCAGGGCCTGAAACTGAAGGGCTCTGGCGTAAAGGTCCTGCTCTCTATTATGCTGGCAATAAATATAATCAAAGCTGGTTGAAAGAGTGGTTGCAAAGCCCGAAGCAGGTTAGGCCTTCTGGAATGTTTTATCTGGATCATGTTGAGTCAGGTAAAAAAAGGGACATGATACGTAAGACATCTTTTCCAGAACATGTGCGTTTAACTGCTACAGAAGCGGGGCATGTGGCATCACTGCTGTCATCTAAGCGGACAAAAACTGCTTTGATTCGGGCTGAAAAGCTGGATCCAATGATTACAGCTGGTTCAGCTGGTGAGTTGTTGTTTGATAAAGGCAATGGCTGTATGGCATGTCACCGTATTGCTCCTGATTTTGGTGGTCTGTCAGGTCCTGAACTTCACACTGCTGGCAAACGTTTAAAAGCGGACTATATGCTTAGTTTTACCCGTGATCCGAACGCATGGAATCACAAAACATATATGCCAAAACGTGATCTTTCTGAAGAAGAGTTACAAAAACTGGTGAACTATGTTATTTCTCTGTCAGGTGAAGTTGAGGCAGTAGCCAGCCAAAGTGATGAATCAAAAACTGATCAGAGTGGTGGTGGCGAGATACCAGTATTTAGCGAAGAGGAAGGTATTGAATCGGCAGCTAAAAACTACCGTCTCTACTGCATGCAGTGTCATGGAATTTCTGGTCATGGTAGTGGCATAAACTCTCGTGATATGGCTGTACCTGCCCGAAACCATAGTAACGGCAAATACATGCAGGCCAGATCAGATGCTGAACTGTTCAAGGTGATTAAAGACGGTGGTGTGGCTATTGATAAATCAGCTTTGATACCTGGTTGGAAATCGCTGTTAACTGATGCTGAAATAACTGATCTCGTGAAACATGTGCGTAAGCTATGTCAATGTGAGTTTAAGGCTAAGTAGGGGTGTACGTACGACTATAGACTAAAAGGTGGGGGAGAAATCCCCTGCCTTGTTTATAAAAGGTTATGGCCTGTATGTTTTTGAAACAATGGAACTAGGAGAGAAATGTGCTAACTAAAAAGCTGATATTTACCTTGGGATTACTGTTTTTTATAGTCTCAAACATTGGTGGAATTGTTTATAAGGTGGAAAGCCTGCCAGTGATTATTCCACAAAAAAGCATCCAGGCAAATATGGATTCAACTTTTTATATTAAGGATACTTCAAAGACAACCGGTGTTACATATGAAATACTGGATCCTCGCGCAACAATATTAGAGACAGGCGAAGTGGCTGTAAAACTGGATTTGACCTTGACTGCGAATCCCGAGATTGAATGGGGTACTGTAGAATTTGTATCAACACTCGGTTTTGACAATGTGGTGAATGTCGTTTTATTGAAAGTGGTAGATCAGGCTGTCATAACCGTATTAGACAAAAACTCAACCGACCCTAGTTTTAATCTTTGGAACAAGGACATAAAAGTGCTTGTTGAAGATATGACTATCCAGATTAATAATTATCTGAGCAAGAATGTACTCTATACCTTAACGGGGGGGGAGCTGAGAGTTCAGGCTAGCTCTTATGCCATTGGTGACGTGAAGAAATCTCCGAATGGTTTGGACATCACTCTGCTTGTCGACCAAGGTATGACCATTTTTATCCTGTATACGGTAATGTTCTTGTCAGTATTAACTTTTGCGGCGGGCTATTTCTTTGTTGGTGGTGTTGCCGGTTGGAAAGATCCTGACGATATTGGCTGGCATGATCCAAGGAAGTTTGCGAAAAAACGTCGTGCGGGCGATTATGACCGTGAACATAAACATAAAGACGACGAATGATATTGAGCCCCGGCTGTTAATTGCTGGGGCTTGTTTCTAATAAAGAAGCCCACCAAATAGCTACTTGATCATAAATAATGAGGGTGTAGCGAATGCTTGCATGAGCCACTTGGAGTGACTATGCTTGCGCACAAGTTTTATTTTACTGGGAGGTTTTTCACTATGGAACAGCAATTAACTGCTTTTATTTATCCGTTTATCCTGTTTGTTGTATTAGGTGTTGTTGCACCAATGATTCTTGCTAGCGCTGCTGATAAGGCTCGCAGAGAAGGATAAAAACGCTATTGGTCAGCTAGACGACTAATAATTAAAAGATTAGATTGTAAACCGCCTCGGATTCGTCCGCAGGCGGTTTTTTTCTGTTATAAATAAGTTTCGCATCGTAGAGGTGTTTACAATGAGTTCCCCACAATCATCTCGTTCAAACAGGACACATGGCCAACAAACAGCAATGGATCAACGTGGAATGAAAACGTTCGTGTTTTGGGTTGTGTGGGCAACGATAAGTGCAGTTGTCTTTATGCAACTTTATCAGCAGGCAGATCTGTGGGAATTTATTCGCCATGATAGCTCACGGGTTACGTGGGTGATCATCTATGCTTTTGCTCTTGGTGTAGTAATCAGTTTTTTACATGTGCTATTATTGACACGTGAATGGTACTTTGCCTATATGATGGAGGCCAAACTCAAGCGGGGGGGGCTGCATGCTGCTCGCTCACCTACGCGTCGCGTATCAAGTGCATCAAGCCGTTTCTTTGAAGCTTTACAACATATTGATAAAAGTGGTGGTCAGGTCGTCTTAACCGATCTGAGTACTGTCGAATTTGCTTCTCATATCCGTTCCAGCCGTTTTGTAGGGCTATTGGGAAGTCTGCTGATTACCGTCGGTCTGATCGGTACTGTAATGGGCTTAACAATTACTTTAACAGGTCTTAATGGTGCTTTAAATAACGTCGTTGCTGACACTGAGACCATGTTATCAAGTTTGAGTGAAGCACTCTCAGGCATGGGGCTGGCATTTTATACCACCCTGCTCGGCGCTATTATGGGCGGCGTACTGTTGCGTGTCTTTGCCTATATCACTGATAACTCCATTGAAGCCCTGCAAGATCTATTGGTGCGTAGCTGCATGGTGTATGCCTCAGTTCAGCTAACAGCTTCAGTGCAGCGTGATTTTCTTGTTTTGGACGAGGCTTTGGCAGGTATGGATCAGCGCTTGGCCATATTGGGGCACTCATTAAAGTCAAGTAAACAAGCGATGGCTGAATTCGCAGAGGAGATGCGTGAATTAAAAGATGCGACACGTCTGAATCAAGCCGATGATGATGTGTTTAAGGCGATTGCCGTCCATCGCCATTATGCCAAGGTGTTGCGTTATGAGCTGAGCTTGCAAAAACAGTTAGCCGGTTTTAAGCAGCGCTTGCTTGCCGCTATGGGGTTTCAGGGGACGCAAAAGTCATCAAGCAAAGATGATAAAGCTGAGGGCTGATTATGCGCACGCGTAACAATCAGGAAACTTCTTCGATTTACGAGGTGTTTTCCGATATGGCTCTGTTGATGCTCGCTGCATTTATATTTCTATTGGCGATGATTCTTCTCGTATCGAAAATGCAGGGTGGTGGTGAATCTGAGCTGAGCAAGGCTGAAATTGCGAGACTTGAATCGGCTCTGGCGAAATCGAATGCGCGTAATATTGAGCTTATTGAGGAGATGAATACGCTGGCCGGAGCTGATAGCTCAGCACAGATGGATAAGGTGTTGGCAGCGGCTGGATTTAGTGGAAAGGGGCGCAAGGATTTTGAACTGATGGTACAAGGTTTACGTGCTCTGCCGGGTAAAGACCTGCATTTGGTTATTGATGCCACCGGTTCCATGCATGGTGTTACTTCCTTTTTGATTCCTGTTTTGCGAGTCATTGCGATTCGTTCAGGTAAACATTTGAGTGCTGTAAGCTGGTATGCCGACCTGAAAACCAATACTTTTACTGGCACAATGGGAGAAATGTTTGATCGGCTGATGCAAGAGGCTCCCTTTGTAGGAGGTGAAGAGACGATTGGACATGCGTTCGATACGATCACCAAAAATTCACCTATTCCCGGGGCTTATCTGTTGATTGGCGATGAAGCTCCGACAGATACAGTGCATTTTCATGCCATCTCCTCACCAGTATTTACCTTGCCATTGGGTAGTAGCGATACAAGTACGAGGGTGGCTTTCCAGAAAATTGCGGATGTTTCCGGCGGTAGAATGTTGGAGTTGAAGTTCCGCTAGCTAGCTGAAGCGATGCTGTGAGTGCACAGCATCGCTTCAGCGTCATTCCGGCATGTTTTTAGCCGGAATCCATGCTTTTTGTTTGCCCCCCCCCTACGTTAAACGCTGTTTTTAAGAGCGATTGGATATCGCCCTGCGGCTTCGCGGAGGCAGGCTCTATGCGAAGAGGACGAAAAAGAGACCCATATACAGAGATAACGACTTTCAACAGTTCAACATCAAGTTGTAGTTCGTTTGGATCAGCGTTCCAAGACTGCTCTATAACGAACTGTGCCACTCACTATTGGCAATCAAGATGGGAAACGATTCTCCCTGCATAATTCGATTGAAAACAGCGCGTTTACCTTCACCTGTCACCATCATAATACGTTCGCGGGCGGCGTTGATAGCACTATAACCGAGTGAAATACGTTCGCATGGTGGTTTGGGGGAATCAAATACAGCTACGGCCAAATGCAAATCAGAGAGAGCAGGGTTGTCCGGGAACAGGCTACAGGTATGTCCATCTTCGCCCATGCCGCATAACACCAGATCCAGACAAGTGACTTCTGCTAATGCTTTAGCATATGCAGATGCTGCAATAACAGGGCCCTGCTCGGCTAGTGTGCGATGAATATGATCGGCTGGAATAGGCACATGTGATAGCAGGGCGTGATCCACCATCACATCATTTCGTTCTGGATCACCGACAGGCAGACAGCGTTCATCACCAAACCAGATATGTACTTTGTCCCAGTCGATATCTGCATCACGCAGCAGCTCATAGCAGCACCGTGGCGTGGTACCACCCGCTAAAGCCAGATGAAAAACACCACGTTTTGCAATCGCTAAAGCTGCTGATTCAATGATGCGTTGAGCAACGGTTTGAGCTACAGCGGTATCACTGTCGTGTTGGTGAAGGTGATCAAGCATGTTTTGAGCTCAAGTCACGCCACGAACCTTCACAATCATGCATGAGTTCATCCATGCCAGGGATCTCCATGCTACCAGCCGGGTAAGTGACAATATCTTTCTGCTCAGCCCAGGCTTTCATGATGGGCGCAATAATACGCCATGACTCTTCTACTTCATCAGCACGAGAGAATAGTCCAGCTTCGCCCAGTAGTACGTCATGAAATAGTGTTTCATAGGCTTCTGGCATACCAGATCCAGCCATGCCATAGCTGGCGTCGAGATGTACACCACGCAGGTCAGTAGATAGTCCGGGTTGTTTGGCGGTCATGCTGAGCAACATGCCTTCATCGGGCTGTAAACGGAAGATAAGTTCGTTGTTACGGACATTGCCATCATGCAGGTCGAACAGTGTTTGTGGAGGTGTTGTAAATCGAATACATATTTCAGACACACGATCAGGCAAGGCTTTACCTGTACGCAGTAAAAAAGGTACACCTTGCCAGCGCCAGTTATCAACATGGAATTTCACAGCGGCAAATGTCTCGGTACTGGAATCATCAGCCACACCTTTCTCATCACGGTAGGCAGGAATATCTACTCCATCGGCATTGCCGGCTGAATATTGAGCTTTGACGGCGATCTGATCTATCTCTTCTGGCTTGATACGGCGAATGGCGCGCAAGACTTTCATCTTTTCATCACGCACATCATCGGCGTTTAGTGTAAGTGGTGGTTCCATCGCCACTAAGGTTAATACCTGCAGCAGATGACTCTGAATCATGTCTTTAAGGGCACCTGAACTATCATAATAACCGGCGCGGTAGCCGATTCCCAGCGATTCAGACACAGAGATCTGAACATGGTCAATGAAGTTGCGGTTCCATAAAGGCTCTAGGACTGAATTGGCAAAACGGAACACCATCAGGTTTTGTACGGACTCTTTACCAAGATAGTGATCAATACGATAAATCTGTGACTCATCAAAATAGTGTTGCAGCGCTTCATTTAAATTTTGAGCGCTGTCTAAATCCATGCCGAAGGGTTTTTCAACCACGATGCGACGAAAACCATCGGCTTCATCCGCTAACCCTGCCGCTTTTAGGTTTTTAGCCACACATTCATACCAGGATGGTGGAATCGCCAGATAGAAGAGGGCATTTTTCTTGCCGTCTTCGGTATGTAGGGTTTTAGCCAGCTGTTTATACATTTCAGGGTCATTGAGATCACCATTGACCAGATCGAGCTTGTGCGAAATGCGTTGCCATGAATGAGGGTTTAAGATCGCATCAGGGAAATATTGTAACAGTTGGTCATGCACATAATTGATCCAGTGTGACTTGGTCCAATCTTCACGTACCGCACCAATAATACGCGAATGCGGACCAAGTAGGTTCCAGCGATGCATATGCGCCAGTGCAGGCAACAGTTTACGTTTGCTCAGATCACCGGAGGCTCCAAATATAACGATATTGGCAGGTTCAGCCTGTTCACTTCCAATGATGGAGGCGAACTTTTCATCGCCAGCCATTATGAGTCTGTCGCCTCTTTGTTTGCAGCTGGTTTAATGGCATGGCCACCAAATCCGGCTCGTTGAGCATTTACAATCTTGCCTGCAAAAGCATCAGTCTGACGGCTACGGAAACGCATTTGCAGAGCCAGTGTCATGACTGGGGTTGGAATACCCAAATCTATGGCTTCATTGGCCGTCCAGCGCCCTTCACCGGAATCATCCATCCAATCGGAGAGAGAGGAGAGATCACCATCCTGTTCCAGCGCATCGCCGGTGAGATCGAGCAGCCATGAACTCACCACCGAACCATGCTGCCAGACACGTGAGATCTGATGCATATCCAGACCAAACTCCTCCTTGGCTTTCATCAGCTCGAAACCTTCGGCAAAAGCTTGCATCATGCCGTACTCCATGCCGTTATGAACCATCTTCACAAAATGACCGGAACCTACAGGCCCCATATGGCCCCAACCCTTACCATCATCTGAAGCTAGTGTAGTCAATGCAGGCGCAATCAGATTAATAGCCGGTTTTTCACCACCAATCATTAAGGAATAACCATTCTGCAGACCCCAAACACCACCGGAGGTGCCGCAATCGGCAAACAGCACACCTTTTTCAGCCAGTTCAGCACCACGGCGCTGACCCTCTTTGTAGTTGGAGTTGCCACCATCAATAATCAGATCACCAGCTTCCAGCCCAGCATTCAACAGCTTCTCAATGCTGCCATCGACAAATTGATGTGGAACCATCACCCAAAGTACACGCGGGGTAGGCAGCTGTGCAATCACATCTTCTAAACTCTCTGCCGCAGTTACGTGGTTAAACTCTTCAGCTAAAGCCAAGCCGGGTGCCGCATCCAGATCATAAGCGACCACTTCATGCTCGCCCTGCATCAAACGTTTCACCATATTGCCGCCCATGCGACCCAAACCAATCATTGCTAATTTCATTACTGAAGTCCCTTTTCCTTTATCGATGTTTTTGCCCGTTATTCCTGTCGCACACGACTGCATGGGTGCAGAAGGTAGAGCACCAACAGTAGGCGCTTTAGGCGAGGTAGGAGCTATTGCCGAGTAGCAATTCATAAGTCCCAAAGAGTGCTAGCTAGCGGGCGCATCATACTCCCTCTTGAGGCGAGAGACATAGTTAATAATTTGATCTGCTTGTTTGATGGCACCTGAAACAAGACAGCGCTGCTATATCTGTTAGATTTAGCTTATGAATAGTGATCATGAAGTGATTATCGATATGGATATTCTCAAAGCTAATCCCGAAGCGCTGGAAAAATTCCACGAGTGCGCCAGCCTGATGATTATCTCTTCCAACCGTGAGCAGGTGCAGCTGGGTTACAATAT
Source organism: Mariprofundus sp. (assembly GCA_021772775.1). Classification (GTDB taxonomy): domain Bacteria; phylum Pseudomonadota; class Zetaproteobacteria; order Mariprofundales; family Mariprofundaceae; genus Mariprofundus. The sequence goes on along the minus strand of JAJFLH010000011.1, from coordinate 18,609 downwards.
GCTCGAAATCGTTGATCACTGCATGGCCCAACTGAAAAAGTAATTAGAGATTCTCTCATAATATACCCCTTTACCTCCCTGCTGGTTAATGGTCTCTAAGCCTTGTTCAATATTTGAATCTCCCCAACACAGGATAATGATCAGACAGATCGGTGAGGCTGGCTGTTTTTTTACACCACTGGGAATCCGGATAAACATCATAGGGCTGAAGTCTTGCTTTCATGCAAGCTTTAAATTCTTTGGCTGTACGTAAAGCTATGGCCTGTATGGAAGATTCAACAGGTTTTAAATGTTGTTTGGAATATAAAACATAGTCTAACCATTGCGGACTTGACTCAGATTCGATTGCTAAAGGGTTGTGAACAGGGTTTGTTGTATAGTGTTGATCTCCGGTGATGACAGGCATTGCCGCATGCATGGTATTGAGCACGCCTGTTACCTCTGATTGATCACTGGTTTTATCATGCTTATCAATATTCAAATCCCCTGCAATAATCACAGCCTCTGTAGTTGGTATATGCTGTCTGTTTATAAATGAGCCCAGTTGCTTTGCCTGCTTTAAACGTACTTTAGTCTGCTTTTTACCACCCCAGGCGTTGAAGTGTGCGCCGAATAGATGGTAAGTCATTGTCGAACCCTTGCCTGTCACTTTTTTATCGATACGGGCATAGATAGCACCTTTTGCAGCGAGGCAATCACTACCGGTGCAACTTTCAAACACATCTTGTTTGCTCAGCTGTATTGGCCATTTCGAGGCAATAAACAGACCACCGTTGGAAAGCGACGAAGCTTGGTCGATAGTCGCTGTTGAATAGGCAAAGCCATAATAAGATAAGAGGGTTCGTAGTTCCGCTCCTGAACGGCACCCTTCTGTAAAGGCCTCTTGAATCACAATGGCATCAATGCTGTTTTTCGAGGCGATTTGTCTGAATATCTGCCCTGGAATGCGGCAGACGCGTTCTCGCTGCCCATCATGCGAAATAATAAATGGTCGATCAAAGATGTTATAGCTTAAGACATTGAACTGCCTGTTTGCATCCGCAATGTCAGGGCGAGCAGTTATTTCAGGGGCTGTGCATAATACACTGCTGCTTTCATTGCATCTCTTCTCACCATTACTTTTTGTCACTGTTTGAGAAATCATTCCAAGCCGGGAGCACTCACTGGGCTTGGCTGTACAAAATGAAGGCGGGCTGATCGGTTCCAATTCACCTGCTTGAGCATATGCGTGGGCGTTAAGAGAGCATGCCAATAGAGCCGATGTGATGATGTTTAAATAGTTCACTGGCTTAAGAAAGCTGTTGCCTGACTTGTGCAATGATCTCTTCCATGTGATGATAGTAGGTCATCACGGAATTATCTTCGATCACATGCAGCTGCACCACCCCAGGCTCAAAACATGGGAGTATATTTTCCATCAGTGAGAACGGTGCTTGGGGATCAAATCGGCTGTGCCAGATATGCACCGGTTGTTTGATGGCTGAAAAATCGATTAACCAGGGGCTCGATTTGATTTGCAAATCTTTTACCATCATTAACCCCTCTGTCTGCTCATAAGCAACCCACCACATACTGATCTGCTCCTGCATGCGAGCCTCACTTTCGCAAAATTCAAAATCTTTTGCACTTTTTAGCATCACCCACTGGCGAAAAAATATTTGTTGGTTATCGATATGTTTGATTACTAAATACTTAATCGTTTGTTGAAAAATCCTGGCCGCAACCCTGTTTTTCAGAAGCATGGTTGAAAACCCCTTACGTTTATCAAATTGCAGGACTTTTTGTATGAGAGAAAATTCAGGTGGCATTTTGGCAGGCAGCAGTTCAGGTGGCGACTCTATAGAAACCAGCTGTGTGGAACTGATTCGCTCTCCAAAATATTGACTGCAGGCCAATGCATATTCCGCGCCATATTGTAAGCCCAGAAGAGCGAAGTCAGTGATGCCAAGGTGTTCAAGCAGTGGTTCAAGGTCACGAGGCCAGTCGTGAAGTTTGCGGTTCTCATCATAGGTGGAAGAGCCATAACCGGGCCGATCCACCACAATGACTTTGATATGGTGGTCATAAAGCATTTGTAGCTTGTGATGAATCTGTTTGCGTGATCCACAAATCGTATGCTGGGCAAGCAGAGGGTAGCCATCAGCAGGCCCATAGAGACAATAGGAGAGTACTCGCCCGTTTTTTAGCCTGTATGTTGCATCCACGTTGGCTTCAATGAAACGTCGTTGCTCCGTGTTTGAAGCTAAGGGCAAACACTCATGCTGGATTTTCAGCGTCAGTTCAGTCTGGTTGTTACAGTTGGTTTTGGCATAAATTGATTTCAGATATCCCCGTGCCGTTTCGTAGCTGATGCCAACGCTGTGGGCAGCCTGTTTCAGTGCTGCGCCGGAAACCAGCTCCACGGTAAGGCGCGCCTCCTGTCTGGAGAGTGAGAACGAGGCTATGATCATCTCAGGCGTATGTGTGAACGCATCTTCTGAGTTCAATGCTGTAGGCACTGTACCAGGCAGTTGGGGGAGGCATGCATGGTGAATGGTGAATGCCAGCATCAGCTGGTTATTACAGCCGGTCTTGGCAAAGATCGATTTCAGATATCCTCTTGCCGTTTCATAGCTGACTCCGATGGCATGGGCTGCCTGTTTCATTACCTTGCCGGATGCTAACTGCAGTGAAAGCTGCGCTTCCTGTTTGGAGAGGGCAAAGGCACTTTTCACCATGTTGAGAGCTGTGGAGGAGTTCAGCAGGTTTCTGGAAAACAGTAGAGTAAAGAGTTCTATATCAGGATATCTGCTATGAAAAACAGTGATGTTGATCTGTTCATTTGGGCGTAAGTAGAAGTTGTCTTTCTGCACGCTGGAGCTTTTCTGAGCGCATTGGAGCAGTGTTTCGAATTTTGTCTGTTGATCAGGGATATGAAATTGTAAATGATCGTTGCTCAGTTTGATGGCCGCATCATCAAAGAGAAAGTGGTGTAGAAGTCTATTGCCTTCAATCATAGAGCCCGATGCAGCATCCAGTAGCAGTGCAGGTGTCTGCATTGCCTCCACCGTTTTCTTATGCGCCTGGACCTTTGCTTCCGAGCTGGAACTCTGTTCATCGCGCAGGATCATCCGGCTCAGGTGTTCAAGAATTTCCTTGTTGAATTCAGAGATACTATGTCGGGTTGATTCGCTCTCCGTTAAGATCGAATCAATAAGCGTTTCCATCACATCGCCCCATTTTTCAGGTGATGCCTGCATCTCATCGATCTGATCAAGCGCTCGAGGCATTATTTCCTCTCAAAGATGGTTAAGTACTCTTTATTATTTATGCACAATAAATATGTATAGTGCAAAAGTCGAGTAAATCAAGAGCGTGTTATTATGTCACAATGATTCGCTCATTTTCCTGCAAGGATACGCACGCTCTATTTGAAGGGCGATGCCCTCGCAGTTCATGGCGTTTCGTAAACAGGCTGAACGTACGTACAAATGCTTGATGCGGCAACTGATGTGATTGACCTGCGCTCCCCGTCCGGAAACAGGCTGGAAAAACTAAGCGGTGATCGCAATGAGCAGTGGAGTATCCGTCTCAATCAGCAATGGCGGCTCTGTTTCGCCTTTGGGTATGTCGGCCAATAAGCTGGCTATCCATCTGAGTATTCCGGCTCCGCGCATCAACGATGTGGTTCGCGAAAAACGAGGTATCAGCACAGACACAGCACTCCGGCTGGCGCGCTTTTTCGACACAACACCGGAATTCTGGGTCAACCTTCAAACAGCCTATGATCTGAAGAATGCCAAAGCTGAACATGGCTCTGAAATCGAACAGGGTATTCGCCCACTGGTTGCGTGATTGCCCTGGATTAGCTTTGTAAAAGTCATCTTACAGTTTGTCATGCTGAACTCGATTCAGCATCCAGTTAACCCACAATATCATCATACAAATCTCTCCATTCAGGATTGCTCTCTTCAATCAAATCCAACTTCCACTTACGGTGCCAGTTTTTAAGTTTTTTCTCTTTTTCAATCGCTGCAGTCATATCATTATGTAGCTCATACCAAACCAAATAATGTACAGCATATTTCTGCGTAAACTGTAGGAATTGAACGCGTTGTTTACAGAATTTCAGTAATGAGGAGATTTTGTAGACATGGTAATTCACAAGAGAATCAGGTTAACGCCGCTTGATCGGCAAGAGATATGGCGACTATGGCAAACGGGTGACTGGAAAGTCTCTGTTTTGGCCACTCATTACCGGGTATCACGTCCCACAATTTATAAAGCATTGGCTCGTGCCAGGAAGCAGGAGTTTGTCCCGCGCCGTAGTGTTAACAATCGCTTTAAGGCTCTGAAGTTTGGACTGAAGCGACTGGCTAAGATTGAAAAGAAGCTTGAGGAAAAGCGAAAGCAGGAAGCCAGACGTTACAACAAGGCTTATCCCGGAGAGCTTGTTCACTTTGATACAAAACGATTGCCGCTTCTCAAGGGCGAGGAGACTTCAAGGCCAAGGGAGTACCTGTTTGTTGCTATAGATGACTTTTCGCGTGAACTGTATGCAGGTATTTATCCAGACAAAACGCAGTACAGCTCTGCTGCATTTCTTCAGCAAGTCCTGGAAGAGTGTCCTTACACGATTGAGTACAGTTATTCAGACAATGGCAAAGAGTACAAGGGAACCGAGAACCATGCTTACGTAGCCTTGTGTAAGGGTGAAGGCATTGGGCAGAAGTTCACCCGTGTCAATCGACCGCAGACCAATGGCAAGGCCGAGCGGGTTATACGAACCTTGATGGATATGTGGCACACCAAAGAGGTGTTTGCAGATCGCAAGCAAAGACAGATCAGCCTGTTGCGATTCATCAACTTCTACAATACTGTCAAACCTCACAAGGGAATTGATGGCATGACTCCATACGAAAAGCTCTACGAGTATTTCTATGGTGAAACAAAAGTGTAAACAACGCGATGATTTCTAACACGTAAACCCTTCAACTACACTGTTTTTATGTTCCCATACGCGTTTCACCAAGTTGCTGCTTACACCAATATATAAAGTGCCATTTTTTTGGCTGGCTAAGATGTACACTGCTGGTTGTTTAGCCATAAGATCAACTCCGCTGGATTGCGGATCAAGTCCGCAATGACGACCTATAATCTGCCATGCTGAACTTGATTCAGCATCCAGAGGTCAGCGCTTCCTTTCTGGATTGTGACCGAAGGAAATGCCCATGGTACGGATCGAGTCCGCAATGACGACCTATAATCTGTCATGCTGAACTCGATTCAGCATCCAGAGGTCAGCGCTTCCTTTCTGGATTACGGATCGAGTCCGCAATGACGCCCCTCAGTCAGTCATGCCGTACTGGATACGGCATCCAGCTCTCCTGCGTCTGTTCTCTGGATTGTGACCGAAGGAAATGCCCGTGGTATGGATCCGTCACCCTCGAATGCTTGTATCGGGGGCCGCAATGACGGCCCTACAGCCTGTCATGCTGAATTTAATTCAGCATCAATATCAATCTCTGTCCTGGATTGCGACCGAAGGAAGTCCCTGTGGTGTGAACCCTTCACCCTCGTGTAGCCTTTTTTGTTGATCGGCCGCATACTTTGTATTACAATGCATGTAATTGTAATTGGGAGGTGGCCTCATGAGTATCACCAGTGTTCGCATTCAGCCGAAAATTTCATTACAGCTTGAAAAAATGGCAGCTAGTTTACATCGTTCCAAAAGCTCTATTATCAATCAGGCAGTTGAAGAGTTCATAGAACAGCAGCAGCAGGAACAGCAACGCTGGCAGGAGACACTTGAAGCTCTTCAATCCGTTCGTTCCGGACAAATTGTTTCGGGAGATGACGTGCACTCTTGGATGGAGAGTTGGGGTTCAGATAGTGAATTGGCAGCCCCAAAGACCGACTCATAAGCCATCAAATGGTTCAGATTATTTACACACGAGAAGCCGTCGAAGATCTACAACGTTTGCGTGGCTTCATCGCTGAAAAAAATCCTGCTTCGGCGCAACGCATCGCTCAGGATTTGATTCGTCGCATCAAAGCTCTCCAGGAAATGCCCATGATGGGTCGCCCTGTAGCGTCAGCTCCTGAGCCGGAAGTTATTCGTGATATGGTATTTGGAAATTATACAGTTCGTTATGCTATCCATGCTCAGACTCTCGCTATTCTAAAAGTCTGGCATCACTATGAGGATCGTTTCGGAGAGAAGTGATGAAATCTTGTCATATTGAATTCAATTCAGTATCCAGATAGCCACCATCCTTCGGTCGTATCCTTATGGTTTGCGGATCACAAATCTACAGGATAGTAGATTTGGACGGACTTCAGGCCGCCCTCCAGGGTGAAGCTCCACGATGGAGCTGAATCACGTCCGCAATGACGTTCCCTTCAATAATTATTCGTGTGGTGAGTCCAATTTAAGATCATGATGAATCTTGAGTATCAGTGTCACTTGACTGTTACAGCCGGTCTTTGCGAAAATCGATTTCAGATAGCCTCTGGCAGTTTCATAGCGAATGCCGATGTTATGAGCTGCTTCCTTGAGCGAAACCCCGGAAACAAGCTCGAGTACAAGGCGCCCCTCCTGTCTGGATAGAGGAAAGGTCTCCATCACCGCATCGAGATGTTTCTTCAGAGTTGTATCTCTTTTCACTATGTCGTCTGTCACTCTCTTCCTCGTAAATGCAGTCCGGAAAATTAACGGCTCACAAGATGCAAAGAGTTTACTCCGACAGCAATACCCCCAAATGGGGGGGGATGAAAAAAATGCTTACCCGCTATGCTTTGCCGCAAAATAAAATAAAAACCAAATAAGTGTCTATAATGAAGCAACTCATTATCAGCCGGGGAACGTATGCACCATCTTTATAAAGCTATATTTCTGATCATCACTCTTTTTTCAGGCGCAAGCATCGCTTCAGCGGTCTGTGGCCCTTTTGATGCAGTTGATCCAGCCACCGGAGCGCCTTGTGGTGCAGGCGGCGGCGGTGGTGGAGTCGGTGCAGATGTCACGCCTCCTGTGAACCAGGGCACTCCAGCCATCTCGAATATCGCCAATACCACGGCTGATTTCACCGCGCAAACCGATGAACAGGGCAATGGCTATTATATTGTTGTGACCACGGGCTCCACTGCACCTACAGCGCAGCAGGTGAAAGATCAGCTCGACTATACCGGTGTAGCTATCGTTGCAAAGGCTGTTGTCGGCATGCAGCCATTTGCCAATACCGTTATGAACATCACTGGACTAACGCCGGGTACCGCCTACACGGCCTATTTTGTTGCCGATGATCTGGCATTCAATCTGCAAACAACACAGAACATGGCCAGCGCTGCTTTCACTACCACCGGCGCAGCCAATGCAGCGCCAGTGTTGGCTGGCACCTTCACCACCAACGGTGCAGTTAATGATAATGCCACGATCACCCCTTTCGCTCAGGTAACCGTCACCGATGCCAATGCAGGCGACCAGGTCTCAGTTGCAATCACCTACACTGCAGTTAACGGTACACTCGCAGGTACAGGCATTACCGGCACTGCAGGTAACTACACTGTAACAGCTGCCACGCCAGCTACTGCGCAGACCAACCTGCAAGCGGCCGTATTTACCCCAGCTACTGGTCAGGTCACTACAGGGTTAACGGTGGCCACAACATTTACCCTTACTCCCAATGACGGCACCATTAATGGCGCAGCCAATGCCACCACACAAGTCACCGCCACTTCTGTTGCCAGAAGTGCGAATGTGGAAAATACGCCAGCTTTAACCGGCACCACGTTCTCTGATACAGGCCATCAAATGGGCCAATCCTTTACCGCTCCAAGAACAGGTACCCTAGCCAGCATCAATATCGCCTCCTCGGTTGCATCTACTGGCGCTGCCCTCAAAATCTATAGCGGTGAAGGCACTGCCGGAGCGCTCTTGCACACACAAACCATCGCTGTATTGAATAACACGGCTGTTACAGCCGCTGTTGTGCAGTCATACGCTTATCAGGCTTTGCCACTCGATGCGGTGGTGAATGTCACTTCCGGTCAGGTCTATACCTTTGAGATTACTGCTACAGGATATTTCCCTGTTTATGATGCCGATAACTATGCCCTTGGCATGCAATACAACAGGGGCACTGGTATCCCGAACAATGACAACTTCTTCCAGGCTGTCATCAATGGTGCCAACAGTGCGCCTGCACTGGGCGGCACGTTTGTCACTGCAGGTGCGATCAATGATACAGCTACCATTGCTCCGTTCGCCGCTGTCACGCTCACCGATGCTGATGGTGATATGCTGAGTGTGAACATCACATACACCGCTGCCAATGGTACCCTAAGCGGTACAGGCTTGAGCGGGACTGCAGGCAACTACACAGTCGATTCAGCAGTGATTGCAACAGCCCAATCCAATCTTCAGGGCATTACTTTTACCCCAACTACCAATCAGGTGGCCATCGGTGCTACCAAAGTAACCAATTTCGCCCTCACTCCCAACGACAGCACCAGCAATGGCGCATCCGATGCTACCACGCAGGTGACAGCCACTTCTGTAAATGTGGCTCCGACAGGTAATGTGGTGATTACCGGTAATAAAACCCAGAACGGTATTCAGACCGCTGATATGAGCGCTGTTAGCGATGCAGATGGTCTGCCCGGCACATTCACCTACCAGTGGGTTTCAGCTGGCGCCCCCATAACTGGCGCAAACAGCGCAACGTATACCCCGACCCAGGGCCAGGTGAATTCAGCGCTGTTTGTACGTGTCGCTTATACCGATCTCGGCGGCACGGCTGAACTGTTGACCAGTGCCAGCGTGACTGTCCTCAATGCCAATGATGCGCCGACAGGTGCAGTCACCATCACAGGTTCCGCCACTGAAAATGTGCAGCTTGCAGCCAGTGGAGCCGCTATTGCCGATATTGATGGTATGGGTGCTTTCTCTTTCTCATGGCAACGTGCTGGTGTTGATATCGTCGGTGCCAACGCATCGCGATACATCCTGACTCAGGCCGATGTAGGTCAAACCATTACCGCCACTGTTAAATATACCGATGGTGGTAACACGGCTGAAACCGTTGTCTCTACTGCCACCGTAGCTGTGGCCAATGTTAATGATGCCCCTACAGGCACAGTCACCATCACCGGCACGCCAACGCAGGGTCAGGTTTTAACAGCCAACAATACCCTTGCCGATGTCGATGGCATGACCACCTCCACCGTTGTTTACACATGGAGCAATGGTGCGACAGGCTCAACATACACCCTTTTGCAGGCTGATGTCGGCAATGCGATCACTGTTACCGCAAGCTATACCGATGATCAGCAAACTGCTGAATCCAAAGCCTCAACAGCCACGGCAGCAGTCGCCAATATCAATGATGCTCCAACAGGCAATGTCACCATCACCGGCAATGCCATTCGTGGTCAGCAGCTGACAGCGGTCAACGCGATTGTTGATGCCGATGGTACAGCCAATGCAACATTCACCTACCAATGGTTTAGCGCTGCTGCTGCGATCAATGCAGCAACAGCTTCAACCTACACACCAGTACAGGCTGATGTAGGTAACACAATCACTGTAACAATCTCCTATACCGATGATTTGAATCAGGCTGAGTCTCTCACATCCGCTGCCACAGCAGCAGTGTTGCCGGGCACGCCTACCATCACCTCGGCAATCTATGATGGTCTGAGCAATACCTTGGTTGTCACAGCCGCCAATCTGGCTGCCACAGCTGGTGCAGCCAATGATATTGACCCCACCAAACTAAGCTTTACAGGGCAGGGTGGTGCCAGCTACACACTCACTTCAACCGCAGTGGAAATAGATAGTGCCACGCAGTTTACCATTGTCTTAAACGCAGCAGACCGCATCAATGTGGAAGGTCTGTTGAATAAAAATGGTACAGCAGCCGTTGATGGCGTTGTCTATAATATCGCCGCCGCAGCCAATTGGAATGTGGCGCAAGCAGGCAATGCCGACCTCATCGCCAATGCTGTCACCCTAAGCAATAGTCAACTGCCAACCATCACATCGGGCACCTATGATGCCGCGACCGGCATATTGACGGTAACTGGTAGCCACTTTGTGCAACTGGCTGGAGCGAATAATGATATTATCGCAAATAAAGTAGCAGAATTATCTGTTCATCCAATGACGGTGCTTTCAAATAGCGCTAATGTCGATATTACATCAGAAACAGAGTTTGCCATTCAACTAAGTTCTGCTGACAAAAACACAATAAATATAATTATGAATAAGAACGGCAAAATCTCGTCGGAAGGTAACGATTATACATTTATAGTTAGCGCTGGATGGAATAGTACGATCAGTGGGTTTGACGCTACAGGGAAGGGTACTACTACAGTTAAAAACGTAGCCGTTCCAACCATCACCTCTGCCAGCTACAACGCTGCAAACGGAAACCTTGTGGTGACAGGAGCTGGCTTTTTGAGCAATGAAATTCTCAGCGATGTTCTAGCCAACAAGTTCACCTTCAGAGGTCAGGCTGGCGGCAGCTATCTGCTCACCAACACCGCTAATGTCGAAATCAGCTCAGGCACATCATTCACCATGGTGTTAAGTACCACCGATAAAGCCCAGGTTAATCTGTTGCTCGATAATAATGGCACGACTTCAACAGGTGGAACCACCTATAATCTTGCCGCTGCCGATAATTGGGCGGCAGGTGCCGATCCAGCTCTTAATGTTGCAGATTTAACCCTCAACGCCATCGCCGTCAGCAATGCTAATGCGCTACCTACAGGTAATGTTGCCATCACCGGCACAACAGCTAGCGGCCAGATACTGACTGCAAACAGCAATACCATTGCCGATGCCAATGGCATGGGTTCATTCGCCTACCAATGGAAACGTGGTACTGCTGTGATTGCCAATGCAACTGCCGCAACCTATACCCTGCTTGCCGCCGATGAGGGCAAGGCCATCACGGTAAGTATCAGTTATACCGATGGTTTAGGTAATGCCGAAGTCTTGATCTCCGCAGCTTTGAACATCCCAATTCCTGCTGCTCCTCTCTTTACCGGCGCACCACTTGCCGCAGTCACCGTTGAAGCAACGGCTGTGAACAGCCAGCCAACATTAACAAATCCTGCAACCAGTGGCGTAGCGCCGATCATCGTGAGCAATAATGCACCTGCAGCAGGTTTTCCTCTTGGAACCACGGCGGTGATCTGGACTGCCACCGATGCTAATGGCAAGCAATCTACTACAACAGAAAACATTGTGGTGGCCGATACCACGCCTCCTGTGATTGGTGCCTTGAATCAGGTGGCAACGGTTGAAGCCACTGGCAACCTTACGGATATATCTTTAATCGAGCCCGCTGTGACCGAAATCTTTCTCGATAGATTGACCAATGATGCCCCTGATAGGCTGGCTACGTGGTTTATTTTTGGCAGAATAGTACCTGGGCTCGTAACCTCATTTCCTATTGGTACAACCATCGTAAGTTGGATAGCCACCGATACTTCTGGCAACACATCTACTGCAACACAAAACATTGTGGTGGCCGACACCACGCCTCCTCAGATTGCCCCCTTGAATCAGGTGGCAACGGTTGAAGCCACAGGCACAAATACACCGGTGTTTTTAAAACCTCCGGCAACAAACGATGTTTCTGCTGTAACATTGACCAACAATGCCCCTGTTGTGACATCCACTGATGCTTCGGGTCAGACAACAACCGGAACCGCATTTCCTATTGGCACGACTGTGGTGACCTGGACAGCCACCGATGCTGCTGGCAATGCATCTACTGCCACACAAAACATTGTGGTGGCCGATACCACGCCGCCAACTATCACATTAAAGGGTGCAAGCACGGTCACAAAGGCCATCGGTGATGTCTTTACTGATCCGGGTGCAACAGGCACAGATCTGAACCTGGGTGATCTCGATGCTTCGATTGTTAAAGGCGGCACGTTTAAAGATACCACCACAGCCGGAACCTTTACCATTACCTATGATGTTACGAGTGCAGGCGGCATCGCAGCAGCGCAAATGACACGGACAATCATTATCAATCCCAACGCTGTTAAGCCGATAAGCTTTGCCGGTTTTGCTGCCGCGAAGAGCTATGTTGTTGGTTTACGTCCTATTTCAATCATATCCGCCGATGTTAATGGCGATCAGATAGCTGATCTGATCGTAGGGAATGCTTCTAATCTTAGAGGTGGAGATATTGGTTTCAGCGTGCTCTTGGCTGATGCGACCAATCCGGGCTCTTTTCTAGCAAGAAAGGCGTTTATCTCGCCCTCTCAAGCAAGTTATTCAGTTGTATCCGCTGATTTTAATGGTGATGGTAAGCGGGATATCGCTGTAGGTGGGCTGACAAATGCAAATGTTCAATCTAATACATCTGTTTATTTGAATGATGCAGCTAATGTGGGCTCATTTGTTATGCCGGGTAAGATAGTGAAAGAGTCAGCTTATGGCGTCAATACTGGCATAGTTACATCTGCCGATTTTAATGGCGATGGCAGGGCAGATCTGGCGATATTAGAGGATTCTGGCATTGTCATTGCTTTAGCTGATGCCGCCAATCCGGGCTCTTTTCTAGTGTCAGGCAAAACATACCCTGTTGGTGCGAGTCCCAGCGCAATCATATCTGCCGATTTTACCGGCAATGGCAAGGCCGATCTGGCTGTGGTGAATGAAGGTTCCAACAGTGTCAGTATATACCATGCTGATGTAGCCAATCCGGGTTCTTTTAACGATAAACCATCATATCCTATAATTACATATCCTGTAGGTAATGCCCCTGTTGCGATCACAGCAGGCGATTTTAACGGTGATGGCGCAGTGGATCTGGCTGTAGCGAATCGCAAATCCAGTAATGTGAGTCTGCTATTGAATACTCCCGGTGTGTGGCAGGGGCTCTTTGCAAAGGCTATACCAGTGGCGGTTGATAACAATTCAATTTTTAATACCTCTGTTCCATTTTACCCTAACGATATTGCATCGGCTGATTTTAATGGCGATGGCAAGCTCGATTTGGTTGTCGCTGACTTCCCCTCAACCAGCAAAATCAGTCTACTATTGGCAGATGCCGCTAATCCGGGCTCTTTTGCATCGGCGGGTGCATATGATGTTGGTGTGGGGTGGAATAGGTCGCTCGTATCCGCTGACTTTAATGGTGATGGTATAGCGGATTTGGCGTCAGCGAATTCCAGTGGTCATGTCAATGTGCTTTTGGGCATCAAGGTTACGGCCAATACCACTACCAAGCCTGTCGGTGTGGTGGTCAGCACAGGTAGCATCCAGAATCAAACCACTACGGCAGCGACCACTGCACCGGCCAATGTGAATGTGATTGATGGTGTGGTGAGCTATGAGATTCATGTGCCCAATAAAGGCGATACAGCCAACACCACGCTCTTTTTCAGCAAACCGGTGCCGGCAGATGCTGTCGTTTATAAGGTGGACAAAGCAGGTAACTACACCGCCATCCCGCAATCGAAATGGAGCATCAACGCCGATGGCTCAGTCAAGCTAAGCCTCACCGATGGCGGCCCCTTCGATCTTGATGGACTTGCCAACGGCGTGATTGTTGACCCGGTGGCAGTAGGAACCCCTGCTACCGGTGGAGGAGGTGGCGGTTGTGCTATTAGTACAAACAGCAACAAGTTTGACCCCATGTTGCCACTACTGGCACTGCTAGCGATGGCATCACTCTGGTATCGCCGTAAACGCGTTTAAGTCAGACATCCTCGAATAAAAAAAGGCGGCCATCGGGTCGCCTTTTTTTCGTTTGTCATTTCGATTATGGCATCTATTGAGGGATCTGGCTGAATGTATTATTGATGACAATAGGCATACAATAAGCTATGCTTGTCGCTATGAAAGCAATTAATTGGAGTGCTGATAAAAACCGAAAGCTTATTGAGGAGCGGGGCGTATCATTTGAAGATATTGTTTTCTCCCTTCAATCGGGCTGTTTGCTTGATGATATAATGCATCAGAACAAAGAAAAATACTCCCATCAACGTGTATTTATTGTTGCAATTGATGATTACGCATATTTAGTTCCATATGTTGAAAGCAATGAAGAGATATTTCTCAAGACAATTGTGCCTAGCCGTAAGGCTACCAAGCAATACCTAGGAGAGAAGTAATGAAAAGAGTCAAACTTGATCAGGAAGAGCAAGATATTTTAAACGCTTATGAGTCGGGTGAGTTTTCATCAAAAATGACAAAAGAGCGAAAATCCTCTATTGAAGAAGTAGCGGCGGCAACGTTCAAAAAGGATAAAAGAATCAATATCAGATTATCAGGAAGAGATTTGTCTGCGATTCAACGAAGGGCACTGGAAGAAGGTGTTCCCTATCAAACTCTAGTGGCCAGCGTTTTGCACAAATATGTTTCCGGTGGTCTCTACGATGTGACTGCGAATAAGGCACATTAAGTCGAGAGTCGCATACGGGCGGGTCAGATACCGTCTTGTATGCTGAGGGTCTACCATCGGATTTTGCATGGTAGCGAGGGTTTATCAACTTTGTTAAGATAGTGTCTTGACGGGGGTGTGGCTCTGAGGGTCCGCAGGCTGTCACAGGTTCTGCTCGGCTTCTGAAATGCCGCCCCCGCCATTCATGCGTCACCCGATAAAGTCTTCCGGGATGATGCCAATTCATAAGTGAATAGTGGCTCTGTGTTGTAGACGAGACTTCGGATGATGATCTTGTTTATCAGGAGTCTTTTATGGAACAGTTATTGGTAGGAATCGATGTCGGTTGCCGCCGTCATCGTGTGGCCGTTGGCATGCCGGATGGAACTCTGATTGATCAGTTTGATCTGGATCATAAGCCCGCTTCATTTGATGAATTCTTTTTGCGTATTGAAAAGCAGGCTATGAAATTTAGTTTGCCTGTCAGCGTTGGAATGGAAGGTCATGGCGGCTGGGCGCGCCCTCTTGATGAAATGGTTATTAGCAAAGGGTGGACGTTGCTCAATGTGAATAATCTGAAGCTGGCGCGATTTAAGGAAATCTTCCCATCACCTGCTAAAACTGATGCGATTGATGCTCGTAAAATTCTGGAGCTGATGCGCCTGCGTCCATTATTGCCGCAGGCCAAAGAAATCCTGAATGAAGTAATCCCCGCGCCGCAGGTGAATCATGATATGAAGCTACTGACCCGCAGGCGTCGTCAACTGGTGAATGAGCGAGGCATGGTCATTAACCGTATGCACAGTGATTTACAGGCTATTGCACCGGGTTTGCTAGAGATCACTGGCAGCATAGATAACTTGTGGTTTCTGCATTTTTTGACTGTCCGGGATTCATTCGATCAACTCACTCGCATGCACAAATCCAGCCTTATGCAAATCAAAGGTGTTGGTGTGAAATATGCCGATTTGATTCACAATTGGCAGAGGTCAGCCCTGCTATGCTCTGATATAAATTTAATGGGCGATATGGCAATAGAAGATGCCCAGCGTGTTCTTTCCCTAGATGAAAAAATTAAGAAGATTGAATCTCATTTGGAAGAGCTTGCCCCTCAATCAAAGTTGGCAACCGCAATAATATCCATTACCGGCTACGGAATTATATGCGCCACCGAGTTGGCTGGAGAAATTGGTACCTTGAAGCGGTTTACATCTGAATCTGCACTGGCTCGCTACATCGGCATGGCTCCGCTGGATAATAGCTCTGGCGTCTACACTGGTGCTAAGGGTGGAAAGCAGGTCAACCGCCGAGCCAAAGCTGCCATGATGACCGCTGTTGCAAGACACTATTGGCATACGCCCCAATCAAAAGAGTACTATGAAAAAAAACGTGCTGAAGGGAAAAAACACAATCAGGCAGTGCGCTCACTCGGAAGACATATTACGCGGGTGATCTGGTCACTTATGAAAAACAACAAGCTATACAAACCTAAGGAGATGCCACCTAAAACAACTTGAAAATCCTAGCGGGATGTTCAGTTCTTTAGTTTGTAGCTGCTAAACTGGCTAGGGGGTGCTTTCCTTTACTGTGATCTACTGAAAAAGGCGGCCCTCGGGTCGCCTTTTTATAGGGACAAACGGGACGCTATGAAGTTCCCCCAACTGACTGGACACTAGATTTTATTATAGTGAGCACTTTCAAAAGTTAAAGGCGATTGATAATTGAGGTAAGAATGTCTTCTAACTCGATTATAAAACATCTCAATATATTCGAAAATACTACAGCCAGCATACAGCCAGTACAGCCAGGGTCAGGTCTATCATTGTAGCACAGCTAGAAGAGGTGTAGTCTGAATTTATGGCTAGGCCTCTACGCATTGAATATGAAGGGGCGCTTTATCATGTGACCTCACGGGGTAATCACAAAAGCGCTATTTTTACGGATGATGAAGATCGTCATGCGTTTCTTGAATTATTAGCAGATATTGTCTCTGACCTAGGCTGGATTTGTCATGCTTATTGCCTGATGAGTAATCATTATCATCTGGTGATTGAAACACCGAATGCCAACTTGTGCAAAGGAATGCGGCAGCTTAATGGGGTGTTCACGCAGGCAAGTAATCGCAGACATGGGCAGGTAGGTCACCTGTTTCAGGGGCGATACAAATCAATTATTGTTGATGCTGATGCATACCTGCTGGAATTGACCCGTTATGTTGCTTTAAATCCGGTACGAGCAGGCATGGTAAAGGATGTGTCTCAGTGGGTTTGGAGTAGTTATAGGGCGATGGCGGGTTTGGAAGATATCCCTGGAATGCTATCAGTCGATCCTGTTCTGGCCTGTTTTTCAGGGCAAAAGAGTGAAGCTCAGCAGCTGTTTGCAAACTTTGTAGCAGAAGGGATAAACAAGCAGGATATCTGGTCTGAATTACAGCATCAGATATTTCTTGGTCATGATGACTTTGTAGCGAAGGTCCAGGCGAAAGCAAAGAATTTAAGCTTGGATAGTAATATTCCAAAGGTGCAGCAGCAGGCGCCTGCCAAATCATTAAAAGATATTTCAGCCGAGTATGCGAACCGAAAGGATGCAATCGTGGCTGCATATCAGACGGGCGCTTACAGTTATAGTCAGATTGCGAATCACTTTAATATTCATTTCACAACGGTAGGGCGGATTGTCAGGTCAGGAAGAAAAGTGCTGCAATGATAGACCTGACCCCGCAAAGGTTGAAGGGGTGGTAAACCTGTTTATCATGCGGCGATTATTGGGATTTCATGTGGAGATGGGGATTCAAGCATGAATATGATCCATGGGGAGTGGGGCTTGAAAAACAATACACTGCTACTTTTATCGATTGCTCTTCTGAGTATGCCGCTCTATGCGCAAAATGCATGCGCTGAAGACAGAGCCGAAATTGCTGCTGCATCAGCGCACGCATTGGTAAATATTGTTCCGAAAGGCAGGTGGGTTATCCAGATGGAGGCCCGAAATGATAGTTTTGATAGCAAGTATGATAACGAGGGGAACAAAACAGCTCTGGGTGCTGCTTACGATGCGGTGAGTCTTGATTCGGCTGTTTTCCCACTGTTGGCGCTGTTTCCTGCTGGAGCATCTCTGGGCATGACATCGCTTTCAACAGAGGTGTCGGTTCAGAGTGGCAGGCTCACGATGGGTTATGGTGTCACTGACGACCTGTCTGTGGGCGTGATCAGCACCTTTGGACAAAGTCGAAATAGTGTAAGGTTCTCCGTTGCTGGTGGTAATGTCGGATGGAATCCAGCCTATAATCCTGCGGCTCCAGTAAGTGTTGCTAATGTGCCGTTTGCTCCGGTTGGCTTAGGTGCTGCTCAGGCAATGACAACTGCTGATATCAACAATATTTTATCCAACCCTGCATTTGGCTATGAGTATAAAGCGGTTCAGAGTTCTAAGGAACAGAGTATGGGCACTGTGCTGACAGGAGCTTTGTGGCGTTTTTATGAGGGTGAAGATGATAGTTTAGTCGCAAGTTTTGGCGTCCGGAAAAGCTTCGTTGCTGAAGATGATCCAGATAACCTGACTGATGTTTCGGCTGATGATGGTAGTACCGATATGATTGCTCAGATCGAATATTATCGCAGGTTGGCTTCTCTATTTGATATGCGTTTGATGGTGAAGCGAACTTTCCAATTCTCAGATAAGATTACCTCGCGAGTTTCAGCCCCTGGTCAGCTATTGGCTCAGGCCTCATCAAAAGAAATTTTAAATAGAAATGTGGGTGATTTTTGGGAGTATGATGTTGAGTTGGGCGTCAGTTTTGATAACTGGCGTGTTTCAGGTGCCTGGTATCGCTATTTGAAAAAAGCGGATCACTATCATTCAGCGCGAGGACAGAATGTTGCATCACTTATCCAAAATACAGAAAAACGTGCTGATCAATGGCGAGTGGGTATATCATGGAGCGGGATCGATGCCTGGCGGCAGAAAGTAATTCCGATGCCGGTTATCGTAAAGTTTGAGATGCTGGATACAGTGCGCGGCCGTAATGTGAATGCCTGGAGAGATTATTATATGGTGGTGACTACACTTTTTTAGATTTCGCGGATTCAATTCCCAAGTGCAACTCCAGTGAGTTGAGTTTTGGTATTGAAGAACACTTCGTGGGGTGTTCTGTAGCCCAGCGTCTTTCTTGGTCGATGATTTAGCCTGTGCATGATGAAGTCAACCTCCTCATCAG
>JAJFLH010000002.1 GCA_021772775.1 Mariprofundus sp. | reverse complement strand
TAGTCATCCAGTGATTCGGGAAATAATGTGCTCTGGTTACGGCTTTCGCCTTCAATAAAACGCTTCATGAAAACACCCCACCAACGTTATGAGATAATCATACCATTAATGTTCAGCGTTTTCACACACTCTGGGCCAAACTCAGACGGTCGAAATTTAGTAAAAGTAGAAAGTGTAGGTCCAACTCTTGAGCTTTATGATGTCACAATGATAGACCTCACCCCGTCATTCTTAGACCATGCTCCACACTCCATCTCTTCAGTATAAGATAAAGTGTTGCGTCGATCCGTTGAGATCACCGCCAGAAGCGGACGTTCATAAAGGTTGGCTAATATCGGAAAAGATTGATCTGCTTTTTTTATTTAGCTGCTACCAACAGCATCTCACGCACGCACTTTGCGGCCAGAACAGATGAACATGCTGAAGAATCCAATTGCGGAGCTAGCTCAACGACATCCAATCCTACGATATCGACATCCGTCATGGCTTTAATAAAACGTTGAAAAGTCCACCAGTCGATGCCACCCGGTTCAGGTGTGCCGGTACCCGGCAGATAAGCCGGATCGAATACATCCAAATCCACAGTCAGGTAAACAGGCCTGTCAGCAACCCATTCAACCAGTTCGTCCAGGTCCTCTTCTTTGAATGTGGTCAGCGTGCCGAAACCTTTCATCAAATCATACTCATATTTTGTGCCGGAACGAATACCCAATTGGCGAATATTTTCATCGCCGAGAAATTCAGACACCCGGCGCATCACGCAGGCATGGGAGAGCTCCACCCCCAGATAATCATCACGCTGGTCGGCATGAGCATCAAGTTGAATAACCACGAGATTTGGATATTTTTCATGCACAGCTTCAATCGCAGGCAGACTGGCAAGATGTTCACCGCCAAGCAGGAATGGAACGGCATTGTCATTCAGACAATCATCGACTGCCTCACGAATAATCGAGAGCACTGTTTCTACATTGCCCATGGGCAATTCCAGATCACCCGAATCGGCATAATGTACTGCTTCCAGCTCAGCATCGAGATAAGGAGAATAGCTTTCAACACCATCAGAAGCATCACGAATCGCGGCCGGGCCAAACCGGGCTCCGGGACGAAACGAGACGGTGCCATCAAACGGCGCACCGATCATACGAATGCCATGCGGTTCTTTCAGGTCTCTATCGGTAAAATCGAACATGGGCTTATATTATGAGCAAATGTATAAAATGAACATCCATTTTTGATCCATCTGCTAGTCTGTAGATTATAGATACCCAATCAAAATGGCCTGCTACTTACACCATCAGCGTTTCCCGCAATATTCTGTAGACCTGCGTATTCTCTTTGCCACAGGTTGCATATACAGGCAAAGAGATCGCTTTGGTCTTCGGTACTGCTAACAACTCGCCGCTATCCAGATACGGTTGCACCAGTGAACGTGGCAACCATGCCCTGCCACCCATCTGCAATAGCCACTCCAGCCCCAGCCATGCAATATTGATATCGGCTCCCGGTAGGGCATAAGATGCAGCTTGATCAGGCAACCGACTTCGGAAGATTTCTCCCCCGTCGATATCCACATATTGATCTGTATCTGAAAAACTACTTACAGAACGAACCAGTATCAGCTCCAGCTCAGCAACTTTTCTCGAATAGAGGCCTGGATATTTGATCTCTTCAGGCAACACAACACCATCAAGTATGCCTTCAATCAACATGTGGGCTAACTCTTCCCGTCCTCCTGTTCTTAGCATCAACGACACATCCCTGTTTTCAGCCACAGGATGCAACTTTGGCAACAGCCATGTGCGCCAGATAACATCCGATGCACCTAGCCGAATAGACAACAGACTCTCTTTCTCCTGCAGCACATCCAGTTTTAACTGGTTCCACTGCTCAATCATCTCTTCAGCACGCAGTTTGAGACGCTCTCCTGCATCCGAAAGTACCACCCCTTTACTCCCGCGTTCAAACAACTGCACCCCGATCTCGCGTTCCAACTGTCTGATGCGGGAACTCACGGCCGAAGGAGTCAGATGCAAATACTCAGCAGCTTTACGCAGTCCGTTAAAATCTGCCACGGCAATAAATGTGTGCAGCATATTGATATCCATGTGTTCTCCTATTTAGCACATCCTGTGCGAAATATTTTGCTTTACCACTTTATACCTTGTCCACATATTCCTGCGCCCAAGCTGTTCACACATTCAAAACAGGATGTTCAATCATGAGTAAAATGAGAAGCCGCAGTAAAATAAATGATCTTCTTGACGATCATTCACACACTGAAAAAAGAAAGAAACCGGCCCATAATAAGCATTCGTCAGATCAGGACAATGATGAGAAATGGTTTAACAAAATAGATGATTATAATGATATCCCCTCATCAGAAATAGGAGAACCTTAATGAAAAAACATATCTTTCAAATACTCGCAGCAGCCTGCATCACTGTTGCATTAAGCGGCATTGCGCTTGCAGATGATGATGACGTCAACAAAGAAGCCTTTGGCGAATACTCTGATACCTATAGCTCGGATGATATGGCAATACCTGCCGATGAAGCGGAGAGCTCTTCCGAAATGCAGGGTGAAGATGAAGATGTGATGGACTCAGGCGATGCAGATCCCTCAGATTATCAGGGTGACACATCAGGAGAAAGTTGGTAATCCGCCTTTAAAATTTATTACGCTCTCGCGAAATGTATAGATACGGGCTCTTTAACAGAGCCCGTATTTTTCATAAAGCAACAGTGATACTGAACATACACATCCCCATAACAAACAGGCCGTTTTATTACTGCACGACTCTAACCATCATCAATTACATGGGGCAGATCGTGACTGATCAATACAATAAACCTGTACCCTATGCATAAATAACGTAATAATTGTTGGCGCGTATTACTCACGGTTCTCTCAAATCGGCCAATCGGAAATGAGACTATTAAAATTCGTTGAAATCAACCATTCCGGCTATAAACCACTAAACGAGGCACATTCCCATGTCACTTTTTCATCATGTCGAAGACTCCGAAAACCTGCGTGAGATATTTTCAAAAGTAATGAACCTATTTGGTCACGAAATCGTTTCATTTAGCAATGGGCTTAAATACATCGAGTACATGGACTCTGATGAATATGTCTGTCCTATAGCGATATTTACCGACATTAATATGCCAATAATGGATGGGGTCGAAATGATAGAAAAAACTATCAGTCGTTACCCCAACCGTTTAATTGTAATTCTCTCCAATCATCGAGACAGACCAAAAGTAAATGATACACATGTATTTCAGTATGTGGATAAACCATATTATCCTGAATCTTTGAAGAAGCTTGCCAACACATTGATTATTAAGAAGCTCTCGCTTGGCCTAAATGCTGATTTATTGAATGCCCAGGCTATGTAAAAACGGAAAATCATTTTTGAAAGCAATGATACGGATAGCGTGATGTTCTTTCAGATCGCGATCGGTTAAGCCAAACATAGCGTCAGCGTAACGCCTTAGTCGTTTAGACGGATTATCATTTTTTATTTCCCAGCCTTGTAGAGTGGTATTAGAATCTCCGGCCCGGCTAAAAAAACCGGAAAATTCGTGGATTGGGTCAATTATGAAAAAAGTTCTGATTATCGGTGCAGGCGGCGTAGGACGTGTCGTGGCACATAAATGTGCGCAAAATGAGAGTGTGTTTTCTGACATCTGGCTGGCCAGTCGCACCAAATCCAAGTGTGATCAAATAGCAACAGAGGTGCGCGAGAAAACCGGCCGCAAAATCGAGACTGCTGTTGTGGATGCCGATAACGTGCCTGAGCTTGTTGCCCTGATTCAACGGGTGCGTCCATTTATGATTATCAATGTGGCCCTGCCCTATCAGGATCTGACCATCATGGATGCCTGTCTGGAAACCGGCGTACATTATCTCGATACCGCCAACTACGAACCGCTGGATGAAGCCAAGTTCGAATACAGCTGGCAGTGGGCTTATCGCGAGCGTTTTGAGAAAGCAGGCCTGATGGCACTGCTGGGCTCCGGTTTTGATCCGGGTGTCACCAATGTCTTTTCCGCCCATATGCAGAAACACCATTTCGACACCATGGATTATGTCGATATCCTCGACTGCAACGGTGGTGACCACGGATATGCTTTTGCCACCAACTTCAACCCTGAGATCAATATCCGCGAAGTCACCTCCAACGGCCGCTATTTTGAGAATGGTGAATGGATTGAAACGACGCCGATGCAATACAAAAAGCAGTTTGATTTTAAACAGGTCGGCCCGAAGAATATGTATCTGCTCTATCACGAAGAGATGGAATCTCTCTCAGTGAATCTCAATGGTGTGAAACGCATGCGTTTCTGGATGACCTTCGGTGATGCTTATCTCCAGCATCTGGAGGTGTTCCGAAATATTGGGCTTGATTCGATTGAACCGATTGAATTCCAGGGTCAGCAGATCGTGCCTATCCAGTTTTTGAAAGCACTGCTACCTGACCCAGCCTCTCTCGGCCCACGCACCGTAGGTAAAACCAATATCGGCGTTATCTGTAAAGGCACAAAAGATGGCAAAGCTGTATCGCGTTATGTTTATAATATCTGCGACCATCAGGAGTGTTACAAAGAGACCAATGCACAAGGTGTCTCCTACACCACGGGTGTGCCTGCCATGATCGGTGCGATGATGATGATCAAAGGCGAATGGATGAAAGCTGGTGTCTATAATATGGAAGAGTTTGATCCTGATCCATTCATGGCCGCACTCAATGAACATGGCCTGCCATGGACAGATATTGCCACCGACATTGATATAGATTCCCTTCCTGAATGAATATTCACCACAGAGGACACAGAGTTACGCAGAGTAAAAACAACAAGGAGAGTATTGTGTTGCATCTATACTCACGTCCGGCTTATTCAAACACCGGCGATTCTCTCTCATTCTGCGTTTGCCTTACTTTGCGTACTCTGTGATCCAAAAGGTTTTCGCATGGGCTTAGACATTAACCAGATCCCTTCTCCCTGCTACGTGCTGGAAGAGGAAAAGTTGATTGCCAACCTTGAAATACTGAAACGTGTGCAGGAGGAGTCCGGCACCAAGATCATTCTGGCGCTGAAAGGTTTTTCCATGTGGTCGACGTTTGATCTGATCAAAGGATACCTGCTGGGCTGCACTGCCAGCTCACTCTATGAGCTGAAACTCTCTGACGAAAAATTCGGCCGCGAGAATCACATCTATTCAGCTGCATTCAGAGAGGATGAGTTCGATGAGATCTGTTCGCTGGCTGGCCATATTGTATTCAACTCGGTCAACCAGTGGCATCAGCTCAGCCCGCGCGCCATAGACGCGGGTGTTTCATGCGGCCTGCGTGTCAATCCGGGCATCTCGGAAGTAGATACTGATCTCTACAACCCATGTTTCTCTGGCTCCCGCCTCGGTGTGCGCCCCGAACATCTGCAAGGGGCTGATCTTACCGGCATTGAAGGTATGCATGCGCATGCGCTGTGCGAAAACATGGCCGACTCATCCATTACCCTGATTGATGCCTTTGAAGAGAAGTTCGCTGCCTACATTCCCGATCTCAAATGGGTCAATTTCGGTGGTGGGCATCTGATGACCCACAAAGATTATGATGTCGACAAACTGATTGACCGCATCAAGGCTTTTAAAGAGCGCTGGAAGAAAGAGGTCTATCTGGAGCCCGGTGGTGCTATCGGCTGGCGCACCGGCCCACTGATCGCATCGGTGCTCGATATCGTACCTACCGATGGACTCGATGTAGCTATACTTGATATCTCTGCCACAGCTCACATGCCGGATGTCCTGGAGATGCCCTACCGCCCTGCCATTACAGGTACAGGCCTTGCATATGAAAAAGCCCACACCTACAAACTCGGTGGTACCTCATGTCTTGCCGGTGATGTGATTGGTGATTATTCATTCGATAAACCACTACAACCCGGCACGCGTCTGGTGTTTGAAGATATGATCCACTACACCATGGTGAAAACCACCATGTTCAACGGCGTCCGCCACCCCGACATCGGCATCTGGCACACCGATGATAGATTTGAATTAGTACGTCGATTCACTTTTGAGGACTTCCGCGACCGGCTTTCCTAATTATCATCGATCACGCAAAGAAACAACATCATGATGTGCATAGCGGTATTTTTGGAGCCGACATGAAGGTATAACTCTGTAACGGTGGCCCGGTCACCTTCTGGTTGGAAGCCAAAGCAGCTTAGTTTAATCCGGAAGGAAGGGGCATCAACTGAACTCCTCAAGGAGTCTGCAGGGCCTTGGTACTCAAAGGCGCATTCTCTTCCAAATAGGTGTAACCCTTTAAGCCTTCACGATAGTAGTTCAGAAATGCGGTCGACTCACGCGCTGTGATGCGACCTTCGGACTTGGCTTGCGTGAGCTGGCGGCGCATGCGATCACTGAGCACGGTTTCATGGAATTGAACATAATCAAGCACGTCAGCAACTGACTCGCCTTCAACCACCTGTTCCAGTTCATATTGATCACCATCCATGCGGATATGCACCGCATGGGTATCACCGAAAAGATTATGCAGATCACCGAGGATTTCCTGATATGCACCGGTGAGGAAGATGCCGATAAGATAGTTCTCACCCTTCTTGATCGCGTGCAGCGGCAATGTTTCAGATATGCCATCGGAAAGCGGGAACTGCTGAATTTTCCCATCTGAATCGCAGGTAATATCCACCAGAATACCCTGCCGATCCGGCTCTTCATTCAATCGTTGAATCGGCACAACCGGGAACACCTGCTTAATCGCCCAGGAGTCGGGTAGCGATTGAAACAGCGAGAAATTACAAAAATAACGATCAGCAATCTGTGTCTGAATACCCGGAATCAGCTGATTCACCTCATCTTCATCGAGAGCCGTAATCAAACGACTTAACATCGACCAATAGAGCTCATCAGCCTGAGCGCGATCAGTCAGTGAGCAGTGGCCCAAAGTGAAGAGCTTCGTCATATCTTCGCGCAATGAAACCACATCATGCAGAGCCTCACGCGGATTAATCTGATCCAGGTCCTGCAACGTCTGCCAGAGCTGGCGCAATTGCATCGGCGTATCTTCATCCGGTTCACTCACAGGGTTATCATTGATGCGTTTGGATACAGCCAGCACATCCACAATCAATACAGCATGGTGCGCCACCAATGCCCTACCGGATTCAGAGATAATCTGCGGATGCGGCAAGCCTTCATCATCACAGACATTTTTCATCGTCCATACGATATCGTTGGCATACTCCTGCAAGGAATAATCCACGGATGAGGCATTGGAGGAGATGGAACCGTCATAGTTCACACCCAAGCCACCACCGACATCCATAAACTCAATCGGTGCTCCCAGTTTGCGCATCTCGACATAAAAACGGGCAGCTTCCTGCATGGCCTGCTTGATACGGCGAATCTGTGGTACTTGCGATCCGATATGAAAGTGCAGCAGACGCAGACAACCCAGCATATTGGCCGATTTCAGTTTTTCGATCACATCAATTAATTCAGAAGCTGCCAGCCCGAACTTGGAACGATCTCCACCCGAATCATCCCACTGCCCCTTACTGGTGGCAGCCAGCCTGCAACGAAGCCCAATCAACGGTTCCACACCCAAACGTTTGGAGGCATCGAGAATCATGTCCAGCTCATTGGGCTTTTCGACCACAATAAAGACACGTTTACCCATCTTTCGCCCGATCATGGCCAGTTCGATAAACTCCCTGTCCTTATAACCGTTACAGATAATCAGCCCTTCAACATCTTCAAGCATGGCCAGTGTGGCGTGCAACTCAGGTTTGGAGCCAGCCTCCAGCCCCCAGTTAAATTCACTACCGAACTCAACAATCTCCTCAACCACCTGACGCTGCTGATTCACCTTGATCGGATAAACACCATAATAACGCCCCTGATAACCAGCCTCTTTACGCGCAATCTGAAAACGATCATGAATCTGGCTCATACGCTGTTTGAGCATATCAGAAAA
Organism: Mariprofundus sp.; assembly: GCA_021772775.1. Lineage (GTDB taxonomy): Bacteria > Pseudomonadota > Zetaproteobacteria > Mariprofundales > Mariprofundaceae > Mariprofundus. The sequence goes on along the minus strand of JAJFLH010000002.1, from coordinate 20,339 downwards.
GCGCAGCAGTACCGGTGCACTAATGCCACGCTCACTAAGATCATCACACAGGTTTTTCAGATCAATACGATGCTCACCATCAGGAATGGCAACCAGATTACCGGCATCATTCACATTGAAAAAACCATTACCCCAGCCTTCAACCTGATACAGATCAGAAGCATCTTCTATTTTCCAATGTGAACAGTTCATCGCTTATCCTCAGGCTCTGAATATATTGAGTAAAAATAACTCTCCGGATACTACCATATACCGTCTGTTGGCTGGCAAGGACTTTCAAAAGCGAATGTCCGATTTTGGCGGCGGTCTCAACCAGTCGATGCAACACAGGCGTCAAACTCGGACAGTCAGTAGTTGTAAAATAATTATGTACTACGTCCCCGGAACTCCTGAGTTAGATGGTGCAAGGAATGAGTCCACGAGGGTTTTCCCGAATAAGACACCAATCCTACCGTTGTCATGGAGAACGCCAAGGTCATCATGCAGAGCCATGGAGCGTATCTTATCCCTGATTTTTTCATCAATACAGGATAATAGATACTCGATAAGTTTCTCAACAACTTCATGGTCTTTATGTATTTGGTCAAAGCCTGATGCTTTGAGACTAACACCAAATGCTCTTTCCCACATGGTGGCATATTGCTTAAAAATAGGCACCGTACCTAAAAAGTAAACGTCTCCAAATTTCAATTTATCGATCACCACATTACCATGAAGCAAGTCATTCCGATCATTAATTAGGGAATGATAATTTCGACAAGCATCATGAGTGTAATCAATGGCTGTTGTGAAGCAGGTACAATTATGAGAGAGGCTGCGTATACGAATATCTATAGGCTGGCGAATGGCCTTTTCTTGCAGTCTGGCATCATTCTTTATCTCAGGCTTCATAAGGATATACATCAGCAGGTTAACGAACGACTCCGCTAGTACTGGTAGCATTGACCTTACTCCGAAACTTAGTCCAATGGCGCGATTGTAGCGGTTCGCTAGCTCGTCCCATTTTTCACTTAAATCCTCATGGCTTGAGAGGTCGCTTGGATTTTGAAGGGAATCTTTTTCCACATTTATATCGAGAGCGTCAATATCATCCATCAACCTCATAATAGATCGATGAACCCTCTGGTATGGATTCACGAACTCGGTCCAGTGCTCTAGTGCCTTACGAACTACTCAACAATGCCGTACAACAATCACAATTACGCAGTGGTTCCACCATCGAACGTATTACAAACAAAGGATGGGAATTACCTCATCAAACTCAATTAATGGAAAGAAACAATGAACCTACCAACAACCAAATCACAAACCATTCAACTCATGATGAAAGAGATGAAAATCATGCATACACAATGCAGCGATTATCAAAAGTCTGTGAAGAGCTTAACAGCACAAGTCAGAGATTTATCAAACCTAATCATAGCAGCAGACATGCAAGCTCAGGAGCGGGAAGAATCATTAACGCAGCAATTAAAGGTCTTACAGAGTATGTTGCCAAAGCTGCATTGATGTTGAAAAATGCAGTGCGACGTAATCATTCTACACCTGAAAAATCATCAGGACTTAATCTTCGCCCCTAATTCTGTAATTTCATCATTAACTACATTCAGTTGATCACTGTATTGAGTAATATGGCCCTCTAATCCTTCAATGACTCGTTCGCACTCTTCCATAGATGCAGCATGACTCACGGCTTCCATATGATCATTTCCAAAAGCCAAGGTATAATTTCCATCACCTTGAATGGAATAACCTATAGCCACCTCATTATTTGGATGTCCTCCAAAAATAAGTTTAACTGAATCTCGTAATGCATTATTAATCGTTGCCCGTAATTCATACAGTTCATGGGGATCTGTCTCAGCTCTTAAACGTGCGATGGCATGATCAATTTTAGATTTTATCGCATCTGCACTAGGCATTGCATGTGCTTCAATCAAGGTTTCCACATCGTTCAGCTCAGTTTTAAGATCTGCTTGTTCGTTTAAGATGGTTAAATAACGTTCTTGGGCTAGTTCAGCCGCAGCACCACCAGCTACTTCAAACAACTCTGCATAACGGCTTGCTCGCTTCTCCGTATCAGTTAGTTGGGCAGATAATGCGGCCTGCTTACGCTTCAACTCTCCAAGATTAGTTTGGACTCCAGCAATTACGGAATACCAATCTACTTTTTTGGCAACTTTCATCAGTACAATGGATTCAACTTTTTGATACTGGTAATACTTATGATGATCACAACCCATTTTTGAAAATGCATTATTACAAAGTAGGTATTGGTATTTACCTCGTTTCATATAACGCATCTTACCTAAGCACTTCATGCAATAGCACATGCCTTGCAACAAGTTTGAGAAATGCTTTCCACGCCGACCACGCTTCGTTTTGCGCTGTGAAATTGATGCCTGTGCAGCAAAAAATACATCTTCTGTTAGAACCGCTGGATAGTAGTTTTTAATGGGCTCGCCAACGGTTTCTTTCTTACCATTTTTATATGTGTGCGGTTGATACTCTCCAAGTAATGTTCGGCTCTTCAAAAGAACTTGAATATAGGTTGCAGTCCAGCCCTTGGTTCGTCCCCATGTTGGCACTTGGTTTTCATTCAGCTCATGCACAATGCGAGGCATGCCAAGCCCAGCCGTAGATTTACGGAATATCTCACGGATAAGCTCAGCTCGATCCTCAATAATCTCAAATTCATCATCAGCTTTATTATACTTAAGCCAGTTTGGGCAATGCCCTGAAACTTTCTTATTATGAGCATTGGCAATACGCGCCTCTAAACTGGCACGAACTCGTTGCGACTTAATGGAGCTTTCTTCATGAGCGCGCGCCATCGACACCAATGAAATCACGAGGTTCCCAATGTTGTTAATGCTCTCGGCTGTATACTCTTGCCTATCTGCAAGCGTCACGATCTTAATCCCAGCCGCAAGAATACTAATAAATAAGTTTAAGGATTTGGTAAGCTCTTCGCGAGATAAGCGGTCTAATGACTCAAGAATCAGGACTGAACCTTCGTCAATATGCCCTTGCTCAATCAGATCAATGAACTTTTTAAGTGATCCTTCCGTTCTGTTTGCGCCAGAGAAGGCACTCACACCTAAATCTCTTAAACTTGAATCTAATAAATAATCATTCTCATCGGCCCACTGGCGTGATGCTTCTAACTGGCGACGTAGTGAATCCCCTCGAATCTGATCAGGGGTTGAGAAACGTATATATGAGTAAGCTTTCTTCTGCATAATAACTCCGATAAAGTATCTTATCGGCAAATTGTACTATAACTATAATTGATGCAACAAAGAAAGAACGAAAGAAAAACAGCCCCAATCTCTGCTATTTATAGCCGGTCGCGCTCCTCCGCTCTCATTCGTCCAAAAACAACTAAGATTGGCAGCCTGCTAGCGGGGGAGATAAGTCTTTTCACCTCGTTTCGAAATACGCCGGAGTATGAATAGTGTGTGCGAGAAAAAACGGCAAAAGTTCACACCCCCAACACGATTAATTCGTAGGGAGAAGCAGATTGACGGGCTTTTGATTCGTTTTTTGTGGACAAAAAGGCAAGAGCCGTTTGGGCGAGCTTTAGCTCGCCCGCAGAGAGAGGACCAAGGGTGGCCCGAATCAAAAGCGGGAACGACAGGCCTAACGCTTCAGCTTACTCGCAAACCATCAAGGCATGGATAAGGCTATGGTTTTATTTTACATTTTTGGTCATTAGCACTGCATCTTCGCGATTGCCTGATGCGTCAGGGGCATAATAGCTTTTTCGATAACCCACCTCTTCAAAACCGAGATGTGCATAACAAGCTCGGGCGGCGTTATTGGAGAGACGAACTTCAAGTGTGATCGCGGCAATATCAGTTGCAGCGTTCATGAAACTCTCCGTCATCCGGCTAGCCAGCCGCTGCCTTCTGTAGTCACTGGAAACCGCAATTTGCATGATCTGCACTTCATCGAGAATAGTCAGGCTGAGCAGATAAGCGGTCAGCGTTCCATTTGATTCACAAAGTAACAGGTCATAACCCGACTCTAGAGCCGAGTAGAGTGATGTTCTTGACCAACACTCTGAAAACACAGCTCTGTTGAGCTTATAAACGGCTTCAATATCCTCCGTGTTGCCTGTACGGAGGGTAATCTGTTCATCTATGCCATGCATACAGAGATCAGTCAGGTTTAATCTTCTACCTGTTCTTTCCAGCCGCAACCTTCTGTCGCACAGACATTCTGTTTGCCGTGACGTTTGGTCTCTTTTTTGGTTACAAATGGAGCTTTACATTCGGGGCAGGCTTTATTGATAGGCTCATTCCAAAGCGCGTTTTTACATTTTGGATAACATGAGCAGGAATAAAACACTTTACCACGACGCGACTTCTTCTCCAAAAATGTACCTTTGCTACATTGCGGACACGGAATCTCTGTGTCTTTTGGCTTTTCCAGCGGCTGAATATTTTTACAATCAGGATAAGCGGAGCAGCCAAGAAACTTACCAAAACGGCCGACTTTAATGACCATGCCTTCACCACATTTCTCACACTTGTGATCGGTCATTTCCGGTTCGGCTGCTTCTTCACCCTCTTTGCCGGGTATAGGTTTAGCTTGTTTACATTCAGGGTATCCGGTACAAGCCATGAACTTGCCATAACGACCTAATTTGATCGCCATCGGTTTACCACATTCGGTGCACTTCTCATCCGTTGCTTCAGATGGACGCTCCGCAACTGCGGCCAGATCGACCGCCACTTTAAACGGCGCCCAGAATTCACGCAGTACAGGTTTCCAACCACTATCCCCGCGAGCAACCGCATCGAGTTTATCTTCAACGGAAGCGGTAAAGGTTGGATCCACAATTTCACCAAAAGATGAAACCAGGAATTTGTTTACCCAATCACCCGTATCGGTAGGAATAAAACGTTTTTTATCCAGCTCAACATATTCACGTACAACCAACACATTCAAAATCGACGCATAGGTAGATGGACGACCGATACCGTTGGCTTCGAGCTCTTTGACTAGAGTCGCTTCAGAGAAACGTGGTTTCGGTTCGGTGAAATGCTGTTTGGCGTTGGAATCTTTGATGGAAATTGCGTCGCCAACCTCTAAAGCAGGCAACAGGCGATCTTTATCATCCTTACCCGGTTCATCGGTACCAACAATATAAAGCTTACGAAAACCTGCAAAGGCCAGTGTGGAGCCAGTCGCCTTGAGCGTTAAATCACCTGAAGATATATCTGCACGCACCTGATCCAGTACGGCTGGTGACATTTGAGAGGCCAATGCACGTTTCCAAATCAAACTATATAACTTTAGCGCATCGGCATCGAGCACGCTTTTCATGGCATCTGGCGTACGCAAAATTGAGGAGGGACGAATCGCTTCATGCGCTTCCTGTGCATTTTTACTCTTGGTTTTAAATCTGCGTGGTTTGTCAGGCAAATAATCATTGCCATATGCATCACTGATATGAGAACGCATTTCAGCTAGCGAGTCTTCAGACAGGGTCACAGAATCAGTACGCATATAGGTAATCAAACCGACCGGTTCGCCATCAACTTCAATACCTTCGTATAGTTTCTGAGCAACTTGCATGGTTTTTCTGGCCGTAAATCCCAGCTTGCGGGATGCATCCATTTGCAATGTGGTGGTGATAAATGGCGGTTGGGGCTGCTGTTTGGCCTGCTTCTTCTGTACATCACTAACTTTAAATGATGCTTTGGCAACACGGCGCGCCATTACTTTGGCAGTGACACCATCAGTGATAGAAAATTTTGTTAAGGCCTTTCCATCCACTTCATGCAATTGGGCTTGAAAACCTTCATCTCTCACACTGCATTCATTATCAATGGTCCAAAACTCTTTCGGTTTAAATGCTTTGATCAGCTCTTCACGTTCACAAATCAGCCGCAGAGCAACCGACTGCACACGCCCAGCCGACAGACCGCTACGGATCTTGCGCCATAACAATGGAGAAAGCGTGAAACCCACCAGATAGTCCAATGCACTACGGGCTTGCTGCGCATCGACCATCTTCATATCGATCTCAGTTGGGTTTTCAACCGCTTCGCTAATGGCTTTTTTGGTGATTTCATTAAAGGTAATGCGTTGAATCTGTTTGTCTTTCAAGCTTCCACGTTCGCGCAAGACTTCTGCTACATGCCAGGCAATAGCTTCACCCTCGCGATCCAAATCGCTTGCGAGAATCAGGGTGTCTGCCCGTTTCATCGCTTTATCGATGGCATCTAAACGTTTCTTTTTATCATCAATGACCTGATATTTGATAGCAAAATCATTTTCAGGATCAACCGATCCATCCTTCTTGGGGAAAGCACGGACATGACCATAGGAGGCTAAAACTTTATAACCTTTCCCCAGATATTTTTCGATAGTTTTAGCTTTGGCAGGAGACTCCACTACGACGACGGCACTCATCTTTATTGCAACTCCACGGGTGATAACCTTACTCACCGTTTATTTTCTTGCTCACTGCTTCAACACCATCACCGTACTGGGCATCCTGCGTTGTTCAATCCACCCCATCCATGGGGCATTTGCTTATTCATTCCGTCTATGCAGAAATCTCAGCGGCAATACGAACAGTTATGGGCTCATTTAAATAGCTAATATAATTATGCTTTTAAGACTGTGCATAATAACATATATCGACTACCCGGTAGACGCTCAATCACGCCCTGCAGCTCAAGGCGCAGCAAGATGGGGGAAAGCTCAGGTACGGTCAAGCCACAAGATTCAGCCAGATGATCCAGATGCATACTTTCAACTGCTAATAGCTGTAGCAGTTTTGCCTCTTTTACATCCGCTGCCCGGTATGTTTTTTTATGATTGCATTCAGTGCTGCCTGATGCCCAGCCCATGTTTTGTAAAACGCCATCAGCATTTTCAATAAGCGGTGCTCCCTCACAAATCAGTTGATGGCAACCTGCATGTTTACCGCCCATCACAGAGCCGGGAACAGCAAATACTTCTCGCCCATATTCAAGCGCCTGCTTCGCAGTAATCAGGGAACCTGAGCGCACATCTGCTTCCATCACCAGAGTAGCATGACTCAATGCGGCGATGATGCGATTGCGGCGTGGAAAGTATTCTGGCCTGGCACTCACTTCAGGTAGAAACTCACTGATCACGCAACCTTGTGCGGCAACTGCCTCGACTTGTAACTGCTGTTGTTCAGATAACGTGCTCAAGCCACAACCCAGCACAGCAATCGTAGCGGAACTTCCTTCCAACGCGCCACCGTGTGCAGCGGCATCAATGCCATAAGCCATGCCACTGATAATGGTGGTTTGGCGATCAGAGAGATAACGGCACCAGCGGCGCGTCATTACGCAGCCTTCTCGGCTTGCTCTGCGCGCGCCAACCACGGAGAGCATCTGTTTTCCATTCAGGCAATTCACATCACCACGGAAAAAAAGGATCAATGGTGCGTCATTCAGCATCGACATTGATTCCGGCCAATCATCATCATCCGGGCAGAGTAGTCCGATGCCCTGCTCTCTGCACAGATCTAGAACTGGTGAAGTGATGTCAGCGTGACTTTCACGCAAAGAGCTCAACAACTGAGGGCCTACGCCATCAATGGATTGCAGGGACGCTTCCGGTTTCGCCCATAGGGAATCAATCGTTCCGCAAACGTCCAGTAGCTTACGCCCAAGCATAGGGCCAACACCACGAACCATTGCCAGACGTAACCAATGGTTGGATTGATCAGAAATGACAGGCTCTAAGTTCGGCAAGTTCAGCTACTATGCGTTATAGCGCTATGATATAACTAGCTCAGCAATCAGGGAGCTGCTACGGTTTTAACAGTGTCAGCGATATGAATGGGTGATGTTGATTTGGTGATAAAGGCAATGGACACCTTCTGCTGTGGCACCAACACCAATAGCTCACCCACTTTCTCTGTAGGCAATAACACAGAGCCACCACCTACCTGGTTATTCACCACACGGCCCTTTTTGTGGATGGACATAGCTGTACCCGCCTTTAAACCATCATCGATACCCAGATTTATACCAATGACCTGATGCTGAGCCGCTTCATTGGCTTTGTTACGGATATATATAACACCACCGGATAAAGCTTTCTCTGACAAAATAGGAGTAATACGCGGATCAATACTGCGAGCAGGCTTTAGCCGATCTCCACGAGAGATCTCTTCAAAGGATTTAACGACAACACCGCGATGAATGCCACTCTCTTCTGAAATGATTCGAATTAAACCCATGTGTTGTACCAAAACGCCGGCTGCTTTATCACTGTTGGCGACAGGGATGACATCGGTACTGCGAAAAACATCGAATAACTCGCCTGCCTTAGCAACTTTATCCATTTTCAGATAAACATGATCATTCACCCCAAAATGAAGGCGTTCATCTTTTGAATCGAGCACATGACCAATCCCCTGCACCTGATCAGGCTGAATAAAGTCCTGGCGCTCAAGCGCTGTTAACATAATGGAATGATCTGTTGCGACTTCCAATCGTTCAACCGGTTTAATAAGCACCTGTGGTTTGGGTTGCACCAGTGTTAAACCGCCCTCTTTCTTCAAACGTTTACCATCAAACCAGATTTTATTGCCCGGATAAATAAGGTCGGGATTGGTAATATATAAGTTACGTTCCCATACTTTCAGCCAGTGATATGGATCTTTGAAAAAATGATCGGCAATATCCCAAAGCGTATCACCTTTCTTGACGACATAAGGTTTACTGATGTCTGCTTTCATAGGCCCGGCTTCAATACTGCTCATATCGAGGGTATCAGCCTGGAGTAGAGATGATGAAAAGAGAAAGACTCCTGTCATCAGTGTCAAAACAGATAGTTTATAGATCGATTTGATGGTCATGGCTGCCTCCCGGCATCGCTAACTTGCAGCAATTAAACATTATGCGGCATGATCAAGAGCTTTCATCTGGCTTGCTCTTGATGGATGTTTCGGTGCCATTGATTAAACGTTTAATGTTGCTGGAGTGTTTTATCGTTACCAGTGACGCAAAAAGCATGCCGACCAGAAGAGCTGGAATAGAATCACTCGTACATGCAACCAACAGAGGCAGAGCCAAAGCGCCCAATATAGAAGCCAGAGAAACATATTGGCTGATCTTGAGCGCTGCAATCCAGATCAGCAGCCCAAATAGTGTTGCCAACGGCTGCCAAGGCAACATCACTCCCAACATTGTCGCCACACCTTTACCGCCTTGGAACTTCAGATAAACAGGAAAGATATGACCGAGAAACGTCGCCGCAGCAATAGCAGCAATCCAGATTTCAGGTAGTTCAGCGGTCATCGCCAGAGCGACCGGCAGTGCCCCTTTTCCGATATCAGCCAACAAGGTGAGTATCCCAACCAGTTTACCACCTGTGCGCATAGCATTGGTCGCACCGATATTACCACTACCATGTTCGCGAGGGTCCTGACCACTCAACATTTTGGATAATAGCAGACCAAAGGGAATTGCTCCAAGCAGGTAGGAGGCACATACAGCGCCTATTAATAACATCATAAGTGAATCGCTCTATCCTTCTTATTTTCTCCGCATGAAGCTAATCTGGTTCCTGACTGTCGCATCAACAAAAGAGTCAAACTCCGCCTTTACGGTAATGCTGTCGGCTAGCGTTCATACGCAGCTGTAGCCCTTCTGCTTGAGAGTTTGTTATATAACTTGGCAGAACCTGCTCCAATGCAGCCGCACTACCGAACTGAGCAGGGAAAGCCTCACCTTCAACTGTGTTGTCATGCGTAAGCAGCTTCAGCTGATCCAAGGTGATCGGTGGCGTTGGTAAAAGAGAACCAAAGATCGCCATCATTTTAGCGGCAATTCCGGGCAACGGGATAAACAGGCGCTCACGGCCCAGCTCAGCCATCAATAGTTCCAGCATGGCTTGGAAGCTATAGACCTTTGGCCCACCCAAATCATAACGTTGTCCAGTAACGTGGCGGTTACCAATACTGCAAACAAAAGCGCGTGCGACATCTTCAACCCAGACTGGTTGAAATTGCGAGCTTCCAGATATCACTGGCATCACGGGTAGCATGGCAGACATCGCTTTGAATTGATTGAAGAAGTCATCGTTTGCCCCATACACAATCGATGGGCGAAAAATTGTCCAGTTAAGTTCTGAATGACGAACCAGGGTTTCAGCTTCGCCCTTGGTGGCGGCATAACTGCTTTCAACCACCTCTCCGGCACCCAATGCACTCATGTGTAGGTACTGTTTTACCCCTGCCTGTTTGCAAGCCTCCAGAACACGAACTACTCCGTCTCTATGCGCAGCAACGAAATTTTGACGCCCTTTTTCAAATAGTAAACCAACCAAATAGATGACCGTATCCTGATTGGCAACAGCAGCTTCAATGCCTTGCCCATCCGTCACATCAACCGCTGCCAGGCTGGCTCCTTTGACCATCAAGTCACGTGCTCTTTCCGGGTGCCTGCATCCCACGGTAACTTGATGCCCTGCAGTAATGGCCTGATCTACAATAGATCGCCCTACAAATCCGCTGCCTCCAATAATACAAACACGCTGCCCCATGATTCAACCTCCCTTCACTATCGGTGTAAGTATGAAGCCCTATACGCCAAGGTCAATTCTTAACGCTGTAGAGGCCTTATTCTGATCCAGGTAGAGCATAACTATCCTATTCTTCACCGTGTAAAATCCATCTCATCGATTCGGCATATTTCCTGCTAGTATCCAGCCATGAAAAATATGCACGATCATTCAGCTGACCGGAAAAACAGCCATGCTCTGTGGTGGCGTTTCTTATTGCTGACCTTGCCAGTCACCGCCTTAGTTATACTGAGCAGCTATCTTTTTTTTCAATCTGAACATCAGACGAACCTGGCCACGGTTCGCTTGGAAACAGCTCACCATATCGAAAGCCAGGCTAAAAACATTGAGGCCGAGATCGAACGAGCAGTTAAACATGTGCTGCTCTTGGCCAGCCATAAGGAGATCATTGAAACATTAAATGGTGATCAAGAGGCGCATAGTGATATGCGTGATAGCTTCAGCTCCTTTGCTCAACATCTCGGTGTTTATGATCAAATTCGCCTGCTTGATCAGCATGGTCATGAAACCCTCCGAATTAATTTTGCAGATGGAAAAACAGATATAACCTCAACCGAGTCATTGCAGGATAAAAGCAACATGGCCTATTTCACTCAGACTATAGCGATGCCAGGGCAAAACGTATTTATTTCCAAATTCACATTAAATATTGAACATGGAGAGATTGAAATACCGCATAAGCCAGTCATTCGTTATGCCACCCCAGTCATCAATATGGCCGGAGAAAAAATTGGTGTGGTGGTATTGAACTTTCTTGGCAAGGTGTTGATCAATCGCTATCTGGATGCCACCAACGTGACGGGAGAGAACATGCTGTTGAATGCCAACAGCTTTTTCATCCATACCGAAGATGAAAATAAGACTTGGGGCTCCATACTCGATGGAAGAGAAGATCAATATTTAGCTGATCGTTTTCCCGATGTCTGGAATTCCATTGTCGATGAGCAAAATGGACAGCTTCTTACCAGTCAGGGCCTATTTACATTTGCCACCATTGCACCTTATGAGCTGCTCAAACAAGAAGAGCCGCGTGGTGCCGGCGCTGGTGACTGGATCATTGTCTCCTATATCTCTGATCGTGAACTATATGGTGACTCCGACTCCTCCTTACAGCTTCTTGGAACCAGTCTTATTTTATTGATTTTATGGGCTATTTTGACATGGCTGTGGTCAAGTTCAGAGATGCGGCGCCAGCAGGCTCATTTGAAACTTGTGCAGCTGCATAAGCAAGAGCGCTATCTGGTGCGTCGACAAATGACCATTCAGGAAGAAGAACGGCGCTCACTCGCACTTTCATTGCATGATGATATGGGGCAGTCATTAACATCAATACAAGCATATGTAGCCGCCATAACAAAGGCGGTGGCGAAGGATAGTTTCCATAAAGTGGATAATAATATCCGGCATATTCGTGATATTACCAGCCATATACAGCAGTCAGTGCGCAGCCATTTGCAAGATTTACGGCCAGCCAGTCTCGATCGTCTTGGTTTATCTGCTGCTATCGAAGATATGCTAAGAGAATTTGCTCGGCGAGAGAGCGTTAAGCCTGATTTTGTTTGCAAACAAGACTTGCCTGAGTTGCGTGAACAGAAGAACATTCACTTGTTCCGCATTGTACAGGAAGCGCTGACCAATATAGCAAAATATGCGCAAGCCGAGCATGTGAGCATCTGCTTGAATGTGTCAAAAAACCATCTGAACTTGAAAATTATCGATGATGGTTGCGGTATGGTTGTCGTCGAGGAAACAGGCTTAGGCTTGTTAGGTATGCGTGAACGCACAGCTCTGCTGCAAGGAGAAATCAATATCGAATCAGCATTAGATAAAGGGACTTGTATTCATGTGATCATCCCAATCCAGGACATCATATGATTTCGGTATATCTGGTTGATGACCATGCCGTAGTAAGAGCCGGCTTTAGCAGCCTGCTTGAAGCCGAATCGGACATCCATGTCATTGGTGAAGCCGCCAGCGGTGAAGAGGCTTATCGAGGCTATTTTGAGCTATATCCCGATGTTGTTGTCGCGGATATTTCCATGCCTGGCGAAGGCGGATTGGGTCTGCTACGCAGACTGTTCGCACGAGATAAAGACGTCCGAGTGCTGGTGATGAGTATGTTTGATGATGTGGCTTTTGTGAAACGTGCGATGGAATACGGTGCCATGGGCTACATCAGTAAATCCGATGACCCTGACCTGTTAGCGAAAGCCGTTCGCACTGTGGCCGCCGGCGATACATTTGTCGCTCCTGCTCTGGCCCAACAGATGCTGGGCAGCATGCGAGGCGGGCAGAGAAACCCGCAGGAGCTGCTAACAGACCGCGAGTTTGAGGTCTTCGTCTTATTGGCTAAGGGCAAGGGAGCCAAAGAGATTGCTGGAGTTTTAAATCTAAGCCCAAAAACGGTAGGTACACATCAGACTAGGGTATTCCATAAACTGAGTGTTACCACCGGTGCTGAGCTGGCTCGCCTGGCCATTCGACTAAATATTATCAATCCGTAGTCACTATAAAAACGGCACCTCTACTTTCTCACATTGATGCAAAAACCTGACATGTGAGGAAATTTCTTATATCTGGACTGCTTATTCACTTATATGCTCATTGATTCTATGGGCAGATGATTCGAGCCATGGATATTTCTCGTTATACCCCCATCATCAAACTACTGGCTGTGGTGATGCTTTCTGAGATTGTCATTATGAGCTCACTGCACCTCTTAAGCGAAGACTCAACGCCTTGGTTGATCGATATGCTAGATGTGTTACTGCTCGGCCTGATTACTGCGGTTGTAGCTCAACTGTGGATTGTGCGTCCCTTAGACCAGGCCAGAGAGCAGGATGAACTATTTCGAAGCATTGCCGAACATTCACATGCCGGCTTGGTCATTACCGATCCTGCACAGGATAATGCCATTGTGTATACCAATGCCGCATTCTCACACATTACGGGCTATTCAATGGCTGAGATAAAGGGCAAACATCCTAACCTTTTAAGCCAGGGTATTAGCTTTCAAGCTGAGCAGAAAAAGATTTCTACTGCACTTAAAGCGGTGCTGCCAGTCAGTGCTCTGTTAAAAAACAGACGTAAAGATGGTTCGATATTTTGGAATGACCTGCACTTAAGCCCCATCAATGTCCGCGAGGGAGTACCGCACTATTGGCTAGGACTACTGCATGATGTGACAGAAGCTAAAGCGCTTAGTCTACAGGTTGAGCACCTGGTCAGTGCGATTGAACAGGCTGGCGACATGATCTGTATTTTTGATCAGCATGGTTGTATCGATTTCATTAATCAGTCATTTAAGGCACAGATTGATTTGGGTGAACAACAAATTAAAGGCCAGAGCATTTGGCAATATTGGCATGATGAAAAATGGAGCAAAGAGCATGTCCAACATGCACTGAGCGAACACGGACAATGGTCAGGGCGCAATTGGTGGACGGGGGCTAAAAATACACCATATGAGGCGACGACCAATATCTCCATTGTCGAAGGTGATAATGGGCAGCGCATGTTTATCGCCGTGATTAGGGACATGACTGATGAGATTGAGATGGAAAACAAACTGGCCCATGCTCAAAAGATGGAGGCTGTCGGTACATTAGCTGGCGGCATCGCACATGATTTCAACAATATGCTGGCTGCAATGATGGGAAACTTATATCTGCTGAAAAAAAACATGCATGAAGATAGCAGTGTAGTGAGCCGCATCGAAAGCATCGAAGAACAAGGTTACCGTGGTGCAGACTTGATTCGTCAGATGTTGGTTTTCGCTCGCAAACAGCGCGTAGAACGGCAAGATTTTGATCTGCAGTTACTTGCCAAAGAGACCATTAAACTACTGCAGACCCGCACCCCTGAAGATATCCGCCTGGATACCAATGTTGATCCGGTGAGCATGATTCTACATGGAGACCCATCTTTGGTACAAAGCAGCCTGTTTAATCTGGTGAATAATGCTCTGTTCGCGATTGAAGAAGTACAAAACAGCTCTGGGCATGATGGCGTAGTGAGTTTGTCCATTCAAGCAATCGCTTTGACTAGCCTGCGATCAGAAATCAGGCAGGCGCTTCCGAGTAAAAGCAATGAAAAACAGCCTCTATGCGCCCATATTTCAGTTTCTGATAATGGCTTGGGCATGGATAAGGCCACACAGAAAAGAGTCTTTGAACCATATTTCACCACTAAGAAACTAGGCAAAGGCACAGGCCTCGGACTATCTATGGTCATGGGATGTGTCGACATACACGGTGGCTGGATTGGCTTGGAAAGCTCTCCAAATATGGGGACCCGATTTGATATTTATCTACCTCTGAACGGCACAACGATAGAGCCAATTGCAGCGCGAGAAACGGCAGTATTCCCAGGCAATGGAGAGTTAATACTGCTCGCTGATGATAATGCCACATTGTGCGACTCTGTTGCTGATATTTTAGAAGATGCCGGTTACCGAGTGATCAAAGCGATTGATGGTGAACATGCTTTACAACAATATATGGAACATAAAGCAGATATACGCATGGCGATTTTAGATTGTGTGATGCCCAAGCTTGGTGGGGTAGAGGTAGCACAGGCGATTTGGCAACACAGTGGAGATTCGGTGAAAACAGTGTTGATGACAGGCTATGATATGGACGGTTCATTGGCTCAGGAATGGGCATATGGGGAGCAGCCATTGATCTTGCAAAAGCCATGGAATATGGAACAGTTAAACGGTGCTCTGGAGTCGATGAGCGATGTGGAAATTAAAGGGTTGAGCCCTGATGCCACAACTCAAATGTAATATCCGAGCAACACTTAAAACCACCGTGTTCTTGGCCGTTATCCCTGCCATGCAGTAGAATTCTCATAAGTCCGACAGACTCCTAGTATTTATATGCAGCGATAGCTTGATAAGTCAGCCCTTCTCGCTGAAAAGACTCCAGCGCCAGTAACACACATCAGGAATTTCCTTATATTCAAGAGGTTGTTCTTCCCATATTTTTGCTTGAACAAATAGTTGATGATTCGTGACATGGTCATATCTTCTTTAAACGGGCATTTTCATACGGGTTCAGCGCAAGACAATGTAGCTCAGCAACAGCTTAATCGGTTTAAATAATGTGTAAAAATGGCAATAGGTTTTGGAGCGATCTGCATCTTACTCCAGTCGATGTAGATCAAAGCGTACCACATTACTGGGTGGCCTTACTGCATCATGCGACAGAAGCAAAGTCGCTGAACTTACAACTCGAGCACCTGATCAGCACAGTCGAACAAGCTGAGGACATCATCTGCATTTTTGATCAAAAAAGCTGCATAGAGCTTATAAATCAATCCTTTACAAAACAGTTTAAAAATGACGACTGGCAACTTAACAACGTAACAAATTGGTATGGTGGGGCTGATCTACAATGGACTGAACAGCGTGTCAGGGATGCCCTGAACGATCACGTTCAATGGTCAGGCCGTAATCAATGGATACATACTCAAGATCTACCTTTCGAGGCAATGAGCAATATATCTGTCGTTGAAGGCGACAATGGTGAACACATATTCATCGCGGTTATTCGTGATATGACTGAAGAGATTGAGCTGGGAAATAAGCTGGCTCATGCCCAAAAAATGGAAGCGATAGAGACATTCAGCAGTGCAGATAAACATGACTTCATCAACATGCTGACTGCCAAGATGGGAGATTTATTGCTTCTGAAGAAAAACAGACCTGCAACTAAAAACGAAGTATGCCGCATAGAGTCTATTGAAGAGCAAAGTTATCGTGCTGCTGATCTGATTCGTCAAATGTTGACCTTTGCTCGTAAGCAGCGCATGGACATTCAGAATATTGATCTGCAATTACAGGCTAAGGAAGCCATGAAAGGTGGCACATTAAATGGGCTAATAAGATCAATAAAAGAGTCGGTGCATTAAAATGTTGCGATCTACTGGGTCTATTTTGCCTCAAGCTGCCAACTGAATACGTATTGGGTTTCGTAATGAAGATTGAATATTTACAGCAAACTGGGGATGTCTGTGTCGAGGATATTGTCTGGTGTATTGAAGACAAAATTGCATCGACCAGTGAATGCATAGTGCATCTTTCTGATAATCCTAAGCGTTGCCAGCTACAGGCAGAGCAACATCATCAGCATTGGGATAAAATGATGATTCTTTATCAGAGTCACTCTCATTCAAAAGCCCATTCGCTTTTATGTGAATTTGCAACCAAAGGGTGGAATTGTGATTTTAGCTCCAACAGACTGGAACATCCGGCAACACCACCACATGGCATAGTCTATTATCTTTGTCTCTGTCTCCGCTATCGGACGACGAAAACACCATAACTCAGCCTTTGAACATTGATGTGGCAATTGCTTGCTTTACCATGAGATCATGCCTTCTACCCTTCCGCCAATCTGTTACCAAATAGATTGTCGCGCAGCAAGAGCAGCGCTACTTGCTTCTGTCGAAGCTAAGTTTCTGATCGCTCCAACGTAACCATCCAACAAATAAGCTCTCAATCTATTAGAGGTTTTTATTTTTATTCATCTCAGATAGTTTTTGTTTATATTCTACTGTTTGATGCTAGGGATGCTGGAGGTGGGCAGTGTACGGTTTAGTTCATATTGGTATGCGGGATTTGATTACTTCCGCACACGGCAAGAACAGATGGGGCGAAGTATTAAACCGCTCAGGCTTAAATGAAGATGCCTTTGTTGCCATGCAAAGTTATCCTGATAATACGAGTTACCAACTGGTGGGGGCGGCTGTAGAGGTGTTGGAAACACCTGTTACTCAGATTTTAGAAGCTTTTGGTCGCCACTGGGTGCTTAGCACCGGACCTGAGGCTTATGGTAATATTTTAGATATGTCCGGCGAATCGCTTCCCGAATTATTAGAAAACCTTGATGACCTGCATGTCCATGTTGCCAACATCATGCCCAATCTCAAAGCACCCTCCTTTCAATGTAAAGATGTGACAGAACACAGCTTAACACTGCATTATCACTCTTCCCGACAGGGCCTTACAGCAATGGTTATTGGCCTGCTGGCCGGAGCAGGAGAAAGATTTCATACACCCTGTGAAGTCGAGATTGTTTCATCCGTTGAGAATGATAACGGTGCAGATGTCATCTTTTCGGTGACCTGGTAAACGTACAACGATGTCTGTCGACATTCATATTGATTCAGCAAAGTTCAAGAGCCTGTTTCCCTTTCATATGGCTTTTGATCGTGGCTGCAGCATTGTCAGCTGTGGAAGTTCTTTGCAAAAGCTGAGTCTGCAAGCATCTATCGGTAGCGACTGGCGAAAGCTCTTTATGATTGCTCACCCAAGTGAAATTGAAACCTCTTTTGACCACATCAGCCAGCGATTAAACACCCTATTTGTGATGCATCACCTGCAAAGCGATTTTGAGCTGAAAGGGCAAATGATATTGGATGATTCAGAAGAGTTATTAATTTTTCTGTGTGAACCTGTTATTCGACAAGTTGATGAGATTGGTGCGATGGGCATCCAGTTAAAAGACTTTGCCCGACATAGCCAGGTATGTGACTACATGTTTATGTTACAGGCTGAGAAAAACACACAAAATAGACTCAATGACAGCCTTGAGAAGCTTACTTTCGCGAATAGCTCACTGACCGAAAGTGAAGAAAAATACCGTAATCTTTTTTCATTTGCCCACGACATGATTCATATCATGAACCCTGAGGGCATCATCATTGATGTAAACAATGCTGAACTGGCAGCACTGGATTACTCCAGAGATCAACTCATTGGCACGCATATCAAGCAGTTGATACATCCTGATTGCCTACAGGCCACCCTCGATGCTTTTGCAACCGTGATGAATGGCCATGATATTGATTGTTATGAAACAATATTAGTGACCAGGCACGGAAAGCAAGTGGAGGTAGAGGTGTCAGCCACCCCCTCCATGCACAATGGAAATATTCTGTCGCTTACTGCATTCCTTCGCGATGTTAGCAACCGAAAGCAGGCCGAACGTGATTTAGCCCTGTCCGAAGAAAAACTCCATCAAGCTCAAAAGCTGGAAGCATTGGGCACCCTGGTCGGCGGGATTGCGCATGATTTTAATAACATGTTAGCCGGTATGACTGGTAATTTATATTTGGCGAAAAAACTCGCACTGAATAACTATGATCTGGTAGACAAACTAAAAAATGTTGAAAAACTATCCTTCCGTGCTGCCGATATGATTCAGCAGTTACTGACCTTTGCCCGCAAAGACCGTGTTTCGATGCAGAATATCTCGCTAACATCTTTCATCAAAGAGACCTGCAAGCTTGTCCAAGCCTCCGTACCTGAGAGTATCAATTTCCATCAGGAGATTTGCGACAATTCACTCTCTGTCCATGCCGATGGAACGCAAATTCAACAGATATTAATCAATCTTCTGAGTAACGCTTGTGATGCGGTGGATAGTAGAGAGTTGCCCCATATTGTTTTACGGCTGGAGCCATTTCATGCGGATCGTACATGGGTTGCAGCAAATGTGGATTTTAACATTGGGACTTATGCCCACCTGAGTGTTGAAGATAATGGTTACGGCATTCCTGAGCACCTCGTGGAACATCTTTTTGACCCCTTCTTTACCACCAAAGGGCAAGGAGCAGGCACCGGACTAGGCCTGTCTATGGTCTATGGCGCAACTCAAACACATCATGGTATTGTGCAGGTAGAAAGCATTGAGGGAAAAGGCTCAACGTTTCACATCTATATCCCAATATTGGAAACACCAGTTATTGCCCCATTGGTGCCGCACAAAGATAAAAGTATCGAAGGCAATGGTGAGCTGATTCTCATCGCAGATGATGAATTACAGGTGCGCGAAACAACCGCTGAAGTGCTGGAAGAGATGGGCTATAAGGTGATACAGGCAAAAGATGGTGCCGAAGCGATTGATATGTTTGTCGCGAACCAAAACAACATCGTGATTGCCTTGCTGGACATGGTCATGCCCTATTGCAGTGGAATGGAACTTGCTGAACGCATCCGGGCAGTGAAAAACAATATCCCAATTATATTTATCACCGGTTATGATAAAAACCATGTTCTCAAAGGGCGCGAAGAGCTGCCTAACAGTGTGATGTTAACAAAACCTGTTCAGTTTGAGGATCTGAATAAACAGATACAGCAGTTTTTAGGATAAATAGGCTGTTCATTGATAGCGCCCCTTTTTGGGGGACAAAAGCCACAACAAACAAAATAGATGATTTAGACAACCGGCCAGCAGGAGCGCCCGCTACTTGCTCCTGCCGAATTGTATTCAGGGCATCCTGCCCCTCGCCCTAGGGGGCGGCCTGAAGGCTGATCAAGTTTTGCTCCTGCAAACTTGTATTCCGGCATCCATGCTCTCCACGCCTTAGCGCCCGTAAGGGTAGAGTACATGGATGTACGACATGAACCAGGGGATCTCATCCCTGACCCATTCCACCAAACAAAGAAGGCCTCCCGATTGGGAGGCCTTCTTTGTTTGGTGGAGGCGGCGGGAGTCGAACCCGCGTCCGAAAATCATCAGCCTATGGTTCTACATGTTTAGTCCGTTCGAACAGCACCCCAAGAGAACCAAACGGACAAAATGCCCAAGGGGTCGATTCGTAGCTATTTAACCCTACAGACCACGAGTCTCCGTTCTGTAGTAGCGATTCCATCTAAATGACCCTGGATTCCCAATGGATGGACACCTCAAGAGCAGGGTAACTTACGCAGCGTAAGCTAGTTCTACGTCGTCGTTTGCAATTAT
>JAJFLH010000001.1 GCA_021772775.1 Mariprofundus sp. | reverse complement strand
ACTGATGAGGAGGTTGACTTCATCATGCACAGGCTAAATCATCGACCAAGAAAGACGCTGGGCTACAGAACACCCCACGAAGTGTTCTTCAATACCAAAACTCAACTTACTGGAGTTGCACTTGGGAATTGAATCCGCGTTGTGCTTTGCCCGGAACATATCCAACAAAAATTCGAGGTATCT
The DNA here is from genome assembly GCA_021772775.1 of Mariprofundus sp. Lineage (GTDB taxonomy): Bacteria > Pseudomonadota > Zetaproteobacteria > Mariprofundales > Mariprofundaceae > Mariprofundus. The sequence continues at coordinate 26,030 of JAJFLH010000001.1, read as the reverse complement.
GTTGTAACATACTCAAACCCTCCATTTTCATTAGATGCTTATGTCGAATAATTAAGATACGATCTTATGCTCTTCAGTTAGTATAGATGAAAGTATCCTAATCGCCATCAATTGCTGCTGTTTGAAATTCAGCGTGTTCTTGAATACTGGACTGTTGATGCTTTAAAGTGTTCTTACCAACTGTTCCTTGCGCAATTTCTTTCTAGCTAACTATCTGTTTGTTGGAGCTTTATAGGTGGCGGTTGTATCTGAAAAAGGGCTCTGTTCGGGATGATAACTTAATTCTTGTTTGTTGATGGCATAGGGTGAAAGTATGAGAAGGGTTTATCTGCGTTTCGGAGAAAAAGATGTGAGTTCGGCTATGGCGGCTGGAGAGCGTAAGCTTATGATCGAACGGCACAGGCATAGTCTGGCTCGTTTCGGTTATTCACCGCATGCGCTCTATTGGGAGTCGCGTGAGGCGCAGGAGATGCGTTTCAAAGTTCTTTCTGAGATTGGCATTATGGCTGGAGACTCACTTCTTGATGTCGGTTGTGGTTTTGGTGATCTCTATGATTGGTTAATAAGTCACGATTTGCCGGTTGATTATACTGGTATAGACCTCTCTATGGAGATTTTAGACAAAGGACTTGATATTCATCCGACACTAAACCTGCAACAGGGAGAGTTGTTTGATTTCGATTGGTCGCTGCTCTCCGGTACACTTAGCTGGTGTTTGAAGGATGAAGGAGATTATGCACGGCGAGTGATCAGGCGCATGTTTGAGCTATGTCGTAAAGGCGTGGCGTTTAATTTGCTCAACTCCCGAACTTTTGATGCAGCTAATATGGGTGACATCTATGCTTTTGATCCGGCCAAAATTATGAAATTCTGTCGGGATATCACTCCGTATTGTGAGCTGCATGATGGATATCTTGATTACGATTTTACGATCTACATGAAGAGGGATCCCTAGATTATGGGGTGGAAGTAGTTATTTAAAGGGCGGCGGTAGAAGTTGCTTGGGTGATGACGTTTTTAAACATTGTTTCAGTTAATCGTCGTGTTTGTGTGTTGTAGCGGGAGCAGTGATATGAGTCGATGAGCGTGCGTCCATCGGGTAGTTCATGTTGTGCGCCGTGGGCAAACTTGAGCGAACTCAGTTTCAGGCCATAGGCACGTTGAATGGCATCATGAGCAAGTTTGCCCAGGGCGAGTATTTTGCAGGAAGCGGGCAGGTTTTTAATCTCATCATTCAGGTAGGGCAGGCAGTTTTTTATTTCTGCGCTGGTCGGGGCATTTTGCGGGGGCAGGCATTTGACTGCGTTGGTGATGCGTACGCCGTGAAGGGTTAGGCCGTCATCAGAGGAGGTGGAGAGAGGGGTGGAAGACAGCCCTAAATCAAATAGGGTTTGATATAGCAGCAGGCCGGATGTATCTCCAGTGAAGGGCCTGCCGGTTTTATTAGCGCCGTGTAGTCCCGGTGCCAGACCAACAATCAGTAGTCTCGGGTTAGTATCACCAAAAGCAGGAACTGGTGCGGAAAAATAGTCGCTGTTCTCTCGTTTTACCTGGTCGATAAAGGAGGCGAGGCGGGGGCAACGTCGGCAGCCTGCATCAAATTCAGCCACCTTGTTTAAGTTGTTCGGCCAGTGCGCGAAGGGCGCGGCCACGGTGCGATACGGATGATTTCTCTTCTGGTGTGGAGTCTGCAAAAGCTTTACCCAGTTCAGGGCAAAAAAATAGTGGATCGTAACCGAAACCGGATGAGCCGGATGCCTGTTTCAGAATTTCACCGGATACGTGGCCTTCAGCTTTTACCGCTCGATCACTATCCGGCCATGCCAGATGCAGAGCGCAGACAAAATGGGCTGACCTGTTTGTCTTTCCGGATAGTTCGTTTAATAGCTTTGCATTGTTATCCGCATCGGTTGCCAATTCGCCGGCAAAACGGGCCGAGTAGACGCCCGGTGCACCATTTAAAGTATCGACACAGAGGCCAGAGTCATCGGCGATTGCTGGACAGTTGTTGGCCTTAGCAAAAGTCTCAGCTTTTTTCTGAGCATTGCCGGAAAAGGTGTCGGCATCTTCAATCACATCGATTGAGATTGTTTGCTCGGAATCAACCAGTTCAATACCGAGTAGCCCTAAAATCGCTGCAATTTCCTTGCGTTTTTTTGCGTTATTGCTGGCAACAACAAGTTTCATTGTAGAGCACATGAGTGATTCCTTGGTGTTTAGTCGTCTGAAAAGGTTGACTAGCTCGATAGTGAGCTGGTCAGAGTAATTATTTGTTGTCGATCCAGTTGATGAGTGCTTCGGCAGTTCTTGGTGCACCACTCATTAGACGACCATCTCCGGCAATGATGGCAGGGGTGCCATGAATATTCAGTTTCTGTGCAACAGCAGCGATGTCGTCAATTGGGCTGGTACATGAAACTTTGGCTGCATTATATGACTCTTCGTCACCCATATGACCATCAAGCATCACTTTTTGCAGCATCTTATGCTGGTTCTTGCTGCACCAGATGACTTCAGACTTTTTGCGCGCTTTGGGGTGCAACTGAGCAAGTGGGTAGAGGAATGTATAGACTTTTACGCCTTTAACTTCTTTGAGTGTTTTTTCGAGGCCTTTACAATAAGGGCAGTCAGGGTCGGTAAAGATTGCGATGCTCTTTTTAGCATGTTTATCACCGGATACGATGGCTTTTTTCAGTGGCAGAGAGCTCCACTCAACACGGTTGATATCTTCCAAGCGCTGCTGTGTGATGTTTTTCTGTTCTACCATATCAAGAATTTGGCCACCACGGATAAGGTAACGACCACTTACATCAGTATAAAGAATCTGGTTGCGAACCTGGAGTTCATAAAGACCAGCAATGGGCGATGTTTTGATCGCTACGATTGGCACCATCGGTAGTGCTTTACGAATCTGCTCAGCTGTTTTGCTATCTATAACGCTGTTGTCTGCTGCCATGGCTGGCATGGATAACATCATGGTGATGATAAATAATAAAGTACGCATATGAACTCCTTAAAATTATAGTCGGCGACATCATGCAGTGACAAAGTCTGACTGTGAAGTGGATAAGTTACGCTTATGGGAGCAATTCATCGGACAATTGTTTAGTGAAGGCCGTATCATCCCAGTTATGTGAGCCGATATGGTGTTGGCTGATGCTGCCATCAGCTGCAATGAGAAGGGTGGTGGGTAATCCACGGATGCCCAGTTGCTGGGCTTGATCTGTATCGCTCAGAAGTGCTGGTATTTCGATGTTTTTGGAGCTGAGGAAGGAGGATACCTCTTCGATTGTGTTGTCGAGTGAAATGGGGATGATATTGATATCCGGGTATCTATTCAGCCATGCGGCAAAACCAGGTAATTCTGATCGGCAAGGTGGGCACCATGAAGCCCAGACATGCAGCACGACGGGCTCTCCTTTTAAGTCTGCTAAGGCATGCATTTCACCATGCGTATCTATCCATTTGAATTCACTGGCGTAAGCAGGCAGGCATGTGAAACACAGTAACAGAACAATTATCCAATATTTCATATTCATCTCCCTAGCTTGAGTGGTCGTTTGTGCATAAAAAACCTTGCAGCTAAATATTTGTTGTTTCATGATTTTTGCTAAATTCTCTGGTTCTCAGTCTGTTTGCTCAGCGTATGAAAGCGTTTAAATTGATGCAATCAAGCTAGTCCTTCTACGCTGTTATCCCTTTGAAAGATATTGTAGCGCCCCATGTTTTTTATAATTCAAGGTTTGAGTGTATGTCAGTCTGCTTTTATTGAACAGTAGGTTTGATAAAATAGTTGCATCATCCAATGCTGGGTTTGTTAATTCATTGAGGCTATTATGCCGCCGCTTATCGCGAAATTTAGAGATGCTAGAAGAGGGTTTAATGACTGAGAGTGCCACTGTGCCTTCATATAAACGTGCTATGATCATGATCATTGTTGCACTGCTTTTGGTGACCGTGTTTTTAATGTTTAGGTTGGCTGAAGAATCGCAGGAAAACAACCTGAGTTTGCCTGTGCAGCAATCAAGTGTACCGTCTGATGGTCAGGGTGATGCTGTAAAGCAGGATGTGCCTAAACAAAACATGAATGGTGCGACTCATGGAGCGGAAAAGGTGATTGAAGATCATGCTGTGAAAAAAGATCAGATTCAGATTGGACAATCAGAGTTTGATTCGATTGGCATAGATCAGACTGAAGATAGCAAGCTTGAATCACTGCAAGCTCCATTAGCTACCCGTAAAAGCCCAGTAGAAGGTGGCGGTGTGATTATAGAGTTGGATGATCGCTATCTGCATAAATAGAGAGTATTAATCTCTATCATCGAAATATGAATTCAAATAAAGGTGTGATGCTCTAATGTTTAGTTTAGTCGTGAATCTGTTTGGCAGACCAAAGGCTCTATTCTCTGTGTTTGTTGGAACTCATTTGAGTTCAGTTGTGATGCTTGTGTTGTTGACTGCGGTTACTGTTGTTCCGCTGGCTGAGACTCAGGCGGCAACAATCACTATCATCAATAAAGATGCTGCAGGTGAAGGGTTTAACGACCCAACAGGATTTACGCCTGTTGGTGGCAATACGGCTACGACACTCGGAGCGGCCCGCATGCAAGCGGCCCAGGAAGCGGCAAACCTGTTGGCTACGATGATTGTAAGTTCCGTCACTATTCAGGTGGATGCTTATATGGATCCTCTGGCTGGGCCACTAGGATTGGGTGGTCCTGTAACAATGCACAAAGGTTTTGTTGGTGCACCGGATGATGCTGTGCTTTATTCGAGTGCACAGGCCAATAGTATATTTGGTGCCGACCTCAATCCGGCTCAGAGTGATATACTTGTCCGCTTTGAGAGTGTTGAGGCGACCAGCAAGTTTTATTATGGACTGGACGGTAATCCCTCTGCTCAATCGTTTGATTTTATGTCTGTTGTGTTGCACGAGCTAGTGCATGGTCTTGGTTTTGCGACTCAGATTGATCTGGCTACAGGTAAAAAGGTCCAGTCGGTATTGGGTGATGACGGTCTTGATGATGCCTTCATGCTGCATCTGGAGCATCACGGGGCAGCACAGCCAGAGTTTCCTCTGATGACGGATGCGCAGCGATTAACTGCAATTACTGCAGGAGCAAATTTGCACTGGGTTGGAGCCAACGCAGTTTCAGTTGCTGCTGGACATGCTCTCATGCATGGCTCTGCAACAGTTAGCCCAGGGTCAAACCTGAGTCACTTTGAGGCCGCTTCCGAGTTGATGGCTGTAAGCCTGTTGCAGGGAACGGCCAATCATAGTCTGGGGCTGGCCAAGCAGGTGTTGATTGATATGGGCTGGAATGTGATTCATCTGCCACTACAGGCTAATCATGTGCCTGTATTTGTTGGTAGTCCGGCTGTGATAGGGGTTGCCGGTGCAGGTGCAAGCTTTCGACTGCAGAACGCTACAGTCAGTGATCCTGATGGTGATAGTGTGACGCTCAGTTATCAGTGGCAAAAAAATGGCGTTACTATTGCAGGGGCAATTCAGTCTGGTTATAGCGCCGTAGCAGCAGATGCGGGAAGTGATATATCTTGTGTGATGACGGCACTCGATTCGCAGGGGGCATCGACCAGTGTGACGGCTACTCAGGTTAGGGTTAGTGGGCCTGCAGTCACTGTTGCAGCTCAGGCCACGGCTTATCAGATAACACCGCAGAATGGTGCTGTGCAGTATCAGTGGGAGAAGAGTGAGCGTCTGACGACATTTTCCGCAGAGGGTGCCGAGGCGGGCTTGGCTTCCTTGCTGGATAAGACATCGGCAGCTTACGCTCTGATTGTGACCGATCTTGTCGCAAGCGGAACCAGTGCATTTCATTTGGCTATGCCGAATCTCAACAGTGTTGAATATTTTACCCTGAATCGAACCTTTCGCCCGGATCTAAATGCGACTGTTCAGTTTAACTCTCGGCTTGGTTGGGCCAGCTCCGGTCAAGTTGCTGCACTTCAAGTTAGCGATGATGGGGGGGATTACTGGAAAACAGTTTGGTCACAGGCGGGTACAAATAGTGCTGGTGAGAATGTCTTTACACAAAAAAACGTATCGTTGGCGGCTTATGAAAATAGTCATGTCATGATTCGATTCAGTTACAGGCTGGATTTAACTTCCGGCTATACGGGCACCACCACAGGTATCGGCTTTTATATTGATGATATTACAGTGAGCAATAGCAGTGAGATCATCAACAGTGCTGTAATCACTCAGGTAGGCACGGCTTTTAATGTTAGCGCTGCTGTTGGCAATAGCACATTGCGAGCCAGGGCACAGGATGCACAGGGTGTTTGGTGGCCATGGGGGGCTGATCTGGATGTCGTTATGACGAACGATACAGTTGCACCTGTTATTACCCTCAATGGCGGTCCTGCTACTGTTGTACAAGGTCAGCCTTATGTTGATGCTGGTGCGACAGCCGCAGATAATGTCGATGGTAATATCAGCGCCAATATTGTCGTCAATAATGGGGTGAATGTATCGGCGATAGGTACGTACATCGTGACTTATAATGTCAGCGATGCCGCGACGAATGCGGCGGCACAGGTAAGTCGAACGGTGCAGGTGGTGGCCGATACGCCTCCGACGATTTCTCTGCTCGGCTCATCACCGCTGACGATTATCCAGGGCGCGACCTATCTGGATGCCGGTGCTACTGCGGTTGATGATGTGGATGGTAATGTTAGCGCTAATGTCACGGTCTTGAATCAGGTGAATTCAGCAGTGGTTGGGACTTATCAAGTGACATACAATGTGAGTGATGCTGCCGGTAATGCTGCGCTACAGCGGGTGCGTAGTGTCAATGTGATTCCGGTGGGGGGGGCTGCAAACAGAGGCGCGGCTGTTCAGGTCTCAACTGCAGGCACGACCAATGCAGTGGAGGTTGTTTCTACCGGTGAGGTGATTTCAAGTTTTTCATTGACGGCTGCGAGCGGTACGCCACCAGCGGGTATTACAACGCCATATGGTGTGCTTAGTTATTCGACAACAGTGCCTGTTGGTTCACTGGTGCAGACAGTAACGCTCACGTTTAGTACAGCGTTGCCTGCAACATTCAGCCTGTATAAGGTAGACAATGCCGGCGCTTATACGCTTATTACACAGGGTGCGGGTGCCGATCAGTGGCTGTTGCTTGGAGCAACGAATATTGCGCTTACACTCACTGACGGTGGTGTTTTTGACCTGGATGGTCTTGTGAATGGAGTGATTGTTGATCCTCTAGCGGTTGGTGTGGGCACAACTCCAGTAGCGGCTGCACCTGCTGCTCCAGCTGCCGCTGCGGCAGGAGGAGGTGGTTGTGTACAGGGCTCAGGTGTTGGATTTGATCCTGTTTTTGTCATGATGTTGCTGTTCTCTCTTGTTGTTTTAAGTCGACCGATGGTGAGGAGCTTACAGTGTCGCCTGTTTTAAATGGTTTGAGTAGTTGTTCTTTTTGAGGGCTGTTCTGCTTTTGCAGAGTGTTGCTGTGAAAATGACTTGCGTTTTGTGAAATGGAGATGATAATCCGCATCAAATATTAATCCGGCTTATTCAGAGCGGTGGAGGGTGCAGGCCCTACGAAACCGCGGCAACCGGCCAAAGAGACCCCATGGGAATCCGAGGAGAATGGTGCCAATGCCTGCCTGAGAAGTTTACTTCGAGGGAGCGATGATGCGGGTTGTTCGTTTGGTGCACTCTCTACTGTGTGTGCTCTATCCTTCAACCTTCGCAGTCATCGCGGAGGTTTTTTTATGTCTGTTTTTTGCGCAGACTGCTAACCTAGCTCTGAATATAGTCGTCATGGAGTTTGACGAATGAATATTGTACGTGCTTTGAAATGTCGTGAATGTGGTCAGGAATATGATATCGAGCCAACACACGTGTGTGAGTTTTGCTTTGGGCCATTGGAAGTGGTGTACGACTACGACAAGCTGGATGGCTATTTTACCCGCGAATTGATTGAATCGCGTCCGCAAACCATGTGGCGTTATAAAGAACTTTTGCCAATCAATGACGAACCTACTGTGGGTGCTCAGAATGGTTTTACACCATTGGTTCGTGCTAAGAACCTTGAGAAAGCACTGGGTGTAAAAGAGCTTTATATCAAAAATGATTCGGTCTGTTATCCGACACTCTCCTTTAAAGACCGTGTGGTGTCAGTAGCTCTCTCCAAAGCTGTAGAGTTCGGTTTTAAAACCGTGGCCTGTGCTTCAACCGGTAATCTGGCGGGTTCTGTAGCAGCCAATGCAGCAGCAGCTGGTTTGGAGTCCTATGTGTTTATTCCGCATGATCTGGAGCAGGGTAAAGTGCTTGGTGCCGGTATCTTTGGTACCAATATCATCGGCATCAAAGGTAAATATGATGATGTGAATCGTCTCTGTTCAGAAGTGGCTGGTAAATATGGCTGGGCATTTGTAAATGTGAATGTACGTCCGTTCTATGCCGAGGGCTCTAAGTCACTGGGTTATGAAGTGATGGAGCAGCTGGGTTGGAAAGCACCTAAACATATTGTTGTACCGATGGCCTCTGGTTCATTGTGTACGAAAGTAGATAAATCAATCAAAGAGTTCATTAAACTTGGTTTGATCGAAGATAATGGCACCGCTGTATATGGCGCTCAGGCTACGGGTTGTTCTCCAATTGCCAAGTCAGTCAAAGATGGAACAGATATGATTCACCCTGTGCATGCTGATACGATCGCTAAATCACTGGCGATTGGTAATCCTGCGGACGGTTTTTATGCCAATCGTGTGATTAATGAATCCGGCGGGTGGGCTGAAGATATTTCTGATGAAGAAGTCGTTGCTGCGATGAAGTTGCTGGCTGAAAAAGAGGGAATCTTTGCTGAAACGGCAGGCGGTGTGACCTTGGGCTGTGCTATGAAGATGATTGAATCAGGCAAGTTGCCACGTGATGAGTCGATTGTATTGTGCATTACAGGTAATGGTTTGAAGACTCAGGAAGCTGTAGCTGAAGAGATTACCAAACCACGCATTATTGAAGCGAGTCTGAAAGAGTTTGATGTCTTAGCCGAAGCCGATGGCGTAGGCGTATAACTGTTCAGCTCACTACTGACGCTCCCGATAAATGCGTCAAAAATATTCGCTTACAGTAGTAAGCTGCATATTTTTTTCTTGTTCTCGGAAGTGTCAGCAGCAATCTGAATCAGTGATATGTGTAAATGAATTGATTTAAAATATTAAAAGATAAATAGGAGAAAAAAATGGCTGTAACTGTACGTATCCCAACCCCTCTACGTAAATTGACTGGTGGTGCTGATGAAGTGTCCATCGAAGCTGCAAACGTAGGTGAATTGATTAATAACCTGGAAGCAGCACACGCTGGTTTGAAAGAGCGTTTGTGTGATGACGCTGGTGAAATCCGTCGTTTTGTAAACGTCTATGTGAATGATGAAGATGTACGTTTCATGGGTGGCCGTGATACTGAACTGAAAGATGGTGATGAAGTATCCATCGTTCCAGCTATTGCTGGCGGCATTTAATGAAATCCCGCGTCTATCTGACCTTTGATCAGAATCATATTCGTGAACCGCTCATCTGGAAGCTGGCCAAGGAATTTGATGTTGTAACCAATATTAGAATGGCTGAAGTCAAAGATGGCATGGGACTGGTTGGTCTGGAGATCGATGGTGCTGATGATGTGGTTGAGGCTGCGATTCAGTGGTTGACTGCACAAGGTGTCCAAGTAGCACCCATTGAACAGGACGTTATCGAAGGCTAAGCAATAATACGGTTTTCGCGCAGCTGCGGGGAGGAAGAGGAGGTTTTCTATGCTTTTCCTCTGCGCCCTTTGCATCCCCAGCGGTAAAAGAATTTAAGGTGGTGAATTATGACGATATACAATAATGCAGCTGAAACGGTGGGTAATACGCCGTTGATTCGATTGAATCGTATTGGCGCTGATCTTGGTGCCGAGATCATTGCCAAGTGTGAGTTCTATAACCCACTGAATTCGGTCAAGGATCGTATTGGTAAAGCCATGATTGAAGCGGCTGAAGCTGATGGACGGTTGAAAGAGGGCGGCGTGATTGTTGAGGCGACTTCGGGTAATACCGGTATCGCTCTGGCTTTTGTAGCACGCTCCAAGGGTTATCGCTGTATTCTAGTGATGCCTGAATCGATGAGTCTTGAACGACGTAAGTTGTTGAAGTTACTTGGTGCTGAGTTGGTATTAACACCGGCTGAAAAAGGTATGAAAGGCGCACTTGCTGAGGCTGAGGCGATTACTGCATCCGCTGATGGCGCATTTATGGCGCAGCAGTTTGATAATCCAGCTAATCCTGAAATTCATCGCCAGACTACAGCAGAAGAGATTTGGGCGGACAGCGATGGTAACGTCGATGTGTTGATCGCTGGTGTTGGTACAGGTGGTACTATTTCGGGTACAGCCGAAGTGTTGAAGTCGCGTAATCCAGCTTGTCTGGCTATCGCAGTGGAACCTGCTGATTCACCGGTCATTTCGGGTGAAGCGCCTGGGCCGCATAAAATTCAGGGCATTGGTGCCGGGTTTATTCCGAAAAATCTGAATGTGGATATTCTTGATGGTGTCGAGAAAGTTACCAATGATGAAGCTTTTACGATGGCACGTCGTCTCTCCAGCGAAGAGGGCATTCCCGGTGGTATCTCTTCCGGTGCAGCAGTTGCAGCAGCTCTGAAAGTGGCCGCTCGTCCTGAGATGAAGGGCAAACGTATTGTCGTTATCCTGCCATCTATGGCAGAGCGCTATATGTCCACGGATCTATTTAAAGGTATTGAAATATAGTTTTTGTGATGCGTTAGGTGTTAGGGAGCTTGTGCTCCTTCCTCCTTCCTCCTCACTCCTCACGAGGTTACATATGATTGATTTTACAGAAGAGCAAATTGAACGCTATTCGCGGCATATTATTTTGCCGGAAGTAGGTGCTGAAGGGCAGTCTAAACTGCTTGAGTCCAAAGTGTTTATGATTGGTGCAGGTGGTCTTGGTTCGCCGGTAGCTTATTATCTGGCTGCAGCTGGAGTGGGTACCATAGGTATCGCAGATGCGGATGTGGTGGATTCATCGAATCTGCAGCGCCAGATTATTCATAATCAGGATCGCATTGGTATGCCTAAGGTAGAGAGTGCGCGTGAAACCATGCAGGCGCTCAACCCTGATGTTAAGGTTAATACCTATAACTACTTTGTCACTGAAGAGAATATCCGTGAGATCATCTCCGAATATGATCTGATTATCGATGGTTGTGATAACTTCCCAACCCGTTTTCTGGTGAATGATGCGTGTTACATGGAAAAGAAACCATTGATCTCCGGCGCGATGTTCCGTTTTGAAGGGCAGGTAGCCACATTTAAACCTCATCAGGAGAAGGGGGCTCCATGTTATCGTTGTCTCTATCCAGAGCCGCCACCAGCAGGTCTGGTTCCATCATGCTCGGAAGCGGGTATTTTGGGTGCCTTAGCGGGTGCTGTGGGCACGATTCAGGCTGTTGAAGCGGTCAAAGAGCTATTGGGTATTGGTGATTCTCTGGCTGGTAAATTGATGGTCTTTGATGCACTGCGCATGGAATGGAAAAAGTTGAAACTGCGTAAAGATCCGGGTTGCCCGCTATGTGGTGATAATCCAACCATTACTGAACTACAAACATACGAACAAGCTTGCGAACTAAAGTTCGGCGAATAAGAATATTTTTTAGCGCAGAGGTTTAAAATGACAGAATTTGATTTTGCACATACATCCGATGTCGATGAATTTGAGGCTGGTTATAAAGCTTTCAAAGCGGGCACGATGACCGAAGAGCGCTTTACACCATTCCGCTTGCAGATGGGTGTATATGGTCAGCGTCAGGAAGGCGTACAGATGGTACGTGCGAAATTGCCTGGTGGTAATATCACACCGGATCAACTTGATGTGATTGGTGATTGTGTTGCAGATTATGCCGGTTGTATGCCAACAGATGGTACGCTGAGCCAAGCACCAGAAAAATTCGCTCATGTCACTACACGTCAGGATATTCAGGCTAACTTTGTCTCTCTGGATGATGTGCCTGCATTCTTACGTCGTTTAGATGCTGCAGGCATGACTACCCGTGAAGCTTGCGGTAATACAGTTCGTAACGTCACGACATGTTTTTTGGCAGGACGTTGTCCGGCAGAGAATACAGATGTGTCGGTACATGCGCGCCGTTTTGCTGAGTATTTTTTACGTCACCCTTTGGGTCAGCAGTTTCCACGTAAATTTAAAGTGACATTCTCTGGCTGTGATACCGATTGCGGTCTTTCCGGTATGCACGATGCTGGTTTTATTGCCACTGTTAAAGATGGAGTGAACGGCTTTAGAGTATGGGCTGCTGGTGGTTTGTCATCACAGCCGATGAGTGCACTGTTGTTGGAAGAGTTTATTCCTGAAACTGATATTCTGCTGGTTGGTGAAGCCCTGATGCGTATGCATTTCAAATTCTCTGATCGTAAACGTCGTGCACGTGCGCGTCTGAAATATGTGGCGCAGAAGCTGGGTGCAGAAGGTTTTGTTGAAGAGTATCGCAAGCAGCGTGCTGTGATTGAAACAACACATGCAGGTGATACCGGTTACGCAGAAGCCAACTGGCGCACACCAACATCTGCATTACCACATTCCGATTCTGGCGTGGTGACTCAGCATAATGGTAAACAGGCAGTTCTATTGAACCTGTTCCGTGGTGATTTGACTCCTGAACAGTGCCATGCTGTAGCTGATGCTGCGCGTGCTGCCGGTACGGATGCATTGAGTGTGACTGCTGAGCAGGGTTTTGTGATTGCCGATGTGGATGTAGATAAGGTTGAAACACTGGTGCAGACACTGATTGATGCAGGTCTGGCCGTTGAATATGCCCGTGGCATTTCTGATGTAACGGCTTGTCCGGGTACTGAGACCTGTCGTTTGGGTATTACTTCAAGCCGTGGTTTGGCACAAGCACTGCAGCCGTTGATGGCTGATCTGAAAAAAGATGCAACCTTAGCTGGTATTACAGTCAAAGCATCTGGCTGTCAGCACTCTTGTGGGCGCCATCATATTGCTGATCTGGGCTTCCACGGGATGGCCAAGAAAGTAGCAGGTCAGGCGGTACCGCATTACCAACTGCATGTAGGCGGTTCAGGCTCCGGTGGTTCGCCACTGGCGTTTGCAACCGATCCTGTACCTGCCAAATATGCACCTGAAGCGGGCATTGCTGTACTTAATGCATACAAAGCCGGGCGCAATGGTGATGAGTCCACGCATGATTGGGCTGAGCGTCTGGGTAAAGAAGGCCTGTCAGAAATTCTGGCACCGTTTAAAGCAGATGCAGGTGAAGTTGATGGTCTGATTTATGACTGGAGCGAAAACGAAGCCTTTAATACCAAAGGTAATAAGAAGGGTGAGTGTGCAGGTGCTGTACTCTCCATGTCTGATGCGTTGATTTCAGAAGCAGAGTACGAGATGCTGATTGCACGTGCGCATATTGATGCGATGTTCTGGGCTGAAGCACAGGTTGCTCTACGCCGTTCTGCGATTTCAGCTGCGCGCGCGTTCCTTGTGGCATATGGTGAAGCTCCGGAAGACGATGCTGAGGTGTTCGGCCTATTGATTGCCAATGCGGGTTCCGATGCTGATGTGATGGCTGGTTTTAATGCTGTACAGGGCGCGATGATGAGTATAGATCTGGCTGATCCGGGTGCAGGAGTCACAAAACTACGTGATGTACAGTCGGCCTGGTTAGCCGTGGCTGAGAAACGCTTTGCGGCAGTGCCTGAAGCTACAGAAGCGGATGATGCTGCTGTTGTTGAAGTAGCTGAAACTGAAACAGAAGCGTCGAAGGATGTTGTACTGCTTGATCTCTCTGGTGTGGCTTGTCCGATGAATTTTGTGAAAACAAAAATTAAACTGACGATGATGCCGGTTGGTTCTTTACTTGACGTGATTCTCGATGACGGTGCACCGATTGAAAATGTACCTTTGTCACTCGAAGAGCAGGGGCAGACGGTGCACAGTAAAGAGAAAATTTCAGATACTCAGTGGAAAATTCGGGTTGAGAAGATTTCATCCATTTAATTTCTCTAACGTAGTTTAAGATAATCATCCGATGATGACTGCCAGTACTGATCTGCATCCTTTCGCTAATCCGGGACGTACTAAATTATCCCTGGTTAGTCGGGGTGTGGCTCTGCCTGATGGTTTGCAGCATGCGTCTCGGTGGATATCACAAGCTAATGCTATTGAGACTGTGTTGGATATTCGTTTGCCAACGGGTCAGTTGTGCACTGTGCCGGTTGGACAGCCGTATACTCAAAAAAGCAGTTTTTCACTCGAGCAGAAAGGCGACAAAGTGCTGCTGCACTGTGGTGGCGAAATATCAGAAGTGAGTCTGCTGCCTGCGCCTTCATTTTATCAGAAGAAAACACGTAGCGGTGCCCGTATGGGCAGTTTTTCAGCCTTGCATGATCGTCTGTTAATGTTGCATCCTTTTATGGGTTGTGGCTTTTTTAATCAGTCAGGAAATGCCTGCCAGTATTGTCAGTATGATTCGATGATGAATCAGTCCGAGCCTCCATTGCGTGATCCTCTGGAGCTGGTTGAAGCAGTTCGTGCGGCTTTGGCTGAACGCGAAGTCGACACAGTATATCTCTATAATGGTTATTCACCGTCAGACGATGTGGGTTTGAGGCAGTTGGTCGCAGTGATTGCACTGTTACGTAAACATCTGGGACATCGGCAGATTGCACTGGAAACAATTGCACCTATAGATGTGCAGGTCATTGATGAGTTATATGAAGCCGGCCTAGATGTTTTTGTCTGTAATCTTGAGATCAATGATGCTGAGAGATTCGCAGAGGTATGCCCAGGTAAACAGCAGGCCGGTGGACAGGATGCAATCTACAGTGCTTTGCAATATGCGCGTTCAGTATTTAGTGCGGGAGCCGTAGTAAGTCATCTGATTGTGGGCCTGGAGCCACTGCAGTCCACACTCGATGGTATGAAGAAGCTGATTGAACAGGGTGTTGTTCCAATGTTGCTGCCATTCCGACCTTTGCCGGGTACACCACTGAGTGATAATCGGCTAGCTAGCCTGGATGATGTAGAGCAAGCTCTGCTGGTTCAGTATGAGTTGTTGGAGAACTCCGGCATGCCGACACACCGATTGAGGGATATGGGGCGTGTATTAACGCCAATGGAAAGTGGCCTGCTGATCGGTAAAGAGCCTTACCTGCCTCAACAGGTTGCAACGTCCAATATGGGGCGTCATCTGTCGGGTTGGTTGGATGCTCTCAGACGTTATTTGCGTTCCAATGGTAAGGTGGACGCCAGTTATCAGCAGACACAGAACAGTCCAATGCACTGGTTGCTGGCCAAAGAGGGTATCCCCTATGTTGCCCTGATTCTGCTCTCTGTTCTCGGGCTTTGGGCTGGAGCACAGGATATTCCAGCTGGTCTGAGCGAGAGTGGCTGGAACGCGTTGCTGATATTCCTGTTTTGTCTTGCGCTGTGGATCAGCGGTTTGATTCCACTGGCAGCAACATCATTACTGGGGCTAGCTCTGCTGCCTTTGACTGGCGTTTTGGCGGCAGCGGATGCCTATAGCATGTTTGGTTCATCTGCGGTGTTCTTTATACTGGGTGCATTTATGCTTGCCGCCGGTGCCCGCGTGACGGGGCTGTCGGAGCATATGGCACTGGCATTGATTGATCGTGTTGGCTCAGGGCCGAAGCAGTTGTTGATGGCTCTACTGTTTTTGCCGGCAGTCATGGCGTTTTTTATGCCGGAGCATGCGGTTGCCGCTGTATTCTTACCCATTGTATGGGAAATTGTGCGTAGTTTGGATCTGAAGCTGGGTGATCGTTATGCTCAGTCGCTATTTTTTGCGGTGGCCTGGGGCTCTATTATTGGTGGTGTAATGACCCTGTTGGGCGGTGCACGTGGGCCATTGGCGCTGGGTATGGTGCAGGAGATTAGCGGACAATCATTCACTTTTATGGAGTGGACACTGGCTGCTGCACCATTGGTAATAATTATGCTGTTATTAGCTGCACTGTTATTGCTGGTGATTACACCCTTTGAAGGAGTGAATATTGAACGGGCCCGTCAATGTGTTGAACGTCGCCAGTTGGAAGTGGGGAATTTAGAACCTCGCGGATGGTTGATGGGGGGGGTGTTGCTGATCACTGTAGTGGCATGGATGGTGGGCGGGCACGCTGTTTCACTGGCTTCTATTTCACTACTGAGTGTGGCGGCTATGTTTGCTCTGCGTCTGGTGCATTGGGATGAAATTGAACAGCATGTGAGCTGGAGTGTAGTGCTCATGTATGGCGGTGCTATTGCAGTTGGTTCTGCTTTGAGTGTGAGTGGTGCTGGTGCGTGGTTAGCGCTACAGCTTTTCCCTGAAGGTTTAGCTGGTTTGGCACTCATTATCGTATTGACGATTGCAACACTTTTGCTTACCGAAGGGGTAAGTAATGCGGCAGCGGTTGCTATTTTACTGCCGATTGCCATTCCAGTTGGCATCTCTGCCGGTGTAGATCCGTTAACTGTCGCATTGGCAGTGGGTATTGTGGCAGGCTTTGCGTTCATGTTGCCGATGGGGACACCGCCGAATGCGATGATTTATGGCACAGGTTTTGTGCAGCGTTTGGCCATGTTACGTTTTGGCGGCATATTATCGTTGTCTGCACTAGTGTTGTTCGTTGTGATTTCAAGCTTATGGTGGCCACTGATTGGTGTTGGCGCTAGCGGTTGAAGATGATTGGATTGATGGAAGTAATTGTAGGAGAGATTGATGTCTGAAAGTAAAATATCTGAACATAGACTGACCCAGCTGAAAGCGCTGGAAGCGGAGTCGATTCATATTATCCGTGAAGTGGTTGCGGAGTTTCGTAATCCGGTGATGCTCTATTCTGTGGGCAAGGATTCCAGTGTCATGCTGCATTTGGCGCGTAAGGCTTTTTATCCAGCACCATTGCCGTTTTCTCTGTTGCATGTCGATACGGGTTATAAATTCAAGGAAATGTATGAATTTCGTGATAACTACTGCAAAGAGGTCGGTGCAGACCTGATTGTACGCCGTAATGAGGATGCTATTGCCAAGGGCGTGAATCCAAAAGATCACGGTGTTGCTCGTTGTTGTGGTGCGCTAAAGACTAAAGGGCTTCTCGATGCACTCGAAGAGGGTGAATATGATGCGGCTTTTGGTGGCGCGCGTCGTGATGAAGAGCGCAGTCGTGCAAAAGAACGTGTGTTCTCCATGCGTGATGAATTTGGTCAGTGGGACCCGAAGAATCAGCGTCCTGAACTGTGGAGCCTCTACAACGGTAAGATTCACGATGGTGAGTCAGTGCGTGTATTCCCGATCTCCAACTGGACGGAAATGGATGTCTGGCTCTATATCCGTGAAGAAAATATTCCAATTGTACCACTCTATTTTGCCAAAGAGCGTTTGATGGTGGAGCGCAAAAATTTCCTGATTCCTTATTATGAAGAGAACAAGAATCAATTGCTGGAAGGTGAAGAGCCTAAAATGATTATGTCACGTTTCCGTACGCTGGGTTGTAGTCCATGTACGGGTGCTGTGCATTCTGATGCAACCAATATGGATGAGATCGTAATTGAAGCAGCGGCTGCTCGGCGTTCGGAACGTGAGACACGTATTATCGATCACGGATCCAACAGCATGGAAGATAAGAAAAAAGAAGGCTATTTCTAAGATTTTTTTACCGCGTCCTCTGCGGTGAATATTGGGGTAAATGATGACTAAATTGAATATAAAAATGACTGAGGAAATCGAACTGCTGCGACTGGTCACAGTGGGTAGTGTGGACGATGGTAAATCAACTTTGATCGGTCGCCTGTTGGTGGATACCAAGGGAGCTTTTGAAGATCAGCTGCTGGCTGTGCGTAAGAAGAAGGGTACAACACATATCGCCTCTGCTGCTGAGATTGATCTGGCTATGCTGACTGATGGTTTGTCAGCAGAACGCGAGCAGGGTATCACTATTGATGTGGCTTACCGCTATTTTGCTACACCGAAACGTAAGTTCATCATGGCTGATTGCCCGGGCCATGAGCAGTACACCCGCAATATGGTGACCGGTGCCTCTACAGCCCATGCTGCGATTATTCTGATTGATGCGCGTAACGGTGTATTGGCACAAACCAAACGTCATACGCATATTCTTGGCCTGTTGAATATTCCACACCTGATCGTTGCAGTAAATAAAATGGATATGGTCGGTCATGATCAGACTGTATTTGAGCAGATTCGTACAGATATGCAGGAGTATTGCGCCAAACAGGGCATTAATGATCTGATCTGCCTGCCGATGTCGGCACTTGATGGTGATATGGTGGCAGTACGTGGCGACAAGATGGATTGGTATGAAGGTGCAACACTGCTGGAGACTCTGGAGACACTGTCTGCTTTGGGTGGCATCGATAGCAAACCATTCCGTATGCCTGTGCAGTTGGTCAATCGTCCTCAAACGGCTGAACTGCCTGATTATCGAGGTTTTATGGGCACAATTGCTTCAGGTACCGTTAAAGTTGGTGATGAAGTGGTATCCGTGCCGAGCGGTAACGCTTCAACTGTCAAAGAGATCGTTACCTTTGATGGTAATCTGCAGGAAGCATTTGCACCACAGAGTGTAACACTGACGTTGAACGATGAGATTGACGTTTCGCGTGGTGATATGCTCACGCATGTGGGTGATAAAGCGAGTGATTCAAAAGAGCTAAAAGCTAATATTTGCTGGATTGGTGATGAACCGCTGACAAATCGCAGTAAATATGTCATTAAACATACAAGCAATAGCGTTAAAGCGATGGTTGCGAGTATCGATTTTAAGACAGATATTCACACCTTGGATCATCTGGAAGATGCCGATGAACTGGCTATGAACGAGATCGGTCAGATTACGTTGAAGCTGATGAAGCCGCTGCACTATGATTCATACGCTGATAATCGTACGACGGGTAGCTTTATCATGATTGATACGTTTACCAATAATACCGTTGGTGCAGGCATGATTGTTTAATCCATCATGATTCGAATCAAAGGGGCGATGTTATCTAGCATCGCCCCTTTTTTTGTTTGATTTGTGCTTTAAGCCGATCATTCAGAAAAAAACTTGGGGTGTGAAAACTGTTTTATTACTGGACTTCTTGGGGATTATTGTCTATTAATCTGTATTGGATTAGTTGGGAGAGGTTGATGCTTGATTCAGAACTGTTGCAGGCTGAGAATATTCATCTGAAAGATACCATCACCCATTTGCGGGATGCGCTGGAGCGTTGCCATGCAGAAAATAGAAAATGTGCGACTGATGCATCTATGGCGTTGAAACGGGAAGTTTCAGAGCTCAAGCAGACAATCACCGAAATTCGAGAAACGATGGATCATCGGCATAAAGGTCATATTGATGAGCTTCAAACGGTGAAACAGGCTTGCGCAAGAGATATTGAACAGTATCAGCAGAACATTGCCAAACTCAGGGATCAACTAGAGCTTGTAATGCATGAGAGCCGGCAGCGAGAACATGGTGAACAGATGAGGAGCAGGGCTGAAGTGGAACAACTGCAGCAGACCATCGTTGCTTTGAGATCTGCACTGGAGGATAAAGCAAAAGATGCCTAAACGAGGGATGGTAAGAAAGAGAGATCAGGGGACGGATAGCGACAAGCTACAGCAGATGGAGATGTTGCTGAATCTCAGCCAGACCATTGCGGTGATGGATTCGATTGATGAAGTGCTCAATGCACTGGTGCGATTAACAACAAGCGAAATCGATGCGGAACGTGGCACGATATTTTTGAATGATGCCAAAACAGGGGAACTATTTTCACGCATTACACTGGACGATGAACTGCGGGAAATCCGTATCATGAATACCAGCGGTATTGCAGGCTGGGTGTTTCAGGCCAATCAGGGTGAAATTATCCATGATGCCTATCAGGAGGAGCGTTTTAATCGCTCTATTGATGAGCAGACCGGCTTTGTGACGAAAAATATCCTCTGTGCACCGATTCGTACGGCTAAGGGTGAAGTCATTGGCGTCGCCCAGGTGTTGAATAAAAAGAGAGGGCGTTTCAGCAAGAGTGATCTCTCCCTGCTTGAATCGATGACAACACAGGCTGCCATTACACTGCAAAATGCACAGTTGGTCGATCAGGCCAAAAAAAGCCATAACAAAGAGCTGGAGTTCCTGGACCTGGTCTCCAATGTGATCTCCGAACTGGATCTATC
Source organism: Mariprofundus sp. (assembly GCA_021772775.1). Lineage (GTDB taxonomy): Bacteria > Pseudomonadota > Zetaproteobacteria > Mariprofundales > Mariprofundaceae > Mariprofundus. The sequence goes on along the minus strand of JAJFLH010000001.1, from coordinate 5,798 downwards.
GGTGCTGCTGCAACGGGTGATGCAGGAGGCCACTCGCATGCTCAATGCAGAGCGATCTACGCTGTTTCTCAATGATGAGAAGACATCTGAACTGTGGTCTCAGGTTGGTATGGGCATTGAGTCGACCAAAATTCATTTTCCCAATCATCTCGGTATTGCCGGCAAAGTATTTACCAGTGGTCAAACAATGAATATTCCGCACGCTTATGCTGACCTGAATTTCAATCCATCCTTTGATAAACAGACGGGCTTTTTTACTCGCTCCATTCTCTGTGTACCGGTGGTCAATAAACAGGGGAAATTGATTGGTGTAACTCAGGTGCTGAATAAAAAAGGCGGCCCCTTCACAGATGAAGATGAGTCCAGGTTGCGCGCTTTCACGGCACAAATCTCCATTGCTCTGGAAAATGCCAAACTGTTTGATGATGTACGGCAGATGCAAAACTATAACGACAGTATGCTGGAGAGTATGTCCAATGGTGTGATGACATTTGATGAGAATGGTCTCATTGTTACCTGCAATTCACCTGCCTTGAGAATGCTGCAAGCCGATGAGTCAGCCGTTGTTGGTCGTAAGGCGGAAGAGTTCTTTGTTGAAACCAACAGTTGGATTGTTGAAGAACTGCAGCGCTTGAACGACAAAGATGAATCCTATCTCGCCATGGATGCGGAGTTGCTTGTCGAAGGGAATTCGATGTTTGCCAATCTGACCTTTGTGCATCTGCTGGATCATGAGCAGCAGCGCTTGGGTAAAATGATCATGATCGAGGATATCAGTTCCGAGAAACGGATGCGCTCCACCCTTTCCAAACATATGGATCCAACCATTGCCAATAGCCTGCTGGATGAGTCAGAAGATATTCTGGGTGGTAAAGAGACCACCGCGACCGTTCTATTCTCTGATATTCGCAGCTTTACCACGATTACCGAAGAGCTGGGGGCATTGGGGACAGTCAATCTGTTGAATGAATATTTTACGCTGATGGTGGATTGTATTCGTGCCGAGGGTGGCATGCTCGATAAATTCATTGGTGATGCGATTATGGCAGCATTTGGTGTGCCACTACAGCATGATGACGATGAAGACAGGGCTGTTCGTGTAGCGATTGATATGATGAAAACCCTTACAGCATGGAATGTTGAGCGCGCCGCTAGTGGTAAACCACCGGTTCATATTGGTATCGGTCTGAATAGTGATCATGTGATTACTGGTAATATCGGTTCGCCTACGCGTATGGATTACACGATGATTGGCGATGGCGTGAATCTGGCAGCCAGGCTTGAGAGCGCATGTAAATATTATAAAGCTCAAATTCTGATCAGTGATAATACCTATAAAGCACTGAAAGGGACCTATAAAATCAGGCCGGTTGATCGTGTGGTTGTGAAGGGTAAGTCGTTACCTGTTGATATTTACGAAGTGTTGGATCATCACACTGAAGAGAGTTTTCCAGACCTGATGGACACAGTGAGCTATTTCTCTGAAGGTTTGCACTGCTATAGAAAGGCTGAGTGGAACAGAGCCATTGATAAGTTCGAAAAAGCTTTGTCGCATCATCCAGGCGATGGTTTGTCAGAGATGTATATCGAACGCTGTCAGCTGCTTCAGAAGAGCCCGCCGGAAGGCGAGTGGAATGGGGTTTGGACGATGTCAGAAAAATAAATGTATCGGTCATGGGCTGGTCCATATTGATTTGATAGAAAAGAGTTATGCAGTGAAGGCTTGTGAAGGCCATAGGCACTGGCAGTATTTGCAATCTTATCACTCGGCTGAATCGTTATAGCGTCAAAAAAGGAGTTCCAATCATGAGCATGAATTCACCTAAGAATGCTTTATGGCATAATTTTTTTAAACCGAAAGACGACTGGGTTGAAGATACTGCTAATAAGTGCGCTGAAAACTTGCTGTTCAAAGGTTTCTCACCCAATGTGATCCGATGGTTTGCAGCAAAAATGCATCCCCGTGAATATGATGCAGGTGAAACTATTTTTCATGCTGGAGATGAAGGAGCTGGAGCTGTTTTGTTGCGCTCAGGCACGATTGCTATTCGTAGTAAGGGTGTTGAATTGGCAACGATAAAACCAGGTGACATGTTTGGTGAAGTGGCTCTGGTTGATGGTCAAGCGCGTACTGCCGATGCGGTAGCAATAGAAGCATGTGAACTGGTGTTTTTACTGCGCACAGACCTGGATGATTGGGCCAATAGTCAGCCGAAACATGCTTGTAAACTGTTGAAGAATTTAGGGGCAATGCTGGCTGGGCGTTTATTGGAATCCAATAAAAATATTTCTAAGCATAGTACTGAGGATCATCCCAAATGATGGAACGACGCAGTCAAGACAGGCGTTCTGGTTCGACCAGACACCCGGTCATTCAAGCTACAGGTGTGTTTTTAGCAGGACTGCTGGCGGTCAGTTGTCTACTGGTAGTTACCAATCCAGTTATTTTTGCCCTATGTGTATCACTGGCTCTGTTTGCAGTGCTGTCGCCTGCTGTCGATTATTTCCGTCAGCGCGGTTGGGCGAGAGCCAAAGCTGCGGGCAGTGTGATGGGTTTAGCAACTGTTGGGCTGATACTTGTAGCCGCGTTATTGTATCCTTTGTTGATGACGCAGGTGCAGCAGATTTCAGAGCAGGTCACCCATCTGGATCAACCGCTGCTAGTGGTTCTTACGAATACCAATACATGGCTGGTTGAGCATGATATCTCTTCCATTAATGCACCGGAACTAACCGACTCAATCCTCAAACAGGTAGGGGAACAGAGTTCAAGTACGCTTCAGAGTATGTCTGCTTTCTTTGGCAGTATTGCAACTTCTCTGGTGTTGATTCCGCTGGTTACTTTTTTCTTATTGTGTGATTTTATCACGCTGCGCAATCAGGCCATGCAACTGTTGCCTAACCGTCATTTTGAACTGGGATGGTTGATCTATATTCGGGCTGCTTCTCAACTGCAAAGTTATATCCGTGGCATTTCGATACAAGCGATGATTATGGCGACAGTGACGACCATTGGCTTCTGGCTGGTTGGTGTCGATTATGCGCCATTGTTAGGGATTATGGTTGGTTTACTTAATATGATTCCCTTTTTCGGCATCTCATTGGCGAAAATTCCGCCTGTTGTAGCTGTTCTGATTTCCAGCGAACCGAGTGGCTTGAATATTATTTTAGCACTTGCTGTAGTGATGGTTGCGCAGGCTGTAGATAATGGTTTTGTGATTCCACGCATTGTAGCCAAGGCCGCCAGTCTGCATCCGCTGACCGTTATGCTTGGTGTGATGTTGGGTGGTTATTATTTTGGCTTCTTCGGTTTGATTCTTACTGTTCCAGTGTTGTTCTCATTCAAAGTTATTTTCAGCGAACTGGTCAGAGGCTTGCGCCATCAACATTTGAATGTGCGTATGGATGCGCAACGGCAACGAAAGAAGCAGTGACTAGCTCCTTTCTATTTGTTTGACTCGGATAAGATACTGGATTCAAGAAGTCGGGTATTACACAGCCGGTGAGTTCAAAACCTTACGGTTCGGTTTAATGCATGGAATCCTCTTTGGCATTTTGATCTGAAGGCTTAAATAATGAATCCATGCCATGGAAGGGAACCGGTTCCGGGGTGTAGCCCATAATACTTCCCAACTCCTGAAATTTATTTACGCCGGAGCTGACTTCAATTTTATCCGGCGTAAATTGGGCCGGGTGTTCTAAGCCTGCTGTGTGAGCCAGGGAGTTAAGTTCTTTTCTATAGCCACGCAGAAACTCCGTCAGACGCTCGGCTTTGTTCTCAATGACCAGTCCTCGCATCTTTTTTGGGTCCATTGTGGCAATGCCGGTTGGGCAGTGCCCTGTGTGGCAGGCTTGCGATTGAATGCAGCCAATTGAGAGCATCGCTTCGCGTGCAATATTGATGCAATCGCAGCCCAGCGAGAGAGCCACCACAGTGCGATCAGGGAACCCCAGTTTTCCACTGCCGATCCATACTACATCATTGGCAATGCCATTTTTCTGAAAGCTCTGATAAACGCGGGAGAAGCCAACTTTAAAAGGCAGGGAGACATGGTCGGAATAGGTAAGGGGGGCAGCACCAGTACCACCTTCGGAACCATCAATAACGATGAAATCTGGTCCACATCTGTTCTGCATCATTTTTTCTGACAACTCCTCCCAAAAAGCCATCTCTCCGATAGCTGATTTGATACCGACAGGCAGTCCGGTCTTCTCAGCTAGAGTTTCAATGAACTCAATCATGGAATTTACATCATGGAACTGGCTGTGAGAGGAGGGGGAGATACAGGCTTGGGCAACTGGAATTCCACGAATGTTGGCAATTTCAGGCGTGACTTTATTGCCAGGCAATACACCACCTTTGCCGGGTTTAGCACCTTGGGATAGTTTAATTTCAATGGCTCTGATTTGCGGGTTCTCTTCAACCTGGCGTGCGATGACATCGAAAGAAAAGTTACCTGCTTCATCACGAGCACCAAAATATCCCGTGCCCAGTTGCCAGACAATGTCAGCTCCGAGCAGATGATATGGGCTGATGCCGCCTTCACCAGTAGTGTGATAGGCACCAGCTTGGGCAGCGCCCAGATTGAGTGCGGATATGGCATTTTTCCCTAATGCACCGTAAGACATTGCTGAGATATTGATGATGGATTTTGGCCTGAAAGGGCGTCGGCGGCTGTGTGATTCGCCCATCACTTTCAGGCACGGGATGGCTGTTGGATCACCTGCCGGGTGAACTACTTTTGATTCAGGGAATGGGAATGTGGCATGTTTGATGATGGGATAACCAATGCCGTACTGTTGTTCGGTGGTGCCAAAACCAAAATGGTTGTCGATGTTTTTTGCTGTGCGGTAGACCCAGGAGCGTTCATCACGGTTAAAGGGCTGTTCCTCTTTATCATTGGTAACCCAATACTGTCGCATGCCGGGGCCAACCTTTTGCAGAATATAACGTGTATGCCCAATAATTGGGAAATTACGTAAAATAGTGTGCTGTTTCTGTGTGTAGTCTCGAATACCCAATAAAATTAATAAAAAGATAACAACGCCAACAATGGTTAATACCATATCCTCTCCCCTTTAAAGACTTACTGTTTTATGCATTGAACAAAGGTCGCTGAGTTCACTCCTTAAGCATAGATCATATAAAATGAAAGACAAAGTTTATTAGCTCTTTTTTAAAGATTATTTGTGAGCAAGAACTGATGGTAGCCCCACTAATTGGATATGGTGCAATAAACAGCTGTTTAATATTGGTACGATGAAAATATTTGTATCATAGCTGTTGTCTCTATTTTATGATGATTGTTGTGTCTGGATTGGGTGTAGCTCTCCATGTTATATTTCATTGATGTTTATTTCGTGAGTCAGCGCACATCAGAAACAGACTTTCCCCCTTACACTCTAAACTCAGTTGGGGGCTAAGAGAAATGTATAAGTTTGCTGCAGATATCACATTAATAAATATCCAAGTAGTTGTAATATTGTTGTTTATTCTCAAATATTGGTCTATAAAAGCACCTATGACTACGATGAAGAGCTATTTCAGTCAGTGGATAGCAGTAATGAGCCCCCTCTTTGACGATGAAAAGAGAGACGAGGTGATAGCGTTATGCGTTTGATTCCTCAATCGATGATAAACTGGTTTGGCAAAGCGTTGGCAGTGCTGCTTATTGTTGCCACCTCGAGTTGCGGTGGGGGCAGTGGTTCGCCCACGGTCACGCTTAGTAATCTGGTGCCGGTTGCGATTGCGCTCAAGGTGCCCGGTCAGGCTGTAGCTCAAAACGATGAAATGATGG